>JAYMNP010000001.1:0-625833 GCA_036941025.1 Lachnospiraceae bacterium JLR.KK002
CCCTTACGCAGGTAGAGGGGCAACAGGAATTTTGATTGACCCGCGCTGCATGGGAACGTATAATGGTATTCAGAAATAATTAAGAGATAATTCAGAAAGAGAGGTTTCAAAATGAACAGACCGGTAACCACTTTATTCATGTTGATGTCCGTAGACGGCAGAATAAGCACAGGGGCGAATGATACCCTTGATTTTGACCAGGATTTGCCGAAGATAGACGGAGTCCGGGAAGGCCTTGGGCAGTATTATGAAATTGAGCAGACTACGGATTTGTGGGCGTTGAATTCCGGGCGGGTACAGGCCAAAATGGGAGTCAATGAGAAACCCGTTCCTCCCAAAACGCCGGTTTCTTTCGTAATTATAGATAATCATCATCTGAATGAACATGGTATCCGCTATTTTTGCGGGCGGTCTCAGAAATTTGTGCTGGTTACCACCAATCCCCGTCATCCGGCTTTTGAAAGCAAAGAGGAAAACCTCAGTATTATATTTCAGGAAACACTGGATTTGAATGGGGTGCTGGAACAGCTTCGGGAAAATTACGGCTGCGAGAGGATTACCCTGCAGACGGGAGGAACTCTGAACGGAATGTTTCTGCGGGAAAAGCTGCTGGATTATGTGGATATTGTGGTGGCGCCGGTGCTTGTGGGCGGACAGGACACCTCCTCGCTGATTGATGGAAAATCCCTGACCGGACAGGAGGAACTGGACCGTCTGGGAATCCTGGAACTGACAGGCTGTGAGACGCTAAAGCATTCTTATCTGCGGTTAAAATATAAGGTGGTTCGGTAAAAAAGGCCGGATTTGTGGCAGAAGCATGGGAGGAATCATACAGGGAGCGCACAGGATGAACAGTATTTACCGTGATATTTTCAGAGCCATCCACGAGGGCAAATGGATGAGCATTGAATACCGCAACAAAGAAGAACAGATTTCAAGGTACTGGATTGGGATTTATGACCTGAATCCGGCGAAGCGCACATTGAAAGTGGAAGGGCTGCACCTTTGCAGGTATACCACCGAGACCTTTGAACGAATCTATATTGATTCCATTCTGTCTTCCTCCATCGTGGAGGGCTCTTACTGTCCCGTAAATGAGAAGCTGGTGCGGGATATGGAAGAAAATCCCCGCAAATATAAAGGGCTGTTTGACCATACGGTGAACCTGAAAATACTGAATTATCTGGAGCAGTGCAACCGCATGGACACGGTTCCTTATTATTCTGATTTTGAACTGGTACGGTATCTGGACCGGGAGAGCTTTCAGGGTGAAGCATACCTGCTGAACGAAGAACAGTTCCGTATGATTGTGCAGCAGTTCCAGTATAAAACCGACGAGCAGCGAAACCGGGAAGGCAGGCTGAAAATCCGGCAGCTTGCCATGAACGTCCTCAGCATCCATACGCCCAGGGGGCTGTATGTACTGGCTTACCGGAAATTGCAGCTGGATGTCAGACAGAGAATTCTGCGGCCTGACGATGAGATTGTCATCTGCACGGAATATACGCTGGACGGGGTGAAGGAGAGTGTACGGAAATTTCTGGACGGGGATGAATATGAGCTGTTAAAAGAGTTTGAGAAGAATCAGGAACAGATTAAAGAATGCATTACAAATCACAGAGGGCAGGCATTGGGTGTGGACGATATGCCTTATCTGATTGGCCTTGGCATGGATATTATCCTGGATTTGCACAGAGAATATGAGGCCGTTACAGACATGTATCAGAAACAGGAAGTGACAGCGCCCATTCAGGCCTTTTTCGGAGAAATGGTGCGCAGGCCCCGCCGCAGAAAAGCATATCCGGTGGTGCTTGCGGAGCAGAAGGTGAATCTGGACCAGCTTCTGGCCATCAACAACGCCATGAAATATCCTGTTGCCTATATCCAGGGGCCGCCGGGAACCGGAAAGACCAGCACCATTATCAATACCATTGTCACTGCCTTTTTTAATGAAAAAACCGTGCTGTTTGTGTCCTATAACAATCACCCCATCAACGGTGTGGTGGAAAAACTCCTTTCCATGAAATACCAGGACAAAACCATTCCCTTTCCGGTGCTGCGTCTGGGAAACAGCGAGAAAATGCAGGAAGCGCTGGAGCATATCCGGGCAGTGTATGAGCAGACCGTTTCTGTTAAAATATTTGCTTCCACGCTGGACAGGAACCGGGAGGACAGAATTGAGCGGGCCAGAAAACTTTCCGATTTGCTGCGCAGGTATGAAGAACTGCTGGATTTGGAAGAACGGAGAGAAACCATCAGCCGGGTACTGGAATACGAAGAAGGAGGCAGCCTGTCTGTGCAGATGCTGCCTTTCCAGGCGGATTTGCAGGGCAGGCAGATGGAGCAGGTAAGGCGCAGAATGGAAAAAACAGGGAGTATTACCGAAGAAGAAGCATTTTCACTGCTGGACGACAATGTGGAAGACCTGAAAAAATATCTGTACTACACTTCCGCCGGATATATCCGGAAACTGGATTTGCCCAGGCATAAGGACTTGAAAGAAATTGTATTCAATGAAAATAAAAAGACACGTCTGGAGGATTTTTCCAGATATCTGAGCAGGAAAGAAAATATCAGAAAGCTGCAGGAAATATTTCCCGTAGTGGCCACCACCTGTATTTCCGCCCACAAACTGGGGGAGCCGGCGCCCATGTTCGACATGGTGATTATGGACGAGGCCAGCCAGTGCAATACCGCCGTTTCACTGGTGCCCGTTCTCCGGGGCAGCAGCCTGATGATGGTAGGGGACCCGCAGCAGCTTAATCCGGTGATTCAGCTGGAAGAAATGGTCAACCAGAAGCTCAGGAAAAAATATAACGTTCCGGAGGAATACGACTATCGGAAAAATTCCATTTACAAAACCTTTCTGGCCTGTGACGCGGTCAGCGATGAGATTCTGCTCCACTACCACTACCGCTGTCACGAGAAAATCATCGGATTTAACAATAAAAAATATTATAATGAAAAGCTCTGCATTAAAACGGAAAGTTCCGAACAGGAGCCTTTGCTGTATCTGGATGTGAGAGACAGCCAGAGCAGCGGGAAAAATACCGCCCCTGGGGAAGCGGAGGAAATCATAAAATATGCGGCCGGAAACAGGGACAAAACCATAGGGGTGATTACGCCTTTTGTGAACCAGAAAAAACTGCTGGAAGAAGGCCTTAAGAAAGCCGGCCTGTCCAATGTGGACTGCGGTACTGTCCATGCTTTTCAGGGAGATGAAAAAGATATTGTGCTGTTTTCTACTGCCATTACCTCTCAGACCCAGGCAGGTACTTACGAGTGGCTGAAGAATAACAAAGAGCTGATTAATGTGGCCACCTCCAGAGCAAAAGACAGGCTGATTGTACTGTCAGACCTGAAAAATCTGGAGCGGCTGCACCAGCAGGACGGAGAAGACGATTTATATGAGCTGATACAGTATACCAGGAAAAACGGGAAATCCCAGGTAACCGGAAAGCAGGCAAATTCCAGAGCCCTTGGCGTAAAGCCTTTCAGCTCAGCCACAGAGGAGGCATTTCTGAAAAATCTGAATCATGCGCTGGAAAATATCTGGCTGACCCAGAACCGTTTTCAGGTACAGCGGGAAGTGGCTGTTTCAGAGGTGCTGCCGGAGCAGGGGGCGGCTCTGTTTTATTCTGACCGGTTTGATTTTGTGGTGTATGAGCAGCAGAGAGAACGGGAAGTACCGGTGCTGGCCATTGAGCTGGAGGGGCGGGAACATCTGGAAGAGGAAGTGAAAAAGCGGCGGGAAGAAAAGAAACAGGAGCTTTGCCGAAGGTTTGATTTGCAGGTAATCCGGGTGGAGAATACCTATGCCAGACGGTACAACCATATTAAGGAAATTCTCATGAACTTCTTCCGCAACAGTTAATTCCGTAACAGTTAATTCCGCAACAGTAATTCAGGGTTGACAAGGAGAGACTACTGTAGTAGTATGAACATATAGACTACTGCAGTAGTTTGGGAGGATTTGCGATGGACATAAAGTTATTTGATTCCGAGCTGAAGGTGATGGATGTGTTATGGCGGGAAGGAGACAGCACTGCCAAATACATCTCCGATGTGTTAAAGGAAGAAGTGGGCTGGAACAAAAATACCACCTATACCTTAATCAAAAGATGTATAAAGAAAAGGGCCATTGAGCGCTGCGAGCCGAATTTCATGTGCCGGGCCCTGATTCCCAAAGAGGAAGTCCAGGAAGCGGAAACACAGGAGCTGATTAACAGGGTGTACGATGGCTCTGCCGACAAGCTGTTTGCGGCCCTTCTGAGCAGGAACCAGTTATCGCCGGAGCAGATTTGCAGACTGAAACAGATAGTGGAAGAACTGGAATGAGGTGACAGCGGATGAAGATGACGGAAGAACCGGAGCGAGGTGACAGAGGATGAGTTTGTGGGAAATGAGCATTGCAGGTGGCATATTGATTCTGGTGATTCTTCCGGTGCGCAGACTGCTTCGCAGCAGGCTGCCGGGAAGGACGTTTCTGATGTTGTGGACGCTGGCTTTTCTGCGCCTGATGGTTCCTGTTTCCGTGGCGGCGCCTTATAATGTCTGGACACTGATGGAACATTGGGGAATGGAATTAAATCTGCCGCAACAGCCGGAAATGTTTCGGTGGGCAGATACGGAATGGGACAGCAGTGAGAATTCAAAAGGAAATTCCCATGCAGGAAATGCAGAATCCGAAACGCAGAGTTCGGCGGGAACCGGCAGGGAGAATGGAATGATGTCTCCGGATTCCGGGAAGCAGGCCGGTGAGTTCCCGCTTCCTCTTTCTCCGGGGCAATTCATTTATCTTTCCGGAGTATTGGTGACAGCAGGATATTACATGTTTACGTATCTGAAATGCTGCCGGGAATTTCGTACCGCACTGCCGGCAAAAGACAGGGCTGTCCGGGAATTTATCAGCGCCTTTCCGGTGAAACGCCGGGTTCAGGTGCGCCAGACCAGTCTGATTGCAACACCCATGACTTACGGTGTGCTGCGTCCTGTGATTTTGCTTCCCAAAGGAATGGAATGGGAAGATTCCAGGCAGATGGAGATGGTGCTTACCCATGAACTGGTGCATATCCGAAGATTCGATGTGGTCAGAAAACTGCTGCTCCTCCTTACGGTGTGCGTGCACTGGTGGAATCCGCTGGTATGGGTGATGTATGTACTGGCCGGCCGGGATATGGAACTGGTCTGTGACGAACGGGTGCTTCAGTATTTCGGACAGGAATCCGGGAAGGCTTACGCCCTTTCTCTGATTAGTCTGGCAGAGCGGAAAAGTAATTTTGTATCCTGGGGGAATGGTTTCGGAAGATTTTCATCTCACAGAAATCTGCCCTTTGGCAGAAATGCAATGGAAGAAAGGATTGTTGCGATTATGAAAAAGAAAAGATTCAGTCTGGCAGAAGTAACGGGAGCGGCAGTGCTGGTGGTTTTTATCGCTGTCTTATTTGCCACTTCCGCATCCGGAGAAAGTACGGAAGAAGCATATGCAGAAGAACAGGGCACGATGGAGCATGAGGCAGTATATGGGGAACAGGAGGAAGAAAATGACAGGCTGACTGTTCGGATTCCGGTACCTCATGTGCCTTATGTGGACGGCAGTCTGCACTCGGAAGAAAGCGTTACTTATGAGCAGATATACGAAGAGCAGGAGAAAAGCGGATTTATCAATCTGGAAGAGGCCCAGGCAGAGGGCTCATATGATGCGTCAGGAGAGGCACTGGAAACAGACGGAATTACCTGTATTAATTTTCCAGAGGAATACAGTAAGTACGGTGTGACAGAAGAAGGAAAATATAAGGGAAAACAGATTGCAGTCCTGTATGACGCCAGAAACTTTATTTTCTGTGACGGATGCGAGGGTATTCCGAAAGAGGAGAGAGCATACCTGCTGGTGAAGCGTGACACAAAAAATAACATAATTTCTTTTGAGGAAATAACCAGAGAGGAAATGCAGAAGTCGGTGGAAGATACGGGGCTGGAGCTGTGAAGCAGTCATTCTCCTGTTCACAACAGAAAACCGGCGATTAAAAACATTTTGCTCACCGCAGGCCTGCCTCCTTCCGAAATGTGATACGAATCACAGGGTATGTTCAGGATATCTGTGATTTGAATAGAAGCAGCAGAAATGCGAAAAGGATTTCGGATGAACAGACAGGAGGTTAGCCTATGAGAATCAGCGGAATGAACAACGGAACAATGCCCCGGCCGGGGCAGGCGGGACTGCAGCAGGCAGATTCCGTAAGTAAAAATATTCAGAAAAAGATTGTGGATAAGCAGAAAGAACTTCAGAATCTTTCTTCTAATCAGGAACTGGATATGGAAACAAAACGGAAAAAGCGTCAGGAAATCATGCAGGAAATTCATGATTTGCAGAACCAGTTAAAGCAACACCAGGCAGAACAGCGCAGAGAAGCTGCCAGCGGAGCGAAAAATCAGGAAAAGGGAACATCCATGGAGGATATGTTGGGTAGAAACAGGCGGACATCCGCAGGAAAAGGGAAGCAGTCCGAGCTGGCTCAGGCAGGCATGGAAACCATGATTTCCGCAGATGCAGCCCTGAATCTGGCCCAGGCACAGGGCAGTGCGGCGAAAGAAATGGAAAACCGGGCCGCCATTTTGAAAACGGAAATCAGACAGGATGCGGGACGCGGTGATGTGACAGCCAAAAAGAAAGAACTTGCGGAGCTGGAGCAGCGGGCAGAACATGCGGCGTCTGCGCAGATGGACACACTGGGAGAGGCAGACAAGGCCATACGGAACGCTCAGGCTTCCGGCAAAACAGCAGAAAAGCCTGAAGATAAGAAGGCAGAAGAAGAGGAAACCGAAAGAACTGACGGGCAGAAAAAAGAAGAACAGAAAAAAGAAGAACAGAAAAAGACTTCCATTGACATTTATCTGTAATATGATATCTGACTGTAAATGCAAGGGGACACTCCGGAACAGGGGTGTTCCTTTGCATTTACAGCCTGTGCACATGAAAATGAGTGGGAGAATCTTTCATTTATAGCATAAAACAGGCCCGTTTATGACATCGGCAGAATGTTTGCCCATATTTCTGCCGATAGTAATACCAGGAAAACCAGGAAAACCAGGAAAAAGAAAGGCAGGTGCCCCATGCTGTCCATAGCGGTATGTGATGATGAAATCCTGGCCTGCAGCCAGATGACAGGAAGAATAAAAAAATATTGGAAGAATGGAATGTGCTCTGTGAAGTGTGCCGGTTTATCAGCGGGAAGGAACTGCTTCAGACTTCAGAGCAGTTTGACATTATATTTCTGGATATTATTATGCCGGAGCCCTTCTGGTATCTGGTAAAACCGGTGGAAGACTGGCGGCTTCGGAAAGTTCTGAAACAGGCCATAGAGAAAATCCGGAGACAGCCGCGGGAGTTTCTGGTCATTACCAGCGAACGGCAGAAAAAGAAAGTGTTTCTGGCAGATATCTGCTATTTTGAAATCAGAGGGAGGATGATATATGCCCATCAGTCCGAAGAAGTCTTCTGTTTTTATGAACAGATAGGGGCGCTGGAGCAGCAGTTACAGGGAAAAGGGTTTTTCCGGTGCCATAAAAGCTATCTGGTAAATCTGGGCCGGGTCAGAGGATATAACCGGCAGGAAGCTACGCTGGATGACGACGGGAAAATTATAATTGCCAAAAGAAGGTACGAGGCTTTCTGTCAGGTACTGCTGGAATATATGAAAGAAAACGGAGGTATTTTATGAGCCGGGAAGGGTGGTCTGTATGTCTGAATATGTTCTGGTGGGGCGGGTATGCTTTCTGAGTCTGCATCTTTTGATGTTTCCCGGAGAAACGTCAAAAAAACTGCTGGCAGCGGTGATTTCAAACGGGGTGCTGAAACTGGCAGGCACGGTGGGCGGCTCCTGCTTTTCCATTGCCATACTGATTTTGCGCCGTGGAATAAGGGGAGAAGGGATTGTAATTTACAGCGGAAAAGAAGAAGCTGTGGCAGTAGTTTCTGAACTGGCCACGGCGGCGGTACTGCTGTATCTGCTTCGGCCGCTGCTATCATCCGTTCTGGAGAAAAAGAGCAAAAACTGGTATGTTATGCTGGCGGTTCCGCTGATGTTTCTGACTGTCCTGACGGATATTGTAACCTGGGGCGCTACAAAGGGAATTATGTTCCGCGGAGCGGACAGATGGAACCTTTCTTATAATCAGCTTTTCAGCCATGGGGCCAATCTGGCGCTGGCTCTGCTTTGTATGTGTGCCGGAGGAGGTTATATGTTCGGCATGGACAGAATTTACAGGGAACAGAAACGCGGGGAGCAGTACCGGTCCCAGGTGGCGGTTTATAAAATGATGGAGGAACAGTATCGGCAGATGGAGCGTCTCAGGCATGATATGAAAAATCATGTGACCGGCCTCCAGGGGCTCCTGGAACACCGGGAATGGGAGAAAATGAAAGATTATCTGGAACGGATGGCAGAAGCCGGAGCTTTCTGTAAAAGTGAGGAAGCCACAGGAAATAAAGTGGTGGACGCTTTGCTGTATCAGAAATTTATTACCATACAGTCCGGCGTCCGGAATTCTTTTTTCCTGCTGGAAGCCAGAAACAGCATAAATCCGGAGCCTGTGAAAGGTGCGGCCAAAGACGGTAAAACAGGAAAGAAAGCAGATGGAACAGGGCTGTCTAATATGAGGGAAGCTGCCGGAAAATATAACGGAACCGTGAGAACGGAGCCGGGATATTCGGTATTTACCGTTTCCGTGCTGCTGCCTCTGCCGGAATCTTACATGACATCTGAGAAGCCTTTTGATACAGAAAGCTAATACCTGAAACAGCTTCGGACGAGAAGAAAGGTAAAGACAGAAAAGGAGGAAGGCTATGCATGTAAAAACCATGGAAGGCCTGGCGGGAGCCAGCACAAACTATAATCTTTTGAAAGTGCCTGTGAGAGTATTCAAAGAAGCCAGAAGAAGAGGCGATATGGGTACCATGGAACGGGCTATGGAATATGCTTCAGATTTTGCCGGAAAAACCAGAGCGTATCAGGAGAAAGCGGAAGAAGGCATGAAAGAGGAAGCCGTAGAAGCGGAAGAACGGAAAAAGCTGGAACTGGAAGAGACCATCGAGAGACGGAGAGAGGAACACCGGGAGCTGGAGGAACAGACAGAAAGCAGTAAAATTCCTCAGACAGACACGCTGGAAGTAAGCGAGGAGGGAAAGAAACTGTCAGAAAGCCTTAACTGTTCCCGTCCGGAAATTCCACAGGAGAAACCGGAGCCGCCGCAGAACCCCCTGCTGTATCATCAGACGGGAACCGCCAGTCCGGCAGAACCTGCGGAAGGATTCATCCATATTTCCATTTAAAAAATACGCTGCAGGCAAAATATCCGGATTTCATTCAGGAGGCTGCTGCAAAACAGGCGTTGTATACAGAATATGGCATTCAGACTCTTTGGTCTTATGCATATATTGTATACCGGCTGTGTTTTGCAGCAGCCCTTTTTGAAAGGTATGGAAATCAGTTGCGGGAAAAAAAGAACTGTGATATAATGTGGGCAGACATTGTGTTGCCTGAAATACAGGTCGATAAACTGTGAATTATAAGATATAATGAAGCTATTTGCGGAAGCATCGGGAAAAAGGAGTTGTTTTAATGAATTTACTGGATGAATTGAGAGAACTGGGAGTAAGCGTGGATGAGGGCGTAAAACGTCTGGGAGGAAACGCCGCCATTTATAAGAAAATGCTGGGTACATTTCTGAAAATGATGAAGACATATTCTTTTGAGCCTGATTATGATAATGAGGCTTATGATGATATTACGGAGAAGGCTCATGCCATTAAGGGAGCAGCCGGTAATCTTTCCGTTACCCCGTTATATGATGCATATACCGAAATTGTGAACCTGCTGCGGAGCGGCCAGCCGGAGGAAGCAAGAGAGGTTCTTGTGAATATACTGCCTGTTCAGGAAAAAATCTTAAATGTCATAGAAAGTTCTCTGTAAAGTAAGTAATAGCGGACTGGTAAAATAAGTAATAACGGGCTGGTAAAATGACAAAAGAGTATAAGAAAATATTAATCATTGATGATTCGGAAGTAGATCGCGAAGTGCTGAAGACGATTTTGAGTGAAGAATTTTCCACCCTGGAGGCTGAGAACGGTTCTGTGGGGGTTGAGAAGATTCTGAAAAACGGGAACAGCCTGGACGCGATTCTTTTGGATGTATCCATGCCGGTAATGGATGGATTTGGCGTATTGAAACGGCTGGAAGAAAACAGAGTGAACAATATTCCGGTTTTTCTCATTACTGCGGAAGCTACCAGAGAAAATGTAGCCAACGCCGCCCGGTACCATATTTCCGGTTTTATCCGAAAGCCCTATGACCGGGAAGAAGTGCTCTGGCGGCTGGAAACCAGACTGGGAATGCTGGGCAGAAACAGCCTTTCGGAAGAAGATATTCAGGAGACAGAGAAGTACATTGCAGATCTGGAAAGTATATACCGGAGATTTCTGAAAAATTTCGGACAGGACTGCGGCCATTATGAGCGCATGGCAGATTTGCTGGAAATCCTGCTGAACGGGTATTATAACGATTTGGACGAAACAGATCAGGTCTATGTAAAACTGGTAAGCAAAGCAGCATTTTTCTGCGATATCGGCAATATGCTGCTTCCTAATAATTTTAAATTCAAATCATCAAAACAGGATGAAATGAGTAACGATATATACGGCCATACAGGAGCCGGTTCCAGTATTATCCACCTGAATTATTCCAGACATTGTGAATATTTTGTACATATATGCGGAGACATGTGCGCTCATCATCATGAGCGGTATGACGGAAACGGATTTCCCCATAGAATTATGGGAAATCATAATACGGTTTTTACCCAGCTATGCAGGCTGGCCGATGAGTTTGACAGTATGTTCTACCGCTATCGCGAGCACAACAATATGCAGTTTGAATTTGTACGGGGAGCACTGGTACGTGATACGGGCGCGGTCAGACCGGAACTTCCGGGACTGCTGGTAAAGTGTAAGAGAGAGATTGACAGATACTATAACGCAGTGAATTAGAATGTGTGTGGTGTGGAGGAATATATGGAAACAAATATTAAGAGATTTTTGAGAAACAGCTTTATCAGCGTAATTAGTATATGTGTCATTGTATTTATCGGGCTGGTGCTGATTATGGGGAAGCGGACAGAGAGTACCATTGATGAAATCAGTGAGATTTATATGTCCGAAATGAATACACAGATTCAGCAGAAATTCAGCACGGTAATCGGTTTGCGGCTGGAACAGATTGAAGGCATTGTAAAGCGTACGCCGCCGGAATCGGCTGTTTACGGAGAAGAACTGCTGGAAGAACTTGCCCTGGGCGGAGAAGTAAGGAATTTTGATTTTCTGGCTCTGTATGGGGAAGACGGTACCATAGAAAATATTTACGGAGATGAGCTGGACGTCTTTCAGGATGAAGGGCTTCTGGAGTCTCTGAAAAATGACGGCAGTATTGTGGCAATGGGAATTAACCACAGGGGGGAGCGGATGCTGATTCTGGAAAAACAGGCGGAATATCCCATGGAAGACGGCGGCAGAAGCGTTGCCCTTCTGGCGGGCGCTCCCATGGATTATCTGAAAGAAGCGCTGTTTCTGGATTCAGACGAAACGCTGATTTACTCTCACATTATTGATTCTAAAGGAAACTTTGTAATCCGGAGCGGAAATGCATACCGGGAAAGTTATTTTGACCGTATCATATCGGAAGTGCGGGATAATCATAAAGGAGGAGCGGAGGAATATATAAAGGAACTTCAGGAGGCCATTGAAAACGGAGAGGCCTATTCCAGGCTGGTTTCCATCAATGGAGAAAAGCGATATACATACTGTACGCCCCTTGCGGAAAATCTGGACTGGTATCTGGTTACGGTTATGAACAGTGAAGCCATGGATACGCCTATCAGCAGTCTGGATGTACAGCGTCTGATTATTATGATTGCTTCTTCCGTGATGATTCTGGTTGCCATGTCCGTGATGTTTATCAAATATTTCCGGTTTTCCATCCGGCAGATGGAAGATTTGAATGAGGCCAGAAAGAAAGCAGTTCAGTCAGATAAGGCAAAAAGCGAGTTCCTTTCCAGCATGAGCCATGATATAAGAACGCCCATGAACGCCATTATCGGAATGACGGAAATCGCATTGAAAAATATTAAAGACCCGGAGCGTGTGGTAGACTGTCTGGGCAAAGTGAAGCTGTCAAGCAAGCATTTGCTGGGACTGATTAACGATGTTCTGGATATGTCCAAAATCGAGAGCGGCAAGATGACGCTGAATATGAATCAGATGTCTCTGCGGGAGGCGATGGATGATATTGTGAATATCATGCAGCCTCAGGTGAAAGCCAGAAATCAGTATTTTGATATCTTTATCCAGTCCATACAGACAGAAAATGTATTCTGTGATTCGGTGCGTTTAAACCAGGTGCTTCTGAACCTGCTATCCAACGCTACCAAATTTACACCGGAAGAAGGACGGATTGACGTACATCTCTACCAGGAGGATTCTCCCCAGGGAGAAGAGTATGTGCGCACCCATTTTATTGTGGAAGATACGGGAATCGGAATGTCAGAAGAATTCCAGAAGAAGATTTTTGACAGCTTTGAGCGGGAAAATTCTGACCAGGTGGCAAAGATTATGGGAACCGGTCTTGGAATGTCCATTACAAAGGCCATTGTGGATCTTATGGACGGTACCATTGAACTGAAGAGTGAACAGGACAAAGGAAGCAGATTCCATATTGCACTGGATTTGAAGAAATCTGATATAGATGAGAAGGATATGATGCTTCCCCACTGGGATGTGCTGGTGGTGGATGACAACGAGCAGTTATGTACCAGCGCCGTGGCAAATCTGCAGGAACTGGGGGTACATACGGAGTGGTCGCTGGATGGCCGGCAGGCAATCCGCATGATTGAAGACCGGCATCTTCAGAACAATGACTACGATTTTGTTCTGGTAGACTGGAAAATGCCCCATATGAACGGAATTGAGGTAATCCGCGAAATGCGGAATGTGACTCAGGGCAAGAAAGTGCCTGCATTCCTGATTTCCGCCTATGACTGGAACGAACTGGAAGAAGTGGAAGAATCTGAAATTGAAGGATTTATTTCCAAACCTCTGTTTAAGTCCACCTTGTACCTGTATCTGCGGAAATATATGGAGGGCATTACCTGCGAGGAAGATGAGGAAGAAGAAATCGACTTTGAAGGAAAGCATATTCTTCTGGCGGAAGACATTGATGTAAACTGGGAGTTTATCAGTGAGATTCTCGGTTCCGTGGGCCTGATTCTGGAGCGGGCAATCAACGGCAGAGAATGCCTTGAGAAATTTGAAGCGTCAGAAATCGGCTTTTATGATGCAATCCTCATGGATATCCGTATGCCGGTGATGAACGGTTATGATGCGACGGTGGCAATCCGTAAGCTGGAACGGTCTGACAACGGTTTGCCCATTATCGCCATGACGGCAGATGCATTTTCCGATGACGCCCAGCACTGTCTGGAGGTGGGGATGGATGCTCATATTGCCAAACCCATTGATTTGAAAGAATGTATGCGTACCTTACAGAAATACCTGGAACAGGATGAATAAAACAGGAAGAAAGACGGGGCTGCCGTATCGGGCAGCCCTGTTTTGAAGTCCGGAATCAAATATGCCGGACAGCGTGCAGACGGGAGGAAACAGATGGAAGATCTGACCACAAAGCATTATAAATACATGGATTTGGAAAAACGGTACCACATGATTTACCCGGAAAGCTCCAATGCCACTTATACAAGTCTGCTGAATTATTCCGATGATCTGGATAAACCCTTTCAGCGGTGGTACCGCTATAAAGAAGGATTTTCCACAGAAATGGTGGAACAGCTGATTCAGGAATATTCCGTACATAAGAAGGGTGTAATCCTGGACCCTTTTTCCGGAAGCGGAAGTACGCTGCTGGCGGCAGAGCACATGGGATATGAGGGAGTCGGATTTGAAGTGAATCCCTTTTCCTGTTTTCTGTCCCGATGTAAGCTGGAACCCTGTTCCGGGGAAGAACAGGAACAGTTTCGGGAAGCGTCTGAGGAGATTCTGGAGCAGGCGGCGGAGCCGGGAACGGACTATGTGCTGCCCGGACTTTCCATCAGCCATAAAGTGTTTGATAAGCAGGTGGAAGCATATTTTATGAGGGCCGGAGTATTAATAGAATCTGCCCCCCATCTGACAGAAAAAGTGCGGAATCTGCTGAAGCTGGGCTGGCTGTCCTGTCTGGAGCCCCTGTCCAATTACAGAAAGGCCGGGAACGGACTGAAAATAAAGAAATATGTGAAACCCAGAGTGGTGACGCCGGAGGACGCCCATAACATGCTGCTGGAAGAATATCGGAAGATATACACGGATTTGCAGGAATACCGTCAGCCGGGAAATATCCGGCTGTATCAGGATTCCTGTCTGAATATGAACCGCTATCTGGAGGAAGACAGCGTGGAGGGAATCATATTTTCCCCGCCCTACGCCAACTGTTTTGATTACACGGAAATCTATAAGCTGGAATTGTGGTTTGGAAAGTTTGTGTCGGACTACGGAGATCTGAAACAGCTTAGAAATCAGTCCCTCCATTCTCATCTGAATGGAGATCTGAGTTCCGAACCGGAGCCGGAAAGCCAGATTCTGGAAGAACTGCTGAAAGAATTAGAGGACCGGAAGCTGTGGGACAAAAAAATTCCCAGAATGCTGGGCCTGTATTACCGGGATATGTTTCAGGTTTTAAGAGAGAGCTACCGTGTTCTGGAAAAAGAGGGGTTCTGCTGTATTGTGGTGGGAAATTCCGCCTATGGCGGCGTGGTATTTCCGGCAGACCTGATACTGGCGGAGTACGGAGAAAGGATTGGATTTGATGTGGATAAAATAGAGGTGGACCGCTATATTATCACCAGTTCCCAGCAGTATGAAAAGACGAAAGAAACGGGAAAATATTTAAGGGAGAGTGTGGTATGTCTGAGAAAGAACAAATAGTGGAAGTGGAGACGCTGCCTGATGAAATCCTGCAGGGGGCCACATATGTGATTCAGCAGCCCAATCCCAACTCATACACCCATGGCATGTTTAAGTATCCCTGTAAATTCATACCGGAACTTCCGGGATGGGGAATCCGCACCTGCGCCCGGAGGGAGGAAGACATTGTGTTTGACCCTTTTTCCGGAAGCGGGACAACGCTGCTGGAGGCAAATCTCCGGGGTTTCCATGCCTGCGGCACAGAGATAGACGACATTGCGAAACTGATTATCAAAGTTAAGACCACTCCGCTGAACAAAGAACAGATGAAGCTGCTGGATGAAGAATTTCAGCGGATTCTGGACAGAACTTTCAGGGGGAACGGAATGTGTTACCGGCCGGAAATTGATAATCTGGAACACTGGTTTTCTCCGGAGGTAATTGCGGAACTTGGCCGGATGCGCATCTGTACGGAAACAATTACCGAACAGGCGGTGAGAGACTTTTTCCATCTGTGCATGGTCTCCATTATAAAAAAAGTTTCCAATGCGGATGATACATCTCCCAAACCCTATGTCTCCAATAAGGTAAAAAAAATACCGCCGCCGGTGGAACGGGAATTTACCTCCGTATTCCGCAGGTATCGGCAGATGGTTGCGGAACTGTCAGCAGTGGAACATCTGGGGACTACCAGGATTCTTGCGGGGGACGCTCTGGATTTTTCCGTTCCGGGGGGGATTGGTCTGGCTGTCACATCTCCCCCCTATATCAATGCCTTCGATTACGGAAGAACCATGCGTCTGGAAAATCTGTGGCTGGGTACACTGACGGAAGATTCTCTCCGGGAAAAGAAAAAGCAGTATGTGGGAACGGAAAAAATTAACGCGAAAGAGGAAGACCAAAGACTGGATATACTTGAAAAAAGCAGTCTTTTAAAAGAATATTACGGTAAAATCGCGGTGCAGGACCGGAAACGTGCTTTAATTGTAAAAAAATTTTTTGAGGATATGGAAACAAACCTGAAAGCAGTCCGCAGCCAGATGGAGCCGGGAGGCCGTTATATGATTGTGATTGGCAACAGTACCATCCGGAAAGTTACGGTGGAAAGCTGGCGGGTACTGGAGGAAATTGCCTGTACAGCAGGTTACCGTACCTGGAGCCGGTTCAGCTATGTCATACAGAATCCCTATATCAGAATTCCAAGAAAAGGGATGGGCGGAAAGATTGGCAGGGATTATGTTCTGGTGCTGGAGCGTGTATAAAAATGTGTATAAAAATATATATAAGAATAAAATATGTCTGAGGATGGAGCGTGTGAAGGATGGAGCGGAATACGGAAGCAGAACATATGGAAAAGAGTATTCGGAAAAAATTTCACAAAGAGCTGTTTTCTCCTTTTGCGAGAGCAGTCAGGGATTATAAGCTGATACAGGAAGGAGATAACATCGCAGTCTGTATTTCCGGCGGAAAGGATTCCATGCTGATGGCCAAATTGTTTCAGGAACTGCAGAAACACCGGAAAGTGTCATTTGATTTGAAATTTCTCGTGATGGACCCAGGGTATCTGGAGGCGAACCGGAACATGATTGAGGCGAACGGGGCGCGGATGGGGGTGCCCCTTACGGTGTTTGAATCAGATATCTTTGAAGCTGTGTATGGAATTGAGAAATCTCCCTGTTATCTCTGTGCAAGAATGCGCAGAGGACACCTCTATCATCAGGCCAGGGAGCTGGGCTGCAATAAAATTGCACTGGGCCATCATTACGATGATGTCATCGAGACAATTCTGATGGGAATGCTCTACGGCGGACAGATACAGACCATGATGCCCAAGCTGCACAGTACGAATTTTCCGGGAATGGAGTTAATCCGCCCCATGTATTATATCCGGGAAGACGCCATCCGGCGCTGGCGGGATTATAACGGTCTGAAATTTCTTCAGTGCGCCTGCCGGTTTACGGAGAACTGTGCTTTTGAGGGGCCGGACCGGGAATCTGTTTCCAAACGGAAAGAAGTCAAGAGGCTGATACAGGAATTAAAACAGACAAATCCTTTTGTGGAAGCCAATATTTTCCGGAGTGTGGAAAATGTGAATCTGAGCACTGTGATTGCTTACAAGGAACAGGGCGTAAAACATCATTTTCTGGAAAGCTATGACAGATAAGAAGGGATTTGGAAAATTTCCGGTTGACTTATCGGAAAAAAGAGTGTATAGTATCTGTAAACCAATAACCTACTAAACACATAGGAAATAGAGGAAAAGGAGAAAGATATGAGCAGAATACCATACACGGACAGGAAGTTAAAATTTGAAACGCTGCAGCTTCATGTGGGACAGGAGCAGCCGGATCCGGTTACGGACGCGCGGGCAGTTCCAATTTATGCCACATCTTCTTATGTATTTCACAACTCCGATCATGCGGCGGCCCGGTTCGGCCTGAAAGATGCGGGAAATATTTACGGAAGGCTTACCAATCCCACGCAGGATATTTTCGAACAGCGGATTGCCGCTCTGGAAGGAGGAGTTGGGGCATTGGCCGTGTCTTCCGGGGCAGCGGCAGTTACTTATACCATTCAGAATCTGGCGAAAAGCGGGGAACACATAGTAGCGGCCAACAATATATACGGAGGAAGCTATAACCTGCTGGCACATACGCTGCCGGAATATGGAATTACCACAACTTTTGTGGAGCCTTCCCGCCCGGAACATTTTGCAGAAGCCATACAGGAAAATACCAGAGCCGTATTTATCGAAACGCTGGGAAATCCCCTCTCGGATGTAAGCGATATTCAGGCCATCGCAGAAGTTGCCCACGAGCACAGAATTCCGCTGGTGGTGGATAACACCTTTGCGACACCGTATCTGGTGCGGCCCATAGAATACGGTGCGGACATTGTGGTGCATTCCGCTACGAAATTTATCGGCGGACACGGAACGGTCATCGGCGGCGTTATTGTGGACAGCGGTAAATTCGACTGGGAGGCTTCCGGGAAATTTCCTGGTCTGACAGAGCCCAATGAGAGTTATCACGGAGTAGTTTTCGCACAGGCGGCGGGACCGGCGGCCTTTGTTACAAAAATCCGGGCCATTCTGCTCAGAGACACCGGGGCCACTCTTTCTCCGTTTCATGCATTTCTGTTTCTGCAGGGGCTGGAAACATTGTCTCTGCGGGTGGAGCGCCATGTGGAAAATGCATTGAAGGTGGTGGAATACCTGAGCGGCCATCCTCAGGTGGAACAGGTACATCATCCTTCCCTTTCCGAAGACGCAGGGCAGCAGGACCTGTACCGGAAATACTTCCCGCACGGAGGTGGTTCCATTTTTACTTTTGAAATCAAAGGGGATGACCGGACAGCCAAAGATTTTATTGACAATCTGGAACTGTTTTCCCTGCTGGCAAATGTGGCGGACGTGAAATCCCTTGCCATCCATCCTGCTTCCACCACCCATTCCCAGTTGAATGACCAGGAATTAAAAGAACAGGGAATCTGCAGAAATACCATCCGCCTGTCTGTGGGCACCGAGCATATTGACGATATTATTGAAGATCTGGAACAGGCGTTTCAGGCTGTAAACAGCAAATAATTTATGAAAGGAAACAAGAACATGTCAAATATTTATCAGGGAACTCTGAATCTGATTGGAAACACCCCTCTTGTGGAGGCGGCTAACCTGGAGAAAAGCCATGGACTGAAAGCAAAGCTCCTGGTGAAACTGGAATATTTTAATCCGGCGGGCAGTGTAAAGGACCGTATTGCCAGAGCCATGATTGAGGATGCGGAAGCTGCGGGTAAGCTGAAAGAAGGTTCCGTAATCATTGAACCTACCTCCGGAAATACAGGAATCGGCCTTGCAGCCATTGCAGCCGCCAAAGGGTACCGGTTGATTCTCACCATGCCGGAAACCATGAGCGTGGAGCGCAGAAATATTTTAAAGGCTTACGGGGCGGAACTGGTGCTCACAGAGGGCGCAGAAGGCATGAAGGGGGCCATTGCCAGGGCGGAAGAACTGGCAGAGGAAATTCCGGGCAGCTTTCTTCCCGGACAGTTTGAAAATCCGGCAAATCCGGAAATCCACAGAAAAACTACCGGGCCGGAAATCTGGGCAGATACCGATGGAAAGGTGGATATTTTTGTGGCAGGGGTTGGAACCGGCGGCACCATTACCGGGGTGGGAGAATACCTGAAATCACAGAATCCGCAGATTCAGATAGTGGCAGTGGAGCCCGCTTCCTCTCCGGTACTGTCCCAGGGGACAGGAGGCCCTCATAAAATTCAGGGAATCGGCGCAGGATTTGTGCCGGCTACGCTGAATACAGAGGTGTATGACGAAGTGATTCCGGTGGAAAATGAGGATGCTTTTGCAGCGGCAAAAGAGATTGCCAGGACAGAAGGAGTCCTGGTGGGGATTTCTTCCGGGGCCGCGCTGCACGCGGCTCTGGAGCTGGCAAAACGTCCGGAACAGGAAGGAAAAACCATTGTGGCGTTGCTGCCGGACAGCGGAGACCGGTATTATTCCACACCATTGTTTGTGGATTAGGAAATTTCGATTCGCGTTTCTCAAATGTTCGCCCTGTTCATGTTTTTTTGCGGTATAATATCAGTACGTCTCCGGCATTCTGCTGCCGGAGAGGTTACAAAAGAAAAATGCGGCGGTTCAGGTGAAGCCCCGAACTGTTGCAGAAAAGTAATGGAGGGGTGATATGTTCCGGTATTTACTGCTGCTGGACACAGACGAGGAACGGGAATTCTTTCAGTTTATTTATCAGGAGTACAGGCAGGAGATGTTCTGCATTGCCCGTGCAATTCTGAAAAACGAAGCGGATGCGGAGGATATGGTTCACGAGACATTTCTGATTCTGACTGACCACCTGAACAAGATTATGGACAGCGAGTCCTATAAGGTTCGGGATTATATTATGACCACGGTCAGACATCGGTGCTTTAATCTGTACCGAAAGAGACAGATACAGGAATGCAGCGGGCTGGAAGAATGGGAGACGGGAGAGATTCTGGAAAAGGGCCCGGATACCATTCTGGAGGAAACAGAATTGCAGGAACTGGTAACCGGTCTGCTGAAAGGGCTGAAATCTCCTTATGGAGAAGTGCTGACTCTGCAGTATTACCATGAGCTGAGCGTGCAGGAAATTGCAGAGGAGATGGATACGACGCCGGATAACGTCAGGCATATTTCCATGCGTGCCAGAAAGAAACTGCAGGGCGTCCTGAAAGAGCGGGGGCTCTGGGACGAGAGAGAAGGCGTCCGGATTTGAGAGAAAGAGAAAGCATGTGTGCCTGGGGCAGCATGTTTTTTCTTTCTTTTATGATTATAAAAATGTAAAATTTTTAAAGATGCCAGAATTCAAACCGTTGACTGAACTGATACAGAGGAATTCAGGTATCAGCCAGGAAAATGCCTGTCTGTTTCATCTCGAAATGTGGATATATGTTCCTGATATGGCAACTATGCTCGCCACATCTTATCTGGACTGCTTTACTGCCCGAAGTGCAGGCAGGAAAGTATGATTAACCATAAGCTATAAAACAGCAATGCTACGGAGCGTTGCCTTTATGAAAATGAGCGTTTCCTGTAATGAAGTATTGTGGAAATTATAATTAAGGAGGCAGCAAAAGCTGACTTAATTTTCGGAGGATTATAAAATGGTAAAACATGATGAAACAGGAATTACATTAGGCGAAAAATTAAAATTCGCACGGAAAAGCGCAGGACTTACACAAAAAGAATTTTATCTTGTCAATCAGTCGGACAAACAATTTTTTGTAATCGTGACCGATGAATTTATTGAAAGCAGACAGCTTGCTGAAAAAATTGCGAATAAGAAATTTTCGATTGGGAATTTTTCATTTGTTGATTGTGGTATCATTTCTGATTTTGGGGGTATGAAAAATGATAATTAATCATAAAAAGCCATACAACGTGGAATGGATACTCTGCCCTGTTTCATTATGGGTATAGTGATTTAATATTTCGCAATACCAGCTAATCAGTAAATACAGTTTTTCAGCCGGACAATTATTCCGTCTGAGAAAAAATGAAAATGTATCTACACGTACGCTGAACACATTATGCGGGATATCAGATTGTGAATTACGTGACATTGCCATATACAAAAAGAACGAAAATGAATGAGAGGAATATTTCAGAAAATACACATCAAAACGCTCCATGTTTTCTATTCAGATTCACAAAGGCGACAATAAATATATCAATCAAGAATTATACAAAAGATTGGCGGGAAAGAACTTGCCATGCTAAAGCGTAAAAGTGTCTTCCTGTAAGATAAAACCCTCCGGGCGGGATGCGCAGGGTTTTCTACACGACCTTCCGGTCGTTGCCAGTCAGGTGCCACTGACACCTGGAAGTCCAATGAAACTAGGATATTCGCACAGGAGGAAAATATTGCTTCGCAACTGTACTTAAACACGATACGTTCAGCATACTGCTTATGCTCTGACACAGAAAAATTATGCAAAAATATGGAAATTAATGGTATAATGTACAGAATAATGGAGAAAGCCTGCCTGCAGAATCATGGCAGGCAGGAAATAATAACTGCGGTTCAGGAGAAGGATGATTATGCTGGCAAGTTTACAGATGGAACTGAAAACAGAAAACAATGATTTTATACCATATCAGAAGGCGGTCATACTGCAGGGCATTCTGATGGAGCAGGTGGAAGCAGAGTATGCCGCAAAGCTCCATGAGCCGGGGCTTCATCCTTACAGCCAGCGGGTAATCAGTCAGAATGGACGAAATATCTGGACTGTCTGCACCACGAACCGGGAAGCATATCAGGAACTGATTCTGCCGCTGGAAAGTGATGGGTTTACAGGCTTTTATATGGAGGATGACGACTGGAAGGTGTCTGTGGTTCAGAAACAGCTTCTGAAAATTGGAAAAAGCGAATTTATGGACAATTATTATTTTCAGGATTCGGACCGGTATATCCAGGTGGCTTTTCAGACGCCCACTGCCTTTAAGAGCCAGGAGGAATATGTCCGTATGCCCACATTGCAGTTGATTTATCAGAGCCTGATGAAAAAATATGATGCGGCTTCTGAAGATGAGACGGTGGAGAGTGAGGAAGTTCTGGAACAGCTTCTGAAATACAGCAGAATTGTGCAGTACCAGCTTCACAGCTGCAGCTATTCCGTGCATGGAAAACGGATTCCGGCATTTATGGGGCAGATAAAAATAAGAATCAATGGCCCTCAGGCCATGGTGAATTTTCTGAATCTGCTGTTTCACTTTGGAGAATATGCGGGAATCGGAATAAAAACAGCCATGGGGATGGGAGCCATCAGGATCACAGAAGGGAGAAAAAGATGACCAGGGAGAAAGTGCAGTTAATTGTGGGCGGCCTGCTCCACGATATCGGAAAAGTAATATACCGGCAGGGAGACGGGAGAAAGCACAGTGTCAGCGGGTATGAGTTTTTAAAGGATGAAGCACATCTGGAGGAGAAAGAGGTACTGGAATCTGTCCGGTATCATCACGGCGCGGAGCTTAAGGACGCCCGGATTGATAAAAAATCTTTTGCCTATATCACGTATCTGGCAGATAATATTGCAGCTTCCGCCGACCGAAGAAAGAATGACAGCGGGGAACAGGGTTTTGTCCGGAATACGGCGCTGGAATCAGTGTTTAATATTTTGAACGGAAATGACAGGAAGATGTATTATTCCCAGACGGCAAATATGGAAGAGGATATCAACTGTCCAACAGAACAGGCAGAACTGTATGATGAACATTTTTATCTGACCATAAAGCAGAAACTTACGGAAAATTTTCGCGGTATACGATGGGAAGCAGAATATATCAATTCTCTGCTGGAAATCCTGGAAGGAAACCTCAGTCTGATTCCTTCTTCCACAGCGAAAGATGAACGGGCGGATATTTCCCTTTACGACCATCTGAAACTGACAGCGGCCATAAGCTCCTGTATATTCGACTATCTGCAGGAAAAACAGACGGAAGATTACAGAACCGCCCTGTTGGTGCATGGCAGGGATGTTCAGAAAGAAAATGTGTTTCTTCTGTTTTCCATGGATGTTTCCGGAATTCAGAAATTTATCTATACCATACATAGTGAAGGCGCTCTGAGAAATTTGAGAGCCAGGTCTTTTTATCTGGAATTCATGATGGAGCATATCACGGATACCCTCCTGGAGCGGCTGGAATTATCCAGAGCCAATCTGATTTATACGGGAGGAGGCCATTGTTATCTGCTCCTGGCGAATACGGAAAAAACCAGAGAGGCTCTTTGTAAATTTGAGCAGGAACTGAATGCGTGGCTGTTAGAACAGTTTGATATTGCCCTGTATGTGGCCGCAGGCTGGAAGGAGTGCAGCGGGAGCACGCTGCGGGATGAGCCTGCAGGTTCTTATGGGGAGCTTTTTCGAGGGGTCACTAACGAGATATCCAGGAAAAAATCGGCACGGTACAGCGCAGAACAAATCCGCAGGCTGAATGGAAAACGAACTGCAGATTACACGCGGGAATGCAGGGTATGCAAAAGGGTGGATCATCTGACCGAGGATGGCATCTGCCAGATTTGCGCCTCCATACTTCACATGTCAAAAGATATTCTGTATACGGATTTCTTTTCTGTTACCAGAACGCCGGAAAAGCAGGGGCTTCCGTTGCCCTTTGGCGTCTGGCTGACAGCAGAGCACGGGGAAAGCCTTCGG
This sequence comes from Lachnospiraceae bacterium JLR.KK002, assembly GCA_036941025.1. NCBI lineage: Bacteria > Bacillati > Bacillota > Clostridia > Lachnospirales > Lachnospiraceae > Lachnospiraceae bacterium JLR.KK002. Next base: position 23,717 of record JAYMNP010000001.1, read on the forward strand.
AAGCGTATGACGGAGGATACAGGGTATGTCCGGGCATACGGCAAGAATAAGATGTTTACCGGAAAGCATATTGCCACAAAAATATGGGTAGGAAATTATACCACCGGGGAAACTTTTGGAGAACTGGCCGCTCAGGCAGAGGGGATAGAGCGGATTGGGATACTTCGGGCGGATGTGGACAACCTGGGCAGGACATTTGTGTCAGGATTTGAAAGTGAAACATATGGGAACCGGTATGTGACGCTGTCCAGAACAGCAACCTTATCCAGACAGTTATCACTGTTTTTCAGGCACCATATCAATATCATATTACAACAGCCCAGGTACTCCCTGGATGGAAAGGGAAAAAAGGAACGGAAAGCCGCAGTGGTATATTCCGGCGGGGACGACCTTTTTCTGGCCGGCGCCTGGGATGACATTCTGGAGCTGGCCGTTGACATCCGGCAGGAATTTGAGAAATATACGGAAGGGACTCTGTCTCTGTCGGCGGGAATTGGTCTGTATCAGCCCGGATTTCCCATTCATGTGAGCGCCAGGGAGACGGCAAAGCTGGAGGACGAAGCAAAAATGCTGCCTGGAAAAAATGCACTTACTTTTTTACCGGACGGAGAAATCCATGAGGAAACGGATGGGGAGACAGGAGAGGTCTTTAAAATCAGCAACGGTACTTATTCCTGGGAAGTTTTTTTGCAGGAAGTCATTGAGGAAAAATACCGGACGATTGCAGGATTTTTCCGGAATACGGAAGGACGGGGCAAAAATTTCCTCTATCATTTGCTGGAACTGGCCCGCAGACAGGAAGATAAAATAAATCTGGCAAGATTTGCGTATCTCCTGGCAAGGATGGAGCCGGGAGAACAGGCAGAACCGGAAGAAAAAGCCCGTTATCGGGAATTTTCCCGAAAAATGTATCAGTGGGTGAAACAGGAAAAAGACTGCAGACAGCTAAGGACAGCCATTAATCTGTATGCATATAAGATACGGGAGAAGGAGGAAGTATGACTATCACGGAGAAAAATTATGTGGAGAAGGCAGAAGCTGCCATTTTGCTTCATAAAAACAGAATAAACGAAAAGACAAAAAGAAAAAAGCCTATGGTAACTACTTCAAAAATCAGGAATCTTCTGTCCATGACAGCGGATATCGGCAATGAGGTCCTGAGCTGGAAAGAGGAAACACTCAGCGACGAGCTGTGCGGCCGGATTGATTACCTGAAGGTGCGCGTGCTGTATGAAGCAGGAAGAGAGCCCGTGGTAAAGGAATTTGTGGAGAATACGGATATACTGAAATATATCAGTGAAATCCAGGGCAGCAGGAAAAACTATCTGCTGTTTGGCAGGTATATGGAAGCTCTGGTGGCTTATCACAGATATCACGGCGGGAAGGATAATTAGGGAGGACAGTTATGTACGGGAAGATACAGATTACAGGAAATATTGAAGTGGTAACGGGAATGCATATCGGAGGTTCTTCTGCATTCGCAGCTATTGGGGCGGTAGACTCACCGGTGATAAAGGATACAGGCAGCAACCGTCCCATGATACCGGGAAGCTCCCTGAAGGGGAAAATGCGCACGCTGCTGGCAAAGGTGTATAATGATGGAATCGCCGGGAAACCGGATGATGACTGTGAACGGCTCACAAGATTATTTGGTTCTGCAAAAAAAGGGCAGGTGAAAAGAAGCCGGATTCTTATCTCTGATATGATGCTGGCCAATGAAAAAGAATTGCGGGAACAGGGCCTGCAGAGTCTTACGGAAGTGAAATTTGAGAACAGTATCGACCGGATTACCGCAGTTGCCAATCCCAGACAGATTGAGCGGGTGGTACGGGGGTCTGAGTTTGCATTGGACGTTATCTACGAAGCGGCAGAAGAAGGGGAAATACTGGAAGATTTTGAAGTGCTGGCAGAAGGATTCAGATTGCTGCAGTATGATTATCTGGGCGGCAATGGATCCAGAGGATATGGGAAAGTAAAATTTCATGGTCTGGCGGCAGACCCGGTGATTGGGGAAATACCGGAAGATATTATGAGTCAATGCAATACGCTGTTGAAGGATGTGTAGGGATGGAGTACAGAATTTATAAATTTGACTTTATCACGGGAGTGCATTTGGGAGAGGACTCTCTGGAAGACGGAGGATTTACCCTTCATGCGGATACGCTTTTTTCCGCCCTGTGCCAGGAGTGCCTGAAACAGGGGCATAAGAAGCTGGAAAGGCTGGTTGCCCGGACGCGGGAAGGAAAGATTCGGCTGACAGACGCTTTCCCCTGTATGGAACATACCTGTTATCTTCCAAAGCCCATGCTGAAAATAGAGACAGAGGAAAAGCAGGGGGATTCCACGCTGAAAAAGGCATATAAAAAACTGTCTTATATTCCGGCAGACAGACTGAAGGATTATATTGCCGGGAAACTGGATGTGATGCAGGAACTCAACCGGTTTCAGGAAAATCTGGGGTACGGAGAGGTGAAAACCAGCGCGGCAGTCCGCGGACTGGAGGAAACAATGCCTTATCGGGTTGGAATTTACCATTTTCACCCCGGAAGCGGATTATATATCATAGCAGGAGGAGAAACCGGAGAGGATATCCGGTTGCTGGAAACGGGTCTGGAATCGCTGGAACTGTCCGGAATCGGCGGAAAGAGAACTGCCGGTCTGGGGAGATTTCGGCTGATACAGGAAAAGGTTCCGGAAGATTTGAAACCTTGTCTGGAGGCCAGGGAGAGTTCCGTATCAATGGCCTTGTCCGTGTGTCTTCCAAAAGAAGACGAGCTGGAGGAAGTTCTGGAGAAGGCCAGCTATCTGCTGCTGAAACGGAGCGGATTTGTGGCTTCTGATACATATGCTAAGGAACATCAGAAGAAACGTGACCTGTATGTGATGCAGGCGGGCTCCTGTTTTGGAAAACGGTTTGAAGGAGATATCTATGACGTCAGCGCCGGAGGTTCTCATCCTGTGTACCGTTATGCCAAACCTGTGTTTCTGGAGGTGGTTTCATGAAAAAAGTACTGGAACAGTATGAGCTGGAACTGACAGCGGCAGGGCCGGTATATATTGGAAGCGGGAAAGAAATCGGCAAAAAAGAGTATGCATTTTCACCCTGGGAAAAACAGATACGGGTAATGGATATGGCAAAACTGTGTCAGCTTTTAAATCAGAAAAAGCTGATGTCTCAATATGAGAAATTTATACTGGGAAACAGTCGGGATGATTTGGGAAAATGGCTGGAAAAAAATCATGTTTCCAGACAGGAATATCAGAATTGTGTCCGTTACCGGCTGGGATGTCAGGATGCTGTGATTGATTCTCGCAGTAAGCTGGCAGTTCTGGAATTTGTAAAAGATGCGTATGGAATGCCATATGTACCGGGCAGTTCTGTCAAGGGAATGCTGAGAACGATGTTGCTGGCCTATGATATTGCCTGTGATTCCGGAAAATATAAAGGGGTAAAAAGAGATATTTCCGGAGCCCTGAGCAGGAATCAGAGAAAGAACAGAACTGTCTGCAGAATGGAATCGGCTGCCATGGAACAGGCATGTTACAGAACGCTGCACAGGCTGGAAAAAGTTCCGAATCATGCGGTAAATGACAGGATGGCCGGTATGACAGTCAGTGACAGCGAGCCTTTGTCCATGGAAGATCTGGTATTGTGCCAGAGGACAGAATTGCATACTGACGGAAAAGAGAAAAAATTAAATGTGCTGCGGGAAGTACTGCGGCCGGAAACTGTTATTCGCACCAGCCTCACCATTGATTCCGATATATGCGGGATTACGAAAGAGTACCTGGAAGAAGCAATGACATATTTCGGAGAGATGTATTACGAGTGTTTCCTGAAAAAATATCCGGATATGGACAGGCCGTCTCAGGATATGGTATGGTTAGGAGGCGGAACCGGATTTGTGACAAAGACGGAAGTGTATCCCCTGTTTGGCAGAGAAGAGGGGCTGGAGACAACCGTGAATATTTTTAAGGCAACGGGAGTGCCGGATAACCATAAACATTTTTCAGACAGAAAACTGGGAGTTTCCCCTCATATCTGTAAAGTAACTTATTATGAGGGAAAACGGTATCAGATGGGTCTGTGCCATGCAAAAATTACAAAATGCCGGTGATTTTGCCCCGCTGCCTGATTTGGCAGGGAATTTCGGCTGAATCAGGCAGGAAAAAAAGATATGGAAGGAAGAAAAAAGTTTTCCCCCGCAAACCCCGCCGGGAGGTGTTGATTTTACCGGGGTGCGGCGGGTGGTATTAGGAATAAGGAGACCCCGGAAGGGGACGGAAACGTAATGTATGTTCCCTTCGGGGCAGCGGAGACAGGATTAGGAATAAGGAGACCCCGGAAGGGGACGGAAACTGTTTACCATATAAATCTCTCCTTTCTGCCCCTTTATTAGGAATAAGGAGACCCCGGAAGGGGACGGAAACCATAGTAATTTTCCTCCTTTTTAAACTGCATGGCGCTTAATTAGGAATAAGGAGACCCCGGAAGGGGACGGAAACTCAAAATATTTTCTCCGTTATCGTTCGTAAACCAATAATTAGGAATAAGGAGACCCCGGAAGGGGACGGAAACTGAAGAATGTCGATGTGATGGGAGACTCCATCAAAGCATTAGGAATAAGGAGACCCCGGAAGGGGACGGAAACGACTTCTGAGGTTGTCTTTCCACTGGTTATCTGTCAATTAGGAATAAAGAGATCCCGGAAGGGGACGGAAACCCGTTTCCAATCGTGATATTGTTATCTTCTTTATTAGGAATAAGGAGACTCCGTAAGGGGACGGAAACTCGGAGTTTCGGTTTTAAACAACGGTGGAAAGCGCACATTAGGAATAAGGAGACCCCGTAAGGGGACGGAAACATTTTTCTTCCTCCAGTTTAATCTCCGCTTCAATATTAGGAATAAGGAGACCCCGGAAGGGGACGGAAACCCTCCGTCCAATTCTGGATATAAGGGAATTAGTGCATCAGGAATAAAGAGACCCCGGAAGGGGACGGAAACTTAATTCTCCTCGTAGCCGATAATCTCCCAGTCCTCATTAGGAATAAGGAGGCCCCGAAAGGGGACGGAAACCCGACTTCCAAAGCAAGTTCAATCAGCCCGTGCACGAATTAGGAAAAAGGAGCCCCCGAAAGGGGACGGAAACTCAATTCCCAGAATATCCGCTAATGCTTATTAGGAATAAGGAGACCCCGGGAGGGGACGGAAACATTTTCTAGGGCACCCGTCGTGCCTCTTAGTGACATTAGGAATAAGGAGACCCCGGGAGGGGACGGAAACTTGTTGCATAGTCATTTAATTCATTTTTAAATTTCATTAGGAAAAAGGAGCTCCTGAAAGGGGACGGAAACTTTACGGATATCTCTGCTCAAGCTCAATCCTTGTAATATTTAGGAAAAAGAAGCCCCGGAAGGGGACGAAAAATTATAAAATACGCTAAAATGAACTGTTTTAGAACAATTCAATATATGGTACAATAGAATTGTGCAGAGATACTGTAATACATATAAGATAAGGGGGAATGAAATGAGTTATCTGTTTGTGAATTCCAATGGCGCCCATATCAATTACGATGCAATGCGTGGTACAATGTTTAAAACGCGGAATCAATATTTCATATTATTCCAAAGGTGGTTCTTACTTTAGCAGATTGCAGTCTACCAATCATATAAATGTGCAGAGACAGAGAAAGCAGGCAGCCCTGGCAGATTCCGAATTTTCTCTGGAACTGGCGAAAAATATTGTCAGCGGCAAAATTCACAATCAGGAAATCATATTACGACGGTATGCCCGAAGCGAAGAAAAAGACGTGAAAGATAATCCATATTTTGGATTCATACACAGTGACAGGGAGAAACACCCCACGCTGGCCAGTGATATGATGGAGGAGTGGAGGGCAACCCTGGTGGATTCGCTGGTTATGAGCCTGGTAAACGGGCATGAAATACATACGGAACATTTCTTTCACAACAGGGATCAACCCGGTTATTATCTGACAACAGAAGGAATGAATATTTTTCTGAAAAAGTATGAGAAAAAAATGCAGACAGCAACCCAATATCTGGATTATATTGACTATGCAGTTACGTTCCGTCAGGCAATTGACCTGCAAATCAATGAATTGACGAAGGCAATAGAAAATGAGGATGCCTCTCTGTATCATCCCATATGGCTGAGATGAGAGGACAAATTTATGCAGGTTGAAACTGACTTCAGGAGACGAAATGGAAAATTATTTTTTTGAAATTGATGAAAAAGCAGCAAGAGATGAAGTATTTGTTTTGATTATTTATGATATTACAGACAATAAACGCAGGATAAAGCTGGCGAAATATCTTCAGGGCTACGGATTCCGTGTTCAGAAATCAGCCTTTGAGGCAAGGATTCCCAAAAGAAAGTACCAGAAACTACTGCGGGAAATACCGAATTATGTGGATGACTGTGACAGCGTGAAAGTGTATAAAATAATTGGCAGCGGACAGGTAACAGCTTTTGGAAAAAATATGGATATTGAAACAGAAGATATCATTGTAATTTGAGGAGAAAGAAAATGAAAGTATTATTCAGCGCCATTGGCAGTACAGACCCCATTTCAAACTGTGCAGACGGGGGAATGCTGCACATATGCAGAGTATTCCATCCGGATAAATTATATTTATATCTGTCAAAAGAAATGTGCAAGTACCATGATATGGATGATCGTTACCGTCAGGCAGTTCGTTTCCTGGAACAGGAAACCGGCTGGAACTGTGAGATTGAAGTCATCCGTGATGAAACCATGGAAAACGTTCAGATTTTTGATGCGTTTATCAATTCCTTTGAAAGGATTATCAGCACAATCAGAGAGCAGGACAGGCCGGACAAATTATATTTGAATGTTTCTTCCGGAACCCCGGCAATGAAGTGTTCTCTGCAGATTATTTCCATGCTCTGGAACAATATTCAGGCCATTCAGGTGTCAACGCCCAGGAAAGCCAGCAACGACCATCATGAGGACAAAGATGATTATAATCTGGAAATTCAGTGGGAATGCAATGAAGACCGGAAAGAAGGGTTTGAAAATCGCTGCAGTATATCCGATGCAAAATATCTTCTGGACCGAATCCGCAAAGAAAATATCCATAAATATCTGAAAGTTTACGATTATGAAGCGGCAAGAATGATGGCAAATACCTTATCTGTGCAGCCTTCCGAACAGTTTATGGACTGCCTTGCCATTGCAATTGAGCGTAACCGGCTGAATCTGAAATTTGTCAATGGAATGCGGAGAAAATGTAACGTATCCCACTGGTTTCCTGTGGTGCAGGACAGGGAGATGAAAGAGTACGAATATCTTTTGTCCATGCAGACAAAACTCTGGAAAAAACAATATATGGACTTTATCCGGGATGTAACGCCCATCTTTTTTTCTCTGTCAGAAAAAGTATTGAAAAAATACTGCGGATTGCGGTTTGAGGATATCGGGACAAAAAATAAAGAAGGAGCTTTTCTGGTTTCTTTGGATAAGATGAAGGAGAGAAACATAAAACCCCAGAGCAGATGGGGAAACCATACAAATATTTCTTCTCTTGTGATTTTAAAAATTATGGAGCAGAAGTGTAAGGAAGTTCATGTGCTGGAATTGATGAAAAACATTCGGACGGTGGAGCGGGAAGTCCGAAATCTGGCGGCACATGAAATAGTGGGCGTTACGAAAGAATGGATCAAAAGCAGAACAAAATTTGAGCCGGAACAAATCATGGACATGCTGTTTGAACTGGGAAAATATGCAGGACTTGATATTTCAGCAGAAAACAGGAAAATCTATGACAGGATGAATGAGCAGTTGTGGGAATTACTGTGATTTTATGGAAAATGATGGTAAATCCTATTATAAAATGGAGGATTTCATGGTTACAGGCATAATTAAGAACAAAATTGACAAAATCTGGACGGATATCTGGGCAGGCGGAATTATGAATCCTCTGACAGTGATTGAACAGCTTACCTATCTGATGTTTCTTCGCTCCCTGGATGAAAAAGAATTTGAGAACGCGCTGGAGTAGATTAAAAGAAAAGGATTCCCGTGAAATATTTGATATCATCTCTCAGAGAGTATTTCCGGCAATCAAGAAAATGAAATATGGCAGACTGCCGGATTACAGCGAAACAGGGGAATTAATGGAGATTTCGGATGAGGAAGGGCAGAGGGAAGACGACAGTACAGCATTTGCCAGATATATGGAAGGTGCGGCATTTTTGATACCTACGCCTCAGGTACTGCAAAAGATTGTTACGGGCCTGGACGATTTATATGAACATGATATTGCGGACCTGGACATGCAGGGAGATTTGTACGAGTACATGCTGTTGAAATTATCTGTTGCCGGACAGAACGGGCAGTTTAGAACACCCAGGCAAATACGGGAAATGATGGTGAAATTGCTGGCGCCCACGCCGGATGATATTATTGTAGACCCCGCCTGCGGTACAGCAGGATTTCTGGTGTTTGCCGCTCAGTATATCAGGGAACACTATGAAGAAACCATGACAGGCGAGCAATGGGAACATTTTACCGGTGCGGCATTTACCGGATTTGATACGGATTATACCATGCTGAGAATTTCGGCCATGAACCTGATGCTGCATTCCATTACCAACCCGGAAATTGGGTATAAAGACAGCGTATCCAAACAGAATCAGATTAGCGGAAAGTATACCATATGCCTGGCAAATCCCCCGTTCAAAGGGACAGTGGATGCGGAAAGTATCAATGACGATTTGAAGGCAGTGACAAATACGAAGAAAACAGAACTGCTGTTTCTGGCATTGTTTCTCCGATTATTGAAGACAGGAGGCAGATGTGCCTGTATTGTACCTGACGGCGTTTTGTTTGGAAGCAGCAAAGCTCACAAATCCATTCGAAAAGAACTGGTGGAAAACAAATACTTGCGGAGATTAAGGAACTTCAGAAGGAGATTTCAAAAGGGATTGATGAGCTGGAGGGGATGTTGGAGTGAAAATTGTTAAGCTGGGAGATTATATAGAAGAATATTCTGAAAAAATAAAGATGACCGGAATATTCCGGTGTATAGTGTTACGAATGAAGAAGGATTTTGCACCGGATATTTTAGTAAAGAAGTTGCGAGTAAGGACAGGCGTAATTATAAGGTAGTCCCATATGGTTTTTTTGCATATAATCCATCAAGAATAAATGCAGGTTCCATTGACTGGCAACGGAAAGAAGAAAAAGTGATTGTAAGTCCGCTTTACGTGGTCTTTAAAGTGAAAGAAAAAGTGAATCAGCAATATTTGCTTTATTATTTAAAAAGTGATGTTGCAAAGCAGTATATTGTAAATATGGCTACCGGAAGTGTAAGGAATAATCTGAAATTTTCAGATTTGGGAGAAATTCCATTTAAATTGTATGATTTGAGAGAACAGAAAGAGATAGTGGGGAAGTTGGACAGAGTTTTCAAATTGATAGATGAAGTCAAATTGGCGGAAAAGAAGCTGGATGAACTTGTAAAATCCCGGTTTATGAGGAAAAAGGCGGAGTACAGTTTTGTTATAAGCTGTTGAATTATAATACTTTACAGAGTGTTTGACTGTCTTTCCCTTTACTTTTTTACAAAGGAACCTTTACTTTTTAGCCTTTCAGGGTATAATAAGTAAAGAAAGAAGGTGAACACCACGATTTCATATTCCAATCTGTTGCAAAAACTAAATGAAAAAGGTCTGACGAAAACCGCACTGTCTAAGGAGCTTGGGATTTCTTCACGTACAGTGGCAAAAATCGGGCGTGGAGAGAAAATCGCTGATCATGTTCTTGAAAAAATGGCTGTTTTTTTCGGTTGTTCTGCAGATGAACTATGCCAGACCATTTCGGATAACAGTTTGCTTCAAATGCTTAGAGATGAAAAAAACATTCGTATGCCTGGGGGGCTGTACCATGAGCTTCAGGTACGGATGACATATAATTCCAATCACATAGAGGGTAGCAGGCTCAGTGAAGATCAGACCAGGCTGATTTTTGAAACAAACACAATAGATATCGGAGAAGGTATACCTGTGGATGACATTATCGAAACCGTCAATCATTTTCGCGCTGTCGACTTTTGTATTGATATGGCAGAAGAACCACTTACCGAAGATATCATCAAGGAATTTCACCGCATTTTGAAGCAAAGTACAAAGGATTCTTCGCTTGCGTGGTTTGCAGTTGGGGATTACAAGAAAAGAGCCAATGTGGTTGGAGGCCATGAAACTGCAAAGCCGAAAGAGGTTGTTTCACACATGAAAGTTCTGCTTTCTGAATATGAAGCCAAAACTGCTGTCACAATTAACGACATCATTCGTTTCCATTACGTGTTTGAACGTATTCATCCATTTCAGGATAAACTATTAACACAAGTCAAAGATTTGTGTTGTGCTTAAACTCTGTAAATGATACAATAACCTTTGACTTGAATATTAAACAAGTTGGAGGTTTTTTTATGGCAAAATATTTAAGGTATGATGCAATTTACGTTAGGCAGTCAATAGATAAGAAAGACAGTGTTTCTATTGAAGCTCAAATAGAGGAATGTAAAAAACTCTGTTCAGCAAATTTTAAAGTTTATAAAGACAAAGGTTACAGTGGAAAAAATACAGAAAGACCACAAGTTCAAAAAATGATTAAAGACATAGAATCAGGAATTATACAGAAAGTTGTAGTTTACAAGCTTGACAGAATTAGTAGGAACATTATAGATTTTTATAATTTGTATGGAATTATGCAACTGCATGATTGTGAGTTTATCAGTTGGGATGAAAAATTTGACACAACCACTTCTATGGGAAGGGCAATGATGGGTATTCTTGTTGTTTTTGCCCAAATGGAAAGAGAGAATATCCAGACAAGAATAAAAGATAATTATAATTACCGTATCAGGGATGGAAGATGGGCTTCTGGGAAGGCACCTTTTGGATTTAAAAATGGAAAGAGGGATGGAAAGACAACCCTGATTCCTGTTCCAGAAGAAATTGAGGTTGTGAAATGGATGTTCAAAACCTATGCTGAAAGCCTTAATATTTCTCTTGGGATGATACAAAAACAACTCATTGAAAAGGGAATAAAAGGACACCAATCAAGCAAAGGATTCAGCAGAACTACCATAGGACACATACTGACAAACCCTGTTTATTGCAGTGCAGATAACCTTTTAGCAGAATATTACCAAAAGAAACTGATTGAATTTGTTAATCCCCTTCAACAGTGGGATGGAAGTTTTTCAGCAGCTATTGTGGGAAAAAAGAACAGGTCTTTAAGGAATGAAAACTTGGAAGGGATAGTTGTGTATATTACAAACATTAAACCTGTGATTAACAGTAGGACTTTCATTGCAGTACAAGAACGCATAGAACAAAATGCTGCTGTTGCTTCCAACAACACACCAAACCATAATTTAAAAGAACTGTCTGGTTTATTAAAATGTGCTGAGTGTGGTTCAGCAGTTAAAATGCAGACATATCCCACATTGACATGTACAGGGAGAAGCCAGAAAAAAATCTGTTCAGTTTCTTTTAAGGGTATCAAACTGGAAACTGTGCAGGATAATGTTGCTACACAAGTACAGAAATACCTTGAAAATTTAAATGAAACTCAAATAAAGAAAACATATAAAATGAGACAGGAACAAAAGGAAATAGCTAAATTGGAAAAGGAATTGGAAAAGCTGATGGAGCTTGCAAAATTCAGTGATAACATTGCTGAAAGAGTTAAAGTAGAAATTGACAGTCTGATTGTGAAAATCAAGGAGAAACAATTAAAATTAAAGACTGACAGAAAAGATGATATTATAGGTCTTAGGCTGGCAACAGGGGGAGACATAGAAATTCTTAGAAGTATTTTTGATGAAGATGGCACTTTAGTATTTAATTATTCAGATTTGGATATTGAAAGAAAGCAAATGATTTTAAGGGTTTTAGTTGATAGGATTTATGTCTATAAAGATGGCAGTGTCAATATTGAATGGAAAGGGTAAAAATTTTAGGTAGAATTTCCAATAGTTTTTTTCCAAGAAGAAATATCTCATTTTAGAATTAGAAAATGGTTTCAAAATTAGAAAGTGAGGTATTGAAAATGTTGGAAAGAATACAGTTAAATAATATGCAGTTAATGAGAATTAAGAGCCATCCAGTTAAAGTTAAGACAGAAGAAAAGTTTATTATTGTGGATGATTTAGAAAATGGAGAATTAAGGTTATATGAGCAGATTGGTGCTTCACTGAATGCCCTGCAATTATTAACAGGATATGGAGAGCCTGATAATGCTGTTCTTGTGGCAAAAATCATTATAAATGAGCTGTGGAAAGAAAAAGGGATATTTATACATAGGATTTTTTGTGAATATGGATATAAATACCTTGCAGAACCTATGGTATATCAGGTATTGGATTTTGCAGAATTTTATAATGATTATCAGGCAGTGGGAATTTCTGACAGAGAATATGAAACATGGTTTCCATACGCTAAGGAGGTATTAGGAGATTTCCAAAAATCAAACAGAATTTATGTGTATGATAAAAAATAAATTGTTGTCAGGAACAAGAAAGCAGAGGATTTTTCCTCTGCTTTCCCCTTCCTTCTTCTCTATCTTCTTCTATGTCTGGCAGTGTGTTTTTTCTCTTTGTAAAGGGATTTTTCTTTAAAAAATTCAAGCAATTCTTCTTTTCCCACTTTCATGTTATAAGTTTTTTGAAGGTTGGAGTTTCTTACTTTTTTTCCATCTTGATTGATAAAAACTATATATTTATGGGTGTCTTTCCAGACAACAGCATATCCTTTCTGTTCCATAGATTTGATAAAATCATCCTTTGATAAAGATTCTTTCATTGAGTTAAAAACTGCAACTGCTGTGTCTTGGACAAAAGATTTTACTTTTCCCTCTTGTGCTTTTTTAAGGAACTGGTATTTATCCATGTTATCTGTCACAAGCCCTTTTCTCTCTTGTCCATCAAAGGACTTCTTTTTTGCCAATTCACAAACTGAAAGTCCATGCTCTAAACATAGCTTATTGTTAAGTTTTTTCATATCTTCTAAGTCTTTCTTTGACATAGAGAATTTATGTCCATTAAGAAAACTCACACTATTAACAACAAAATGAGTATGTATGTGATGTTTGTCAACATGGGTAGAGTACACAACTTCAAAATCTGAAAAGAGGGGGCAGGATTCAGTAAATTCTTTTGCTATTTGATATGCCTGCTGTGCTGTGATTTTTTCATCTGGTGAAAAGGATTGGACAAAGTGCTTATAAGTTCTTCCCCCTGTTTTTCCATATAATTCCTTTGTCATATTCATTTCTGTAACTGCTGTGTCTATGGAGCAGTTAAAACCAGAACATAACTTTTTCCCTATGGTTTTTTCTTTTCTGGTTACATAATTGATAATGTGCTTTATGTCTGAATGTGAATTTTTGATTGCTTTAATAATTGCCATATTTTTTCCATCCCCTTTCTTACTTCTGAAATTTCTCCTTCAGTAACATTTCCTGTTTCATTACAATGTCTGGTTATCTGGTTTATGTTAATTCCAATTTTCTTTATATGGAATATCAGTGTTTGAAATTCTTTGATGTGTATAACTTCTTTTTCTAGTGCTGTTTTTAATAAAAATTGCTGTTGGGAAATTCCAGACTCTTTTACTTTTCCTTTTATGATTTCATATTCTTCTTCTGATAATCTGAATGTCATTTTCCTTGTTCTTTGAATCATAAATTATCACCACCCTTTTTGACTTGAATAATAGATTGTAACAATAAAATGAAATTTTATCTGACAGCAATAATTTAAAATTATAGCCAGAAAATTTGTGTGGCGGAGCCACACTGAAAAAGGGGGTCAAGGGGGAATCCCCACTTGCAAGTTCAAAAATGCGACAGCAATTTTGGAATCTTGCCATACAATCCATCCTGCACTGTTAAGGTTCAGAATTAAATTTGAAGGGAGAGAGTTGGAATGCACATTTAATTATGAAGGATGGATTGTGCAGCAATGAAGAAGGAATTTGCAGATACATTTTGTTAAAAATGTACTGCAATATTCTTTTGAATGGCTGCATGGTGGAGAAAAATCTATGATTAAAATGATTGAGGTTTGTGCTTCCCTTCCTGCTCTATTTTCACAAAAATATCATTTTTAATTGTGAAGGTAAAATGAAAGGATGTGAGAGAATGCACTTGAAAAATATCATCAACTTTTTAGGATTGTGGAGCTACCCTTTTGGGATTTCTTTATCTGGACTACTCTTGTATTTTATACAAACAATGAGAATGCAGGAGTTTACTCTTGACAGAGAAAACATAACAGGGATTGCCATAGGGGGACTGATTGCACCATTTTTTGTTATGTTATCTAATTTCTATGATTACCTTTCAAAAGGGAAAAAAGAGTTTACTCCAAACCTAACATTTAAGAAAAATGTTACTTCTATTTCAGATTCTAAAAAACAAGCAATGTATAGAAAAGTTGGGAAGGATGATAACCTTCTTAAAAAAAAGCCAGAGGGAATAATCTTAGGAAAACAAGGAAGAAAGTTTGTGTGCCTACCTGTTGGAAAGAAAGGTCAGAAAGATGGAGTTTCAGCAGTTGTGCTTGGAAGTCCTGGCTCTGGAAAGTCTGTGTTTCTAACAAATTTCTTACTTAACAATTTTATGAAAAAAGAACCAACTCCTGTTTTTTGCTTGGATATAAAGCCAGAGTTAGCAAGTAAAAGTGTGGATTTGAGTGAAAATAAAAATGTGAAGGTTGTTGATTTTACTGACAGGAGCAAAGCAGGATGGGATGTTTATTTTTCTTTGAATGAAGATACAACAGATGATGAAAAAATGAGGGTTTTTGATGGAATTTCCAGAGCCTTAATAACAAGTTCAAATCCTAAGGACAAGTTTTTTGTCAATAATGCAAGAACAATCTGTAAATTCTTACTATTATATTGGTTTAACAGGGGACTGGGATTCATTGATGGAATTACAAAAATCATATCAAAGGATGTAGGGGAGCATATAAAGGAAGTTCTGCAAGATAAAGAATATTGTCCAGAAGGAAGTCTGGTTTACAATGGATTGAAAAAATATGATGAAAAGGATAGTGAGGCCATGCAGGATATTGAATTGACTTTACAAGAGCATTTGAATATTTTCTTAAATTCTGATGTTAGGTATCAATTAAGGGATAATCCATTGAAAGCCAATCCAGAAGATTTGAATAATGGGAGTTCAATTTTTCTCTGTCTGCCTATGTACCTTTTGGATGAAAATGAGGATATTTTAAGGCTTATAACTTTTCAGATTATCCAAACACTTGAAAAAAGGGGTGAAGATTGGAGACAGCCTGTTGTTCTGATTTTGGATGAGTTAGCCAGACTAGGAAAATTGGAGAATCTTTTATCTTTTCTGGCAGTGAACAGAAGTCTTGGAGTATCTGTATTGATGGCTTATCAGGACATGTCACAAATTCAGAAAATATATAGCAGAGAAGAATCAAGAACTTTAATGAATTTATCAGAGATTACATATGTACTTTCCTGCAAAGATGGAGAAACAGCAAAAGAGCTGTCTAATTTAATAGGTGAATACAGAGAAGAAAAAATATCTCATAACAGGTCTTCCCTACTGCATTGTTCCAGTGGAAAAGAAAGCATTTCAAATGAGTACAGAAGAATCATGGAAGTATCAGATTTTCAAGATTTGAGGGACAAAAAGGAAGTCATTTTGATTTTGTATGGCAAGTTTTTCAGAATCAAACAGTTTAGATATTTTGAAGATTCAGCACTTCTAAAAAGGTATCATGAAATAGTCAGGGGAAACCAGGAATTAGAGACATGGTAATAAAAGTTATAAATGTTAGAGGGGGAATGTTTTATGAATTATGAAGAATTTAAGACAGAATTACAAGAAAAAATACAAGAGAGGTTTTTACAGAATATTGATTTTGTTTCAAACATGGTTACATTGACAAATGAAACTGTGGAAGGAATGGCATTGAAATTTGAAGGCAGTCAAGGGATGGATTTAACTATTTATCCTAACAGATTATATGAGAAATATAAAAGGGGAATTAGTGTTACAGAGATGGCTGAATATTTTTCAAAAGAGATTTCATATGCACTTGCACACAAGCCTGCAATGCCTGAAATTACAGTTGAAAATGCTGCAAGTTGTGTCAGATTTTCTTTAATAAACAAGGAGAGGAACAAAGAGCTGTTGGAGAAATGCCCTCACATTGATGTGTTTGACATGGCAGGAGTCATAAGGTGGCACATTTCAGAGAAAGAATCTTTCCTTGTTGATACAAATGTCATGCAGAAGTTACAGATGACAAGAGAAGAATTATTGATGATTGCAAAGAAGAATACAGAGAACCAGAAATTTATATGTGAAGAAATGACAGGGGTAATGAGGGAAATCATGCTAAAGAATGGAATTGAAAAAGAAGTTGTGGATGAAATTATCCCAATGCAACAGACTCCCTTCTATGTTGTCACAACAGAAAATTATTTTGATGGAAGTGTTGTTATGCTCTCTAATACTTTTTTGCAGAAAGTAGCTAATCAGTTAAATTGTGATGAACTCTATATCATTCCATCTAGCAGGCATGAAATCTTGGTGGCAAATCCCAATTTGCCATTAGATTCTCAAGCATTAAAGGATATTGTTATGGAAGTCCATGAGGGTTCACAGGCTTTGAAGGCAGAAGACTTTTTGAGCAACTCTGTTTATAAGTACAATGCAAAGAGCTTCACATTTTCTATATGTGACAGCAAGGGGTTATTTCAGGATAAAGGAACTAAAAAACACAATGCAAAGAGGGATTCAGGGAAGGGGAGGAAATTATGATGAATGTTATGTTGTATGAGCAAGTTAAAAGTTTATATTCAAATTATGTGGCAATAAAGCCAGTGCATACATGTAAGGGACTGACATATGGGGGAGGTGGGCAGAATGGAACAGCAGGAAAAGATAAAGGAAATCACAGAGAAATTGGAAAAGGGGATTGAGGATTTGTTTCAATCAGAAAATTATAAGAATTACCTTTTAACTATGAGCAAATTCACTTCATATTCTTTAAACAATACATTGCTTATTGCAATGCAAAAACCAGATGCCACCACTGTTGCAGGGTACACCACCTGGAAAAGCCTTGGCAGACAGGTGAAAAAGGGTGAAAAAGCAATTCAGATACTTGCACCAATCATTTATAAGAAAAAAAGGGAAGATGAGGGAAAAGAAGATGATAGAATTTCTGCCAGAAGGGACAAGCCATTGAGTGGGAAAACTGAAAAAATCCTTGTGGGATTTAAGATGGTGAATGTATTTGATATAAGTTCTACAGAGGGTGAGCCACTCCCAGAAATTGCACATAAGTTAGATGGGACTGTGGAAGGGTATGCAGATTTCATGAGGGCAATAAAAGAGATTTCTCCTGTGCCTGTTGAAATTAAGAAAATTGATGGTTCTGCCAATGGATATTATGACTTAAAAGAGAAATATATTGCTATAGATAGTGGCATGTCACAAACCATGCATTGCAAGACTGGAATACATGAGCTGGCACATGCTATTTTACATGATAGAGATATTGAAACAGAAAAGGATTCAAAGGTTGATATTGAAACTAAAGAGGTACAAGCAGAATCTGTTGCTTTTACAGTTTGTGAATACTTTGGCATAAATACTTCTGATTACTCCTTTGGCTATATCAGTGGTTGGAGTTCAGGAAAAGATTTGAAAGAATTAAAAGCAAGTATGGAAACTATTAGAAATACAGCACAAATAATTATTACTGGTATAAATGAGAAATTAGAAGGAATAAAAATGTCAAAGCAAAAAGGTATGGAAATCTCTGAAAACAAGCATACTGATTTTCTTAAACAGGATAAGCCTTTACATAAAAAATCCATGAGACATTGAAGGGGGAATAGTTATGATACAAAGAATTATGTATGCAATTTATCCAGAAAGTGAATATACTGTGCAGAAATTCATGGACAGGTTAAAAATTGCAGGAATTTATACAAATAGAATTAAATCATCTGATAAGTATGACTATTTTGAATCCTCATGGGATGACAAAGAAATCCCACTGTTAAGTGTGCAGAAAGGAAATTGCAGGAATGCAGGCGCAAAAATGAAACAGCTTGAATATAAGGGTAAGCCTGTTGCCTGTGGTTCTGTCTATCTCTTAAAGAAACAGAAAAATTTATCCAATGAAAAAATTGGAGAACTGTTTGAGGTATCAGAGTCTACCATATCCAGAAGGATAAAAAAGCATTCAGTAGATGGAAATTTTAATGAAAACAGCAAAACAATCTTTTGATAAAAGGCCCTGAATCAAAAGCCAATCCCTTTTATGACAGAAAATACATTGTTCATCTGTCTCATTTTTAATCTTCTTGACAAGAATTTTTATACGCTTTATAATGAAATTAATTAACAGAATTTGTTGATTAGCTTTCTAAGAAACTGAAAATTCACAAAGGAAATGTTGGGAGACGAAAGAGGATGAAAAAGAAAAGAATAAGAATGATGGTTGTATTAGTAGTGTTAGCAATATTGTTAATGCCTGTTACTGGCATGGAGACTCATGCTGCAACCCCAAAAAGCACCATCAAAGCTACAACAAAAGTAAAGAAACCAGGTCAGGTAAAAGGGCTGAAAAAAGTGAAAGAATCATGCAAGTGGGATGGCTACAGAAATATCAGCTATGTTAAAATAAAATTCAACAAGGTAAAAGGTGCTACAGGGTATCAGGTGCTGATTTATAAGACACATAGAGAACCTGGATATCAAACCCCATTACTTTATGCAAAAACCACTAAAAAAACAACTTACACCATCAACAACCTTGTGCCTGATTATAGATATACTGTAAAAATAAAGGCATACACAAAAGGGAAGAATGGGAAGATTGTTTATGGCAAGGTTAAAAGCATTAAGTTCAAGACTGGTGGAAGAAAGAAGGGGCAGTATTATACCTGTGGCTCTTGTTGTACAGGCATGCCTGGAAACATGAACAGAATCACTGAACATGGTGATGCTGTAGCCAAAATCCATAAAGAACTACATGCTGGTGGAACTTATTATTGGAAATAGAGCTTTCATGCACCTATTATGTGAAACAGGCTGAAAAGCAGTCCTTAGCTGAGAAGCTGAGGGCTGTTTTTCAGTGCTTGTGGATAATGTTGAAATGGTAATGGATACAAAGATATTGTTGACAATATTCACCATTGTATTAGAATTGATGTATAGGGACAGGGGAAGGGGGGAATTTATCTGTTTCAATTTGGCACAAAGATAGTGAAGGGAAATCACCTAGGCTGTTACTCCACCTGGAATATTCTGCAATAGGGAGCCTGTTGGCAGAACAAAGACAAAATAGAATCAGGGTGAAATTGTCAAGGGGAAAGAGGAAGATTTTTTCATTATCTTTTCAAATGAAAAAATACTCTCTGCCTTGATAATTGGGAAAAGAAGCATAATGTTAAGAAGAGGATGTGAATACATAGTTATTCATATCCTCTTAATTATGATTTTCTTTTAAATCCTATATGGGGTAAACATGATAAATATCCCTTACATTCTTCCTCTTCTCTTTTCCCTCCTTCTTCCCTTCAATTCTTTTTTGAAACAGGCTGTGTGTAGCAAGGGAGAGGATGGGAAATAAACTTTGCCTGAAAGGGGGAGTGTAGGAAAGTCCCAAGGAATTATCCTTAGGGACTTTTTGGTAAGTTTCTTTTGTAAAAAAGTCCCTGGAACCATTGAAAAATAAGGGTTTTTGATGGAATCCCAATGTGTCACTTTGAATAAAAATATCATATTGTTATTGTGGGTAATATGATGTTGCTTTTTTGTAATCATTCAAAGTTTCCAGTATTTCATGAATTTTAGCAATGTCATTGTTTTTATAAATGTCATTCTCAATGGAAATGCTCAACAAGGCTTTTAAAGCTCTTTGAGCATTTCTGTGTGGGTCTGGCAGTTTGTTAAAGGCACTGCAAACCTGTTCAATGTCAAGGATGTATGGAATCATTGCTGATTCTGACTTGTTCCTTATTTCCTGCATTACCTTGTGGTGCCATGTGTTTTTGTTTTTTGTGCGACAATCCACAATTAACCTTTTCAACTCCTTTTCTCTTGTGAGCTGCCAACTGTTGAACTTTTTCAATAAATTCTCATATATCTGTTGGTTGAAGTATTCAGCTAATTTTTCCTGGCTCAAATCTTTCCAGAAAGAGGACTCAAAGACAGACTTGATTTTCTTTCTGTTTTTCAGCTTTAATTCAATGCGCAGGATTTCAATGTCATTTTCTATTTCCATCCCCTCATTTTTTAACTGCTCTGCCTTGTCATAAAATATAATTTCTACTGATTTGTTACCTCTTATAAAGGATTCTTCATGGACTATTTTTTTATTCCTCATTTTATCATAAGTGTTCAACTTTCCCAGATGATTATGAAAAAATGACATAAACAACCTTAATACCCTGTTGTATTTGGAAAAGGCATTTCTCAAGAATATGTTTGTGTTAATCTCTATGTAATCAACTTTCATATAAGCATTATGTAAGACAATTCCATATTCAGAGTGTATGTATTCCAGAACCTGATGGATGTAAGTGTCATATTCTTCATAGGTCATGTTTTCCAGGTTGAATCCCTTGGCATTGGAAACACATATGCTTAAGTACACATATTCAATAGGCATGTTGTTTCCACTGTTAGCACACCCAATTAACAAATCAGAAAAGATTTCATTATCTTTGATAAGGATTTTAGAGATTCCTGCCCCTGATTCTGGCATATACCTCTTACAAGGTATGAAAGAGTTTGGGGATTGGACAATTTCCACTCTTTTTGCCATAGACTGAAGCTTAATCATGTCAATGTGTTCCACTGCAAAGCCTGAGAGTTTTATCTTATCAATTCCCACTCTTTTGATTGAATCCATCTCTAAATCACTGATATTCATAAATATCCCACCTTCCAGAAATTTTTTGTTTTCTGGAAAATGGGAGATTTTTCAGTTTTAGACAGATTTTTCTTTGCCTATATGAAAATTTTTCCTTCTTCTTTTCCTTCTTCCCTTTATCTTCCTGGTTCTTTTGAGTGTAATGGGTAAATTGAATGTATTGATTAAATAGGGATTACTTAACACTTAGAGTTGGTTTTATATGAGTTTCAAGAGAACTTTATTATCAGTTGACTTTTTATATTTTGGGACTATACAATAGAAACATAGTTGTTAGAAAATTATTGTTTAGGTGGTGATAGGGAAATGTGTAAGATTACTAAGAACATGATTAAATGTAATTTATGTGGGGATATTATAATCTCAACTTATAGGCATGATTTTGTAAGCTGCAAATGTGGTTGTTGTAGTGTAGATGGTGGGAATGATTATTTGAAAAGGAGTTTTACCAATACCAAGGATGATTTTACAGAGTTAAGTGAAGTTGAAAAATAATTGAAAAAATTTGACTTATGTTCAGTGTTGTGATGGCAATGGCAGAGTCGGCAGGTTGATCGCATTAAAAGAGTGTCTGCGCTTCGGGCTTATTCCGTTTATCATTGAGGATGACAAAAAAATGTATTATTATCGGGGGCTCTCTGAATGGGAACGGGAGAAAGGCTATCTGACAGATACCTGTCTGGATGGACAGGATACCTTCAGAAAACTGATGTCCATGTTCGATATATAGTCATAAAACCCTCTTTAGAAAATTTCCTGATGTTAGAATTTTCTCCCTGTCTGCGTTTCCTCATGGACTAACCAATGGAGAACTGAAATTTGGCATAAAGAAAAGATTCTGCAGGATTTAGAGCAGGTTTTACCAAAGGAACATTTGGATAGAATATGGGAAATGCTTTGGAAGAGGTGGAAAAAATATGTTGAAATTTGCAATTAAAAATGCTTATTATGGTGGAAAAACAATAGGTTATCTGTATTATGATGAACAAAAGAAAGAGTATGAAATTGAAATACCGGAAACGGTAAAAAGCCATGAAGCACCATTTATTATATCAGATTTTATCAGGAAGAATCAGCGCAGGATAGGGAAAGAGTGGAGTTATCGGTGGGTATGTCAAAGGGTCACGCCGCCGGAACGCCAGAACATAGGGCAGATTTTGAAAGTAAATCATATGACAGAATATGATGAGTTTCAGTTTCTGGTAAAAAATGAGGGACGGAGCTGTCAGGATGAGTGTTATATTGTAAAAGAAGAAATGATGGACGATGTGGTGAGAGGCAAGGTATGAAAGTAAAATTAGGTCAGGCATTTGAACTTCAAATGGGGAAAACACCGTCACGTAATAATGCGTTGTACTGGAATGGAACGAATAAATGGATATCAATTGCAGATTTGGGAAATGCAGAAAAATATATATCAGAGACAAAAGAGAGTATTACAGAAAGTGCGCTGTCAGAAACAGGCATTAAAGTTGTTCCTGAGGGAACGGTTATAATGAGTTTTAATTATCTATTGGTAAAGTTGGAATAACCTCAGAACCTATGTATACGAATGAAGCTATCATGGCGTTTATTGATAGGGGAATTTATGAAATAAATAAAGATTATTTGTACTATCTTTTGGCAGGGACAGATTGGAGTATTGGTACAAATAAAGCAGTGATGGGACTTACCCTTAATAAATCGACATTAAGTGAAAAAGAAATTCCATTGCCGGATATCAGAATCCAAAGAGCAATAGATCAGAAACCGGATTGTCTGGAGAAAGCAATATCAGAGCGAAAAAAGCAGCTTGGAAAGTTAGATGAACTTGTCAAATCAAAATTGGCAGTAAAGAAGAGCCTTGAAAAACTGGAGACACTGAAAAAAGCATTAATGCAGCAGTATTTTGGGCAGGAGCAATGAAATATGGAAAAGACAATTATTTACCATGGAAGTTCTCAAATTGTAGAGATGCCGGAAATCAGAGTGACGAAGTATAATAAGAATTTCTATTTTGGATTTTATTGCACTGTAATGGAAAAACAGGCAAAACGCTGGGCCACAAGATTTGGCGAGTCAGGCTATATCAGCGTTTTTGAGTATACGCCCAACCCCAAATTAAAGGTGCTTACATTTGAGAAAATGACAGAAGAATGGCTGGATTTTATTGCAGCCTGCAGAACTGGAACCGGGCATGATTACGATATTGTAGAAGGGCCGATGGCAGACGACACAATTTATAATTATGTACAGGGGTTTATTGATGGAAAATACTCAAGAGCTGCATTTTGGGAGCTGGCTAAATTTAAGTATCCAACACACCAAATCAGTTTTCATACGGCAAGAGCACTGACCACATTAAAATTTTCAAAAGGAGTGCAGGTATATGAAGAATGATAATAATTTGTTTTATGTGTGCAGTCTGATTGAATATATTGCAAGAAAAACACGTAATAACAGATGGGATATTGTGAATTCTTTGGGCAGAGATTTGCAGCGTATTTATGATTATGCGGATATTTTTCATTGTGAGCCAATCGAAAAGGTTGCAGATGATTTTATACAAAAAGATGAGATTGCCAACGGGAATTACGATAATTTATCAAATTGTCAGTATTCTGTTCCGGATTACTGGGATATCGGAGAAGTTTTTGCCCGTCTGGTGGAAGACTGCTATGAGGAGGCAAATGTAATAACCGGAATCAGAGAAGTCTACGAATCCTGGCTTACAGAAAGAATTTTGAATTTTAACTCCGATTTATATTATCAGCCACGGGATTATATTGCAGCCTGCTATAAAGAAGGAAAAATACTTTCCGCATAGATGAAAGGTTCTGAATGGTGTAGAATGTTTTTACGCGAGGGCTAAGATACATTTGAAAAATTACCTGGATTCAGGAAATGATGATAATCCGGCTTTGTTTGTATCGTTGCTAAAGCCATACAAGAGGCTGGAGATAAGCGGCGTGGAAATACGTTTGCGTGAGCTGGGGAAGAAGCCGGAGATATCCAGAGTATATCCACATAAATTCCGAAAGACTCTGGCAACAAAATCATTGCGTGATTTCAAAAGATATCAAAATTTTCATATCATATGCAGCAAAATGCAATAAGAAACGAATCGGAGGACAGAAATGAGAACAGTTACCCTGTACATTGCAATGAGCCTTGACGGATATATTGCAGACCGACGTGGAAGTGTGAACTGGCTTCATGGACATGGCAGCGATGAGGAAAATACAGATACGTATTCGGATTTTGTGAAAGACATGGATACCGTTGTTATGGGATGGAACACTTATCACCAGGTTGCAACAGATTTATTATATCTCTGTGATACCTGTAATTTCGGGCTTTGGCATTCGCCTGTTTGGGGAACTTTCCAGTGAAATAAAGCTCCGGCTGGTTCATACACAGACTTATAATGGAATCACAGAACTGGTTTATGTGTGCAGATAAGGAAATGCAGAGAATGTACAGGAGGATACCTATATGAATGAACAGCAGAAAGCAGCCGCAGAAGTAATGGAAGAATGGCTTTCCCATCCCGAAGAGCTTGGGAAAAAGCCTGCAAAGCTGGAGATTGCCGGGGAATTTGACCTGCATGATCTCCATTATTATATTTTCAGGTTTAAAAAATCAAAACTGGGTTCCTGGAAAGTGGCAGTCTGCGGAGGCTATGACGGAGAAGGCCTGGGCCATTGCGGGCATATTTACAGTGAAATGGAACAGTATGACCCTGCCACAGCACAGGAAAAATGCGTGGCCATGGTAGAAAAAATCCGTCAATACTGGATGGATCGGGCAAAAGAGGAGGAAGAAAATCAGGACACAGAGCGCAGGGCCGGAGATTTTCTGGGGTTTGTCCTGCTGTCCGCGCCGGAATTTGATGTGGAAAACTTCCGTTTCGTGTTAAAAGAGGACTGGGGACTGGAATGCCCGGAGGAACCGGAACATCCGGAAAGTAAACAGGATGCCATTGTATTTGAGATAGATGACATGATGGTAACGGTGGGGCTTATGGATATGCCCGTTCCGGACGGGGAGGCGGAGTACTGGGCTAACAGCAATTTTATGACCAGAGAAAAATCCGTTGCCGCAGCGAAGAATCACAAAGCCCACTTACTGGTGGCTGTACTGGGCGGTGAATCAAAGCCCCGGAAAGCGGGAGAGCTGTTTGTGAAAATTGCCTGCGCCTGTCTGAAAGCGCCCAATGCCCTTGGAATCTATGACTGCGGAACCGTATGGCTGCCGGAACATTTTAACCAGATGGCCCTGATAATGAAAGAGGGAGAACTGCCTCTGGGAAATCTGGTATTTGTGGGACTGTATCAGGATGAACAGGGAGTCAGCAGCTGGACCAGCGGTTTGAACTCCTTTGGAAAAGATGAGCTGGAAGTGGTGGAAAGCAGCCGGCCGGCCTCTGAAGTTTATGATTTCATGCTGGATATTTCCGCTTATATTCTGGAGGAAGGAGCCGTTTTACGGGATGGAGAAACCATTGGATTTTCCCCGGAGCAGAAGCTGTCCCTGACACGCTCAGAAGGCGTTTATGTGAAGGGAAAGACCATAAAAATAGGGTTCTGATATCGTTGCTTCTGAAACTGATCTGTAAAATGAACGAGAATCTGCGAAGGAGAACACAGATAAAATGAAAGATAAAAGCAGGAAACATCACAGAAATAAAAAGAAGATTGCACTGATTGCAGCAGGGTGCGTGCTGGCTGTATTTTTTCTTGTTCTGATGCCCGCTATGACTGTTATGGTTTATCAGGATAATTTTGGAGAAAGATTTGAGACTGCCCAATGGATGGCTTATTCCGTCAATGAATTTGAGGGACTGGAAGTCACAGAATGTACATTTCCTTCCAGTCACGGACAGCTTCTGGCAGGATATCAGTATGCAAAAGAAAATCAGGACGTGAAAGGCGTGATTGTACTGGCTCATGGTCTTGGAGGCGGCGGACACAACACCTATATGGACGTTGCCGATTATTTTACTTCTAACGGGTATCTTGTCTTTGCTTATGACGGAACCGGAAATGATAAAAGCGAAGGCGATTCTGTGGAAGGTCTTCCCCAGGGAATTATAGATTTGGATTATGCTTTGCGCTATGTAAAGGAAGCGGACGCATATCAGGGGCTGCCCATTGCATTGTCTGGTCACAGCTGGGGAGGTTATTCCGCAGGCTGCGTGCTGAACTGCCATCCGGATGTGAAAGCGGCAGTGCTTGTGGCCGGATTTGACTGTTCTGCCGATTTATTTGAGCAGCAGGGGGAAACCATGGCAGGCCCTGTCATCAAATTCTTTATGCCCTATGTCTCTTTGTATGAGCGGCTGAAATTTGGAAAATACGCTGCTTACAGCGCAATGGATGGATTTGCGGCCTCCGACGCCGGGATTATGGTGCTTCACAGTAAAGATGATACCACGGTCCTGCCGGAAAACGGCTATGATAAATTTTACCGTACATATGGTGATGATTCACGGTTTTGTTTTGTAGAATACGAGGACAGAGGGCACGACAGCGTATATTATTCGGACGGGGCGCGGCGTTATAAAGAGCAGTTAAACAAAGATTATAAATCTTATGTGGAAGCCCATGGCGGTGAATACAATGCCGAAATAAAGGCGGAATTTATGGAAAAAAATCTGGATAAAAGCAAATGCTATGAATTTGATTCTGCGTTAATGCAGCGGATTCTGGATTTTTATGATGCGTACATGAGCAGACAGTGATGAAACATAACAGTTCCGCCGAAAGCTGAACTGTTACGATGAAACAAAGGATAAGGGGGATTTCCGATGTCAAATTTTAAATTTCTGGAAACCAGGCAGGAATATCTTATGTTTGCCCCTGCGGCAATAGAAGCGGAGAAAGTATACCGTACCTCTCCGGCCATGTGTGCCGCAGGCTGCCGCAAAGCCCTGGAGCTTGCGGTAAAATGGGTGTATTCTGCTGATAAATCCATTCAGATGCCATACAGGGACAACCTGCAGTCTCTGATTCATGAACCAACGTTTCGGTTTGCGCTGGATTCGAATACATGGGGAAAACTGCGTTATATTATTAAACTTGGAAATCTGGCGGTACATACGGAAAAAAGTGTGCGGGCCAGCGACGCGGTGATGTCCATGCGGGGCCTGTTTGAATTTATCCAGTGGATTGATTACTGTTATGGCGCGGATTATACGGAACGTAAATTTGAGGAAGCCAGAATCCCCAGAGAGAAAGTCGTGGTAAATACCAGGAAGATTAAAGAACAGGAATCCCTTCTGGAAGAAAAAGACGCTGAAATCGAAAAACTCCGCAAACAGGTGGAACAGATGGCAGAACGCCTTACTGCTCAAAAAGAAATGCACAGACAGGAACGTACCTTTGTTGCGGAAGATATTACCGAATGGGAGACCAGAAAGAAATTTATTGATGTGGATCTGGAAGAACTCGGATGGAAATTTACTGGAGAAGACGCTGATGTGTGGGAGGAATATCAGGTAAATGATATGACGGGCGTGCTGGGACAGAAAGGCTATGTGGATTATGTACTGTTTGGAAAAGACGGGCTGCCCCTGGCCCTGGTGGAGGCAAAACGGACGGGCGCAGATCCCAATGCGGGAAGAAGGCAGGCCATGTTGTATGCAGACTGCCTGGAACGGAAATTCGGCAGACGCCCCATGATGTTTACCAGCAATGGGTTTGAAACTTATTTCTGGGATGATTTATCCAGCCCCCAGCGAAGTGTCAGCGGAATGTTCAGCAAAGGTGATTTGCAGAAGCTGATGAACCGCAGAACCGAGAAAAAAGACCTGCTGTCAGTTCCCGTTGATGACAGAATTACAGACCGTTACTACCAGAAAGAAGCCATTCGTGCCGTATGTGAAAATGTTATGCAGGGCCATCGGAAAAATCTCCTGGTTATGGCCACAGGAACCGGGAAGACCAGAACGGCCGCAAGTCTGACCGATGTATTCAGCCGGGCGGGACAGGCAACGAATATTCTGTTTCTGGCGGACCGGCTGGCGCTGGTAAAACAGGCGAAGGATGATTTTAAAAATTACTTGCCGGATATGTCCCTCTGTAATCTGTGTACCGGAAAAGACGATAAAAATGCCAGAATTGTGTTTTCCACCTATCCCACCATGCTGAATGCCATTGATTCTGTGAAAAATGAAGAAGGAAACAGATTTTATACCCCAACCCATTTTGATTTAATCATCATTGATGAAAGCCACAGAAGCATTTTCAAAAAATACAGGGCAATTTTCGAATATTTTGACGCAATCCTGGTGGGGCTTACCGCAACGCCCAAAACGGATGTGGACCGGAATACTTATGATTTTTTTGAAATGGAACATGGCGTTCCCACTTACGCTTATGATTATGAAACTGCGGTGGAACAGGATCATGTACTGGTTCCGTATTACACATATATCGTAAAAACAGAATTTTTAAATGACGGCATTACCTATGAAAAACTGTCTGCGGCAGACCGGGAAAGGTATGAGGAGGATTTTGAGGAAGAGGATGGAGCCATGCCGGATTTTATACCGTCGGAAGCACTGAACCGTTTTGTATTTAATGAGCTTACGGTAGAACGCGTGCTGCAGGATTTGATGGAACGGGGCATTAAAACAGCAGGCGGGGACAGAATCGGGAAGACTATTATATTTGCTCAGAATAAGAAACATGCCGAATTTATCCTGAAGTGTTTCAATAAGCTATATCCGAAATATCGCGGCACCTTTGCTCAGAGGGTTCTCTGTGACGACGCTTATGCTCAGACTGTGATAGATGATTTTAAAAAGCCTCAGGGGGAGCCTCATATTGCAATCTCTGTGGATATGATGGATACGGGAATTGATGTGCCGGAGTGTGTGAACCTGGTATTTTTTAAGAAAGTACGCTCCAAAACCAAATTCTGGCAGATGATTGGCCGGGGAACCAGGCTGGCGGAGGATTTAATCTGTGTGGATCAGATTGACGGAGAGTATACGGGAAAAAGAAGATTTATTATTTTTGATTATTGCAACAATTTTGAATTTTTCGGTACAAAGCCGAGGGGATATGAGGGCAGAGAGGCCAAATCCCTGTCGGAAATGATATATGGGAAAAGAATCCGGCTGATTACCGCTTTTCAGGAAAAATGTTTTTCGGAGGAGGCATATCGAAACTGGAGAAATGAGCTGGTGGAAATCTGCTGTAAACAGGCAGGTGAGCTGAATGACGGGCTGATATCTGTAAAACTGAAAAGAAAATATGTGGAAAAATACAGAAACAAAGAAATATTTCAGTGCCTGAATGAAACGGACGAAGGGGAGCTGCTTCGGGAAATTGCCCCCATTGTCACCATGGAAGATAAGGATGAGATGGCAAAAAGATTCGATAATTTCATGTATGGAATGGTACTGGCAAAACTGGGAAAGGCTTCCGGATTTCAGCGAGGGAAAAAACAGTTGTGTGAAATTGCAGAGGAATTGGAAAAAAAGGCAAATATTCCTCAGATTGAAGCAGAGTTAAAACTGATAGGAGAGATAAATACAGAGAATTTCTGGAAAGATACGGATGCCCTCCGGCTGGAGCATGTAAGAAGCAAATTACGGGGACTTATGAAATTTCTGGCGGAAGACTCTTCCAGGAAGTCGATTATGACAAGACTTCAGGATCCGGTTTTGGAGGAAAAAGAAGGGGTTCAGTTAGGTGCCGCTTATGATTTTGAAAATTACCGCAGAAAAGTAAACCGCTATGTGGAGGAACACAGGGATTCTCTGGCAATTTATAAACTGTTCCACAATAAGCAGCTGACAGAAGAAGACTATCGGGAGCTGGAGCGGGTGCTGACAGAAGAACTGGGAAGCAGGGAAGATTACCAGCGGGAATTTGGAGATATTCCCTTCGGACTTCTGGTGAGGAAAATTGCGAAACTGGACCATGAAGCTGCCATGACAGCATTTTCAGCATTTATCAATGATGAATCTCTGAATCAGAGGCAGATACAGTTCGTTTACAAGATTATCAACCATATGGAGCAGAACGGGTACATGGAAAATATTATGGATTTGCAGAAACCGCCCTTTGACAAGCCTGTGCCTTTTATTAAAATGTTTGACGCAAAAACAAGGGCTTCTCTGATAGCGGCAATTAATGATATCAGGGAACATGCAGTTCCCGTTATGGCGTAATTCAGGAGGAAAAATGAAAAAAATCTTACTAACCGGAGCCTCCGGTTTTCTTGGAAGCAGAATTGCCTCATTCTACGCACAAAAATATGAAATATATACACCAGCTCACGCGGAACTGGATATCACAGACGAAGGAAGCGTCAGGCGCATGGCTGAAACTTACCGGCCGGATGTGGTGATTCACTGCGCCGCTGTCTCGGACGTGGGCCAGTGTGAAAAAGAGCCGGAACGTTCCTGGAAAATCAATGTGAACGGAAGTATAAACCTCGCAAAAGCAGCCGGGGACGTACAGGCAAAATGCATGATCTGCAGTTCGGACCAGGTGTATTTCGGCAGCAGCTTTTCCGGAGCTCACCGGGAGGAGGAAGCACTCAGTCCCTGTAATTTGTACGGGCAGGAGAAGCTAAGGGCAGAACAGGAATGCCTCCGTGCAAATCCGGACTGCGTGCTACTGCGTCTGTCCTGGATGTACGATGTGAAAACGGGAAAAGAAGGGGAACACAGTGATTTTTTCCGGACACTGATTTCTCAGATTGCAGGTGAAGAAGCCATAAAATTGCCGGTATGGGACAGACGGGGCATTACGGATGTAAATGAAGTGGCAAAACATCTGGAAAAAGCATTTGAACTTCCGGGAGGTGTGTACAATTTTGGCTCGCCCAATGAGAAAAGTACTTATGAGACAGTGCGTGGGGTGTTTGAAAATCTGGGACTGAATACGGACAGGCTGCAGAAAAATGAAGAAGCCTTCCGCGGGAATCCCAGGAATCTTACCATGTGTCAGGAGAAAATAAACAGTCAGGGCATATTTTTTTCTGATACGGCAGATAGTCTGGCCAGGCAACTGGCCGGTCTGGACATAACCTGATATTGTCCGGAAATATCCCGGCATAAGCAGGTTTTGGTGATAAAACAGAAATTTTTGGTGAAAAAGCAGTGAATAATAGTAAAATAGCACTATATTTGCACAATGGTGAAAATTAGATAACGGTAAAATTAACAAATAATCTCCAATTCCATTGACTTATATTGGGAAAACTGTATAATAGAAGTATCAACAGGCAGTAAATGTGGAAGGTGGGATTATATGAATGAAAATATGGAAGTTAAGAAACCGAAGACGAAAGGCTTCAAAAGCCTGACCGTTATGCTGGTTTCCATTATCTGTATTATGGTGTCTGTTCCGACAATTGGTCTGGCATGTCTGGGTGTTTATTATCTGAGACAGTCCATGGATGAGTCAGTGGATTTGTATGAGGAGTCCATGACAGACGGTTATTCCATGGAAATCAAATCTCAGGTACAGGGAGCCCTGGCACTGATTCAGCGTTATTATGACAGGTTTAAAAGCGGTGAAATGACGGAGGAAGAGGCGCAGCAGAGAGCGAAAGATGCAGTGCGTTCCATGCGTTACCGGGATGACGGCTCCGGTTATATCTGGATTGACGGAGAGGATTATGTGCTGGTTGAACATCCGATTCTGACAGACCAGGAAGGTACCAACCGGAAGGATTTAACAGATCAGAACGGTGTGAAAGTGACGCAGAATGTGGTGTCAGCAGCAAAAGCCGGAGGCGGCTACAATGAATTTTATTTTACCAAGGCAGACGGTGTGACTGTTGCGCCCAAGATTGCCTATTCTGAGATGTTTGAGCCCTGGGGCTGGGCCGTTGCCACCGGAAATTATGTGGATGAAATGAATGCAAAGATTGACAGCCAGAAAGATAATATCCAGAAAGAATTCTCCGGTATGCTTATGATTTACGGAGTTGCGGCTGTTGTTATGCTGATTATAGCGATAGTAATTTCCACAGTGGGTGGTATGCGGATAACAAAAGGTATTAAGATGGTGGAGGCTCATCTTCGCCAGGCAGCAGTGGGAGATCTTAGTTTTACCGTCAGCCCTGTATTACTGCAAAGGAATGACGAGATTGGAGAAATGGCACGTTCCCTGGATAATGTGCGGGAATCTCTGGCAACTATGATTGGCAGTGTTCTCCATACAGGAGAATCTCTGAATCAGAGCAGTGAAAAGTTCAGTGAGAAGTTCGGTTATATTCTGACCAGTATCCGGGATACCAATCAGGCCATTGAAGACCTGGCACAGGGAGCTACCAGTCAGGCTAATGAGACAGAGACCGTAAATGAGAAGATTGGGGAACTGGGAGATGTTATTGAAGTAGAAAAGAGCGGTGTACATAAGCTGGAAGAAGCAGTTTCTGCCATGGCTACCCATTCAGCAGGAGCTTCTGAGAGTATTCGGGAACTGGATCAGATTACAAGACTGACCATTGAAACCATTGATGTGGTATCAGAACAGACCAATAAGAATAATGACTCCGCCGCCAATATCAATAAAACCATTGAGATTATCAAAGGGCTGGCAGCCCAGACCAATCTGCTTTCCCTGAATGCCAGCATAGAGGCGGCCAGAGCCGGAGAAGCCGGCAGAGGATTTGCAGTTGTGGCAGAAGAAATCCGGAATCTTTCCGAGGAATCTTCCGGAAATGCCCAGGAGATTGAAGAAATAGTGAAAGAACTGGTGCATAATGTGGAAGTTTCCGTCAATAAAATGCAGGAAGTTACGAACAATGTGCAGAAGCAGCAGAAATGTCTGCAGGAAACCAGAGTTGCATTTCAGCATTTGAAAGAAGAAGTAGCCATGGTTGAAGAAGTGACAAAAGAAATCGGCGGACAGACAGAGATTCTGAATTCCCTGAAACAGATTGTTACAGACTCTGCCAACAGTCTGGCAAGCGTGGTGGAGGAGAGTGCGGCGTCCACAGAAGAAACCAGCGCCAGCATGACTCTTCTGTCTCAGACCATTGACGAGTGTACCGAAGATACCAGGGGACTGGTAGAACTGAGCCGCAGACAGAATGACCAGGCAAATAAATTTAAATTGTAAATTTTTCTTGCAAAACAGAATAATCTGTGATAAGATAACCCATAACTAAAAAACATCAACTTAGTAAAGCGTTGAAGGAGACTCTTGTTTTCAGAAGCCGACAGGAATATGGCGTCACCGACTGAGAGCGCCGTTTGGAAGAGGAGATAAAGGGAACGCTCCGGAGCAGACTGGTTAAGCAGCTTATGGGAAAAGATTCATGGCGGGCAGGCCAGTACGTTGTGCGCGTTAAGCATAAGAGTGGAAAGCAGATGTTCCTGATGCTGTGCAGCGGGAAGCAGTCTTTCAATGCGGGTGGTACCGCGGATTTCCCTGGAAGAGATTCGCCCCGGAATACGAAAGTATTCCGGGGTTTTTTTATCTTACAGGAAATACCGTGTCGCGCTAACGTGCGAAAGTATCTTCCTGTAAGATAAAGCCCTCCGGGCGGGATGCGCAGCTCGCGGAAAGGAAATCTATTGCCAGGCAATCCGCTCGCGCGCGGCGAGCAGGGTGCGGTAAATCTTCCCTGCTGGATTGCGCAGCTCACGGATACGCAAAAAGGAGTGGGAATTATGAGCAGTATTTACAGAGACATAACGTTAAACAAAGTGAGTGAAACAGATATCGGACGGACCATCCGGGCAGCCGGATGGGTGGAAAACATCCGGGACCATGGCGGCGTTTCTTTTATTGATTTGAGGGACATGTACGCTGTGATGCAGGTGGTGATTCGGGATGGGAAGCTGCTGGAGGGAATCCGCCGGGAACAGGCGGTATCCATTCAGGGTATTATCGAACAGCGGGATGAGGATACGTACAACCCGAAGATTCCCACGGGAACCATAGAGCTGGAAGCAAAGGAAATTCAGATTCTGGGAGACGTATATGCACCTCTGCCCTTTGAAGTGATGACCAGCAGAGAAGTGCGGGAAGACGTGCGTTTGAAATACCGCTATCTGGATTTGCGGAACCAGAAAGTAAAAGACAACATTATTTTCCGTTCCAGGGTCATTGCATATCTGAGGGAGAAAATGACAGAACTGGGATTTCTGGAAATCCAGACCCCGATTCTCTGTGCTTCTTCCCCGGAAGGAGCCAGGGATTATATTGTTCCTTCCAGAAAATACAAGGGGAAATTTTACGCGCTGCCTCAGGCGCCCCAGCAGTACAAACAGCTTCTGATGGTATCCGGTTTTGACAGGTATTTCCAGATAGCCCCCTGCTTCCGGGATGAGGACGCCAGAGCAGACCGCTCGCCGGGAGAATTTTACCAGCTTGATTTTGAAATGAGCTTTGCCGACCAGGAAGATGTATTTCAGGTGGGAGAAGAAGTATTGTCCGCAGTTTTTGAAAAATTTGCACCGGAGGGAAGCACAGTTACAAAGGCTCCCTACCCTGTGTACAGCTATAAACAGGCTATGCTGGAGTTTGGCACCGACAAGCCGGATTTGCGGAATCCTCTGCGGATTATGGATCTGACAGAATTTTTTCAGAAATGTACCTTTCAGCCTTTCCTTGGAAAAACCGTGCGGGCCCTCCGGGTACATGCGGAAATGTCCAAAAGTTTTCATGGGAAACTGCTGAAATTTGCCACCGGAATCGGCATGGGCGGACTGGGTTATCTGGAAGTGATGGAAGACGGCAGCTTTAAGGGGCCCATTGACAAGTTTATACCGGAAGAATTAAAAGAGGAGTTCCGCAGCCTTGCCGGCCCTGAGACAGGAGACACCATATTTTTTATGGCGGACAGGGAAGAACGGGCGGCTTACTTTGCAGGTATGATTCGTACGGAACTGGGAGATAAGCTGGGCTTACTGGAAAAAAATGCGTTCCGGTTCTGTTATGTCAATGATTTTCCCATGTTTGAGCAGGATCCTCAGACGAAAGAACTGACCTTCACCCACAATCCCTTCTCCATGCCCCAGGGCGGGCTGGAAGCGCTGGAAACCATGGATCCCCTGGACATTCTGGCATATCAGTACGACATTGTGTGCAACGGAGTGGAGCTGTCTTCCGGCGCGGTCCGCAACCACGATTTACAGGTTATGGTGAAAGCCTTTGCAATTGCAGGATATGATGAGGAAACGCTGAAAAGCAAATTCGGCGCCCTCTACCACGCGTTTCAGTTCGGAGCGCCGCCCCACGCAGGCATGGCGCCGGGGATTGACCGTATGCTGATGTTGCTGCGGGGAGAAGAAAACATCCGCGAAGTGATTGCGTACCCCATGAACGGAAATGCCCAGGATCTTATGTGCGGCGCGCCGAATCAGGTGACAGAGCAGCAGCTTCGGGAAGTGCATATCAAAGTCAGGGATTAGGAGAGAGGAAGGATTGGAAACAATGGAAAAGAAACAGGGCAGAAATGTGATTTCAGATGAAACCATGGAATATGTGGGAATTCTGGCCAAACTGGAGCTTTCCCAGGAGGAGCGGGAACGGGCCAGAAAGGATATGGAGGAAATGCTGGATTATATTGACAAACTGAACGAACTGGATACTTCCGGCGTGGAGCCCATGTCCCATGTATTTCCTGTAGATAATGTGTTTCGGGAAGATGTGGTGACAAACGGGGATGACCGTGAAAATATGCTGAAAAATGCGCCGGAAGTCCGGGAGGGAAGTTATCAGGTACCGAAAACAGTGGAATGAGAGAGGGAATGTCCATGTCAGTGAAAGAAATCAGACAATTTACCGCGCTGCAGCTTGCGGAAAAGATAAAGCATAAGGAAATCAGCGTGACAGAAGCAGTACAGGCGACGCTGGAGCAAATCCATCAGGCGGAGCCGGAGATACACAGTTATGTGACGCTGGACGAAGAAGGCGCCCTGAAACAGGCAGCCGAAATACAGGAAAAAATTAGCAGAGGAGAACTGGAAGGGCCGCTGGCCGGGGTTCCCGCGGCAATCAAGGATAATCTGTGCATCGAAGGGCTGCGGACCACATGCAGTTCCAGAATCCTGGAAAATTTTGTGCCCACATACACAGCGGAAGCAGTGCTGAATCTGCAGAAAGCGGGTGCGGTGATTCTGGGCAAAACCAATATGGATGAATTTGCCATGGGGAGCACCACGGAAACCTCAGCCTTTGGGATTACCCGGAACCCCTGGAATCCGAAGCATGTGCCGGGCGGTTCCTCCGGAGGAAGTTGTGCGGCGGTGGCGGCTCAGGAATGTTTTTATGCACTGGGCTCCGATACAGGCGGCTCCATTCGACAGCCAGCCGCATTCTGCGGCGTGACAGGGCTAAAGCCCACCTACGGAACGGTTTCCCGGTACGGGCTGATTGCTTACGGCTCCTCTCTGGACCAGATTGGGCCGGTGGCAAAGGATGTGGCGGACTGCGCGGCCGTTCTGGAAGTGATTACTTCTTATGACAGGAAAGATTCCACTTCCCTGAACCGGAAGGATACGGATTTTATTTCCGCACTGAAAAAAGATGTAAAAGGTATGAAAATCGGAATTCCGAAAGATTATCTGGGGGAAGGGCTGAATGGGGAAGTGCGGGAATCTGTTCTTGCGGCGGCAAAAGTGCTGGAAGCGCAGGGCGCCCTGGTGGAAGAATTTGATTTAAGCCTGGTGGAGTACGCAATTCCGGCTTATTATGTCATTGCATGTGCTGAAGCCAGCTCCAACCTGGCACGGTTTGACGGAGTGAAATACGGATACCGCAGCCAGGAATACGAAGGGCTTCATCAGATGTACAAAAAATCCCGCTCCGAAGGGTTCGGCCCGGAGGTGAAACGAAGGATTATGCTGGGCTCCTTTGTGCTGAGTTCCGGTTATTATGACGCTTATTACCTGAAAGCTCTGCGCACCAAAGCACTGATCAAACAGGCTTTTGACCAGGCTTTTGAAACATACGACGTGATTCTTGGCCCGGCGGCGCCCACCACTGCACCGGAAATCGGAAAGAGCCTGGAGGACCCCTTAAAGATGTATCTGGGAGATATTTATACAGTCTCTGTAAATCTGGCAGGACTGCCGGCCATGACCCTGCCCTGCGGGATGGATAGAAAAGGACTTCCCATCGGACTGCAGTTAATCGGCGGATGTTTCCAGGAAAAAAAGATTCTGCAGGCAGCTTATGCATTTGAGCAGAACAGGAGGTGAGGACATGAGCAAAGAATATGAAACGGTCATCGGACTGGAAGTCCATGTGGAGCTTGCCACCAAAACAAAGATTTTCTGCGGCTGTTCCACAGCATTTGGAGGAGCGCCCAATACCCATACCTGTCCGGTATGCACCGGAATGCCGGGGTCCCTTCCGGTTCTGAATAAGAAAGTAGTGGAATACGCCATGGCAGTGGGCCTTGCCGCCGGCTGTACCATAACCAGGAACTGTAAATTTGACCGGAAAAATTATTTTTACCCGGATAATCCCCAGAACTACCAGATTTCCCAGCTCTATCTGCCCATCTGCCGGGATGGAGGAATTGAGATTGAAACCTCTGCCGGAACGAAAACCATCGGAATCCATGAAATCCATATGGAGGAGGACGCGGGGAAATTAATTCATGACGAGTGGGGTGACTGTTCTCTGGTGGACTACAACCGTTCCGGTGTGCCATTAATAGAAATTGTTTCCGAGCCGGATATGGGTTCGGCAGAAGAAGTCATTGCTTATCTGGAAAAGCTGCGGATGATGATTCAGTATCTGGGGGCCTCCGACTGCAAACTGAACGAGGGCTCCATGCGGGCGGATGTGAACCTGTCGGTACGGGAAGCAGGCTCAGAGGAGCTGGGCACCCGGACGGAAATGAAGAATCTGAACTCTTTTAAAGCTATTGCCAGAGCCATTGAACACGAGAAAACCCGGCAGATTGATTTGCTGGAAGAGGGAAAACAGGTAATCCAGGAAACCAGAAGATGGGATGATGGAAAAGAGTATTCCTACCCCATGCGCAGCAAGGAAGACGCTCAGGATTACCGGTATTTTCCGGAGCCGGATCTGGCTCCCCTTTCCATCAGTGAGGAATGGATTGCAGAGATTAAGGCAGGGCAGCCGGAACTGCGCCCGGAGAAAATGGCAAGGTACCGGCAGGAGTACGGACTGCCTGATTACGATACGGAGATTATCACCTCGTCCAAACATCTGGCTGACTTGTTTGAAGCCACCGCAGAGCTGTGCCGGAAACCGAAAAAAGTAAGCAACTGGCTGATGGGAGAGACCATGCGCCTCTTAAAGGAACGGGAAATGGAGCCGGAGGAAATCCGTTTTTCACCGGAACATCTGGCAAAACTGATTGCCCTGACAGAAGAAGGCAGCATTAACAGCACAGTGGCGAAAGAAGTATTTGAGAAAATATTTGACGAGGACATCGACCCGGATGCTTATGTCAGAGACCATGGACTGAAAACCGTCAACGACGAAGGGGAACTTCGCGCTGTCGTGGAACAGGTGATAAAGGATAACCCAAAATCCGTGGAAGATTACCGGAACGGAAAGGAAAAAGCCATTGGATTTCTGGTGGGCCAGACCATGAAGGCCATGAAGGGAAAGGCAAATCCCGGCATGGTAAATCAGATTTTGAAAGAATTGTTGTAACTGTCTCCCTCCTGGGATATAATATGGAAAAGCAATACCGGAGACCCGGAAAAAACCGGAAGAACCGGGAGCTGTTTTCCGGCCTTGCCATTGAAAAAGCCGGGGAAACATATACCGGGGAAATGTGCCGGTATCCGGTGATTCTGGTAACGTTGAAATCGGCAAAACAGAGGACTTACAAAAATGCTATGGCATGTCCTGGGGATTCCCTGGCAGGAGAATTTGCCCGGCATGAAAATCAGGTAAAAGGCAAACTGAATCCGGCGGACTGGGAAAAATTCATGGATATCCGGGAACGACGGGGAAGGGAGGAAGATTATCTGACAGGCCTGGCGACGGACACTGACATGAAAGCCCCGTTATGTGTGCAGACACTGGAAAATGCAGCGAGGGCATATCCAGGCATCCGCGGGGCGTTCATCCACAGTGACAGGGGAAGCCGGTATACCAGCCGGCTTTACCGGGATGCAGTCTGTCAATATGGCATCCGGAGATATTTCATCAGCTATTGGAATAACCGGAGGATCTGCTCCTCTGATGGAGGCCTTCCTCCCATGATAAAACGACAGCGATACTATGATTCCCTGAAAGAAGCAGCACAGGATGCAAAATCCCTGAGGAAAATGTGTCAACTAATCTTGACAAAATCACTTTTCTAATTCTGTCACGAGTTTTGTTCCCACAAACAGGACAGCGTATCCATTCAGATTTTTCCATTTTCTTCTTCTTTGGATTTTTTATATTTTTCCGGATTCTTTTTGGCTGGAATATGTCGTAGCAAACGCAACACCAATGCCTGACATTACCCATCTTATAGCAGCCTCGCAGAAGTCATTAAACGCACCGCCCACCAAAGTACTAATCGAATATATTATCGAAACAGCAAAAAGCAGGATCGCTGTTCTTAATATTAATCTCTTATTACCTTCCGCAACCTTTACATCTTTCTCAATCTTTTCTTTCATTTTTGTGTCTCCTTTCAATAGTTCATCTAAATATAGGCATTTGCGAAACTCTATAATTGTACTGATTTCATGTACGATTCAGAAAACCTGAATACAAATATTTTCTCATGCAAAAGGTAAGAAATGCATTTCAGCACCGTGGAAACGAGACTTAAAAGAGCATGGAAGCCTTTGCTGACATGGTCTTTTGTATTCAAAGGCTCGTTGGAATGTCTGGTGCGTCCGACATGTCGGCCTTTTGTATGATGAAAATATTTAAGAAGAAATGCAGTAATTGTACATGAAATTTTGATAATTTTACAGTTTCGCAATTACCGGAAATAATTTCCTTTTGAATAGAAAAAAACCACACAACTACGAATGTAATTGTGTGGCGAAAAAGGCGGTTCCTTAAAAATCCACGCTCCTGATGTTCCCGTAAGGGACAGCAGGAGTTTTATGGTGTCAGTATGGCATATTTTTGAAAAAATGTCAAGAAGGCGCAGGAGGCCAGGATACAGGAAATTTTGTGAGAAAATATTTTATGACAGGCAGAAATTTCATTGAGTAAATCACTCTGTAAATTTTTCGCTGACTATGCTAATGTTAAGCTGTGTTTATTTACCGGAGGAGATGTTATATGACAAGGAAGGAACAAAAGGAAGCCAGAAAAGTACAGATTATTCAGGCTACCCTGGATTTATTCGTGGAACGGGGATATTACGGAACCAAAACAAGCCAGATATCCAGGCGGGCGGGGATTAGTGAAGGGTTGCTGTTTCATTATTTTCCAACAAAGGAAATTCTGTTAGAAGAGCTGGTAAATATCGGACTGGAAGGGATGCGTATGCCCATGCAGGTCAGGGCAGAAAATGGTCTGGATTTTTTTTATCAATTTACGAAACTATTGTTTCTGCAGACCGAAAAAAATCCTTTTATTGCGAAAATGTTCGTATTTATGGGACATGTGGCGTGGGCGGAAGATATACCGGAGAAACTTCGTCGGCTGGCCGCTTCGGTCGATACTATTGCATTTTGCCAGAACTGGGTGGAAGCAGGACAGAAAGATGGAAGCATTCGGAAAGGAAACGTCATGTCGCTGTCAAATATGTACTGGTGTGCGATACACGGAATCATGGAACAGTGTGCGCTGCATCCGGAAATTCCCCTGCCGGAACCGGAGTGGATAGTGGGTATGCTGCAAAACGATTCAGAAGCAATTGAGTGAAAATCGTTTATTTATGGAGGAAAATGATGAGTGAAAACAGAAAAATTGTAATCGCAGGCGGCGGCATTGCCGGATTGTCGGCAGGAATTTATGGCAGACTGGCAGGTTATGACGTGGATATTTATGAGAAAAATCCCATTGCCGGCGGCCAGTGTATGGGGTGGAACCGGAAAGGCTGCCATATTGATAACTGTATTCATTGGCTTACCGGAACTAAAAAAGGGACGTCTCTCCGGAAAGTATGGGAAACAGTGGGAGCCCTGGATGAGCATACGGAATTTGCAGACTGCGACTGCTTTTATACAAGTATCCGGGGAGGTTTTCAGGTAACACTGTGGAAGGATTTAGAAAGGACGAAGGCAGAACTTCTCCAGTTGTCCCCTGAAGATGAAACGGAAATAAAAAAATTTGTGAAGCATGTGAAATACGCAGCGGAATGTGAAATGCCAGCTGAGAAGCCTCTGGATGCTATGGGGATTACTGATTATATCCATATGGGAGCTTCCATGGCGGATATGCCAAAGGTGATGAAGGAATACGGTTCCATTGATCTGGAAGAAATGTCCAGGCGGTTTAAACATCCTGCACTGAAGGCACTGTTTACAGATTATCTGCCCAAAGAATATGTTGCAAGTTCTTTTCTCGTTTCTTATGCCAGTATTATATCCGGTAATGGTGAAATACCGATGGGCGGTTCTCTGGCAATGGTGCAGCGTATGGTGAAGCGATTTCAGGAGCTTGGAGGAAATTTATACTGTAATGAACCGGTTTTACGGATTCTGATAAAAAATAAAAAAGCAATCGGGATTGAAAAGGCAGACGGGAAAACAGTGCTGGCAGATTATGTTATCTCATCCGTGGATACGATGGAAATGTTCGGCAATTTAGTCGGGAAAAAGTATATGGATGCAAAATGGCGGTCCTGTTATGCAGATAATGACAAATATCCTCTTTTCACTGCTGTTCAGGCGGCATTTGTGGCTGACCGGGAGGCATATGACGGGAAAGGAACTGTTTTCTTCGACTGCGCTCCTTTTGAAACCGGGGGAAAGAAAGTGGAGAGAATTTCGGTGAAAAGTTACGAGTATGAACCTGGATTTGCTCCCACAGGAAAAATGGTACTCCAGGTAAATGTTCCACAATTCGATAAGGAATACTTTTACTGGAAAGGACTGGAAGGGAAGGAATATGAGAGACAGAAAAAGGAGACAGTAAGGGCAATTGAGAAACGATTGCTGACACAGTTCCCCGGCCTGCAGGGGCACATGGAATTTCTTGACTGCTGGACACCCATTACTTACGAACGGTACTGTAATGCATATCATGGAGCATATATGGGATTCATTACGAAAAAAGGCGTAAAGTCTTTTCGTGTGAAAGGAATCATAAAAGGGATAAAAAATCTGTATATTGCCAGCCAGTGGGTTATGGCGCCGGGCGGACTTCCGGTAGCAGTAACAGCAGGAAAGTTCGCTGTGTGGCGGATTGTTCGGAAAGATAAAAAATGATGGGAAAACTTTATTAACTGGTGCAGAATGTAAAATAGCTACGAATAGCGTAGTATAATATGTATGAGGAGGTCTGAAGAACGATGAAAATTCATATCAGAAATGCAAAACCGGAAGAATATGGAGCGGTGGAAGCCATTATGAAGCAGGTGCAGCAAATGCATATTGACTGGCGGCCGGATATTTACAGATACAGTGACACGGTGCTGCCTGCTGACGTATTTGAACAGGCAGTGAAGGATGAAACATTTTTCGTTGCGGAATATGAGGGAATTGTGGCGGGAATTTTATTTATTATGTACCGACATGTCGAAGGTCCAAATCAGGTGGCCAGAAGTGTTATTTTCATTGATTCCATGGCAGTGGATGAAAATTACCGCGGGAAAGGGATTGGACATGCTTTTTTTGAGTTTCTGAAAGAACTGAAAAAGCAGAAGGAATATGACGGGATTGAGCTGCAGGTGAACGGGAAAAATAAAGCGGCTTTTCATATGTATGAAAATTGCGGATTTACTGTGAAATCCATAAATATGGAGCTGTTATAAGGCCTCGGCCGGGGAGAAAACGGTATGGATATCGGTAAATGAAACGGGCTTTTTTCCCTGCGGAAGATATAGTATGATGGGAACAGACAGGAAAATACAGGGAGGATAAGTCATATGCTGAGTATTATTTTTAACAGAGGGTCAAAAGATATAGAAAATACGAATTATGTGTTCAGTCCGGATACATGGTTTAAATATAATTATGAAGAAGAAT
This sequence comes from Lachnospiraceae bacterium JLR.KK002, assembly GCA_036941025.1. Taxonomy (NCBI): domain Bacteria; kingdom Bacillati; phylum Bacillota; class Clostridia; order Lachnospirales; family Lachnospiraceae; species Lachnospiraceae bacterium JLR.KK002. Next base: position 66,748 of record JAYMNP010000001.1, read on the forward strand.
GGTTTGAAGATGAACTGGTAAAAGAAATGGTTCGGGATGTAGATGATTCAACAGTAATATCAGCGTATTCTATTGACAGTCCGGTACTTGGAATCATTGCGCCCGAACGATTGTCGGGAGGTGTGAAAGCACTTATTATTATGTATAAGGAACCCACGCTTATTGTTAATGCTTCTGCCTGTGGAAATAATTGTGCGAAATGGATACTGGAAATTGGGAAGAGACAGGATATTACCGTGAGACTGGGGTATGAAATGGAATTTGAAGAGCCTTTTGAAATTTCTGTCAAAAACAGTGGAAATGTAATTCACAGTTATGAAGAATTCTTAAAGGAATTTCAGGAGGTGGAAATTTTTGAAGGGTAATATAAGAGTAGTGGTATCTACGAAAAAACTTCGTTATGAACTCAACCTGCGCAGAAATATCACGGTGATTCAGGGAAACAGTGCAAGTGGAAAAACAACTCTGATACAGATAATAAGTGATTATCTTTCCGGCAGAACGGGGCCGGGAACAGAAGTGATTTGTGACAGGAAGTGTGCGGTTTTGTCAGGAGATGCCGAAAGTGCGGTATTACGATTACAGCTGCTGAAAGAAACAGTGGTATTTGTAGATGAGCAGGAAAGATTTTTATATTCGAAATCTTTTGCAGAAGCAGTGCTGGCTTCCGGCTGTTACTTTGTATTTATCACAAGAGATAGTCTGAATATGCTGCCATATAGCGTCCATGAGATTTATTATCTGAAGAACAGCGGGTATTATCAGAATACCAGACAGGTTTATAATTCCATGCACCAGGTATATCCGGAAATAAATGTGAAAAGAATACCGGAATTGTCCGTTATTCTTACGGAAGATTCCAACGCCGGTTATGAAATGTTCGAAGCAATTTGTAAGGAAGGAAACGCTGGCGGAACTCTGCGACCATCAGCCCTTTATTGCGAAAGCTAAAATGGTACTGATTTTCTGTGCGGACTGCCGGAAATGGCTGTCCTTTTACCGGGAGGCAGGGCTGGAACCCAGAAAGCCGGGGCCGGGGGATTTGCTTCTGGCAGTGGAGGATGCGGTGATTGCGGCTCAGAATGGGGTGACGGCAGCGGAAAGCCTTGGCATCGGCTCCTGCTATATTGGAGATGTGATGGAGTGCGCGGAAGAAATGAAGGAGCTTCTGTCCCTTCCGGCTTATGTGTATCCTGCCTGTATGCTTGTATTCGGGCGGCCTGTCAGCCAGCAGAAAGAACGGGAAAAGCCGGAGCGGTTTGCCCTTTCCGATATGGTCTGTGAAAATGCTTATCAGGATAAAGACAGTGAAAGTATCCGCGCTATGTTTTCCGGAAAAACGGGAAACCGGGACTATGAATCCTGGATGGAAGCATTCTGGAACCGGAAATATGAAAGTGAATTTTCTGTGGAAATGAATCGCTCCATGGAAGTGTATCTGAAAGATTTCCGGAAGGAATGATACGGGATAATCCGGGCTGATTCTGACAAAAACAGAAGATGCTTCCACCGGTTTCAGAATGATATCCGGAAATTTTTGCAATATTTTCGGAAAAGAATTATACTTTTTTCCAACGGGCTGCTGTGGTATGATGATACAAAAATCTGCCAGAGATGCAGAAATGGAAGGAAAGATCAGAATGGAAAAATATGTAATCTTTGATATTGACGGAACCTTGAATCAGACAGCTCCCTATGCGGTGGAAGCCTGTCAGACAGCCCTGGCAAACAGGGGAAAACAGGTGTCGGCTCAGGAAATCATTTCCTGTATCGGATTAAGTCCGGAACTGATTATCCGAAAATTTTTCGGAACATTGGGGAAGAAGAACTGAAATCCGAAGGCTTTCAACTGGCCATATGTTCAAATAATTTTCCGGAGCATATTGGGCATGTATTACAGGCAATTCAGGTTCGGGAGTATTTTGATGTGATAGCTTCACTGGAGATGGGCAGGAACAAGGCAGAGGTGTTAAAAAATCTGCTGGAAAAAATAAAACCGGTGCGTGCATGTCTGGCAGGAGAACGGAAATTTGACCTTCAGGCAGCGGAAGAAAATGGAATTCCTCTGATTGGCTGCGCATACGGATATGCGCCGGAAGAAATACAGCAGGCGGCTGTGGTGATTGCAAAACCGTCAGAGCTGCCGGCAGCAGTCAGACAGTTGCTGCAGGGAAAGGATTGCGGGATGAAATGAACAAAAGAATGGTATCCGTGATTTACAGACTGTGCCGGCTGAATATAAAAAGCGGCGTGGTTTCCGGCGGGGAAGATTTTGAGCAGGCCCTTCATTTAACAGAAGACAGGGATTTTTACGATTATAAGCTGTCCAGGGAAGAACGGGTGAGAATAGCGGCTTCTATTCTGGTCAGTTCTTCAGAGTATGTTACGCTTTCCTCCGCCAGATATCTGAAAAACAAATCAGTCCGGAAGGATGTGATTCAGATGGTGACCCGCCAGTTTATTGAGAAGATATCGGAAGATCTGGGCATAAACCTGAACGATGATTATGATTTTTTTGAAAATCTGTCCAATCATCTGGCGTCTGTGTTTCAGGAAAAAAACGTCAGTTATCCGGAAAATCCTGAAGGAGAATGGAAATGTGGCGGAAGCAGTCATTAAGAAAAGAAATATTCTGAAAGGATACGGGAACCGGGAGCTGTCAGATAAAGATCTGGAATATGTCAGTATCCATGTCTGCGCCGCACTGGAGCGTAGAAAAAACAAAAAAATCGCCTTTCATGTGATTGTGGCCTGCCATGCCGGAATCGGTACTTCCCGGCTTTTACTGGAAAAACTGAAAACCCATTTTAATTTCCAGATTGTGGATATTGTATCTTCCCATGAAGCTGGAAATCTGGAGCCTGGTAAGGCGGATTTTATTATCAGTACCGTTCCGCTGGAAGGTTGCCGGCTGGATTACGTGATTGTCTCACCGTTGCTGAATGATGAAGATTATATCTGTGTGGGAAATAAAATTGACGCTCTGCGAAGCAGCCGCCATCTTCCTGTCAGAATTGATGAAAGCGAGATAAAGGCAAAGGGAATGCTTGAGCGGATTTCACCCATTGTCCAGGAAGCAGTTCCGGAAGCAGCTCCTGCTTTGATGAAAAAAATCAGGAAAGCGGTAAGAGAGTATTTTCACCAGTCTGCGGAAGCAGATGCGGAAATCTTTGCCCCTTATCTGCACCATCTGCTGCCGCCCTCTCATATTCTGCTGGATGTGGACTGCAGAGACTGGAGAGAGGCAGTCCGCCAGTCCGGTCAGAAACTGCTGGAGCGGGCAGAATTTAAGGAAAAGCTGCACCGGTGCAGCACCCCGGAGGAAGCGGCCGGAGTTATTGAAGAATACGAATACGAAGTAATGGAATAAGGAGAGTCAGGACAGAATGGTTGAAAAGATTTCCATACGTGGGAAACCATTTCAACCGTTCTCTTTTTTTGCACAAAATCTGCAGGAATCCTGACTGTTTTTTTTGGTTCCATGGAATATCTGGAACCGGGGTGTCAGATTACAGAGGAAGAAGAAACAGGATTTCTGGCGGAATTTCCGGAAATGATAAAAGACAGTTCCGTTGTTACCATGTCGGGCAGCATGCCCCAGGGAATGTCCGGGGATATTTACCGTAACATGATTCTGCTGGCAAAAGAAGCCGGAAAACAGGTGATTCTGGATACCAGCGGAGAAGCGCTGAAGCCCCAAACTGGATGTGGAACATCTGAGTGAGATTCGGAAAGTGGTTGAGATTCCCCTGGTGCTTCACGGAACCTCCGGCGTGCCGGACGAGGCGGTAAAAGAATGTATCCGCAGAGGAATCTGCAAGGTGAATTACGCGACAGACTTAAGGATTGCGTTTACCAGAGGGGTAAATCAGGTGCTGGGTGAAAAGCCGGATACCATTGACCCCAAGAAATACAATGCTCAGGGCCGGGAAGAAGTGAAGAAATATGTGATGAGCAAGATGGAAGTGTGTGGAAGCGTGGGAAAAGCATAGGAGGCAAAGGATGAAAAAATTTTCTTATACAATCAAAGACGAACTGGGAATCCATGGAAGGCCGGGCAGTTTGCGCAGGATTTCCATGGGGGTTGGTATTGCCAAAGGAGGCCGAAAGAATATGATAAAAATATCAGGAAAAGCAGTTTACAAAGGAATTGTCCCTGGCCCTGTGGCTGTTTTGAAAAAAGAAGGACAGCAGGTGAAGCGAAAAAAGGTTACGGATGCAGACGCGGAAATTTTCCGTATGGGAAAAGCCGGACAGGAGGCACAGAAACAGCTTCGGCAACTCTGTGAAAAGGCTGTAAAAGAAGTGGGAGAAGCCAGCGCCGCTATATTTGAAGTACATCAGATGATGCTGGAAGATGTGATACGGAATGAACTGGTAAATGCAGAATACGCGGTGACCATGACAGGAGATAATTTTTCCGAAATGTTTGCCAGTATGGACGACGATTATATGAAGGCAAGGGCTGCGGACGTAAAGGACGTTTCCAACCGTCTGGTGCGGATTCTGTCCGGTCAGGAAGATGTGGATTTTGCAGATATGGAGCCTTCTGTTATTGTGGCGGATGATTTAAGCCCCAGTGAAACGGTACAGATGGATAAAAGCAAAATGCTTGCCCTGGTGACGGTTCATGGCTCTGCCAACTCCCATACGGCAATTCTTGCGAGGATGATGAATATTCCGGCCCTGATTGGAGTGAATCTGAATCTGGAGGAAGTGCATACGGGCATGAAAGCAGTTGTGGATGGATTTGGCGGAGAAATTATTCTGGAGCCGACGGAAGAAATCTGCGCCCAGGCAGAAAAAAGGATTCAGGAGGAGCTGCAGTTTCTGCAGACACTGAAGGGGAAGGAAAATATTACCAGGGACGGACATAAAATCAATATTTATGCCAATATCGGAAGTGTGGGCGATGTGGGATATGTACTGGAAAATAAAGCCCATGAGAATTCAACCGGAGAATCCGGCCCTTTGCTGAAAGCACGCTTTAAATAATCCGGCTGATGTGATATGATATGCACTGAAGAAGAACCCTGAAGGCATTCTTTCAGATAATCACACACAGACAATTGCGAAACTCAGTAATTATACTGATTTCATGTACAATTCAGAAATTTTGACAATTGAAGCGTTTTGCAATTGCCTGATAATCACACAGGGGGAAAGGAGAATCACCTCATGAAAAAATATGTAACGGGAGCTCTGGTTCTTGCATGGATGGTCATTATCTTTGCTTTTTCTGCCCAGGACGCAACAGAATCTTCTCAGACCAGCCAGTCCGTGTCTTACCGGATTGCAGAGCTTAAGAATCGTCTGCTGAGACAGGAAAAAACAGAAGAAGAACTTGTAAAACAGGCGGAAAGTATGCAGTTCGTCATTCGCAAAGGAGCCCATATGAGCGAGTATGCGCTGCTGGCCATTCTGCTGATACTCCATCTGGAATGCTATGATTTCAGCAACAGGAAAAAAATTCTGCTGGCGCTGGGGCTGGCGGTGTGCTATGCGGCTTCCGATGAATTTCATCAGATATTTGTACCGGGCCGGGCCGGCAGGTTTGCGGATGTGTGTATTGACAGCGCCGGCAGTCTGGCGGGGTTACTTTTTTATCTTACAGGAAATATCGTGTTACTGCGAAGTGCTAAAGAATATAGATTTCCTATGAGATAAAAACAATTATGCGCATTCGCATGAATAGAATAATGTCGCTGAAGCGACCATGCCCGGCGCGTCAAAGAGGAGAAAACAATGATTATATTGATAACAGGAGCCTCACACACGGGCAAGACCGCACTGGCTCAAAAACTGCCTGAAAAATATAAATACCCGTATTTATCCACAGACCATCTGAAAATGGGGCTTATCCGAAGCGGCTATACGGAACTTACCCCGGAAGATGATGATAAACTGTAACAGTTCAGACAAGCTGCCCTGTTACATGCAAAAATCCATTTAAAATTGCTTCGCAATGGGATTTTTGCTCTCCTGAATTATATTCTCACGCTCAGCGCAGCAGGTGCGCAGACCTGTCTGAACTGTTACGATAAACTTACAGATTATTTGTGGCCCATTGTTCGGGAAATGATTAAAACAGCCCTGGAGAACAGACTATTGCCTTGTATTGAGCGAACGCTATATAAGAAACCATTTTTCCAGTATAAAAAGATATGCGGATGTGGTAGAAACACGTCCGGACGATGCATGGTGTACGATGGAACATGTCCTGGAAGATAATAGAAAATTTTTAGAATCTGCTCAGAAGTATCATGTAAATTATGTGCTTATTGATGATAAGTATGAGATAAATATTGATTTATAAGGGTCCCTCCTCAAGGCAGGCGTGGGCCGGATAAAAACATCAGGGCCCCTCCTCATGTTAAAGTTTACATTTTTCTTACATTTTCCTGCATACTTTCTGCCGGATATCCGATATAATAGCAGCGGATATGATATAAGCCGAAGTGTGCCCGGACAGCGAAACGCTGGCGGCCAGGCACCGGTACGTATGGCAGACCAGGGAAGGACCGGATAAAAGATGATAAAAATACTCATTGTGGAAGATGACGCAAATATAGCAAAGCTGATGGAAGCAACGGTGGCAATCGGCGGATATGAGGGGATTGTGTGCGGCAACGGTGCGGAGGCTTTTGAGAAAATAGAGCGGGGCGGATACGACCTGATACTGCTGGATGTGATGCTTCCGGATATGAGCGGATTTGAAATTATACAGAAACGCACCAGTACGGATACTCCGGTGATTTTTATTACTGCCAGACAGGAGCTGACGGATAAGGTAAAAGGGCTGCGGCTGGGAGCGGAAGATTATATTGTGAAGCCCTTTGAAGCCATGGAGCTGCTGGCCAGAATTGAAGTGATTCTGCGCAGGGTAAAACGGACCGAGACCACATATTCCTACGGAGACATTTCCGTGAATGTGGAGGAACATACCTGCAAATGCGGCGGAGAGGAAGTTTGTCTGACGCCCAAGGAATTTGAAGTCCTTGTGTTTTTTATTCAGCATAAGGATGTGGCCATTTCCCGCGACCGCCTGCTGGCGGCAGTCTGGGGCTTTGAATATGAAGGAGAGACACGGACCATTGACATCCATATCCAGCAGCTCCGCAAGAAACTGAATCTGAGAGACAGGCTGGTGACCATTCCCAAGCTGGGATACCGGCTGGAAAGTGCAAAGGAGTGACGGGATGAAGCTGTGGCAGAAAGTTTTTCTGTATACTCTGATACTGGTTATGCTGGCGGTAAGCATGACCAGTATTTTGCTGTTGAAAAACAGTTTTTCTTATGCATTGAATCAGAAAAAGCAAAGCGTGTACAGCGAGCATGAATTTCTGGTAACCAGTTTCAAGAGCATGATGATTACGGAACGCCTGAAAGAAAACGCCATTGTGCTGGAAGAAAAGAAACTGAAAAAATTTATGGAGAGCACCTTTGGCAAAAATACCGAAGGCAGCGGCATTATGTTCTGCAATGCCCGGAATGAGAAAGTATATGCCAACCGGGACATGGAGCCGCCGGGAGAGCTGACGAAAGCCGTACAGAATACGGGGAAAAGCTATATGCAGGTAGAGGGAGACCGCCTCTATACGGCGTCTTCCGAGAGCATGGAAGGCAAGACTTACTATGTGGTTACGGAACACGATATTTCTGACGTTATGGAAATCCATGAAAATATGCTGTGGCAGATACAGGCCATCAGTATGGTGTGCGCCATGGTGATTGCTCTGATTCTGCTGGTTGTGGTGAAAATGCTGCTCCATCCTCTGAAAAAAATAAATGAGGGAACCAGAGCCATTGCCCAGGGAAGCTATCAGAAACGCATTCCTGAAAAAGGAAAAGACGAGCTTTCCGAGCTGGCCCGCAATATGAACTGTATGGCGGAAGCTGTGGAAACCAATGTGCGTGCGCTGGAACATGTGGCGGAGGACAGGAAACACTTTATTGACAATCTCTCCCATGAAATGAAAACGCCTCTCACTTCCATACTGGGATTTTCCGATTTGCTTCAGATAAAAAAAGATATTACCGAAGAAAACCGTATCGAATATGCCGGAATTATCAAAGCGGAAGCCACCCGTATGCGTACCCTTTCCGGAAAACTCATGGAGCTGATTACCGTGGGAGAGACCAATCTGGACATGCAGCAGGAGGACATGCAGCAGTTGTTTCAGGAAATCGGAACCTCTCTGAAAGTCATAACGGAACATCGGAAGATGGAGCTGGTGTGCGAATCAGAGCCGGGTACGCTGTGGGCAGACCGGGAGCTGATGAAATCCCTTCTTTATAACTTGGTGGACAATGCGGTGAAGGCCTCCGGAGAAGGAGGCCGCATCCAGGTAACGGGCCGCTTTGAGGGAGAACAGTTCCTGATTCAGGTGTCGGACCAGGGAGTGGGAATACCACAGGAAGAAATTGAAAAGATTACCCAGGCATTTTATATGGTAGATAAGGTGCGGGGACGGGCCAATGGCGGCGCAGGCCTGGGACTGGCCCTCTGTCAGGAAATTGTATCCCTTCATCAGGGGACCATGAAATTTAAGAGCTGTCCGGGGGAAGGGACGCAGGTACTGATTTCCATGAAAGGGGGCCGGGAACATGGCTAAAATAAAATCCATGGCGCTGACCCTTCTGTGTGCGGGAATTGTCCTGGGAGTCGGTTACCTCGTAATTGTAGAAAGCGGAAAAAAGGTGCTGGAAAAAGAACGGATTCTGGAAGAAGCGGAATATGAGAGTACCAGTTCCAATATTTTTTATGGAAAGATTGAAGAAGATATTGAGCTGTTTCCCTGGAATTACTACCCGGAGGATGAGACTGCGGCGGGGAATCACTACCTGGAAGGAGAGGATTCTGCAGGGATTCATCCGGATTTTTACCGGATACTTCTGGATTATGGAGAAAGTCCGGAAGAGACCAGGGAGAGGGCTGACTGGTATCTGTATCAGATGATAGCCTGTGAGAGCCATGTGCGGACGGAGGATGTATGGAAGGTTTATCAGAAAAATCAGAAAAAAATCGTAGACAGTCTGATTATGACTGAAAATTCTCCCATGGGCTCCGTTTATTTTTACCGGGATACGCTGGAACTGAACCAGAGGCAGTATCAGGTACGGATTGCCTGCAGCGAGTGGAATATCGTAAGTTTTATCTGTCAGGAATCCAGGGAAGAAGAACGGGACAGGGAACAGTGGGAGAAGGGAAAAGACAGGCTGGTAAAAACACTGGAAGAATCCGAAAAGGAGCTGGCGGCGTATTTTGATTATATGGTGCTGCTGAGCAATCAGGATTTTTTTTCCATGTACAGTAAAAATGGAGATTATGTCAATGGACATATGGAGGGGCTTCGCTGGCTGAATAATATTCTGGAGCAGAAAACAGGAACAGATCATATGCCCGGGGAACTGAAAGATCTGACGGAAGCCTGGGGATTTTATGATAGTCCGGAGCTGTATGATGAAAATAAGGCAAAAGATGCGGAATACGAAGTGGAGAAAACCGGGGCTGTGTCGTCGACGGATGCACCGGAAGAGACGGAAGGTTATTCCTATCAGATTGTAGAATTAAAGGATATGATACTGCTGCTGATGCAGGGAGAATATACCATCGGTATTTATTATGACCCGGTGAGACAGGATTTCTGCGGTTACAATTATTTTTATGAATATTAAATTTTTCGAAAGCCTTTGAAAAAGCAGTTGTGCTATTGAACTCCCTGGCTTATAATAAAGTCATGTTTCGGATGATAAAGTTCGAAAAGAAAAAGGAGATTTCAGGATGAAGGATAAATTTGATGATACAGATTTCCGGGAAGTAGTTTCGGATTCCGGAGAAACAGAGGAATATACAAAGCTGGAACCTGCGGACAGCGGTGATGTGAAAGAGGGGGCTTCCGAAACGGACAGTTCGGACAGCGCTTCCGAAACAGGCAGTCCGGACAGTGTTTCCGAAACAGGCAGTCCGGACAGCGAATACGAAGATATCTGCTATATCTGCCACCGGCCGGAGAGCAAGGCCGGGAAAATGATTAAGATACCGAATGAAATCTGTATCTGTGCGGACTGTATGCAGAAAACCTTTGACAGCATGAATCATGGCGGATTTCCGCTGGGAGATATGAGCAGCTTTGGCAACATGCCCAATATCAGTATGATTAATCTGTCGGATTTGCAGAATATGGGTATGAACATGATGCCCAGGAGCCAGAAACTGAAAAAGAAGAAGAAAAAAGAAGAAAAGAAGGAAAAGCCGGTGCTGGATATCAAATCCATTCCGGCGCCTCACCGGATTAAGGCCAGTCTCGATGAATATGTGGTGGGACAGGAACATGCCAAGAAGGTCATGTCCGTGGCAGTTTACAATCATTATAAACGTGTGGGCTGCGACAATCTGGACGGTGTGGAGATTGAGAAATCCAATATGCTTATGGTGGGCCCCACGGGAAGCGGCAAGACCTATATGGTAAAAACCCTGGCGAAGCTGCTGGATGTGCCTCTTGCCATCGCCGACGCCACTTCCCTCACAGAGGCCGGGTATATCGGAGACGACATTGAAAGTGTTGTGTCCAAGCTGCTGGCTGCTGCGGATAATGATGTGGAGAAAGCGGAGCATGGAATTATTTTTATCGACGAGATAGACAAGATTGCCAAGAAAAAGAATACCCACCAGCGGGATGTGAGCGGAGAGAGCGTACAGCAGGGAATGCTCAAACTGCTGGAGGGGGCTGAGATTGAGGTGCCGGTGGGAGCCAACAGTAAGAATGCCATGGTGCCTCTGGCCACGGTAAATACCAAAAATATCCTGTTTATCTGCGGCGGTGCATTTCCGGATCTGGAGGATATTATTAAGGAACGCCTGAACAAACAGTCTGCCATGGGATTCCATGCGGATTTGAAGGACAAATATGATAAGGAAGAGAATCTTCTGCATCGGGTAGAAGTGGAGGATATCCGCAAATACGGGATGATACCGGAGTTTCTGGGACGTCTTCCGATTATTTTTGCGCTGGATGCTCTGACCGAAGATATGCTGGTGCGGATTCTGACAGAGCCGAAGAATGCCATTGTCAAACAGTATCAGAAGCTGCTGGCCATGGACGAGGTGAAGCTGGAATTTGAAGAAGAGGCTTTGCGCTCCATTGCCGGAAAAGCCAGAAAGAAAGATGTGGGCGCGCGGGCGCTCCGGGCCATTATCGAGGAATTTATGCTGGATATCATGTATGAGATTCCCAAGGATGACAACATCGGAGTGGTAACCATTACCAGAGATTATGTGGAAAATACAGGAGGTCCGGTGATCAGTATGCGGGGATGCCTGAATATTCCGGAAAAACGTCACATACATATGTAAAAAAAGAAAAGAGCAGCATATGGACTGTGAAGAAGCGGTATACTCAAATGATTACTACGATTTTATAATGGAATATGAGCTGCGGATGAGGGGAATGCCTGCCGGGGAATGCATACAGAGAATCACGGATGCCTACGATGCGGCCTATATTCCGAGGAATACAAATCCCCCGCTGAATATTCAGAATTATGATTATACCTCGATTCCAAAATGCTATACCCTTATGGACGAGAGCGCTCTGGAGGCCAGCGGAATTTTAAGAATTCAGAATCAGCCGACCCTGTCCTTAAAGGGACAGGGTGTTTTAATTGGATTTCTGGATACGGGCATTGATTATGAAAATCCCGTGTTCCGCAACAGCGACGGAAGTACCAGGATTGCGGCGGTCTGGGATCAGACAGACCGGAGCGGAACCAGGCCGGAAGGGTTCCTGTATGGCAGCGAATATCAGGATAATCAGATTAACGAGGCATTGCAGGCGGCAAATCCCAGAGAAGTGGTGCCCATGACGGACCCGGAAGGCCATGGGACTTTTCTGGCCAGTATCGCGGCGGGCAGCCCGGTGCCGGAGGAGGAATTTACCGGGGCGGCGCCTTATGCCAGAATTGTGATGGTAAAGTTAAAGCCCGCCAAAGAATACCTGCGGGAATTCTATTTTATCCCGGAAGACGCACAGGCCTTTCAGGAAAATGATATTATGGCGGGAATCGCCTATCTGGACCAGCTTGCAGCGAAGCGCCATATGCCACTGGTTATCTGTTTTGGTCTGGGAACCAATATGGGAAGCCATACGGGGGCAAGTCCCCTGTCCTCCGTTTTGAATCACGTTTCACTGCGCAATGGCCGGATGGCTGTAACTGCCACGGGAAATGAAGGAAATGAGCGTCACCACTATCTGGGAGAGATGGAGAACGGGCAGATGTACCAGAATGTGGAAATCAGCGTGGGAGAAGGCGTGGACGGCTTTGTGGCGGAGCTGTGGGCGCGGGCTCCCCAGCGGTTTGTTGTGGAGATTATTTCTCCTACCGGAGAACGGATGCCCAGCGAGTATATTCTGTCCGGCGGCAGGGAGTATGATTTTCTGTTTGAGAATACCAGTGTGACGGTAGATTACAGGATTACCGGAATTCTGGACGGAGCCCAGATTATTTATATGCGTTTTGCACATCCTTCCCAGGGGCTGTGGAATATACGGGTACTGCCGGAGGTGGAGATGGCCAGCATATTTCATATGTGGCTGCCCATGCGGGAACTTCTGTCAGGGGATGTATTTTTTGTCCGTTCCAATCCGGATACGACTCTGACGGTTTCGGCCACAACCATTGTGCCCATCAGCGTGGGGGCTTACGACGCCAGAGATAACAGTATTTACCTGAAGTCCGGCCGGGGATTTACTTCGAATGGATGGGTGAAACCGGATTTTGTGGCTCCGGGTGTGGGAGTCCTTGGAGCGGGGCTGCGCAATCAGTTTGTCACCAGGGACGGAACCAGTGTGGCGGCTGCCATTACGTCGGGAGCTGTGGCGTTAATGCTGGAATGGGGGATTGTGCGCGGAAATTATAGTACAATTACCAGTCTGGAAATGAAAAATGTGCTGATTCGGGGAGCTACCAGAGACAGCAAACGTACTTATCCGGACCAGGCATTTGGCTGGGGATTGCTGAATCTCTATCAGGCGTTTGAGGATTTTCGTATTCGTTAAAGAAGAACAGAGATGTGTCATAATTAAAAGCCGGGTGCTGTAAAGAGGGTTTTGCAGCACCCGGTTTTTTATTCTATAGGAAAGGCCTTGTCACGCTAATGCGTGAAAGTGCCTTCCTATAGAATAAAAACTAAGATGCGCAGCTCGCGGAGAGGAAATCTATTGCCAGACAATCCGCTCGCGCGCGAAGAATGCACAAGCGCATTCTTTTTTATCTTACAGGAAATATCCATGTTGCTATGAAGTGTTAAAACATATGGTTTCCTGTCAGTCCACTTCCACCTTGTCAGATTCCTGGAAAGGCGCCAGAGTGGAAATCATTTTTACCGTTTTGTCGTAACGGTTGATGACATAATGCACTTCTTTCGGCTCAATATGCATCATCTGGCCCTGACTCAGAGTATGGGTGGCGCCATCCACTTCGATATCAATTTTGCCCTCCAGAATATAGAAATTTTCTTCCATAATGTTATGGTAATGGGCTTTGAAATCCTGGCCGGGCTGGAACTGTACCACTGCAAAGTTGGAACGGGGGCCTTTCATCAGATATTTCGGGCCGCTGTCTCCGAAACGGTATTCTCTGTCTTTTTCATCAATAATAAACATATTTTTTCCTCCTTATGATATATATATGCTGCGGTGCTTTCCGGTTTCAGACGCCGGGGGCGGACCACATGTTTCTGGTAAGGTTCTGATCTGCAAGGTCAAGCTGCGCCTGATAAACCTTACGCCAGTCTTTGTAAAGCTCTGCGTAAACTCCGGCATTTTCCGGATCAGGCTGATAAGTCTTTTCGATTTTAACCACTTTATGTACGGTTTCCTCAATATCTGTGTAGATACCAACGCCTTTTCCTGCAAGGATGGCAGCGCCCAGTGCTGTTGCCTCTTTTACTTTGGGCACATGTACCGGGATATTCAGTACGTCGGAGACAATCTGACACCAGAGAGGACTTTTGGAAGCTCCGGAAGCAAAGATAATCTCTTTGGGATATTCCCCTGTCACAGAAGCTACAAGTTCCACGTTTCCTCTGGTCACCAGCGCCGAGTTCTCCATAATGGCCCGGTAGAATGTATAACGGTTGAATTTATCCGGATCCAGTGCAAAATTGGTGAAAGTGGGGGCCGCATGTTTCCAGGAAATATAGTTCATCACGTCTGAGAAAGCGCAGAACATGCCGTAACAGCCCGCAGGAATCTTTGCCGCTTCCTCATTCATCAAATCGTAGGTATCTCTGCCTGTTTCTTCTGCCAGCTTTTTCTCCGGCTGGCAGAAGGAATCCCGGTACCAGCGCATAATCAGGCCGGGATAGAAGGCCAGCGCTTCATACTGCCAGAGATTGGGAAGGGCATGACAGTTGACGCGTACCCGGCACTTTTCGTCTGTTTTGGCCACGGAAGTGTTGTATTCAAACTGCCAGAAACTGCCTCCGAATACAGCGCCCTGGCCCGGAGCTACCAGTCCCACGCCGATACATCCAAGCTGTGCGTCGCCGCCGCCTGCCACTACCGGAGTGCCCGGTGCAAGTCCGGTCAGTGCAGCGGCCTCTTCGCTGACAGAACCCACTACGGTACCGCTTTCGTATACCTGCGGGAAAATGTCTGTTTTCAGTCCGCATTTTTCCATAATAGATGTGTCCCAGTCTCTGGTTGCCAGGTCAAAAATGCCTGTGGTGGAGCCATTGCTGGGTTCAATGGACATAACGCCCGTAAGTTTCAGAATCAGCCAGTCATTGAACATACCCACATAAGCAGTTTTTTCATAGATTTCAGGCATTTTGTTTTTGACCCAGAGAATGCGGGGCAGAGCGCCCAGTGCATAAGTCTGGCCGGATACCCGGTAGATTTCCTTTTCCAGCTCCGGTGATTTCTGAATCAGTTCCACCACTTCGTCGTCGGAGCGGGCGTCCACGTTGGCGCAGGCCCAGAGCTCATTGTAATCTTTGTCGTAGAGCAGAATACCCTCCCGCATACAAGTGGTGGAAATTGCGGCGATTTCTCCGGGGTCTGCTCCGGTTTCTGCCAGAACATTCTGAATACAGCCTCTTGCCAGTTCCCAGTTATGTACCCAGTCAAAGTCCATGGAGCCGGGGAAACGGGGGTCTTCCCTGTGTTCCCATTCCTGCTGGGAAACACCCAGCTGATTTCCGTCCAAATCAAAAAGTACGGCACGGACGCTGCCGGTTCCGGCATCTAATGCCATTAAATATTTTCCCATGGTAATACCTCCTGTAAATTTAATTCTCCCCAGGCAGTATGTTGAGGTTCATGATTCTGCCGCCTGGCGGGGTGTTGTTTCTCATTTCCTCAATGGTTCTGCCGGGGCGTCTGTCCCTGACACAGCAGTGCCGCAGTGCTTTCATCCGTAATCAGAATATCCAGATAGCCGCCCTTTAAGGCTGCGGTGATGGCTGCCACTTTATGTTTTCCGGCAGATACGCCGATGACATTCTCCAGCCGGTTCAGAGTGCTCAGAGGTACGCTTACCAGCCGGGAGTCAATATCTGTGTCCACCAGGCAGCCGTTTTTGTCAATGAAATGGCAGATCAGATCTCCCACAGCTCCCTTCATATCCAGAAGGAGAAAATCATTGTGGCTTAATATGGAAGATTTTAATATGGTTGCCCTCTGGTCCATGGCGCCGATTCCCACGATAGTCATGCTGGCCAGGTTTATCATATTGGTAACTTCCTTTACGGAACTTTCCTCCCGCATGGCCTGCGCCATTTCTCTGGAAGACATAATCAGAGGGGCCGGAATCAGGTACAGCTTCGCATTGAAAATATTGGTCTCGGAATTGGGCAGGTAATATCCAACGCCTCCGGTCAGGGAAACAAAGGAAGCAGACATTTCCAGATTCCGCGCCAGATATTCAATGGTTCTGGAAGATGTGTCCCCGTATCCGAAATTGATGTAACAGTTATCAGACACATGGTTGGCAATATAAATAGAAGCTGCCTTTGCGATGGTGTCGTTGACTGCGGAATCATCCGGGTTGGTGGGCACGATATAACAGTCCTTCAGATGGTATGTTTCCATCAGTCTGGTTTCCAGTTCATGGCGCCGGTCCAGGGCGGAGGAAATCCGGAACTGGACAATTCCGGTCTGGCGCGCTTTCTCCAGCAGACGGATGACCCGCATTCGGGAAATACCCATCTGGTCGGCAATGGCCTGCTGGGTCATATTTTCCATATAGTAATACCAAGCTGTCTTCATCATTAAATTTTCTTCAAAATCTGTGATAGCATCGTACATAATCATCTGTTTCCTTTATTAAAATAGTATATGGGCCTGAAAAGTATCAGGCATAACAAATGTTTAAGTATAAATCAAATGTATCATGAAAACAGTATAACAACAGGAACGGGAAAAGTCAACGTGTATATGAAAAATAATCGTATATAATTTACGGTTTATGGGATTTGTGATAGAAGAAAAGAAAAAACCAGGAAAATCTATTGGAAAAAATACACAATAATTTCGGAATAAAAAGAAGAAAATTGGGGAAAAGGTGTTTTAGGTATTGACAAATAATGAAATTGCACTTATGATTATTCTATAAAACATTATAAAACAAAATATTACAGAGCAAACATATGTTGATTTTGAATGGGGGAAAGGAAATGCAAAACGCTGAAACATCAGGAGAAAAGAACGTACTGCTGTCCATCCAGAATATACATAAATCTTTTGGCCTGAATCAGGTGCTGAAAGGTATCAATATGAAGCTGCGGGAAGGGGAAGTCCTTTCTTTAATAGGAGGAAACGGTGCAGGCAAGAGTACCCTGATGAAGATTATTATGGGTATTTATCAGCCCGATGAAGGCTGTATTTATATGAAAGGCAGTCAGGTACACCTTACGAAACCTTCCGTTGCCCTTGCCAATGGAATCTACATGGTACCGCAGGAACCCATGCTGTTTCCGAATATGACAGTGGAGCAGAATATCATTATCGGATTTGAGGAGAAGCCGGCGGAACTCAGGAAAAGGCTGATTGCACAGATGGAAGAAGTAGGCTGGAAGATGGATTTGAACCGCAAGGCCAGCAGCCTGTCCATCGCGGAACAGCAGCTTGTGGAAATTCTGCGGGGGCTGCTTCGGCAGGCCCGGATACTGATACTGGATGAGCCTACCAGCGCCCTTACCTTTGATGAAGCGGAAAGCCTGTTTAAATGCGTGAACGATCTGCGCTCCAGAGGAATCGGAATTATCTATATTACCCACAGGCTTGCGGAGGTATTTGAGATTTCCACCAGCGTTGCCATTATGCGCGACGGTATCATCACCCTCAGCGGCAAGGTAAGTGAATTTACAAAGGAGGCCCTGGTAAAGGGGCTGCTTCCTGCCGACAGCGAGAAAGAGAAGGAAGAAGCAGAAGAGACCGGTCATGAGATTGACTATAAGAACCAGAATCCTGTTCTGGAGCTCAGAGATTTCAGCGGCTATGGATTTAATAATATTTCCCTGAAGCTGTATCCCGGTGAAATACTGGGAGTGGCAGGCGTGGTAGGAGCGGGGCGTACCGAACTTGCCACAACCATATTCGGTATGGATGAAGTGCTGGGCGGAAAAGTAATCCTGGACGGAAAAGACATTACAGGCCTTTCCACCCGGAAGGTGCTGGAAGCCGGACTGAATTATGTGCCGGAGGACAGACATCTCCACGGGCTGTTTAAGATTGCGGATGTTGCCAGAAATACCACTTCCGCACTGTTATCGGAGAAGTCCATGGGAAGATTCCTGCTGAACCGGAAAAAAGAAAAAGAAGTGACTCAGAAATACATAGATGATTTCCGTATTAAGGTAACGGGGCAGACACAGCTTGCCGGAAGCCTTTCCGGCGGAAATCAGCAGAAAATTGTAATCGGGCGAAGCCTTTCTACCGGGCCTAAGGTAGTGATTCTGGATGAACCTACCCGCGGAATTGACGCCGGAGCCAGAGGAGATGTATATTCCATTATCCATCACCTGCGGAAACAGGGAGTATCGGTTCTTCTGATTTCTTCCGATATGGAAGAACTTGTGGAACTTTCCGACCGGGTGGTATCGGTGTTCCAGGGACGTATCAATGCAGAGTTCCGGAAGGCGGATATCAACCAGGATAATCTGATGGCAGCAGCTTTTGACGTTAAGACGGAGAAAGGAGTGGGAGCATGAAGTACATAAAAAAACTCACAAAGGCAAGAGAATTCAGCAGCCTGCTGTTCTTAATCGTACTGTTTGCCATTGTGGGCTGCATTAACATTAACTTTCTGGCGCCTTCCAGTATTGCGGCCTGTTTTAATGACAGCGTGGTGTTCACGCTGCTGGCAGTGGGTATGGCATTTGCCATTTTTATCGGCGAGATTGATGTTTCCGTGGGAGCGAATCTGGGCTTTACCGCGTCTGTGGTGGGTTCTCTGCTGCGGGACGGATATAACTGGATGTTCTGCTTTGCGGTGGGAATTTTAATCGGCGCGGCTATCGGCCTGATTAACGGTTTCGGGGTGGCGGTTCTGAAGATTCCGTCTCTGATTTTTACCCTTGGTACCAACGGTATACTGCGGGGACTGATTTATGTATATACCAATGGCGCCTGGGTGGAAAACCTGCCGGCTCCCTTTACCGCATTTGCGGCGAAACCTCTGCTGGCAAATCTGACGGTGTTTTATACGGTGACGATTCTGGCGGTGATTGTCATACATATACTGCTGACCAGAACGAAAAAAGGAAAATATTTTATTGCAGTGGGAGACAATGAAGGAGGAGCTCTTCTGGTTGGAATTCCCACCACACGGACGAAAATTACAGCTTATGTGCTCTGCGGTGTGTTTGCGGCTGTTGCAAGTATTTTATATGCTTCACGTATCGGATTTATTACAGCCATTGCAGGAAACGGTTATGAGATGAAGGCTATCGCAGCCTGTGTCATTGGAGGTATCAGTCTTTCCGGAGGTCTGGGAAGCGTCATCGGAGCTTCCATCGGCGCGGTTATTATGTCAAGTGTCAGCCGTATTCTGGTATTTATGGGATTTTCTTCTGATTATGATAATACAATTACCGGCGTTATGCTGATTACGATTGTGGTTCTGGACGCCCTTATGCAGAGAAATGCGGCGGAGCGGATCAGACGGGAGCGTCTGAAAGCCAGAGCGGCAAATGTATCGGGAAATAAAGGAGGTGAACAGGCATGAAGGCGAAGAAATTTTTAAGCTGGGAAATGTTTCTTCTGATTATTCTGATTCTGGAATTTGTCATATTTGGAGCAAAGAATCCCAAGTTTTTGATGCCGAGAGTGTTGTTTGCCAGTGTAAATGACTTTATTGCCATATGTTTTATTGCACTGTTCGTAACTTTTGTTATGATTACCGGAGGAATTGATATTCAGGCAGCTTCCATTGTAGGCCTTACTTCTATTATTATTGGTGTGGGCTGGCAGGACGGAGGCATGAATATCTGGGTGGCGTCCATTCTTGCCATTGTGGCAGCGGCAGTTTGCGGAGCCCTTTCCGGATTCTTTATCGCCTACTGCGGCGTGCAGGCCATGGTGGTCACGCTGGGCGGAAGTTTCCTGTATGCAGGTTTTGCATTGCTGGTATCCAATTTCTCCGCTTCGGAGGCTTATCAGGGAATCAGCGGATTTCCCGACAGTTTTAAAATTATTTCCAAGTTCAAGCTGTTTGGCGTAATACCCAGCCAGCTCCTGGTATTTATTGTATTGATTATTATCGCCTATATTCTGCTTCACAGGACGAAATACGGGAGAAGTATTTTCCTGGTGGGTATCAATCAGGAAGCGGCGGAATATTCCGGTATCAATACAAGGCTTGTAATTTTAAGTACCTATGTATTGTCAGCAGTCAGCGCGGCTCTGGCGGGAATTATGCTTACTTCCTATCTGGGAACTGCCAAGAGCGATCTGGGTGCGAACCTGACGCTGAATATCATTACCGCAGTGGTGCTGGGCGGCACCCTCAGTACAGGCGGAAAGGGAAGCGTAATTGGAACTGCTCTGGCCGCACTGGTTATCGGTATTTTAAGATTTGGCCTTTCCCTCTGTTTCCGGGTGAATACCCAATACCTGGATATCCCGGTGGGCGTTCTGCTTCTTGTGGTGGTGATTGGCCGGGCCATTGTATCCAGACCGGAGACAGCAGCATTTTTCAAAAAGCTGAAGAAGGAATCATAAGTTTATTCATGGCATAAGCCATTGAATATAGTATAAAAAAGGAGGAAAAAGCAATGAAAATGAAAAAAGTTTTGTCACTCGTACTTGCATTATCCCTGGCTCTTTCACTGACAGCCTGCGGTGGAAATAATGCAGACACTTCCACTCCCGCAAAAGAGGATTCCAACACAGAAGCGGATGATTCAGCAAAAGATGATGTGGAAGAAAAGGAAACTCCGGAAGACAGCGCTGACGACGGCGAAGCAGCAGATGACACATCTTCTGCAGGCGGCGCAGATGTTTCCGGTAAAACCGTTGTATTTATTCCGAAGGTAACCGGTAATGCGTTCTTTGAAGCAGCAAATGACGGTGCTCAGAAGTATGCAAAAGACTGGGGCTTCACTGTTGAATACGAAGGAAGCGCAACAGCAGGCGCAGCAGAGCAGGTAGAAGTAATTAACAAAGCAGTAGCAAGCGGCGCAGACGCAATCTGCATTTCCACCGTAGATGCAGCAGGCGTAAGAGATGCATTGCTGGAAGCAAAAGACGCAGGCGTTGCTGTATGTACCTGGGACTCTGACGCAGAAGCAGACGCACGTGCGCTGATGGTATCTCAGGGTACTCCTGAAATCCTCGGACAGATGCTGGTAGACATGTCCGTAGACGCTTTGAAGAAACGCGGCGTTGACCCGGAAAAAGACGAAGTAAACTATGTATGGCATTATTCACAGGCAACTGTTACAGACCAGAACTCCTGGCAGGTAGCAGGCGAAGCTATTATCGCAGAGAAATATCCCAACTGGAAAAAGGTTGCTGACAACTATTATTCCAATCAGGATGCAGAACAGGCTGTTACCACAGGTGCGGCAATTCTGGACGCTTATCCGGACATTGATCTGATTATCTGTAATGACTCCACAGCACTTCCGGGCCAGTTAAAAGCAGCTCAGAACAAAGGCATTACAAAAGACGATATGACCATTACCGGTTTTGCAACTCCTCAGGCTATCAAAGAATACTGCGATGCAGGCGTTCTGTATGAGTGGGGTCTGTGGGACTGCGGAATCCAGGGTGCTCTTGGATGTTATCTTGCAGCTTACATAGCAGCAGGCAATGACGTGGCAGTTGGCGATAAGATTGATGTACCTGGAATCGGCGAAGTTGAAGTTATGGCAAATGACTGCCTGAACGAAGGCGACACAACAGCCGACAAGAACAACGGTGTTGTTCTTCTTCCGGAACGTGTAATCTTTGATGAAACCAATGTAAATGACTATAACTTCTAAAACAAAGTGAAGTAGTTGCAGCAGGAAAGGTATTGAAACTGCTGCAGGTGATTTGGAGAGCAGCCACCGTTTCATATGTAAACAGTGGTTGCTTTCTGTAAAAAGACAGGAGGCTGAATAAAAATGGCAGATGTAGATGGCTTAAAAGTAGCGAAAGATTATAAAGTTTCCGTACCTTTTGCAAATCAGGGAAATTTCCATGTAAAGGGTGCCAACAACCTGGACTGGGGCATGAAAAAGCACCTTTCCAATATTTTTGACCCGGAAAGCGGCAATACGGTAATGTTTGCTTTTGACCACGGTTATTTCATGGGCTCCACCGCAGGGCTGGAAAGACTGGATATTCTCATTCCTCAGTTAATTCCGTACGTGGATGTGCTGATGGGAACCAGAGGCGCCCTTCGTACCTGCGTTCCGCCGGAGTGCCGTAAGGGAATTGCCCTGCGTACCACATCCGGTTCTTCCATGCTGGAAGACGACCTTTCCCATGAAGTGGTGGCAGTGGATATTGAAGACGCAATCCGCATGAATGCAGACTGTATGGCAATCCAGACTTTTATCGGTGCGGACGGACAGCTTTCCAGTCTGGACAATCTGTCAAAAACCATCAACGCAGGGCTTCGCTACAGCATTCCCACCATGGGCGTGGTAGCTGTCGGAAAGCAGATGGAGCGGACAGACCGGTTCTTCAAGCTGGCTACCAGAATTCTGGCTGAGCTGGGCGCAAACATCATCAAAACCTATAACTGCGAGAACTTTGAAGAAGTAGTGGCAGCCTGCCCGGTACCTATCGTAGTGGCAGGAGGCAAGAAACTTCCGGAAAAAGATGCTCTGACCCTGGCATATGAAGTCATCAGCAAGGGTGCAAGAGGCGTTGATATGGGACGTAATATTTTCCAGAGCCAGGATCCGGTGGCAATGGCACAGGCAGTTAATATGGTAGTACATAAGGGCGCTACCGATAAGGAAGCATATGAATTCTTCCTTGATACTAAAAAAGCCTGAATATAAGCCTGAATTTTGGCAACGATAGGATAGAAAACATGATTCCCCGGTTTCATGCAGATATGAAACCGGGGTTTGTAATGGCAGAGGCTGCATGGATAACAGTTTCATAATTATCCATGGAACAGCAGAAAGAAGGGTGGCAGAACATGAAATATGCAGCAGTTGCCTTATCCGTATTTGCCGGAGATTTTTTTCTGAAAAAATATATGGAAGAACACCGGGATATGCAGGAACAGACAGAAATCTGCAGAGGGACGCTGGCAGTGAAAAAATATCATAACAGAGGGGCGGCCCTGAACTTTATGGAAAAGCGTCCGAAACTGGTGAAAAAAGCCAGCGGAGGAATCCTTCTGGTTCTGAGCCTGCTGTGGTATATTATGCTCCGCAAAAAGAAAAGTCCGGGTCTGCTGACGGGACTGAGCCTTGCCCTGGGAGGCGGAGCAAATAATTTTTATGACCGGGTGGTCCGAGGATATGTGGTGGACTATTTCAGTTTCCGCACACCCTGGAAAAAACTGAACCAGATTGTGTTTAACCTGTCGGATATGTGCATTTTCCTGGGGTGTTTTCTGATTATTTTCTCCGCGCGTGAGCGTGATGCGGTATTGCCTGTAAGATGAAAAAGAATGTGCTGCGCATAATTGCTGTTATCTTACAGGAAATTCATATACTTTAACATTTCACAGTAACACCCTGATCCTGTAAAATAAAAAGCTGCTGCAATTACTGTTTTCAGCAATTACAGCAGCTTTCTTCTAATCAATTATAATCATCAATATTCTAATATCATAATAAAAACAAAAAATCTATATTATTGACAAAGGCACATTGTGAAAAAACTGATTAAATTAACGAACTACAGTTACGTTTACAGCCTGGGGTCCCTTGGAACCTTCTGTAACATCAAATTCTACTGCAGCACCTTCTTCCAAGGATTTGAAGCCTTCCATATTCAGTCCGGAATAATGAACAAATACGTCATTTCCGGATTCGTCAGAAATGAAGCCGTATCCTTTTTGGTTGTTAAACCATTTTACTGTACCCTGCATGTCACTACCTCCAATAAATAATAAAATAAACATATGCTATAGTTATTTATAACATGGGACAATGGTAACATATAATAGGAAAAAAGTAAAGGAATATTCCAGTAAAATTTAAAAAAAATGTAAAAAAAGTTACTTTTCACAAGGCACTGTGCACCATGCTGTACGATGTCCGGCCAAAGAAGTAGTGGTTGCCGGGCATCGGCCCCTCGCCGGAGGTGACTTTAAATGGCCGGATGCCGTTACCGGAACACCCGTAGTGTGAACAGTAACAAGAAATGGGTGTTGCTGCGCAAATCGGCCCCGGACAGACAGTTATATATGGGCAGTCAGGGGTTCCACAGCGATGCCGTGCTTCCGGAAAAAGAGTCTGACCATGTCGTCCCATCCATGTTCCAGAGACTTATCCATGGAAAAAATACCGTAGGAAATCCCGGTGGTACAGATAAGCTGCTGATTCTGATATTTCAGATTCAGATACATACCGGAAACATCCTCAGCAGAAAAACCGCTGTTTATGGATGTGACCGTCCGTTTCAGATTCTCGGCGGAGAGCCGGAACACAAATTTAAAGGAAGAAGGGGTCCGTTTCCCTCTGATTATCTGAAAACATACCGGACGCACCAGAGAGAAAGGAATATATTCTTCCTGCGCCACCAGCTCATAAGGGTCGTCCTCCGGGCTGAAAAAATCGGCCCTGGCATGTCCGTCCAGCAGATAGGTCATGCAGGTGGTAATGGAACCTTCCGACAGCAGAAAGCTGTCAAAGGTATCTGTGCGTAAAAATATATTCATAAATTCTTTTACATCCAGAATAGAAAGTGCGGTCATAAGAATACCTCCGGGATATAAAACCATTGTGTGAAACACGAAACATTATATTACAGAATCGGCAAAAACACAAGGATGATATAGTAGAAAAGAAACGATAAATGTGATATAATATGCCCTGAGGAGGATCCCATCGGAGATGGGAAGAGACCTGAAGGCCAGACGGGAGGGCCCCATCGGAGACAGGAAGAGACCTGAAGGCCGGACGGGAGGGACCCTGAGTGCGAAAAGATAGTACGCTCAGCGATTATAATAGTAATATAACAGAATGCAGGAGGCGGGACATGGAACAGACGGAACAGAAATTATTCAGATTACTGGAGAAGGGAACCAGTGCAGTTCTGGTGGTGCAGGAGGCGGAAGCCCGGCTGAAAGAGGCAGGATTCGAAGAACTGAAGTTTAATCAGACCTGGGGGCTGACGGAAAAGGGAAAATATTATGTAAAACATCACGATACCACTCTGTTTGCCTTTACCACAGGAGAACAGGCGGAACCCCGGAATAAGATTCGCATCGGAGCGGCCCATACGGATTTTCCATGTCTGAGGATAAAGCCGAATCCTGATGTGTCTGCCGGGGGATACGGACAGGTAAATACAGAGGTATACGGGGGAGCCATTTTGAACACCTGGCTGGACCGTCCCCTGAGTATTTCCGGACGTGTGGCGGTGGAAAGCAATGACGTAATGCATCCGGATATGCGTTATCTTTCCGTGGAACGGCCGCTGCTTGTGATTCCCAATCTGGCCATTCACATGAACCGTGACGTTAATAAAGGAGTAGAACTGAACAAACAGACGGATATGCTGCCCGTTTTTGGGCTGCTGGAAGAAGGGCAGAAAGAAGAACGTATGCTGATGAAATTCCTGGCAGAAGAACTGCAGGTGGAAGAAGAAAAAATACTGGACTATGAACTGTGGGTATACTGTGCGGAACAGCCCCGGTATCTGGGACGACAGCAGGAATTTATCCTTTCTCCCAGACTGGACAATCTCACATCTGTACATGCTCTTCTGACAGGGCTCACAGAGAGTAATCAGAGCTCCGGGCTGAATGTGGTGGCGCTGTTTGACCACGAAGAAGTGGGCAGCCGGACAAAGCAGGGAGCAGGCTCCATGCTGCTGCTGAATCTTCTGGATAAAATCCACGACAGCCAGGGGAAAACTGCGGCGCAGGCAGGGGAAAGCCTGTACGATGCTTTCTTCCTGTCGACAGATGTTGCCCATGGGCTTCATCCCAGCCAGATGGGCAAAATGGACATTACCAGTAAACCGGTTCTGGGAAAAGGGCTGTGTATCAAAGAAGCATCTTCCCAGTCCTATGCGACGGACTGCGAAGCAGTAGCGGTTGTGGAGCAGATTTGCAGAAGGAATAAGATTCCTTATCAGAAATTTGTAAATCGCTCCGATATGCCGGGCGGAGGGACTCTTGGCTCCATTGCTTCTGCCATTCTCCCGGTTCGGACCGTGGATGTGGGAGTACCTCTTCTGGCCATGCATTCCGCGGTGGAAACCATGGGTACTGCCGATATGAAATCTCTGACCAGTCTGATAACTGTTTTTTTTCAGACGTAGGCCATGAGAAAAAGCCTGGAATTTCGGATACATAATATAATGTAAGGAAGGTAGTTGGAAATGAAACTGATAAGAGGCAGGGTGGTCCTGCTGCTTCTCATTATTTTATCCGGCAGTTTTATGAACGCCTGTTCTGCGGATGTAATCCAGGATATTCTGCCGGAGGGCAGGGAGTCAGAAAGTGTTCCCCAAAATGAGAACAAACAGAAAGCAGAAGTGCCAAAAACAGATACGAAGCAGCTTGTTCCGCCTCCGGCGCAGCAGGAAATTTCAACAGGAAAATATGCCTATGACCACCTGACAGAGGAAGAACGGGTGGTCTATGATGAAATGCTGACAGCCATTCTGAATCATGAAGAAAAAATAAAGCTCTCAACTACAGATCTGGATTTGATGCGCAGGGCTTACACGGCAGTCTGCGGAGACTATGGCGGCCTGTTCTGGGTGGAGGGTTATGTATTTACCAGATATACCAAAGGAGAAGAACTGGTGAGTCTGGAATTTGCCCCCAAATACACCATGACAGAAGAAGAGCGCCGGAATACACAGGTTCAGATTGACGAGATTGTGGGAGCCTGGCTTGCGGGTATTACCATTAATCATACGGACTATGAAAAGGCAAAATACGTGTATGAACTGCTGGCCCTCAATACGGAATATGTGCAGGATGTGGAAGACAGCCAGAATATTATCAGTGTGTTTCTCAGACAGCAGACGGTGTGTCAGGGATATGCCTGCGCAGTTCAGTATCTGCTGAACCAGCTGGGCGTCCAGAGCGTGATAGTATCCGGTGTGGCTCTGGGAGAGGCCCATGCCTGGAATCTGATACGGCTGGACGGAGAATATTATTACATGGACGCCACCTGGGGAAATAATGGTTACCGGAACAGAGAAGGTCTGGAAACTTCGTTTATAGATTATAATTATATGGCCATGACTACCGAAGAAATGCTGATGGGCCATGTGCCTGATACGGAGCTGGAACTGCCGGAATGCATGTCTGTGACAAATAACTATTACCGGAAAGAGGGAAACTGGATTGAATCATGGGAACCGGAAGCCATGGGAGAAATTCTGTCAGAAGCATGGATGCAGGGACAGGTGGTAACGCTGCGATTTGCAGATGATTTTCTGAAAAAGCAGGCGTTCCGGTATTTTATAGAAGAAGGATTTATAGCGGATTACTGCAATGGAATTACGGAAGTAAATTATATTGAGGACGATATGTGGAAGGAAATCAGTTTCTGTTTCAACTGATTCTGAGCCGGAGTGTCAGAGAGAAATCCTGAGTTCTTTTCTGACACTCCTTTTTGCGTAAAATAGGGCTTTTCAAAACCTGATATTTATGCTACTATAAAGTAGTATTGAAAACCACATAAAATGACAATGGAAATATTAGAAAACCATATTAAATGTCGAATATTGCGTGGAATGATACTATATCAGGAGGAAAGACATGAACTATAAAATTGTAGTGGACAGTTGCGGGGAGCTGCCGGGGAAGCTGAAAGAGAGCGGACATTTTGAAAATGTGCCTCTGGAAATGTTTGTGGATGATTACCGGATTGTGGATGATGAAACTTTTGATCAGGCTGATTTCTTAAGACGGGTGGCGGCAAGCCCCAACAGTCCCAAATCAACCTGTCCTTCGCCGGAACGGTATATGTCGGCCTTTGACTGTGAAGCCGGACATGTTTATGCAGTTACCCTTTCTTCTCAGCTTAGCGGCTCATATAACAGCGCTGAAATCGGCCGTAAACTGTATCTGGAAGAAAAGGGAGAAAAACAGATTCATGTGTTTGACTCCAGATCTGCTTCTGTGGGCGAAACGCTGATTGCCATGAAGATTCAGGAATATGAGGAAAGAGGACTGGCCTTTGAAGAAGTGGTGGAAAAGGTGGAAGCATTTATTACAGGAATGAATACTTCCTTTGTGCTGGAGAACCTGGAGACTCTCCGGAAGAATGGAAGACTGAGCAATATGAAGGCATTTGTGGCAGGAGCACTGAATATTAAGCCGGTAATGGCCGGAACTGCAGAGGGAGCCATCTGCCAGATTGGCCAGGCGCGGGGGATTGGAAAGGCAGTGGACAAAATGATTCACGATCTGCTTTCCAAAACAGTGAACCCACAGGATAAAATATTTGCAATTTCCCACTGTAACTGTCTGAAAAGAGCGGAAGAAGCGGCAGAGAAGGTGCGGAAGCTGGCAGAATTTAAGGAAATATTTGTGATAGATACTGCGGGAATCAGCAGCATGTATGCCAATGACGGCGGCATTATCATGGCAGTGTAACAGAACCGGCATATGAAAAGGAACAGCAGTCATATGTTACAATATGGCGGCTGTTCCTTTTTCGGACTATGGAGCCTTTCGGGGCAGAACGGCTGTGGCAGTGTAATTATTCTTCTATGTAGGCTGCTTTATCCAGAGCTGTCTGAATTGCGTTCAGCAGTACCATGGAGGTATATTGATTGTCATCTCCATAGGAAATATTTTCCAGAGACTGTTTCTCGTAAATCTGTCTGGTAAGGTTATCCAGAGCAGGCTGCATCAGAGGATACATGGCGGCAGTGGCTTCGTCCAGATTTACCAGCGTGATGGAATTGATGTGGCTGTCATCCACCACAACTTCCACATCTATGGCGTTGTCATTTAATTGTATGGAGGAAGTATAGACCCCCGCCGTATATTTCATGGTTTCTTCCGTATCCCTGGATTTGTTATCCGGCAGGAACATAAAAATCAGCAGTAAAATCAGCAGAATTCCAAGCACGGCGAAAATAGCTGTATAGACCACTTCTTTTAGATGCAGAACAACAATTTTGGTTTTTGAACTCACAGGATTCCTCCTTAATCTCTCTTTGAATTACTATATGAGAGAAAAAAGGAAAATATGCTATTGACAAAAAAGGAAATTTATAGTATCATCTATGACATGCGATAGTGGCGTAGTTGGTAACGCGCGACCTTGCCAAGGTCGAGACCGCGGGTTCGAGCCCCGTCTATCGCTTTTACGGATAACAGCCGCAAACGTAAGGATTTTTCGATAAAATCGGGGTTTGCGGCTGTTTTTGATAAAATTTGATACATATATTGACAAATATAAGCCATATTTTTATGATACAAACAGGTAACTGATAATGATATGACAGTATGCTCGGATGGGCAGGTAAATCTGATGAAAGGAGAATCAGAAAGATGGAGGGTTTGGAAATGACAGAAAAAGAGCAGGCGGCAATTATGATTGATATTTACACAGATTTACAGAGGATTCAAAAAGCAGAGGATAAAGATAAAGAATTATCCAACCAGCTTCGTAAAGCGAAAGCTAAACTGGAAGCCCTTGGGGTTGTAACTGAGAATTTAATCATTGATTAAGAAAAGAAAGAGGTGACAGTAATGAATGCCATGCGAGATAAATACCCGGTGCAGTGACAGAGCCTGATAACAGGTTGCATCGGGGGATTGTTGTGTTATCAGGAAGCTGCACCGAATCGTGGAAAATCTCATATGCGAAAAGGAGCAGGAAAAAGATGGAAAAAGAAACATATTTAAAATTATGGCTGCAGGAAGAAGAACAGGCCCATATCCATGGCTGGGATTTTTCCCACATCAGCGGGAGATACGAAGAAGAACAGGATTTGCCCTGGAATTACAGAGAGATTGTCAGACATTATAGGAGACCTGAGCAGAAGCTGCTGGATGTTGAAACAGGGGGTGGGGAATTTCTCTTATCTCTGAATCATCCCTGCTGTAATCTGGCGGCTACGGAGAATTATCCGCCCAATGTGGAGTTATGTAAAGAGAAATTACTGCCTCTGGGCATTGATTTCAGGGAGGCGGATGGCGGCGGCAGGCTGCCCTTTGGCGACGGGAGTTTTGATTTGATTCTCAACCGGCACGGCAGCTTTCATCCGGCAGAAACATCACGGCTGTTAAAAGATGGAGGCATATTTATTACCGAACAGGTAGGTGCGGAAAATGACCGGGAACTGGTGGAATTATTGCTTGATGATGTGCCGGAACTTCCATTTCCCAAACAGTATCTGTGTATAGCAGAACAGGAGTTCCGGGAAGCGGGCCTTACTATTATAAGGGCGGAGGAAGCCTTTCGTCCCATAAAGTTCCGGGATGTGGGGGCCCTTGTCTGGTTTGCCCGTGTAATACCCTGGGAATTTCCTGGTTTTAATGTAAGAGGTTGTCAGGAAAATCTGTATCGTGCCCAGGAACTGCTGGAACGGGAAGGCGTGATAGAGGGAAAAATTCACCGTTTTCTTCTGGTTGCCAGGAAATAACTGAAAAACAGGAGCTTTCACCGGATTTCCTGAGTGAAAGCTCCTGTTTTCCATGGTTTCTTATTCAGCGGATGCTTCTTCCGTATACAGGCCGCTCATGTATTCATTTAATGCGCTTAAATCAACCTCCGTCTGGGAGGGAGTCTTTTTATCTTCTTTATGGAAATATCCGAATGCGGAATATCCCAGCCATCCGACAATGGCAACGCCCACTATGGTACTGCTTATGGTAAGGGCTGTGCGTTTCATTTTCTCCCGTTTCATGATTTTCTTCCGGTTGGCTTTTTCTTCCTTATATCGGTCTACTTTTTTCTGGCTCATAATTATTCTCCTTGTAATTTTATTAAATGAGCTGTCTGTCAGCTTTTAATCTTCTACAGTATACACCATTTTTGTGAAAAAATCTTAAAAAAATACAAAAAAATGAAAAATTATGTTATGATGATTCAGGCAAGAGGAAAACTATACAAAAACAAGGAGAAAGCAATGAGTTTGGCAGATCATATCTTTATAGAAATGTGCCGGGATATTCTGGACAACGGCTTCAGTACGGAGGGTGAAAAGGTGCGTCCCCGCTGGGAGGATGGAGTCAGCGCCTATACCATTAAAAAATTCGGCGTAGTTAATCGCTATGACCTGTCCAGAGAATTTCCGGCAATTACCCTGCGCAGAACTGCCATTAAGAGCTGTACCGATGAAATGCTCTGGATCTGGCAGAAGAAATCCAATAATATTAGAGATTTGAACAGTCATATCTGGGATGAATGGGCAGATGAGACAGGCTCCATTGGAAAGGCATACGGCTATCAGATGGGAGTAAAACATCGGTACAGAGAAGGTATGATGGACCAGGTAGACCGGGTCATTTATGATTTGAAGCATAATCCCTACAGCCGGAGGATTCTGACAAATCTCTATGTCCATCAGGATTTGAGCGAGATGAATCTCTATCCCTGTGCCTACAGCATGACCTTTAATGTGATTCAGAAGCCGGGGCAGGAGAAGATGACCCTGAATGCAGTGTTAAATCAGCGTTCTCAGGATGTGCTGACGGCCAATAACTGGAATGTGTGCCAGTATGCGGTGCTTATGCATATGCTGGCACAGGTCTGCGATATGGAAGCCGGGGAACTGGTTCATGTGATTGCAGACGCCCATATTTATGACAGGCATATTCCGCTGGTACGGGAGCTGATTACACGGGATACTTATCCGGCGCCGGAATTCTGGCTGAATCCGGAGGTGAAGGATTTCTATGAATTTACCAGGGATGACGTCAGGCTGGAGCATTATGTGACAGGGCCCCAGATTACGGATATTCCCGTGGCAGTTTAGGATTTCCCATGGAGTTTAACTGATTTGGACAGGAGGACAGGCTATGAATTTAATTGCGGCAGTGGATAAAAACTGGGCCATCGGCATGGACAATAAGCTGTTGGTGCGGATTCCGGAAGATATGAAATCGTTTCAGAAAATGACCACGGGAAAAGTGGTGGTGGTGGGCAGGAAGACGCTGGAAACCTTTCCTGGCGGCCAGCCATTGAAAAACAGGACGAATATTGTGCTCACATCTAACCGGGAGTTTCAGGTGAAAGGGGCTCAGGTGGCGCACAGTATGGAAGAGCTTCTGGAAGAACTGAAACAGTATGACAGCCGGGACGTCTATATAGCGGGCGGGGAAAGTGTTTACCGGCAAATGGCGGATTTGTGCGATACGGCTTATATTACGAAAATTGATTATGAATATCGGGCGGACGCATGGTTCCCGAATCTGGACGAGAGAGAGGAATGGGAACTGGCGGCGGACAGCGAGGAACAGACGTATTTTGATCTGGAATATTATTTTCTGAAATATGAGAAAAAGATAAAAGAGGCGGAATAAAATGAGTAATTTTATGTTCAGCCTCAACGTGACCATTCCCATTTTTCTGGTGATGGTGCTGGGCTGGGGACTCAGGCAGACCGGAATGCTGAATGATAATTTTGTGACGGTGGCAAATAAGTTTAATTTTCAGGTAACCCTGCCCGTATTGCTGCTGCGGGATATTTCTTCCGTGGATATCCGGGCTGTATTCGATTTGCATTATGTACTGTTCTGTGCGCTGGCCAGTTCTGCCTGTTTCTGGCTCATCTGGGCCGGAACCAGACTGTTTCTGAAAGACCGGTATATGACGGGGGCCTTTGTACAGGCCTCTTTCCGCAGCAGTGCGGCGGTGATGGGCCTCGCTTTCATCCAGAATATCTACGGACAGTCCGCCATGGGCCCCCTGATGATTGTGGGGGCAGTGCCCCTCTACAATATTTATTCTGTAATCGTACTGACTTTTGAGGGACAGCAGAATCAGAATACAGATAAAAAAGCAAAAATCCGGGAGGCCTGTATCAATATTCTGAAAAATCCCATCATAATAAGTATTTTCCTGGGGCTTCTGATTTCACTGGGAAGGATTCAGTTTCCGGTGATGGTGGATAAAACCATAAACAATGTGGCTCAGATGGCCACGCCTCTGGCGCTGGTTACGCTGGGTGCAGGCTTTGAAGGAAAAAAGGCTCTGACAAAACTGAAACCTACGCTGGCGGCTTCCCTGATAAAACTGGCGGCGCAGCCTGCGGTATTTGTGCCGGTTGCTCTGGTGCTGGGCTTTGAA
Source organism: Lachnospiraceae bacterium JLR.KK002 (assembly GCA_036941025.1). Classification (NCBI taxonomy): domain Bacteria; kingdom Bacillati; phylum Bacillota; class Clostridia; order Lachnospirales; family Lachnospiraceae; species Lachnospiraceae bacterium JLR.KK002. Next base: position 99,644 of record JAYMNP010000001.1, read on the forward strand.
GGAGAAAAACTGATTGGGATTCTGATTATGCTGGCTTCTCCCACTACCCCAAGCTGCTATATTATGGCAAAAAATATGGGCAATGACGGAACGCTGACGGCCAGTGTGGTGGTAGCCACCACGCTGCTGGCGTCTTTTACCCTGACCGGATGGATTTTTCTGTTAAAGACGCTGGGGTATATTTAAATTTCGTGAAGAATGACACTTTCCCAAATGAAAGATTTCTGTTACAATAGAGCGGATACTATAAATTAAGACAGAGGTGAATCTTATGGCGATGGATATAACAGGAAGAAAATTATTTGTAAAAGCATTGCTGGAAGAAGGGATTGACACCGTGTTCGGTTATCCCGGCGGCATGGTAACAGATATTCTGGATGAATTATATAAACATGAAGAAATTGAACTGGTACTGCCCAGGCATGAGCAGGGGCTGATTCACGAAGCGGAGGGCTATGCGAAAGCCACGGGTACCGTGGGGGTTTGCGTGGTAACCAGCGGTCCGGGAGCCACCAACGTGATTACGGGTCTTGCAGACGCCCATTACGATAACATTCCGCTGGTATGTATTACCGGGCAGGTACCGTTGAATCTCATTGGAAATGACGCCTTTCAGGAGGTGGATATTGTAGGTATGACCCGCAGTATCACTAAATACGGTGTGACAGTGCGCGACCGGAAGGATTTGGGGAAGATTCTGAAAATGGCCTTTCATATTGCCAGAACCGGAAAACCGGGGCCGGTGCTGATTGATTTGCCAAAAGATATTCAGACAGCCACCGGGCCGGGAGAATATCCCAAATCCGTATCCATACGCGGATACAAACCCAATGAAAGCGTTCATATTGGCCAGCTGAAAAAGGGTTACAAGCTGCTGAAAGCTGCCAGGAAACCTCTGTTTCTGGTGGGCGGAGGCGTTAATATCGCCAGAGCCAATGAGAAAATGTTAAAGCTGGTGGAACAGACCAGAGTACCGGTGGTAACCACTATTATGGGCAAAGGGGCCATTCCCACCGGCCATCCGTATTATATCGGCAACAGCGGTATGCACGGAAAATATGCGGCCAATATTGCGGTGGGCCAGTGCGACGTGCTGTTTTCCATCGGCACCAGGTTCAATGACCGGATTACCGGGGATTTGAATGAATTTGCGCCGAATGCCCAGATTGTACATGTGGACATTGACACAGCGGCTATATCCAGAAATGTGGTGGTGGACGTGCCCATTGTTGCGGACGCAAATCTGGCTCTGGAAAAACTGCTGGAATGGGCGGAACCTCAGGATACGGAAGAATGGCTGGCTCAGATTCGGGAATGGGATAAGGAAAATCCGCTGGAAATGCGCAGAGACAAAGGCATGACGCCCCAGATGATCATGGAGCAGATAAATGAACAGTTCCCGGAGGGAATTGTTGTGACAGACGTGGGCCAGCACCAGATGTGGGCGGCCCAGTACATAGAGCTGAATGAGAAGAAGCAGTATATTACTTCCGGCGGCCTTGGCACCATGGGCTTTGGATTTCCGGCGGCCATCGGCGCCAAAATCGGCTGCCCTGAGAAACAGGTGGTATGTATCACCGGCGACGGCGGAATGCAGATGAATCTGCAGGAACTGGCCACTGCCATGACCCAGGAGGCAAATGTAATTGTGTGTATTCTTAACAATTATTATCTGGGGATGGTGCGGCAGATGCAGCAGCTTTTCTATGGCAAGCGCTACAAAGCCACCTGCCTGCGGCGGAGGAAAAACTGCCCCAATGACTGTAAAGGCCCCAATCCGGCCTGCCCCCCCTACGAGCCGGATTTCGTAAAGCTGGCGGAAAGTTATGGAGCCTGCGGTATTCGTGTCACAAAAGAAGAAGAAATTGCCCCTGCATTCGAGAAGGCCAAAGAGCAGAATGTGCCTGTCTTAATCGAATTTATGATTGCAGCAGAGGAAATTGTGCTGCCCATGGTAAAAGGCGGCAATCCCATGACGGAAATGATTTTGAAATAGGAAGGGGGAACTGGAATGAAAAACAGATGGATTGCACTGTATGTGGAAAACCAGGTGGGTGTGCTGGCCAAGGTTTCCGGTCTTTTTTCCGGGAAATCCTATAACCTGCAGAGTCTGACCGTGGGAACCACGGAAGATGAAACCGTATCCCGCATGACGATTTGCGTTACCAGCGACGATATCACCTTTGAACAGATTAAGAAACAGTTAAACCGGATGGTGGAAGTAATTAAAGTCATAGATTTGACGGATATGCCCATCCATATGAAAGAAATCCTGTTTGCCAAAGTAAAGGAATGCTCCGTTGCGGAAAAGGCAGAGCTGTTCCAGATTGCCCAGGTATTTCAGGTAGAGGTGACCGATATCGGCACAGACAGCGTACTGCTGGAATGCAAAATGACGGAGCGGCGCAACAATGAACTGATTGATTTGCTGAGAAGCAAATATAAACATATTGAGATTGTCCGGGGAGGGGCGGTGGCCATTGAGTCCATCAGCACTTCCTGCGCCGGAAGATCAGAGTATTTCCGTCTGGCCCATCGGCCGAAAACCGTATAAAATCATAGTGTTTTTTGATGGCTTATCGGCCGAAAACCGTATAAAATTCAGAAGATTTCCGGCTGGTTTGTCAGACGGAGGAGGGAGCGTGAAACATGCGTAAAATTTTGGTGGTTGTGGATATGCAGAAGGATTTTATTGACGGTTCCCTTGGAACAGAAGAAGCACAGGCCATTGTAAATCACGTTATTAAGAAAATGAAATCTTATGAAAAATCAGATATCTATCTGACCAGAGATACCCATGGGGAGGATTACCTGGAAACCGCCGAAGGAAAGAAGCTGCCGGTGGTTCATTGTGTGAAAGATACGGAAGGGTGGCAGCTTCATCCGGAAATCGAGGCACTGGCAGAGCCTTCCCATATCATTGACAAACCCACTTTCGGCTCCCTGGGACTGATGGAACTGCTGAAGCAGGAAAACGAAAGGGAGACGTTGGAGCTGGAACTGGCGGGACTGTGCACCGATATCTGTGTGGTGAGCAACGCCCTTCTTCTGAAGGCAGCCATGCCGGAAATTACCATCCGGGTGGATGCGTCCTGCTGTGCAGGCGTAACGCCTGAGTCCCATAAGGCGGCGCTGCTTACCATGGGCATGTGCCAGATAGAAACTGAGTGACAGAAGACCGGCGTATGTGCCGGACAAAGTGACAGGAGGAAAGCTATGCTGCCCACGAGAGAACAGGCGGAGGAACTTTTAAGAGAAGGGGAAGCGTGCAATCCCGGCCCCTGGGGAAATCACTGCCGTGTGGCCGCTCACTGTGCGGGAAAAATAGCGCAGGCGTGCGGGGACATGGATGGGGAGAAAGCCTGGATTCTCGGCCTGCTGCACGACATCGGAAGAAAATTTGGCGCAAGGCACCTGGGACATGTATCGGACGGATATTCCTATATGATGTCACTGGGGTATGATGAGGCGGCGAAAATCTGCCTGACCCATTCTTTTCATAATCAGACCACCGACGGGTATATCGGGCGGTTTGATACCACGCAGGAGGAGATGAAGCTGATTGAAGACAGGCTGAAAACTGTGGAGATGGATGATTATGACAGACTGATTCAGTTATGTGATTCGCTGGCAGGGGCGGAAGGCGTGCTGGACATTGAGGAGCGGATGGGAGATGTGAAGCGCAGGTATGGCGCATATCCGCAGGAAAAATGGGACAGCAATCTGAATTTGCTGAAGTATTTTGAAAAAAAGACGGGCAGGGACATTTATTCTGTGGTGGAAAAAGATACGTTCCGTCCATAAACAGATATTGGTATGAGGAGATTTGAGCCATGCGGATAGCAATTTGTGAAGACAACGAGAAGGAGCTTGCTTATGTCTCAGAGCTGCTTATGGAATATCAGATGGATCGGGAAGTGGATATGGACTGCCATTCCTATCACAGCAGTACGGATTTTCTGTGCGATGTGAAAAGCGGAGAGTACGACCTTGTGCTGCTGGATGTGGTTATGCCGGGAATCAGCGGCGTGCAGGCGGCGCAGGAACTGAGAGAACGGGACCGGAATGTCAGAATTATCTTTATGTCGTTCTCCCCGGAGTTTGCTGTGGAAAGCTACCATGTGGGAGCATATTATTACCTGCTCAAACCTCTGGGAGCCGACTCTCTTTTTCCGTTGCTGGACAGAGTGAGAGAGGAACTGTATACGCAGGAAGAACAGGGATTTGTGCTGAAGAACAGGAAAGGCGTGGTCAGGATACCCTTTACAGGACTTGAATATGTGGAGGTTATCAATAAGACGGTATCTTTCCATCTGGCAAGTGGTGTGATTCATGAGGCGACCGCCGTGCTGGGAGAATTTGAGGAAAAACTTCTGGACAGGCCGGAATTCTTAAAAACTCACCGCTCTTTTCTGGTCAATCTGAATTATGTTCAGGCCATGGATGAAAATTGTATTGTGACCAGGAATAATCACAGGATTCCCCTGTCCCGGCAGCGGCGCAGGCAGGTGCAGGCTGCCTGCAATTAAAATCGGTCCAGTTTTTCAGCAAGATAGCTTTTCAGGGGTTCATCGTTACACAGGAGACAGATCTGATTTTGCAGATACGGCAGCATACTTTCGTCACCCAGGCCCTCCAAATCCCAGTAATTATCCTGACAGGCCTGCCAGTGTTCTCCATCCAGGGAGTGCATGGGCTGAACAGAAACGGTATCGGCCGGAAAATCCGTAAAGGTGCCCCTTACCTGATATTCGTGGGGAGAGTATTCGATGGCAGCGCTGAATGGGAGCGCCGATTCGCCGGGAGATGGCACGTTGGCTTCTTCCGGCGTCACAGTCGGCAGTTCCTGCGATATTTCGTCAGATATCCGGGCGTTGTCCGGTGTTATGATTTCTTCCGGTAATTGTCCTGCTGTTACGGAGAGAGCCGGAAAGACGTTGGATAAAAGCAGCAGTGCAGCTAAGACAGCTGCAGCTTCTGGAAAAAATTTCATATCTGTACCTCATTTCAACTGGTTTTAATCTGAATTCTGACAGTTTCCGTTACCGTTCACGCAGTCTCAGCTACATTTTGCACCGGCAGCAGTTCCGGGGCTTCTTTTTATGCCAAAATTCAACTGTATCACTGCATTCGTCTGATTATCAGTCCGTTTCTGATATTTTCAAGAAAACATATATCATGTCAGGGGTTGCAGCAGGAGAAAGGACATGATTGATTCTGGTAAAAGTAGCATGTTGTGATGATGATTTGTCCGTCTATGACAGAACACGCATTTTTGCAGATGGCTACGGTATATTTTGTTCAGGCACCAATATGGCCTGGCAAAGAAAAAAGAGATAAAAAGGAGAAAAGTATGAAGAAAAAATTAATTACACTTGGACTGAGCCTGGTAATGGTGCTGTCTCTGGCAGCATGTGGAGGAAATTCTGAAAGCGGAAGCAGGTCAGAAGAAAGTTCTTCTGCAAAAGCAAAAACAGAAGAAGAGGCAGATGACAATGTGTCTGAGGAAGAGGAAAATGCTTCCGAAACGGAACAGGGCAGTGGAGCCGAAGCTGTGTCAGATGATGAGGTAAGCGAGGATTTACTGGAGTTTCTGGAACAGCTGACCCTTCTGGAACCTTCCGAACCCAGGCGGAGACCGGGGAACCTTACGATGTGGGGAATCTTCCGAAGGAGCCCTTTGGGTTCGTCCTGAATCTTGTGATTGCCCTGGGCGTTGGCTTTATTTTTTCACTGATTGTAACGGGAATTATGAGAAGCGGCCTGAAAAGCGTGGGCAGCAAATCTGTAGCGGATGATTACATAAAGAACGACAGTATGAAGCTGACCAGGAAAACGGATCTGTTCCTGTATGAGAAGGTGGAACGGAGGAAAAAGCCCAAAGAGAATGATTCGGGCGGTTCAGAGACCCATACGTCTTCTTCCGGTACAACCCATGGGGCGGAGGCGGAAAATTCTGAGCAGCCGGGATACAATAGTATTGTTACAGAATATGATTTTGGATAAGGAGGAGAAGCATGAAAAAAATTAGTAAAGTGGATGATAACCTTTGGAAGCTGTCTGATGCTTTTGCTGACGTTCGGGCTGCATGTGCAGGCAGCGGAAGACGAAATCAGTGAAAACACCTGGATTACCGGAAATACGGACAGCAATACGGTGGATTATTATGAACTGCACCTTCCTGCTCCGGGAAGGGTAACCATCACGTACCAGTCCTTTCTGTCTTACGGAAACTGCGACTTATATGACAAAGACCTGACAAAAATGTATCAGGGCGTGCGAATTAGCGGAAGCAGCGCGGCGCCGGCTACCAGAGAATTCAGTGTCGATTTGAATGCGGGCGAGTATCGGCTGAAATTATTCGGAGCCAATGGCGGTACCCAGCCCAAAAAGCCTTCAAATTACAGAATGAAATTTTCTTTTGCCCCTGTGGAAAATAACGAAACGGAGCCCAATAACAGTTTCCAGACGGCCATGCCGCTGGCAGACAGAGCGTTGATTCAGGGATTTCTTTCTGAAGATGACAGTATAGATTTTTATAAATTTACCATTGGAGAAGAAACAAGGGTAAAAGTTACTGTGGGAATAAACACGCTGTCAAAGTATCAGTTTTCCGTATGGAATGCGGACCTGATAAGGGTCGGGAGTTTCAGTAATGTGACCTCCCCTGCAAAAGTGTGGGAAAAGAAGCTGTCTCCGGGAACATACTATATAAAAGTGAATGAATCCACCAGAACGGGAAGCTATACGCTGAAATGGGAAGGAATCCATTATGTGGAAAACATACAGTTGAATGCAGAAGCCATTGTGATGAAACAGAAGGCCTCTTACAGTCTCCTTAAGGCTGTTCTGCCGGCAAATGCAGAATAAGGAACTGCAGTGGACTTCCGCCAATCCTTCCGTGGCAACGGTGGATGCTTCCGGCAGAGTGAAAGCCAGAGGAACCGGGATTACCACCATTACCGTATCCGCTTTGGACGGAAGCGAAGTCCTCCTGCGACGTGGTGGTAAGGCCTTCCAGAACCCGGATTACGTCATCTGAAAAGGTGGCGAACCGGAATGTATGTATAAAAGTCAAAAATCAGAAAAATGCCTCCGGTGTTCAGAAAAAATACGGATTATTATTTCAGAGCAAGAACGTATGTTACATACAACGGGAAGAAATATTTTGGAGACTGGAGCAAGGTGAAGAAAGTAAAGACGGGAAGCGCAACCAGACGGACAGGATATAATTACTGGAAAGCCATATAGTTCCGGGAAACAGACTGCCGAACAGAAGGAACGCAGGCAGAACTGAAAGGAAAATCAGCAAACGTGCAGGCCGCTCAGGTAACACTGAGGGGCCTGCACTGTGTTACGGAATACCCGGCGCGCTTATCTTGCCAGCATTTCTCTGATTTCTCCCACATACATGGTATGAAAATTATTTTCCTCTTTGCCGGAATACCATTTTTCCTTAATTTCCGGATTCAGGAAATGGGCTTCTGTAATGGGTACAGCCGCCATTTTTCTGCAGATCAGAATGAAATTGCCCTCGTCCACAAAGGGAACGTCGTTACTGTAATTTACATTCAGCCCGGAGGTTTTGAATTTATCCTCCTGTCTGCCGGATACGATGCCGAAATACTTCAGGTCATTTTTGTATTTTTTGTCAAAAAAGGTACAGGAAAAGCAGTCTCCGTTGTCGATAAATTCTTTGGTGTATCTGTTCTCGCGTACAAAGATAAAAGCAGTGTTCTGCCCCCAGAGAACGCCAAGTCCGCCCCAGCTTGCAGTCATGCCATTGACTTTTTCCTGATTTCCGGAAGTAATGATCATCCATTCGTCCGACAGTTTTGTAAAAGGATTTAATTCTAACAAATCAACGGGATAAGATTGAAATTGATGCATAATAAGACTCCTTTGCTGTTTACTTTGCTGTTTGTTGAGCTACTTTGAGTATACCTCATTTTACCACAGTTAAGATATGCAGAAAAGTTATTAAAAACACAAAATTATATAATAAATAGTTATGGGAAATATAAGCCCGGAGAATAATCTTGACAGTACTCAAAAAAAGTATAATAATTGATAAAACGATACGAAAACAGGATGGAGGAGACGTTATGGAGATTAAATTTGTAAAAAGAGATGTTTTAAAAGAGAAACCGGATCAGAAAAATCTGGGATTCGGCAAATATATGACAGACTATATGTTTGTGATGGACTGGGACAAAGGAACCGGCTGGCATGACGCCAGAATTGAGCCCTACGGGCCGGTCTCCATCAATCCTTCCTGTGTGACATTGCATTATGCCCAGGAGACCTTCGAGGGACTGAAGGCATACCGCACCGGGGATGACAGAATTCTTCTGTTCCGGCCGGAAATGAATGCAAGGCGGATGATTACGTCCAATGAGCGTCTGTGTATGCCGGGTGTTCCGGAGGATATGTTTGTGAAGGCCGTAGAAGAACTGGTAAAGGTGGAGAAGGACTGGATCCCCTCGGAGCCGGAGACTTCCCTGTATATCCGTCCCTTTGTATTTGCCACGGAGGCTTCTCTGGGAGTCCATATGGCTGTTTCCTATAAATTTATGATTATCTGCTGTCCGGTAGGGGCCTATTATCCGGAAGGAATCAATCCGGTGAAAATCCTGGTGGAAGACGAACTGGTACGTGCTGTGAAAGGCGGAACAGGATTTACCAAATGCGGCGGCAATTATGCGGCTTCCATTCTGGGACAGGTCAGGGCCGAGGAAAAAGGATGTACCCAGGTGCTCTGGCTGGACGGTGTCAACCGGAAGTATGTAGAGGAAGTCGGCACCATGAACATTATGTTCAAAATTAACGGTGAGATTTATACAGCTCCCATTGAAGGAACCGTGCTTCCCGGTGTAACCAGAGATTCCATTATCCATATCTTAAAGGACTGGGGCTATAAAGTAAATGAAACCCATCTTTCGGTAGACGATCTGATGAAGGCCGGACATGACGGTACGCTGGAAGAGTCTTTCGGTACCGGAACGGCGGCAGTGATCTCTCCGGTGGGAGAATTTGTTTACCGGGACGATGTGGTTACGGTAAATGATTTTAAAATCGGGGAACTGACACAGCGGCTTTACGACTATCTCACCGGTATCCAGTGGGGAAATGAAGAAGATAAATATGGCTGGACACGGGAAGTAAAACTTTAGGAGGCCGTAAGAAAACCGCAGATTCCTGCTCTGTCTTTATATTTTTTTAAGAAAAAAGCAGGATAGATTTAAAGATTTTTTCACAGAATGATGTTAGTATATCCGTGTAAAGAAAGAATATATTACATCCGGTATACTGACATCCGGTGAAAAAGGAGAGAAAATGAGAAGAATATGAGAAGAAAACAGGATGAATTTGCGGATATCAATTTTAACGGGAAGAAAAAGCGGGGAAATATGTTTGTGCTGATGGCGGCAATCCTGGCAGTCTGTATCAGCGGTATCCTGTATGCAAGAAAGCTGCAGATGGACGCCAGATATATCAGTATGAACCTGGAAGAAATTCATATGGAACAGGAAATATAATACGCACCTGCGCGGGAAGGAAAAATTCCGGAACGTGTCAGGTGCGTAATGCTTTCCGTGAAAATTCCGGGAACATTTTCTCCGGTTTTACATAAACTGTAAATAAGAGCAGAGATTTCGAGGTAGTTATGCAAAATCATCAATTGCGTGCGGCCCAGACAGAGCACGTGGACAATGGAACCATGAAAGTCCAGGTGACTTCCACCCTGGGGCTGATTCCGGTGGAGGGCGCCAGAATCACCATTTCCTATACCGGAGATCCGGAGAGCACCCTGGAACAGATTTCTACGGACGGAGAAGGCCAGTCGGAGGTTCTGACACTGGCAGCACCGCCTCTGGAATACAGTATGGAGCCGGAGCAGCCGGTTCAGCCTTATGCGGAGTACACCGTTCAGGTGGAGGCGGAAGGATACCGGCCTGTCAGCATTGAAGGTGTGGATGTATTTTCCGGAGAGCTTTCTTTGCAGAATGTGCGGATGGAGCCTCTGGAGGTATCGGAGCAGGATGTGAAAAATATTGTGATTCCGGCCAATACCCTGTTCGGAAATTTCCCGCCCAAGATTGCGGAGGCCGAAATTAAGCCGGTGGACGAGAGCGGAGAAATTGTACTGAGCAGGGTGGTAGTCCCGGAATATGTGGTGGTACATGACGGGGCGCCCGGCGATTCCACTGCCAGCGATTATTATGTGAAATACAAGGACTATATCAAAAATGTGGCCTCCAGTGAAATATATGCCACCTGGCCGGACAGCACCATCCGGGCCAATATTCTGGCCATTATGTCATTTACCATGAATCGCGTGTACACAGAATGGTATGGGAATCACCACATATTCTGGGTTGTGGAATGAAGTCATTAAGGTTGATTTTGAAACGAATAACGACTTCTGTTTTCTTTACATCAATACGCTCTACGAGCTTATTTACCAGTACCCGCTTTGTTGCCACATCTGCATTTAGAAACACATCCTGCCATGTTGGAATCTTATTTTTAATATCTTCCCATTCGTTGATTGATACAGAAGTGCTTTTCAATTCCAGTTCCTTTAAGGTAACAACATCCTGTTGTTGCTGTGCCTGTTCTTTATGCTTTTTGATGATTGCTACCAGTTCTTCCAATGACAAAGGATAGTCACCAGTCATAGCATTTGGAATATTTTCTTCCATAATCCGAATCTTGTCCTGAATATTTTCAAGATTCTGTTTTTCCTTTTTTAATTCAGCTTGTTTCCGTTTCTTTTCTTGATTCTGATTGTTCTCAATCTCATTAAAAATACTTTCATTTTCCTGTAATTTCCCAATGTATTGTGCGATGGATTCAAATACAATCGGTTCAATCATGTCGGCTCGGATTTGCTTAGTCTTAACATGGGTTACCCCTTGCCATGCATTTTGGCATTTATATATCGCAATTTTGCTTGCTCTTTTTTCTCCTGTACCTTTTATCGTCCAATAGTTATATTTACTCCCATTTGTCATTTTACTTCCACAATATCCGCAATATAAAACATCAATTAAGGCTAACATACCATCATTCTTTCTAATCACATTCACATCCTTATGCTCTAATGCTTTTATGTATTTATCGCCCCGGCGTTTACGTCGTTCCTGTGTTTTATTCCATGTATCACCGTCGATAATCATAATACTTTCGTTTGCGTCAATAGAAGTAATCCAATTCTCACTGTCAAGCCTGTGATATTGTCCGTTGATTCGCTCCCTGCGTTTATAAGCTGTATGTCCGGCATAGATGGGATTCGTTAAAATGCTTGTGATAGTTCCGCCTTTCCATGTGTCATTGGGGGCAAGGTTTTTATAGGTTTCATGCCTGTTCAAAACGCTGGCAATTTTGGAAGAACCGTACTCCTTATTGAGAGATAGGTCATAAATATAACTGACAACCTCTGCCTGTTCTGGAACAATAACAAGATGATGTAACGCCCGTCCGTGTTTACTGATTTCTCCTGATAACTCTAATTTGTAGCCATAAGGGGCTTTTCCACCCATGAATTTTCCTTTCTGCACTAACTTCTGGGCGGTATCTTTTACACGCATACCTGTATCAGCGCTTTGTTTCTGGGCATTACCGTATCTCAAAGCTAACATCATTTGCCCCATTGTATCATCTGTTTCAGGAGAAATGCAGCCGTCTTTCACGGTGTAAATATCCACACCACATTTTTTCAGAGCCATTACATAGGCTCCGATTTCCCACATAAGTCTGCCAATTCTATCGTCTTTGTATGCCACCAAAATATCATATTCTTTTGCCTGTGCGTCCTGTAAGGCGTTTTGAAGTACATTTCTGTCTGCGACTGAATTTTTATATCCGCTGTTACTTCCCTCAAAGTATTCCTTTGAATCGAGTTGCCATTCTTCGTGTTTTTTTACATAGTCTTTTACAATTTCTCTTTGCACACTCAAATCACCGTCCGGCTCTAACTGCTGATTTGAACTAACGCGTAATAACATTCTCACTTTTTTCATAAGTCAATCGTCCTTTCTTTCTAACCAGCAGAGGGTTATCCCTCTGCTGACGTTATGAGATTTTTTGTAACTGTTCCCGTAAGACACTTGAAAGAATAGACTTTATTTCTTGATGTAAAATATCCGTCTGTTCTGGTTGTGTAGGGAACTCAAGCACAACCTTTATACCATTTATTTTCTGTTCAATCTGTTGATAAGTAGTATCGGACATGAAAATCTCCGGGCAAATGAATCTTATTATATGACTATTCCGTAAAATTTTGTCCCATGCAAAAGAGGTATTCCCTTTGGGGTGATATACACTTCCTTGATACGTTCTTAAATGGAATAATTTGATTGTGTCTTTCCAACTGCACCCGTAATCTTTTTTCATAATAACTATATCCTCGCATTCATAATCATGGTAAGTCCGCTTGCGTTTTGTATAAATTTCTGTAATTAAATCAGTCATAAGAACTTCTCCTTTCTTTGTGCATTGGGAAACAAAAAAAGCGGTGTAACATATATGAACCCCAATCAGCATAATCACTAATTGGAATTTATATTTGTTACACCGCCTGCACATACTTGGCACTGTCAGAAATTTCCTCTGAACTCGGTACTTCCTGCGATATATTTCCCCCACGACCGCCTTATCAGCACCAATATACTTGGAAATTAAGCATACCGGTTATGCTGTCCGTCGGCACTACTGTGAGAAAAGCACAATAATATTTTATTTTTCCATATTATACCACATATCTTTTTTCGCTGTCAATCGTATTTTCTTTTTTGTGAATATGATACAAAAAACATTGAAAAAATAACCAAAAGTTTGGTTAGCTATTCCAAACATGCATAAAGCCCTAAAAGCAGTGCTGTACTATGGGAATCTGTCAGAATCTCCCCTCTCAATTTCGGGGATGAATACGATTTCTGATGTCTGGGGATTACTGTATCCAAAAATCGTATTTATTGAAAACCACGCCAGTATTGGAAAAAGCCTGTTTTGAATACATTTGTCTACGATTTAGAATTGTACCGTATTCAAAATCGTATTCATTGAAAACCACGCCAGTATTGGAAAAAGTCTGTTTTGAATACGATTTTGGGGTGTCTACGATTTTTTTCAAACCTTTTACTTTCCAAAACACTATTTTTTAATTATTCACTTTCCAAAAATGCTAAAATATATTGATATATCAATATATTATTCATGAATAGTTAAAATTTGTACAATTTAACTATTACAAATACCACACATACATAGAATGACCGTGCGGTAGGGCTTGTCGATACCGCACGGTCATTTCCCGGCGTTTTTGCACACCGCAAAGCGTCTTATAAAATGTAATAGTTAGTGATTAATTAAAACTTTTTGTTTTAACTATTGCATTTTTACCCCCATATTTGGTACAATGCTTATATAAGATAAGAAACGAGGTGAAAATATGGCTAAAAGATTGGCTGACTTAGGGATTGCACAAATTACACAAGATTTTTTACCCGAACACTGGAACTGGACAGATGACGAAAAGAAACAGCTTGGAAATATAGATGAAATGGGAAAAATTATCAAAACACGGTTAGAAAAAGCAGGATGTGAGATTCAGGAAATGTACGCTATTGAACATGATAAGGATGAAAAAAAATTATGGAATGAGTATAAACACGCTTATGAAATTGCATTCACGTCACACCATGCCCATTTTATTGTCAAATTCAAAAAAGGAAAGACACTCCCCAAAATTGCCAGTGCCATCGGCATTGGGGAATCTTATATTGAAAAGCCAAAGTCGGGGCGTTACGCCTATGACAATATGCTGTCTTATTTAATACATATCAAATACCCCCAGAAGTACCAGTATGCCCCCAGTTCCGTCCGGACAGTCGCCGGTAAAGATTACATGGAGCATTACAGGGAACAGCGTGAAACATGGATGAGGGGAAGAGCCGAAAAAATTACCATGACCGCAAAGGGACTTCTCAACTTCTTAAAGGTCGGCATTTTGAGCGGTGAGATTGCTATTGAAGATATTTTTATGAATGAGGAATGGAAACTCACCTATGCTTTGCATAAAAAAATGTTGGACGAAGCATTTGAAACAAAACTTCTTGTAGCGAAAATGGAAAAAAATTTTAAAGAGTATGGAAATTGCCGGGGATATATCCTAAAAAAACACTCCTAAAAACAACAGGGACAAACAATTTAGGGACAGAAATAGATCCCAACATTCTGTTAAGTCCTATTTTTATTTTATCGTAACAGGGATGTGGGGGCAGTATTCCAGTCCCCCATATGCTCACATAAAAAACATTAAAGGATAACCCTTTGTGAGAGGGTTATCCTTTATTTGCAAGCAAATTATTCTTTTTCAGCACCACACTTAGAACAAATGTATTTTGTTTTTGTTACAGTTGTAGTGATTTCGATGTCAGAACAGCTACCATGACCGTATTCATGGTTCATACCCATTTCGACACGATGTGCTTGCCATTCTTTGGCTGAGTTGAATACTTGTCCACAAGCACACTGAGAACCTATTACTGTCACTTCTTCTTCAACATATTTTGTTACCCATGTATGCTGACAAGTCGTATTATTGTTATCAGTATTACTGTTATTCTCATCAGTATTACTGTTCGGCTTATTGCTTACAGCCTTTCTTTTGTCTTTTACAGTAACTTTACATTTCAAAGTTCTGTTCCCAACTTTCACTTTTACAATAGCAGAGCCTTTCTTCTTCGCAACGACTTTCCCTTTCTTGCTTACCGTAACAACTTTCTTATTAGAAGAAGTCCATTTCACTTTCTTCCCAGCAGTGTTCTTCACTTTCAACTGGACAGTCGGCTTTGTCTTTTTCTTCGTGATAGTCAAAGTCACTTTGGACTTGTTCAACTTCGGTGCTTTCTTCGTAGCCGCCTCAGCTGTCACAGGCATAGCCAGTGTTAATGTAAGTGCGATAACAACGATAGTTGCGATTGATTTTCTGATGATGTTCTTCATAATGAATCCCCTTTCTTTGGTATATGCTAAATATTCATTTTTGTGAAAAAATTCGTCATTTTTCGACATATGTTAGCTTAATTAAAAATTATACTCTCTTTTATCAGTTTTGTCCATTTCAAAATCAGTTCCTTTCTATTTTTACTTTTGCACCCGCTCCCTTAATTATAGCCTAACGCAATAGATACAGAATAAGTGAAAAGAGATACAGAACCGGGGCAATAATCCCCCACCGCAGAGGTGGGGAAAAGCAAGGGTCAAGGGAGTGCAACTCCTTGCAAAATTATCGAAATTTATTTCGATGTATTTTGCTACAGCGAACGGAACGAGATACTTTTTTCGGGAAAGAAATAACCTATCGCCATAGACAGCACAACCTGGCAAAAGCCAGAAAATAACCGGACATAAAAATACAGAAAAAAATTTCAAAGAATACTTGACAAGGCATTGCATTCTGAAGTTTTTCGATTATCATTAAAGTATGATAATAAGAAATGAGGTGATTAAAATTGGTTATTTATCATTTGACGCCAGTGTAAAAATTCATTATTCCGGCAAATACACAAGCACAAAAACAGGTAAATCTGGAAATATGGGGATTGCCGGATATATCCGGCATATTGACAGGAGTACAGACAAAATGAATGGCTGTGAGGTACAGCATGGCAACCCTGATATAAATTCTGACCTCACATTAGAAAACGAATCTTATTATAAAGATTCTAACGGAGAATGGCAGAGAACAAGCCACTCTAAAGATATGGTAAATGCAATTAACAGACGTATTGAATACGCAAAAGAGCATGGGGCAAGGATTTCCACAAAAGGGAAAAATGATACAGTGATTGTCCGTCCGCTTGTCCTGCAAATGGGTAACGATTCAATTACAGGACATGAAAATACATGGATGTGGGATTTAATTGGGATTCTTGAAGAAGAATTTGGGACAGACAATATCACTGGTTTTTCAATCCATAAAGACGAGACAAACCCACATATCCACGTTTCATTCGTGGCTTGCCACGAAACAGACAAAGACGGTGAAGTGAAATGTTCTATTTCACAAACTAAGTTCTTCAAAAACCCAAAACAATTAGCCGGGTTACATAGGAAATTTCGTAAAAAATTACTGGATAAAGGATATGACATTGAATTAGAAAACAAGCCGATTGAGGAACAGCTTGCCGGGTATTATGATAAAAACGGTGAGTGGCACCAACAAGGCTTAACCCCAGACCAACTCAAAGAGTTGACTGATAGAGAATTAAATTTAAGAATGGAGGAACTCAAAATGAGCATTAAAAGAAATGATTTGGAAAAATTGGAAATGGCTGTTGCCGATATTATGGCGACTTCAAAAGTAGAGCAGGATAAAATTAAAAAAGAACGTGAAATTTTATCTGCACAGCAAAACGCCCTTGAAAACGACAGGGCAACCGTACAGGCGCAATCAAAGGCTCTCAAGGTTAGGGAAATGAATGTACGGAAAAGGGAACTGGAAGTAGCGGAACTGCTTGAAAAAATCCAGTCCACTGCTGAAACCTGCAATCAGATTCTTTCAGAAGAAAAACACTTGGACACTAAATTTTTAGAGTTCTTAGACCGTGAGGGCAGACGGAATGGCAAGGAATACCGCAAGCCTTTTGAATATTGGTATAAAAAGTTCTTGAATGAACGTAAAAAGAAACATTCAGACTGGTGGAATGATATGTTAGAGCGTTCATGGATGAACGATACCGACGATTTTGATGACGAAAATACCGGCTATGATTTTTCAGCATAAGTCGTTAAGAACAAGCATGGTCTGCGATACGGAGTATCGCAGATCATGCTTGTTTATGTTTATGGAAGGCTCTTTCCCCTCAAAATACATACTTCATAACGTCTTTGATAATAGCACCGTAACTGTCGCCCTCAATATTGACTTTCCTTGTCCCATTGCCTTTAAAGGTAATCAATGCGTGGCTGTCATCCATAAGGGACAGACCGATAATGTCAAGGTTTGCAGATACAAGCGTTAATTCAAAAACCTTTATAAATTCTGTTTTGCTCATAGTACTCCACATCCTTTCTTAGCCGATTGCGTACTGTTTTGATTTGTTGTTGACTTTCTTAGAACCGTACTTCTGCCGGATTTCCT
Source organism: Lachnospiraceae bacterium JLR.KK002 (assembly GCA_036941025.1). Classification (NCBI taxonomy): domain Bacteria; kingdom Bacillati; phylum Bacillota; class Clostridia; order Lachnospirales; family Lachnospiraceae; species Lachnospiraceae bacterium JLR.KK002. The sequence continues at coordinate 116,796 of JAYMNP010000001.1, forward strand.
CAAGAGAAACCTCGCCTTTGTGATAGCGTACATAATCCCCATAGTGCCAGCACCAGCATTTCTTTTTCGGCGCATACTTGAAACCGACATTCTTTAATAACTCTCTGTACTCATACCCACTGTGTACCCATATCCATGAACCTATGATTTCCACATCAGAATTGATATGGATAATCTTGTTTATAACGCTCTTAAAAGCGTCATTTTCAGCCTGATAGTCATAGTTGGTACTTTCCTTGTCTGTCTGCTTTTCCTCACTTAAAATGGAAAATAAGCGGTCGTATTCAGCGTTAATTTCCTGTGTAATTTCCACGCTACCGCCCTCATTATCTGGATGATATTTCTTTAATAACTCTCTGTATCTTTGACGTAATTCCTCTATTGTCTTAATCCCTGTAAAGTATTTCATAAGCCTGTACTCCTTTTTTAAAAAATCACCCGACTATTAAATTCACAGCTTAGAAAAGGGCATAAAAAATGGACTACCCGACTATAAATCGGGTAATCCGTATTTTTTAGGAGCAAGGCTCAAAAAGTTATTTATTTGTATGCTAAATCATACCCTTTTTTACCATGTAGATTGATGATTAACTCGTTAAAAATCAGCGAACGAAAGACCTGAATATATGGTGATTTCGGTGTACCGGAACAAAGGCTATGATTTTACCATTACATCTTCCACTGCCTATGACCACAAATGGGTGTATGGAAGAAACTATTTCTCCAGTATTTCCCGTGTGGTAGATGAAATGTTTACAAACTTCCTGTCCAGGCCCAATGTAAAACAGCCCATTCTGACTCAGTATTGCGACGGACAGCGGGTGACCTGTCCCAACTGGCTGAGCCAGTGGGGCTCCAAATACCTGGGAGATCAGAACTACAGCGCCATAGAAATCCTTCGTTATTATTATGGAAATAATATGTACATCAATGAGGCGGAAGAGATTTCCGGTATTCCGGCTTCCTGGCCCCGTGAAAATCTGCAGGTGGGCTCCAGAGGCGACAAGGTGCGCCAGATGCAGGAGCAGTTAAACCGGATTGCCCAGGTCTATACCTCTATTCCACGAATTACAGCAGACGGTTCTTTCGGCCCCGCCACAGAGACGGCTGTCCGCAGATTCCAGTCCGTGTTCGGACTTCCTCAGACCGGGGTGGTGGATTATGCCACCTGGTATAAAATTTCCGAGATTTATGTGGGAGTCACCAGAATTGCAGAACTCACGTAATTCTTTTTATTGACAGAAGTGGGAAAAAAAGGTAAAGTAGAAAAGTAGCGAAAGAACAAAACAGGAACAAACATACAGGGAGGAAACACACATGGCGGATTTGAAGGGAACAAAGACACAGAAGAATCTGGAAGCGGCATTTGCAGGAGAATCCATGGCAAGAAATAAATATTCTTATTTTGCCAGCAGGGCAAAAAAGGACGGATATGTACAGATTGCCGCTATTTTTGAGGAGACTGCGGCAAATGAAAAGGAACATGCCAAAATGTGGTATAAACTTTTGAACGACGGTGTGGGCACTACGGAGGAAAATCTGAAAGCTGCTGCTGAAGGCGAGAATTTCGAGTGGACCGATATGTATGATCAGTTTGCGAAAGAGGCAAGAGAAGAAGGCTTTCACGATATCGCAGACCTGTTTGAAGGTGTTGCCAGAATCGAAAAAGAGCATGAAGAAAGATATCGCAGACTTCTTGATAATGTAACCGGTAAGAAAGTATTTTCCAAAGATGGAGACGTAATCTGGCAGTGCAGCAACTGCGGACATATCTGTGTTGGAAAAGAAGCACCGGAGGAATGTCCGGTATGTGCGCATCCTCAGGCTTATTTCCAGGTAAAAGCAGAAAATTATTAAAAAGAAAGCCGCCCTCGCTGTCCGGAGACTGAGGGCGGCTTTGTAAATACCATCGTACTGGGTGGAAGGAAAAGTGGAAAAATTATGAGAAAATTCAGGAGAAAAATCGGATTTTTTTGTATGTTGCCAGTATGTATCCTGCTGACTGCCATTATGATATGTTCAGAGCCAGGGTACGCTTCTTCGGAAGGCACGGAGGAAAAAAAGGAAATTATTGTAGGTTACAGCGATAATGATGATATGATTCAGAAGGACAGCAACGGCAACCTGTATGGTTACGGGATTACTTACCTGGACGAGCTTTCCGGGTATACCGGATGGGACTATACATATGTGGAGCTTTCTCCGGAAGAACGGATGGAAGGTCTGCTGGACGGCCGGGTGGATTTGCTGTGCAGTGTGCACAGAGACTGCAAAGAACAGGAAGAACTGCTGTTCAGTGAGGACAGCTCCGGGCTGGAATACGGTATGCTTTGTGCACTGCTGGACAATAACGAAATTTTTTATAATGATTATGAAGCGATTAACGGGAAGAAAATCGGAATTGACAGAAATACGGATTTGGAGCAGAGCCTGAAAACCTATGGAGAAACCCACGGGATTACTTATGAGCCCGTGTACCTGGACGGGCTTTCGGAACAGATGGCGGCTTTGAAAAATAAAAAGGTGGACATGGTGCTGCTGTCCAGCCTTCAGGAAACGTACCGCTGTAAATATGTGGGAAAAGCCGGACTGGAGAAAGAATATTTTGCAGTCCGCAGGGACAGTGAGTCCCTGATGGAGGAACTGAATCGGGCGAACGCGGCCTTACAGCAGGAAAAGCCTTTTTATATTTCTTCCATATATGAGACTTTCTATGGGAATCCGGAAGAAAAACTTACGGGAATCACAAGAAAGGAATATGAATTTATTAATCGGAAAGAGCCCATAAAAGTGGCCTGTGACGCCAACAGCTATCCGCTGGAATATGTGGATGAGGAAACAGGAGAATATACCGGCGTATATGCTGCGGCCATGCGGCTGATTTCTGAGGAAAGCGGGCTGAATTTTGAATTTATCCCCCTGGTGAATTTTTCCGAAGCCTGGGATCTGGTGGCCAGCGGAGAGGCAGATCTGATTGCCGGAAATTATGGAAACGACAGAACCGCGGAATATTACCATATGACTTATTCACAGAGTTATCTGTCGGCGGAATATACCCTGATTGGAGGAAAAGGACTGGAAATCAGAGACGGTATGTCCATTGCCCTTCCTCAAAATTATGTGGGGCTGCGGTATTTTTTTCAGACAGAGGAGCCCGGCTGGAAAATTGCCCTTTACGATGACGTCAGCGGCTGTCTGAAAGCGGTGAATCAGGGAGAAGCAGATGTTACGGCGGTAAATGCCATATTTCTCCAGACCGTCTATAATCTGAACCGTTACGACAACCTGAAAATTGTGCCTAATATGACCAAAACGTTCCCCATCAGTGTGGGAATCGGGAATAACCACACGGAAGAACTGAAAAGTATTATTGACAAGGCCATCTACCAGATTCCCGCAAGTGAATTTGAAAAATGTATTACGGAACATGCCATCAATGTGGTTTATGAGCCTTCCCTGATGGAGACAGCGGGCAAGTTTTTTCCCCACATCTGTATAACAGTGCTGGCAGTGATACTGGCTGTATTTGTTATTATCCGGAAAAGGGAGAAGCATTTTCATCATCTTGCCATGACAGATTCCATTACCGGAATGTGGAACCGGGTGAAATTTTATAAAGAAGTAAGGGATATTCTGGAAAAAAACAGGGATAAAACATATTTGCTGATAACGCTGGATATCAATAAATTTAAGTTTATCAATAATGATTTCGGCTCCAAAGCCGGAGACTGTATTTTGAGTGTGATGGGAGAACGGATTCAGGAAATATTCGGAGAGAGGGGATATACTGCCAGGAATACGGCTGATATTTTTCTGATTCTCATAGAGGAAATCTATTACCGGCCGGAAATGTTAGAACCGCTGAACAAACCCATTTATTTTAACAACAACGGAAAGCGCCAGTATTATAAAGTGGTGGTAAAGGCCGGAATCCGCAGGATTATGCCGGGAGAGCCCGGAACAGACCTGATACCCTATGTGGACCAGGCGTCCATTGCCCGGAAAACCATCAAGGATACGGCGGGGGTAAGCCAGGCTTATTACGACGAAAATATGAAACATATTCTGGAAAAGGAAAGCGCTATTGAAAAGCGCATGGAAGAAGCGTTGGAAAACGGAGAATTCCAGGTATATCTTCAGCCTAAATATGACCTTCGGTCCGAGCGGATTATGGGAGCGGAAGCTCTGATACGCTGGATTGACCCGGAGAAAGGGCTGATTCCGCCGGATGAGTTTATCCCCCTGTTTGAGAAAAACGGATTTATACTGAAACTGGATTTTTTTGTATATGAGGAAGTACTGAGGCGGATGGCTCAGTGGAAGCAGGAGGGAAAGCCTTCCATCTGTGTTTCTGTCAATGTGTCAAGGGTACATATCAGTACGCTGGATTTCTTCGACAAGCTGAACCGCCTGGTGGACAGATATCAGATTTCCAGACGAGATTTTGAACTGGAGCTGACGGAAACCATTATAGGAGGAGAACTGGATCTGGTAAAAGCATTTATTCAGGAATGCAAAAAAGAAGGATTTAAGGTGTCTATTGATGATTTCGGAAGCGGGTATTCTTCCCTGAATCTGTTGAAGGAGCTTCCCGTGGATGTTTTGAAAATAGATAAGGGATTTCTGGATGAAGCAGAAGAATCCATGCGCAGCAATATTATTGTGGAGCAGGTGGTGGAGATGGCGAAACGGATGGAAATCGGAACATTGTGCGAAGGTGTGGAGACGGAACGCCAGTTGTCTTTCCTGAAAAAAATCGGCTGTGACATGGCGCAGGGTTATCTGTTTTCCAGACCCATTCCCGTGACGGAATTTGAGCAGATGATACAGGCCTGATTTCCGGTCGGATGATTCAGGATAATACGGAACATGTTGTATCAGTGCAAAGGAGGAAAAGCCATGATATATGAATTAAATAACGAGGAACTGACGGTGCGTTTTTCCACACTGGGAGCGGAGATGGTGTCTCTCAAAAACAATAAAACGGGACAGGAGTATCTCTGGCAGGGAGACGAGCGGTACTGGGGCCGGCGTTCCCCGGTGCTTTTTCCCATTGTGGGAAGGCTGAAAGAAAATAAATATACGTATGAAAACCGGGAGTACCAGATGTCTCAGCATGGATTTGCCAGAGATATGGAATTTACCTGTACGGAGGAGAATCAGGAGGAAATCTGGTTTTCTCTGGAAGCTACGCCTGTGACCAGAGAGAGTTACCCCTTTGATTTCCTGCTGGAAATCGGATATGTTCTGCAGGGAACGGAAGTGACGGTGAAATGGAAAGTGACCAGCCAGGAGAAACAGAAAGATATGTATTTTTCCATCGGCGGACATCCGGGCTTTTACTGTCCTCTCCGGGAAGGGGAGCGGCAGGAAGATTACAGTATCTGGCTGGATGGAAAAGATGAGGTGATATTTTCCAGAGCCAGCCTGGAGACGGGGCTGATGTTCAATGGCAAGAACATGATGAAGCTGTCCAAAGGCAGACGTCTTCTGCAGGAGGGATTTTTCGATGAAGGAGCATATATTATCGAAGATTATCAGGTGAACCGGGTTGGGCTGGCGGATCCTGAGAACCGCCTTTATCTGACGGTGTCTTTCCAGTCCCCTCTGGTGGGAATCTGGTCGCCGGAGAAGAAACAGGCGCCCTTTGTGTGCATAGAGCCCTGGTACGGAAGGTGCGACCGGGAGACCTTTGAGGGAACATTAAAGAACCGTGAATGGAGCAACTGTCTGAGGCCGGGAGAAACATTTGAGCGGTTCTGGAAGATTTGTGTGGAACCGGAATGTTCATAATCATTATCCCACCTGAAGCAGGCGATGTCCATAGTGGATGACAGTCTGTAAGAATAAAAAAAGATGAAATGTGGGTATACTGTTTAAAACAGGTAATTGCGAAACTTAATAATTGTACCAATTTCATATGTAATTCGAAAAATTTAAATGTAAATATTTTCTCATACAAAAGGTGAGAAATGCATTTCAGCACCAGGGAAGCGAGACTTAAAAGAGAATGGAAGCCTTTGCTGACATGCTCTTTCGTAGTCAAAGGCTCGCTGGAATGTCCGGTGCGTCCAGCATTTCGGCCTTTTTGTATGATGAAAATATTTCATAGAAAGTGTAGAAATTGTACATGAAATTTTGATAATTTAGTAGTTTCGCAATTACCTGCTGTTTAAAGATAAGAAAGGAGAGACTGACATGAAATTTTTTAAATGCAGGGAATGCTGCACGCTGGCAATGGAACTTGTGGCAGGAGAACAGGAGGAAGCGAAGGTTTTTCAGGAGCTGAAGGCCAATTCTACGGACGCTGCCGGTGAAAAACATGTTCCCGTTGTGGAGAAAAAGGGCGATACCATTGTGGTGAAGGTTGGAGAGCTGGAACACCCCATGCTGGAAGCTCATCATATTATGTGGATTTATCTGGAAACAGACCGGGGCGGAATGCTGCGGAAACTTACTCCCGGAGAGAAGCCGGAAGCAGAGTTTGTCCTGCCTGCCGGAGAAAAACCGGTGGCCGCTTACGAATACTGCAACCTTCATGGTCTGTGGGTGGCGGAAATAAAATAGGACATTTGGCATATCACCTGCAAAAAGGAGCGCTCCCAGGGGCGCTCCTTTTTATGGAAATCCGTCTGTGGTACTGGTTAGACCAGAGAGTTTGATAAATTAATAACAAATTTCAGAGGAAAAATTCAGTAGAAATGCTGAGATTGCAGGGGAGATTATTAAAAAACTTGAAAAATTATAAAGAAAGTGTTAAAATTTTATCAAATAACTGGTATGACCAGTTGGGATTGTACCTTATTGAATATACCGGTTCAATAAGGCATACCTTGCTGAAAGGTAGCAGTTCAGTAAGCACAGTGAAAGAATGAAGGAGGATATGTGCTATGTTATTTCAAATCTATGGTGAAAACGCCATGTATCAGTTGCTTGGCTGGGTAATGGTATTTGCCGGACTGGTAATCTGCAATGAGATTGCCCGTCGTTCAAAAGCAGGAGGAATTTTCTTTTTCCTGGTACTGCCTGCTGTTTTGACGGTATATTTCATTGCCATTGCAGTGGGAGCTTCTTCCGGAGCGGAATGGGCGGTCAATAATCAGACCCATCTCTACATGGGCGGATGGTTCCATTATGCGAAGCTGTATGCGGCGGCAGCCGGCTGTGTTGGATTTATGATGCTCAAGTACAAATGGAGCATTGGCAAGACAGAATGGTTTAAAGTATTTCCTTTTGTGATTGTGGCAATCAATATTCTGATTGCAGTAGGTTCCGATTTTGAATCTGCCATCAAGGGTGCGCAGGCGCTGGCAGAGACAGGGTCCAGATACTGGTTTTCCAACGAAGGCGTATGGAGATACGGCGGATGGTGGAACTGGGTCAACGGTATTGCAGGAATCATCAATATTTTCTGTATGACAGGATGGTGGGGTATTTATACTTCCAAAAAGAAAGACGATATGCTGTGGCCGGATATGACCTGGTGCTTCATTATTGCATATGATCTCTGGAACTTTGAATATACATATCTGAATCTGCCCACCCATTCCTGGTACTGCGGATTTGCTTTGCTGCTGGCTCCCACCTTTGCAAACAAATTCTGGAACAAGGGCGGCTGGATTCAGAACCGTGCCAACACGCTGGCTACTTGGTGTATGTTTGCTCAGGTATTCCCCTTATTCCAGGTCAGCGGCAGGTTCTCCGTGCTTCCGTCTCTGTACGGACCGGGATATGCAGACGGTATGGCTCTGACCAGTTCGGCACAGCCCACCTATGCAGATCCAAGGGCGCAGGGAATTGTGGCACTGATTGCACTGGGCGCCAATGTAATCTGTCTTACAGCCATTATCAAACGTGCTGTGGAGCAGAAAAAGAATCCATACAAAGAAGAAATCTTTACAGATCAGAAGGATTTCCAGATTGCTATGGCAAGAGCAGAGGAGCAGTAGGAATTACTGTTTTCGATATAAAAAGAATCCGGCAAAGCCGGATTCTTTTTATGGAGCTGCAACAGGGCTGGAACTGCTTTTGTCCAGCAGGCTGACGTAAGGGTAGACCCGGTGGAATCCCCGGTTTGCTGCAAAGAGAAAGTATCCAAGGCCAAACAGCAGAAACAGCAGCAGGACGCCGCGATATGTCAGAGTAAATTTTCCGGAGGATTCTGTTTTTTTCGGTTTCTCCCGGAAAGAGTAAATCAGTTCCGGGACGGCAATCAGGGAAAATATAAAGGGATAGACGGCAAACCGTTCCAGAATAAAATGCTTTGTGATAAACAGTGTAATCAGAAACTGGTACAGGGCGCTGTTTTGAAAGATTCTGCCCTGGGGGGAATCCTCCAGCCGGTTTCGGAACAGATAAATCAGCAGGCAGTAAATTCCGGAGGGGATAATGTAGTCAAATCCATTGGAATTCCAGAAGTAGCCGCCCTGGTAAGCAGCATATTTTACCGGGAGAATGGGAGCCAGGAACTGAAACAGAGGATCAAAGAACAGATATAGCAGGAGTGTGGCTCCTGTCAGCAGTCCCAGGGCTTTCCGGCTGAATTTCAGAGGCAGCAGGAAATACAGAGGGTAAAGGAACAGCAGTGAGTTGTGGAACAGGCCTCCCAGCAGTATGAAAATGGTAAATGGCAGCAGTTTCCTGTTTTTCAGATAAGGATAAGCCAGCATGAAAAAGGCGGTGGCAATGGACTGGCGTATCAGGTTCATGTTGTATGCCAGAAACTGCAGGGTAATATAGAGATACACGCTCACCCAGGGAATTCTGGAAAAACGGTAAATAAACTGCATGGATACAGCCATCAGAAAAATATTAATGATAAGCAGAAAGAGAAGCCAGGGACATCCTGCCAGGGAAAAGAGTTTGCATACCGCATAATAGAGGGGTTCTTCCGGATAAATAAGAAAAATGTCCTGAAAAGACCAGCCGGATACAAAGGCATAAATATCCCGGTAGGAAAAATAATCAAAGCCAATGGCATAGCGGAAGGATGCCAGAAAAGTAAGCAGAAGAAAAGCAGCAGCCAGATAAAAGGCGGCTGCTTTCTTCTGGTGTTGTACACCCGTATGATTACTGTTGTGAAAATGTATGTTTTTTTCCGTAAAAATATATCCCAGTCCCGTAAGTACGGAAATCGTAAAATAGTAAACAGCCATGATAAGTCCTTTCTTTATATCTATATACTGCGGCAGACGGGTGAATTATGTAATCAGTCTGTTATATCGGTATCCTGAAATTACTGAATGGATGTTTTCCTTACCACAAAGGTAGGCGTTACGTTAAAGGTGGCGCTTTCTGATACATCCTGGCCCAGAGTTCCTACCACATACAGAGCTCCGTCCTGATTTGCATCCAGAATCAGAACATTCATTTCATTTGTCTGGTTCTGCTGCAGCCATCTGGTGTTGGCCAGATCCTTCGGCATTTCGTTTGCAACTTCTTCCTGTTTCAGACCAATGGCAATCTGGTGTGCATTGACTGCGCCGGTGTTGCTCCAGGTTGTATTTTTCAGCTTGCTGATGTCAATTCTGGTGGAAGCCACGTCTACCTGAACCGGAACGTTTGAGTTATTCTTCACATTGATTCTGGGAGAAATAACTTTGTTCTGGGTGGAAAGGCTGTTGCTGATGTTAAAAGGTACAAAGGATGGCATGGTGACGGTGAGAATCGTCGGTTCTACAGTTCCTACCATCTCCACCTGTCCGGAACCTCCAACGGGAATGTCTCTGGTGGAAGCAGGCTCAGCGGCGAATGCAGTTGAGGAAAAGAGCAGACATGCTGCCAGTACAAGCTGTAAAAACATGGTTTTTTTCTTCATATGTATACCTCCTGTCCCCGTCTGCCGCAGTATAATAGCGTGGTTCATGGAGCGGTGTCAGTTCTGCACCGTAATGGTAATCTGGGCTCCTGTCTGCCCGATATATTCTCCGCTGTCTTCTTCATACGCCAGGAAATAAGCGGTGGCGTTATAAGTTCCTTTTTCCAGAACCTTATCCAGTTTGACATTTTCAATGTAAGTTCCCGGTTTTAAATATCTGGAAGCATAAATTTCCTCGTTTGTATCGTCAATCAGAATGCTGACCCGCAGGAGCTTTGCATTGTTTCCGGGATTTTCAATCAGCAGGTTGCCTTCCGAGGTTCCGTTCAGGAAAACGGGAGAGGTGTTGATGGAAAATGCAATCATGCTGCGGTCCAGAAGATTCTGCAGTTCTTTTCTCCGTTCGTCCACATCCACACCCGGCAGAATGCCGGCAGTTGCATTGTCGTCGTATAAAAGGTCGTTATCATCTTCTTTTGTAAACAGAAAATAGCAGACGACAATGGTAAGGATAAGGAGCAGAAGTATTGCTGCGATAATCAGAGCTCGTTTTTTACCTTTACTCATAAATTTGATTCCTCCTGTTCTTTCGTTGATATAAATTGTTTGTTTTTATCAGTATATAGCGAAAATTAGTGAAATTCAAGTAAAATTAGTCGACAAATTTCTGTATATTTCGACAATTTATGAAATTATTCGACAATTATAAGGAGATATGTGCTTTGATTGAAAAGGCAAAGCCACTACATGTTTCAGAATGGACAGACGAAATAAACCGCTGGAAAATGGAATATCCGATTGACATGGAAAAAAGCGGTTTGACGTCGCAATCGGGGCGAAAGGCATCCGTGTTACAAAACCAGAAGATATAAAAACAGCTTTGATAAGTGCAAAGCAGAATACGAAAACGCCTGCGGTTATTGAATTTATCATAGACAGAGAACTCAATGTCAGGCCGATTGTCCCGCCAGGAAACTCCCTGAATGACATGATGAAATATGGATAGGTTACAATAAACTGGACAAGTTTTTTAACCCTGTTTGATAAATGGGTATGCGGGGTATTCTTTCTGTACCTCTGTTTTAAAGATGTCAGCATCCGCACAATTTGCCGCAATCTTTTTCAGATTTTCCAGATAGTCGATTTTCGTTTGTGCGTCTTTTAAGTCCTCCGGTGTGTAATGTGAGGTCAGAATCAGGTCATAACCCTTTTCAATATAACTGCGGAGTTCTGCGATAATTCCGTCAGCGTGATCTGCACCCGCAACGATTGAGTTCGAATAAGCAAAAATGCTTAGCAAACCTAGTATTTATGCGGGTTTGCGGACTTTGGAAAGGTCTTTTGATAACAAATTGATAACAGTCGTTTAAGTGCGATTATTCTTACTGTCAAGTGGTTTGTTGGTGGGAGAATGATTTGCAAGAGGTTTAGATGACTAGTATAGCGAATATTAAATTGTTGATAGTTTAAATAGTTGCTGCTTCATCGGGATTAATTTCATCCATTTTATATGTCCAATGATAAACGATTGGATCGGCATTGATCTCATCGAAGTAGCGGTATATCCGCTCCGACAGTTCCTCCTTTGAATTGACGCGGATGCCTTTTAACATCTGCTTTGTCATTTTGCTGAAAAAGCTTTCAATCATATTCAGCCATGAAGTGTGTGTCGGGGTAAATACAAACAAAAAACGGCCTTCGGGTAACGTTGCAAGAAACTGTTGGGTTTCCTTTGAAGTATGGGCTGAGTGGTTGTCCAGTATCAGCCGTATTGTGTCACCCTCCGGGTATTTTACATCAAGAATCTTTAGAAACTCGATAAAATCAGAACTTTTGTGTGTCTGGCTGACCAATGGAATTGCCTCCCCTGTCAAAAGGTCAATACCTGCAGGCAGTGACAGCGTCCCAAGCCGCACATACTCATAATCCCGGCGGACATAACCTTTTTCCTCTGTCGGGGTATGGTCGGGATATTTGTTGGCAACAGCCTGGATGCCGGGTTTTTCATCATATGAAACAGTATGTGTCAAATGCCCGTTTTCCGGTATGATGATATTCCCATCAATGCCAAACTGCATCTCGACCTGCTTATAGACCAGGAGGACGTCATGCATCTTATTCTCAAAATCAGGGTCTTTCCGTTCAAGATAATACTTGATCCTGAATGGTTTTATATCCATCTTTTTGAGATATTTTTGGAGCCATGGTTTGGTAACTGTCTTTAAGCGTGGATAGCCGGCTTCTTCAGCATATGCCTGTATATGTCTGTGCAACGCAGCCAGTGTCCATAATTCTGCAGCATAGCCAGGGTCACAGGGTTTTTGGCAGGCTATACTGACAATCCATGCTTTTGCATCGTCAGTAATCTCAACTGGTCTGCCGGAACGCTCGTCATCAAATATGGCAAGGTTAATTCCATTGTTAAGATAACGGTCAATACAGCGCCGGACGGTATTCACACTAATGCCCAGGCCGTCTGCGATAGCCTTGTCTGTCCTGGCTTCGGATTTCCATAGCAATATTCGGGCACGGTCAACAACCTGCGCCTGGATAGTTCTGGCTTTTATCAATGATTTTAGGTAATCACGTTCTTCATCTGATATTGTAATGCTATAAGATAACGCTGGCATAATCAGCCTCCATAAATTATATTTATTAAGTCTATTATACCAGATACCGAAACTATCAACAACTTAATTTATGATATACTAGTACAGCGTTTTTTTGATGCTCATATACTATCAAGGCTGTTTTTAACCAGCATATTTCCAGTTAAATGCTTTGGCTGTTAAATTGTATTGTTTAATAAAATTAAGGATGCTTTGAGCCATTTCCTCTACGGATTTATAGCTGCCTTTTTTCAAAAGCTTCCGATTGATGATACCAAACCAGATTTCTATCTGGTTCACCCAGGAACTGTGCTTCGGCGTATATACAAAACGAATCCTGTGGCTTTCATCCATAAGGAAAGTTTCCCTGCTTTTCATGCTCTCCAGTATGCCTTTCTTTCCCTTAATACCAGGATCAACCGTAATGGAACATTTCTGTGCAACCAACTTTACAGGTCCTTCGGATTTATGGGTATTAAGACCATCACAGATAATGATATAGTTTTTATCTGCATCCTCTGATATAAGCTGCCCCACAGCATTGCAGAAATCTTCCTCATTTCGTGTGCTGTTCAGATACGGTGACTGGATCCTGCCATCTGCAACACGCAGGAATGTGATCAGACTTATAGTGCCATGACGGATGTATTCAAACTCATGCAGCGCCGGGCTGCCCGGGCGTACCGGCTTGTCCGGATATTTGCGCTCCAATGCCTGGATCCCGGTCATTTCATCCGTGGAATATACTTCCGTACCGCATTCAGCAAGTTCCGAAGCCTGAAGATAGATGCCGCAGATTGTTTCAATTTTTTTTAAAGGATTCCGGGTTATCGTGCCTTTCCGGGGAGTTGAGCCAGTAACGGTTTTTCCATGGTGCGATACCCGCAAATTTAAGGAACCTCTGTACACTTGCGACAGAAATGGATCCCACGATACCCTGCCTGACAGCTTCTTTCGCAAGGGATGCAAGATTCCAGCAGCTCAGCTCACAGCCAAAGTCTTTTGGGTTTTTACACGCCAGTTCATTGATGAGCATGATCTGTTCCGGGGTGAATACAGGCTCTTTTCCGGGTCTTTGTTTATCTGAAAGCACAGACTTTATGACATCAGACAGCTTTTTATCACCATCCGGTCCGTCATACTCCTCCGTCTGGGCAATAAGGTCTATGTTGTTATAAAAACGATTCCGCCATATGCTGACAGTCGAATAGGTGGTTCCAAGCGCTTCTGCGATCTGGGTATTGTTTTTCTCCTCCGCGGCCATCAATATAATTTTGGATCGGGTCACAATACATGATGGCAGGGAATAGCTGGTGCTGAAATTTTTTAATATTGTTTCTGCCTTATCAGACAAAGTAAAAGAAGCAGCTTGAAAACCACGCATAATATTCCCTCCAATTTGAACCAATTCCTGTTAAGATATTATTGCATATTTTATAAAAAAATGGAAGAAAAAAGTATATGGTTATCAAAGAAACATTGTACTAGCATAAATCCATATTTAAAACGCCCTTAGCTGTGGGTAGGAACTCATGGCTAAGGGCGTTTTTTGTCGTGCTTGTCAATCGGTTTTTAGTTTGTCCTTGAACGCTTCGACTAAGGTATCGCTCAATTCCTTAGATGGGATATTCGCCCAATGCTGCGTAGTGTCAAACTTCGGGTAATTGTACCGCCACTGGTCGTAATCTTCCCTGCTGATTTCCTCGGCAGAGAGCTTTGTAGCCTGTTCCTGCCAAGCGGTAAGCATTTGCAGTAATTCGGCGGCATCCTTACTTTTGTCTTTGTTGACTTTCAAACAGACTTCTCCGTCTGCTTCACTGACGGTAAGACCGTAAATGTCCTCAAGTGCAAATAAGGTGTGCATAAGACCGATGTAGCTGTCAATGTCGGGTATGTCCAGAGCCTGCGGCGCAACGTCAAGAGCCTGTGCCAGTGCAGCCGCCAAGTCTGCTTTTGGCTTGCGTGAGCCAGTTTCGTACTGTGCCAGACGCACGTCTGCGCTCCGTTCGGGAAAACCGACAAGCATACCAAGGTATTTCTGTGTCATGCCCCGCATGATGCGGAAAAAATGTATTCTTTCGCCAATCGCCATAATGTTTCACTCCTTGTTCGTATGTTTATAAGGAGTATAGCATATATGCTTAGAAAAAGTCAAGAATAAGCGAAACAAAAAAGTTTAATATTTTCTTGCAAACCTATTGACAGTAGCAAAAATGTTTAGTATTATGAATTAAGCAAAAACGCTTAGAAAGAGAAAGGAGAGGTTGTATGGACAACAAATTTATCCGTGTGGACGAGGTGGCGCAAGAGCTTTCCGTATCAAAGCCTTATGCTTACAAGCTCATCAAGAAATTAAATGACGAGCTGAAGGAGCAGGGGTTTATCACGATTGCGGGGCGTGTCAACCGCCAGTATTTTGAGGAAAGACTCTACGGGGCGGGGGAAAAACAGGGAAAGGAGATGGAGTAAATGCCAGTATTTAAGAACGAGGGCAACGGCACATGGTATGTGATGGCAAGGTATGTGAACTGGAAAGGGGAGCGGAAACAGAAATGCAAGCGTGGGTTTGCCACAAAGCGGGAGGTGCAGGAATGGGAGCGGAAATTCCAGTTGCAAAATTCCGCTGACCTTGACATGGACTTTGAAGCCTTTACAGAGCTTTATGCGAATGATGTCAAGAACAGATTGAAAGAAAACACGTGGCTGACAAAGGAGCATATCATTCGGACGAAGATTCTTCCGTACTTCGGCAAGATGAAGATTAGTGAGATTGGCACAAAAGAAATCATTGCATGGCAGAATGAGCTGCTTGCCTACCGTGATGAAAAACGCAATCCCTATTCGCAGACGTATCTGAAAACAGTTCACAATCAGCTTTCAGCGATATTCAACCATGCAGTACGGTATTATGACCTCCGCTCCAATCCTGCGGCAAAGGCGGGCAATATGGGGAGCGAGGAACACAAAGAAATGCTGTTCTGGACGAAAGAGGAATATAAGAGGTTTGCGGATGAAATGATGGACAAGTCAGTTTCCTATTATGCGTTCCAGATGCTTTACTGGTGCGGAATCCGAGAGGGAGAATTATTAGCCCTGACCGCCGCAGATTTTAGTTTTGATAAGGAAACAGTCACGATTAACAAATCCTACCAACGCCTGCATAGGGAGGACGTGATTACGTCCCCGAAAATGAAAAAGAGCAACCGTACAATCAAAATGCCGAAGTTTCTCTGCGAGGAAATGCAGGAATATATCGGTATGCTGTATGGTTTAAAGAAAAAAGACCGTATCTTTACAATAACAAAGAGCTATCTCCATCACGAGATGGATAGAGGCGCAAGAGCCGCAGGGGTAAAACGTATACGGATTCACGATTTACGCCACAGCCACATCAGTTTGTTGATTGACATGGGGTTCTCGGCGGTGGCGATTGCCGACCGTGTGGGGCATGAGAGCATTGAAATCACTTACCGCTATGCACATTTATTTCCGTCAAAGCAGGCAGAAATGGCAGACAGGCTTGACGATTTAGGAAAGGGGGATTTTTGATATGTCGGCAAAGAATTTAGACAACTGCAACCGTTGGAGGAACAAGACCGTCGCCTTTCGGGTATCCCCCGAAGAAAATGAGCGGATTGACAAAGCGGTGCGGCTTTCGGGGCTTACCAAACAGGACTATATCACAAGGCGGCTCTTATGCCAAGATGTGGTAGTGCAGGGCAATCCGAGGGTGTATAAGGCTCTCCGCAACGAGCTTGCCGCTGTCTTTGCAGAATTGCAGAGGATTGAAGCGGGCGGGGGTGTAAATGAAGAACTGTTTGACACAATCGAACTGATTGCGGTTATCCTCGGCGGTCTGAAAGGAGAAGGTGAAAATGACGGATAAAAAAGAAGTGACTGCTCCTATTGTATCTGTTGGCGCAGATACGGAGCAGTCACTTCAAAAATGTAATAGTAATAGTATAATCCTAAAAACCGAAAAATTCAATATTTTCGTAGAAAAAGGCGGTGGCTGCAATGGCTGAGCTTAAAATTTTGAACATGGACGAGATACCTGCAACCGAGGTCGGGTGGCTTTGGTATCCGTATATTCCTTATGGAAAGATAACCATTGTCCACGGAGACCCCGGCGATGGAAAGACAATGATGATTTTACAGTTAGCTGCTATCTTATCAAGGGGAGATAAACTGCCTTGTGACGATACAGAGCGTGAGCCGATAAGAATTATTTACCAAACCGCAGAGGATGGACTTGGCGACACAATTAAGCCCCGTCTGCTTGCAGCCAATGCCGACTGTACGCAAATCAAGGTAATTGACGAGTCGGAAGCTGCGCTCTCAATGTTTGATGAAAGAATTGAACAGGCAATTATTGAAACGGGCGCAAAGGTAATTATTTTAGACCCTGTACAAGCGTATATCGGCGCTCAAATTGATATGAATAGGGCAAACGAAGTCCGCAATGTCCTTTCGCAGTTAGGACGGGTAGCAGAAAAACATGGATGCGCCGTTATCCTTGTCGGACACTTGAATAAAGTACAGGGCGGAAAAGCAAATTACAGAGGGCTTGGCTCAATCGACTTCCAAGCAACGGCACGAAGCGTACTCATTGTCGGCAGGCTCAAGGAAAACAAGGAAGTGCGGGTAGTTGCGCATGAAAAATCTTCCCTTGCGCCTGAAGGTGAGCCTATTGCTTTTGAACTGAATAAAGAAACTGGATTTGTATGGAAAGGTCATTATGACATTTCCATTGATGATTTATTAAACGGCATTAGCCGTGAAAAGAAATCCGAACAAGCAGAGAAATTAATCATGGATTGCCTGTCTGATGGGAAATACCAACAGCAGCTTATATTAAAGAAAGCACAGAATATCGGCATCTCAAAAAGAGTGCTTGACGAAGCAAAAAAATCTCTCGGCGTTAAGTCAATAAAGGAAGGCAATGGGTGGTATTGGGAACTTCCCGAAGAAAAAGAAGCGAGCAACTGTTAAGGTTGCAACATTGCAAATGTTTAGGACAAGTGCAATCTTGCAATGTTCTTTTTCGGTTGGGAGTGGACAATATTAAAGTTTTTGCGGGGTGCAGGGGGCTTTTTACAAAAAGCCGCCCTGTCTCGTCTGCCGACTCGGTCGGTTCGCAGCTTGTGTGCCACTGGCACACGCTCACCCCTCGGAGAGCGCAAAACCTGCCTGCAGGTTGCATTTTTGTTGGCACAGCTGACAAAAGTGCTTTTGCGTTACTTTCGGTTACTTTCGGGAAAGTAACAAAGCCTACCAGCCGAAAAGAAAGGGAGTGATTTTATAAGACGGACGATTAGCGCAATGGTTGGGAAAGGCTCGGTCAACCATAACAGCCGCAAATTTAAGGCTGAAAATGTGGATGGTGACCGTTCACACCTTAATGTAGATTACTGCAATGAGAATATAAAGAAAGTGTATCATAAGCTATTCGATGAAGCGTTACAGAGATATAACGAGAAACAGACAAGGGCAGACCGCTGCATTGCCGATTATTACGAGAAGATACGGAACTCAAAGCAGGAAAAGCCGTTCCATGAACTGATTTTGCAGATTGGCGATAAGGAAAATATGGGTGCGGGAAGTGAGAACGGACAGCTTGCAAGGAAGATTTTAGATGAATATTATCATGGATTCCAAGAGAGGAACCCTAATCTCTATGTATTTTCCGCTCATATCCATATGGATGAAGCAACGCCGCATCTTCATATTGATTTTGTCCCATTCACGACTGGCAGTAAGCGCGGGCTTGATACGAGGGTATCTTTGAAACAGGCGTTGGCGGCGCAGGGATTCAAAGGCGGCTCCCGTGGCGATACGGAGTGGAGCCAGTGGGTACAGTCCGAAAAAGAAAACCTTGCCGCTGTGATGGGGCGGCATGGCATTGAATGGGAGCATAAAGGCACGCATGAGAAACATTTGTCTGTCCTTGATTATAAAAAGCAGGAACGGGAAAAAGAGGTCATCCAACTTGAAGGGCAGATTTCAGAGAAAAAAGAGGAATTTCAAGTATTGTCGGACAGGGTGGAGAATTACGACAAAGGCATGGAAAACCTAAAAACTCTGGAACAGGCGCTTGACACTTCTTCAGAGTACCAGCTGCCAGAGCCGCAGGGGTTCATGTCTGCAAAGTCCTATAAGAATAAAGTGGCAGAGCCTTTGGCGCAAAAGCTGAAATCGCTTGTTAAAACAGCTCTTATAAGGTGCTTTGAAGCGTGGGACAGCTACTATCGGCTGAATGTCACAAACAGCAACCTCCACCGTGAGAATGAGGGGTTAAGGAAAACCAATGAGAAACTGGCAGGGGAAAATGAAAACCTCCGTGTAGAAAACAAAGATTATAAGCTGCTCCGTAAGGCATTTGGAAGTAAGCAGATGGACAATCTTTTAGAGCAGGCAAAAGCAGCACAAAAATCAAAACAGCGTGAAAAACGCTTTAAAAACAACAAAGAAGAAAGGTAGGAAACACTATGGAAAACAGGATTTATGATGAAAGTAACGGTCTTTGGTATGCAAAGAAAGGCGACTATTACCTCCCAGAGCTTGCATTACCTCCCGAAGAAGAAAAGCTGATTGGTATTTGGGAACAGCGGCATTTACGGTATCTTAAAGAGCATAAACAGTTCGTTTATCTCAATCTGCTGACAAGCGGCAGGCTGAATGAATACCTTGCAAGCGTAGATGAACAGGCAGAGGATATGTTTTTTCGGCTGGTAAAGGAGTATGCCGGCAAGCATGGAGTAACGGAGCAATTAAAGGCAGAAAATCAGCTTTTATGGGTTCAAAAAATGAATAATATTCGGGCTTGTGCGAGGGAAATTGTGGAAAACGAGGTAATCTATTTATAAGTGATAGGTGGCACTTCTACGGTATGTGGAAGTGCCTCTCAATTAAGCAAAAATAGTTCGGGGAATTGAAAAATCTTATAAATTCATGTATACTGAAAAAAAGAAATTAGACTGCGAAATTGGGGATTTTTGGAGGTAAGATAAAGATGAGCGAAATTATATTTTTAAGATGCGATGGAAATAACAAAGATTTTATAGAAAATTGCAGGTTACTTGATGAGGATTTGGATTTGCGAGTTGGAAAAGTGATTAAACGGGATAAGTATGCTCAATATAACCTAATTGATAAAATAAACGAAGCGATAGTTGTTTATCGGGGAAATAATCCGATTGGTGGTGGTTCGATACGTCCTTATGATGAAAATACAGTAGAGCTAAAAAGAGTGTTTGTCATACCAACTGAACAAGGAAAGGGCATAGGAACAGAGTTGGTTTCTAAACTAATAGAGTGGGCGAAAGAACTGGGATATAAGAAAATGATTTTGGAAACAGGAGAACTTTTAGCGGAATCCTGTCATGTATATTTAAAGTTAGGATTTAAGCAAATTCCTAATTATGGTGCGTATGTAGATATGCCAGAGTCTCTCTGTATGGGAAAAGAATTATAAGTTGAAACAGGCATATAAGAAATTTATCGTAATGCTGCATATAAAGAAAATTAAGATTGAGGAAGATAATGATATGAAGATAATAAACAAAGACATAGATAGCGGAAAACCCTTTGACTGGGGGCAAACTTCTTTAGATTATGCGAAATTCCGTGATATTTATCCACAAGAGTTTTATCAAAGGATTGTTGACCGTAAATTATGCTTGGACGGACAAACTGTCCTTGATATTGGAACAGGAACGGGGGTTCTTCCTAGAAATATGTATCAATATGGGGCGAAGTGGACGGCTGCGGATATTTCAGAAAACCAAATTGAACAAGCAAAAATTCTCTCAAAGGGTATGGATATAGATTATCATGTTATATCAACAGAGGATATAAGTTTTTCGGATAATTCTTTTGATGTAATTACAGCCTGTCAGTGTTTTTGGTATTTTGACCATGAAACTGTTATGCCTAAGTTTTATCGTATGCTGAAACAAGGGGGAAGTATTCTTGTTTTATATATGGCATGGCTGCCGTTTGAGGATGAGATTGCAGGAGCCAGTGAAAAACTCGTATTAAAATATAATCCAAATTGGAGTGGTGCAGGAGAAACGAAACATCCAATAGACATACCAGATTGTTATAAAGAAAACTTTGCGCTTGTATATCATGAAGAATTTACTCTAAGAATACCGTTTACCCGTGAAAGCTGGAATGGAAGAATGAAGGCTTGCCGTGGGCTTGGCGCTTCACTTACCCAGAAAGAGATTTCGATGTGGGAACAAGAGCATATGACGCTCCTTGGACGAATTGCGCTGAATGAATTTGAGATTTTGCATTATGCTGCTATTGCAGAGCTTAAAAAGTATTAATTTTTGTTTGTTAAATTAACATATATGAGGTTTTGCATAAATATGGATTATAAAATTCGAGAAATCAGAAAAAATGAATATCCAATATTATCTGATTTTCTGTATGAAGCAATTTTTATTCCAGAGGGCATGGACAAGCCGCCAAAATCTATAATTGAGCAGCCAGAGCTGCAAGTATATGTTGAGGATTTTGGAAAAGAAGATGATTGGTGCTTAGTTGCAGAAGTAAAAGGGAAGATTGTAGGCGCAGTATGGGTGCGTATTATGGATGATTACGGGCATATTGATGATGAAACGCCTTCATTTGCTATTTCACTGTATGAGGAATATAGGAATATGGGCATTGGTACAGCACTTATGAGGGATATGCTTGAATTTTTAAAGAATAAAGGCTACAGACGGACATCCCTTTCTGTACAGAAGGTAAATTATGCGGTTCGTATGTATCAGAAAGTGGGTTTTGAAGTCATTGACGAAAATGAGGAAGAATACATCATGGTTTGTCGGTTGTAGTGTGATGAGGAGGGCATATGTAAATGTCTGATAATTTAGATGAAAAACAGTAAAGGAAGCCTTAAAAACATTATTGAGAATAATAGCACTATTCCGTATAAGGCTAAAACGGAGATAAAAGCGATAATAGAATTGGAACACAATCCAGAAAAATTGCTACAAGAGTGCCTGTTATATATGCTGTCATATAAGGGATAATCTGTGATAAAGGAAGTGGTTGGAGATAATGAAAAATATGAAAATAGATGCCAATGGGACAGAAATCAGAGTAATAGGTGATGTTGTAAATGAAGAAGCTTATATTTCTTTAACGGATATTGCCAAATATAAAAATCCAGACAATGCTTTTATCGTGGTTGCGAACTGGATGCGTAATCATTCCACGATTGCATTTTTGGGTTTGTGGGAACAGATTCATAATTTCAATTAGAAACTCATAATTTTACAGGTGTTTATCACACCTCATAGGGTTTTAATAAAATCCTCCAAAAGCCTTGAAAATAAAGGATTTATCGCAATCAGTACACCTTAATTCTTTATATGGTTTCACACAATGTTACCCTTGTTCTGCACAATCATAAGGGCAAAATCAAGGGCAGAAAAATCTCATAACAAGATATAACAAAGTGTGGCAATCGGGGAAATGTGATGTATGTGCGAATATATTATAACGGAGGATTTTTTAATGGACAAGTATATTTATGATGAAAGCAACGGTCTTTGGTATGAACTGCAAGGAGATTATTATATTCCTTGCCTTACTTTACCAGCCGAAAAAGGACACAAGCCTATCGGCTTATGGGGGCAGCGACACAAACACTATTTGCAGGAACATAAACGGGCAGTTTATACCACGCTTCTCACAAGCGGAAAATTGAACTGTTATCTTGCTGATATTGACGAACAGGCAACGGAAATGATGTTTCGATTAGTTGAGCAAATGGCTGATAAGGAGGGTGTGACCGAACAACTCAAAGCAGAAAACCCGATGTTGTGGATTGGAAGAATGAACGAGATACAAGCAAGGGCAAGAGAAATAGTTTGCACTGAAATCATCTATATTTAAGCAATTACGGAAAGAGCAATTATAGCTAATAAGCATAGTTGCTCTTTTTATGTGTGATTTAACATAGAAGAATAACAGTATCTATATGTTTTAATTAGGATAAGACCAACAAAATGGAAATACTTTGTTCCAAAGGTATACAAAGGTATAAAAATCTTGATACTGCCATTTTAATTGTTTATAATATAGACATTAAATGAGGCATAGTTATTTATGCAGAGGAGAGATGACTTATTTATACAATTCTTGTACTTGAAGACGATTTAGAATTAAATCAAACGATTTGCACAGCTTTACAAAAAGAAAACTATCGTGTATATAATGCTTATACTTGTAAAGACGGACAAGCTATCGCAATCAATCATACCTTTGATTTAGCAATATTAGATATAAATTTGCCTGATGGCGACGGATTTCATTTTTGTAAATGGATAAAAGCACGAAATAATGTTTCGATATTGTTTCTTTCTGCACGAGATTTAGAAGAAGATATTCTAAATGGTTATGAAATAGGAGCAGATGACTATGTGACAAAGCCCTTCTCCATGAAAATTTTGTTAAAGAAAATATCCATTATATTGTCAAGGGAAGTTAAAAAAACAAACATATACGATGACGGTTTTCTAAAGATTGATTTTGAATTAGGAGTTGTACAGATTGAAGAAAAAAGTTGTCCTATTACGCCTACCGAATACCGTATTTTGAAAAAATTGATTGATAATAAAGGACAATTACTAACTTATTCTGTTTTGTTGGATTCCTTATGGGAAGAAGGAATTGAATTTATGGATAAGCATACTCTTGCAGTCAACATTAACCGTTTGCGAAAGAAAATTGAAACAGACAAACATAGTTATATTTCAAACATATACGGAATGGGATATATATGGAAATAATTTACATTCTTATTATTGTGTTGTTCATAGGGATTATTATAAGTCTATTATGGAAAAATCGCTGTCTGAAACACGATATTTATGACTTTACAGAAAAATTAGAAAATAGTTTAAATGAGTTATTAAACAGCAGAAATTTAAACAAAACAATCTGTGAACAAGATGACTTATGGGGCATGGTTTATGAAAAGCTATGTCGTATTTCTGATATGTATACGCATAAAAATCAAGAACTGTTCAAAGAAAAAGAAAATTTAAAAGAGTTAGTTTCTGACATATCCCATCAAACCAAAACACCTCTTGCGAATATTAAATTATATCAAGAAATGCTTTTCGACAAAGTAAATAAATCAGAAAGCACAGAGCATTTAATAAAAATGAGCAAGCAAGTGGATAAATTGGATTTTCTTCTTCAAAACATGATAAAAATGTCACGATTGGAAACTGGAACAATCAAAATACAGAAATCAAAACAGTTTATAGCAGAAACTCTTGCATTGGCGATTGGAGCAGTTGTTCCAAAAGCAGATAAGAAAAACATTCAGATTCATGTTACATATGATGAAACACTTCAACTTGAGCATGACAAAAAGTGGACAGCAGAAGCTATTTTTAATATTCTTGATAATGCAGTTAAATATACGAGCGTAAATGGCAGTATCAACATAGTCGTAAACAAAGAAACCATTTTCACAAAAATTAGCATTACCGATACGGGAAAAGGGATTCCTTTAGAAAGACAGGGAATGATATTCAACCGTTTTTACCGTGAGCCAGATGTTCATAATACAGAGGGTGTAGGTATTGGATTATATCTGGCACGAGAAATTATCTGTATGCAAAAAGGATATATTGAAGTTGAATCAGAATCAGGAAAAGGAAGTACTTTTCATTTATATTTCCCTAATTAGACCGCATGGAAAAATCACAGTTTTGTGATTTTTTCTTTTTGTGAACAGTTTGTGATTTTTCTATTCTATGATAAAAACAGAAACGGAGGAATGTCTATGGAAAATATCATTGTAAAAACAAAGTCTTTAAAAAAGCATTATGAAGTCGGTACTCATACCGTAGTTGCTTTAAACGGAGTGGATTTTGAAGTAAAGGAACGGGAGTTTGTTTCTATTATAGGAAAATCTGGTTGTGGAAAAAGCACTCTTCTTCATATGTTGGGAGGTCTCGATTCTCCTACATCTGGATCAGTAATTGTAGATGGTATAAATCTATCGGAAATGAATCAGGAGCAACTTGCTCTTTTTAGAAGAAGAAAAATAGGTTTTATTTTTCAACAATATAATCTGATTCCAGATTTAAATGTGTATGATAATATATTGTTTCCATTAGAACTTGACGGAGTTAAAGCTGATAAAGAATTTGTACAAGAATTGCTGAAAACACTTCACATTGCAGATAAAACAGAAATGTTTCCCTCTATGCTATCTGGCGGAGAGCAACAGAGGGTTGCTATCGCAAGAGCATTAGCGGCTAAACCTGCCATTATCCTTGCAGATGAGCCAACTGGCAATCTTGATACATCTTCCAGCCATGATGTTATAGGACTTTTAAAAATTGTTGCAAGAGAATATCAGCAAACACTAATTGTCATTACACACGATTTGGATATTGCACAAATGGCAGATAGAATAGTTAGATTACAAGATGGAAAATTAGTGGGAGGAAGTGATTCTGATGTTAGCAAACAATAATCGTCAGATAATAAACAAATTAGCTAAAAACACAGTGCGAACAAATAAGCGTCAATTTTCCATTCTATTTGTTACGATTATGTTGTCTGCATTTATGCTTTTTTCTGTTTTTACTGTAGGATTAACTTATTTGGACTTAAGCAGATTACAAAATTCTCGTCTATATGGTTCAGAACGGGACATTGTTATTATGAACGGATTTACGGCAAATCAGAAAGAAACTCTTATCAACAATTCCAAGATTGAAACAGTCGGTGTGCTGTCTTATTGCGGAAATGTAAAAAGCAGTGATATGGATAGTACAGTTAACGCTGCTTTCCTTTGGGGAGATGAAACATATTGGGAAAGTCAAAAAAGCCCCGTAAGAACCGAAATGGACGGACACTATCCACAGAAAGAAAATGAACTGTTAGCTACAGAAGAAGTTCTTGCCGAATGTGGAAAAAGTTCTTTGGAGATTGGCGATAATCTTTCGATAACTTATGAAGATAATACAGGTATTCATACAAAAGTTTTTGTTATCAGCGGAATTTGGAAAGGCTACGGCACAGATAAAGAAAATTTCTATGTTTCGGAAGATTTTTACAAGCAGACAGGTTATGATTTAGAATCAAGTGGAATTTTACAAGCGAAGTTTAAGAGCAATTATGTCACAGAAAAAACAATCGAAAATCTAAAAGATAGCCTCAAACTATCGTCAGCACAGGTTTTTCAAGCTACCGATTATATTGAAAAATCTTTGACAATCTTGCTTGCCGTATTCGGACTTGGTTTTATTATTTGTTTGAGTGCATATTTGCTGATTTACAATATTCTTTATCTATCGGTTTCTGGGAAAATCAGATATTATGGATTGTTGCAAACATTAGGGATGACAAAAAGACAGTTGGTTCAACTTATCAAAAAGCAAATAGCAGTTGTAGGAGTGACAGGGATTATTGCAGGAATAATTCTGGGTGTAACAATTTCCTTGACTCTTATTCCTCATGTAATAAAAGTTCTTGGAATTTCATTAGGAAATACGGGGGTACATTTTTATCCAGAAGTGTTGGTGCTGAGTGCGTTAGTATCAGGAATTGCAGTACTATGCGGTGTTAGAACTCCGATTCATATTGCTACGGATGTAACGCCTGTTGAAGCCACCAAATACAGGGATAACATTGAAATTGCCTATACAAAGAAAATTCGCAAGGGCAATTTGTATTGGAACATGGCGATAAATCAGCTTAGAAAAAACAAAAAAAGAACTATTGTTGTTTTTCTATCGCTTGCAACAAGTTTAATTGTATTTTTCTGCTTAACTACACTCATTGATAGTCAGGGCAAACGAACGGTATATCCCAACTATTGGAACGCTGATTTTATTGTATATAATGATACGCAGATAACAGACGATATATCCTCTTTACAAGCTGCTATTGATGATAAATTTGTATCTGATATAGAAGAAACAGAGGCTATAAAAGAGGTTCATGCTGTGAAGGGAGTTCCTGTTACTTTCCCATATTGCAAGAATTCTTTTTCTGATTTTTGGATAAAAAGTTATACGGAATTAAAACCATATTTGTCATACTCCGAAACAGCTTTGGAATATCAACAAAACCCTGAAAAATATTATGGTATGATAAAGGGAATTGACGAATCAGAGTTTGATTATTTGAATGATACACTTGGAAATATTATAGATAAGCAGGATTTTTTGAATGGGAAAACGGCAATTTTGCAATATGCAGGGTTTGAAATACCAGAAAAATGGATAGGCAGTACCATACCGTTTTTCATTGGTACGGAGAGACAGGAAATTGTAATTGGAGCTGTCAATTATGGAGACTATTATGGAGCAACTGCGAATATCGGGGCAAATCTGATTATCAGTGAAAAGTATATGGAAAGTTTAACTGCGAATCCATATATTTTAAGTCTCAATATTAAATACGAACAATCCTACGAAGTGGAAACAGAAAATAAAATAAAAAACATTATTGAATCAAGTTCATACAGTTCAGATTTGATTTGCCTTTCAAAATATGATGATATGAAAATAATTCAGGATTCGCAAAGTGGTATGTATGAAATAGGTACGGCAATTTCTCTTCTTTTGTTGTTGGTGGGTATGTTGAACTATATCAATACAATGGCAAGTAGTATGCAAAATAGAAAGTTGACTTTTTCAATTATGGAAAGCGTAGGTATGTCAAGAAAACAAATAAGAAAATTACTGATTCGGGAAGGAATTTTATATGCAGCCGGTTCGGTTTTTATCACGCTGACAATCGGAATAGGTATTACCTACTTTGTTTTTCAATCTATGAATTACATGAAAATACCTTTCATGCTGCCTATATTTCCATTGATATATGCAATTTTGCTTATAATGATGATATGTATTCTGACACCACTAATTACTTACAAAAAGCTTGTAAGAAATCGTTCTATCGTTGAGCGATTACGGGAATTTGAATAATGGTTTTATAGTTTGGAATCAGAGTTAAATAAAGAAAAGGCAATGTACATTTTTTTCGGTA
The DNA here is from genome assembly GCA_036941025.1 of Lachnospiraceae bacterium JLR.KK002. NCBI lineage: Bacteria > Bacillati > Bacillota > Clostridia > Lachnospirales > Lachnospiraceae > Lachnospiraceae bacterium JLR.KK002. The sequence continues at coordinate 144,261 of JAYMNP010000001.1, forward strand.
TCTTTTAATAGAGTATGATTATATACGCCGCCGCTATGAGTAAAACCATAACGGCGGTTTTTCAATGCCTATCGGCTATCTCTGTCAATGGATTTCTTACGCTGCCTTTGCGGCGGTTGCTGCTTGTTGCGTTCCTGTATCTCACGCAGATGTTTTAACACGCTCTGCTTTTCGGGCGGTCTGTGCTGTTCTTTAGCGGCGACTGTCGGTTTCCTGCTGACTTGGTATTCCCACTCGGCAAGGTCACGGTCGTACTGTTCTACAACGCTTTCCATTTCTCGGAAAGTCCGCATAAACACCTGCACATCGGGATAACCGCTTTGAGCGTATCGGGGATTTTATCTAACCTGTCGGCAATCTCGGCTTCGGTTTCTTTGATTTTTGCCTCCAACGCTTTTCGCTCTTTACCTTTGAAAAGCCCCTTTGTTTCGGCAAGCTGCTGTTTCAACTGTGGCAGAACTTTGTCCTGCAAGTTTTTAATTTTTACCGCCTTATCCTGCAACTTTATCATCAGGTTTCGCGTATGGTGGAACTCTGCCATATCAATATCAAGCGTTGGCTTGGGCGGCATATCTTTTTCCCGAATAAAGTTTTGCAGAAAATCTTTTGCCTTTGCTACAATCCCACGAAACAGATTGGGCAGCCAACCCTTGCACTTGATAGATTGGCTTGCTTTTTCGTGTATCTCGGACTGTTTGATTTCTAAAATCTTTGCTTCGGAAATACCCGATAACAACGCCATATCCGCTGTTCTGTTCCATTCCTGCCTTGCGGCGTTATCCGCTTCAATCTCGGCGGCTTTGGGATTGTTCTTGCCGATTTTCTTAGTGGGAAGATAAACGCTGTTCTTATCAAATACCTTTAACTGCTGCTTAGGATCGGAGATATGCCGATTGATAAGGTCGGTGTAAATCTCTTTTACCTCCCGAAGAAAAGGCTCGCTTTTGAATTTATCATCTTTCACGGTAAAGAGGTGGCTTTCGTAAACCTCGCCCTTTTTAATGACGGTGCAGCCTTTTCGTATCTGCCCGTCCTCCCCTGTGATTTCTTTCTTGGTGCGTACCCTTTTGCCTGCTTCATCATAGAACACGCTGCGTGTGGCTATCTTGATGTCAGGCTCAGGAAGCAGTTTTCTTTCGCTGAAGATAAGATGGATATGATAATTGGTTTTGCGTTTGTTGTGGTGGAGAGCTGACACGCACTCCACACCGTATCTCTTGCGGAACTCCTCCGTAAAATCTTCAAGGACTTCCTGCGGCTCGTATCTTGTATAAACTTCGGGCAGGGCGATAATCAATTCCCTTGCTTCGATACATTTCCCCTCTGTGCCGCTCCGCTTAAACTCCTGCTGGCTTTCCCTTGCAAGGCTACTCCAAAATTCATTGTCGGCGGTGTGGTAGGTGGCATAAAGGTTTTCCTGCCTTGCGTGGCTTGTGATATAGGATATTCTTCCCTTGACATTGTGTAGCTTCGACATCTGTAAAAATGAGTGTCTTGCCATATACTCCTTCCTCCCGTGACGGGCATACTCTTTTTGCAACCGAGAAATCGGTTGCCGCTGTTTCGGCGGCGTAAGCAGACGGACAGCGAAGAAAACAGCGGGCTGTTTTCTTCTGTATCATAGCGGCGGTGCATTGCCCGAAGCGATGATACAGTGCCCCCTGCAAGGGCGAAATACCCAGAGTACAAATCGAAGATTTGTGCGAGGGGTATATTTCGCTCTCAAACGCCGAGGGCTTGGAGAATGCTTATTCTACTTTGCGGACATCGTTTTCATTAAGCAGGTTTCTTCCCTGATTGACGCTCATAAATCGCTCTAAAGTGTCCCTGCGGATAATCGCTTTTCTGCCGACTTTGAGGACGGGAAGTTTGCCCCAGTCTACCAACTTACGCATTGTATTTCTTCCGATACCCGTACATTCTGCTGCTTCTTCTATGGTTAAACCCATTTTGATGTTGCTCATTTTATCGACCTCCTTTCAAAATACGCATTTTGCAACTATGTATCTGTAATTATACTTATTTTGCTATCCCTTGTCAACTTGTTTTGCAACTGATTAAGAAATATTTTTGCCTATTATTAAATTTATGGTTGCAAAATAGGTTTCGCTATGCTATACTATCAGCAATAGGAGGTGAAAACCTTGAAAAAAGAAATTACATTCACCGCAAAACAGGTCGGTGAACGAGTAAAAGAACGCCGAACAGAATTAAACTTAACAATGCCCGAACTTGGTAAGCGTGTCGGAGTAAACAAATCTACCATTCAAAGATATGAAGCGGACGGTGTAGACCCGAAGCGTACAATGATTATCAACGGGCTGGCAGAAGCACTCCTGACCACTCCCGAATGGCTGACAGGACTTTCCGAAGATAAGGAATACGACAGCCGCACTTTATGTGCAAGGGATATGGAAGAACATATCAAAAAATATCTTGATACGGTTTCTTCTGTGGTAAAGGGCGAGCCGCACCAACAACTACTTACCACATTCCTCGGAAAGATGATTAACCTCTATACGGTTATGACTTATCACTTTGCAGACGCTATGGCTGAGGTTGACCGTGTAGCGGAGGACGAGGGCTTAAAGCAGTCCTTACGCCGCTATGCGATTGAGTCAGGGGCGATTATGGAAAGGGTTTACCGTAAAGAAATGGAACTTCCTATCGAGGATATGAAACAGTTTTTAGACGGGATTTTACATATCTACGATGAGGGACGCACCGCTGTAAAGATGGGCGACCTGTTCGGGATAGTGACAGCAGCCGAAGAAAGGGTTGCTGAAAAAGAAAAATTCCGTGGCACTTTGACAAGTGAAAATGCCGATTGACATTCATCGGCATAAGTGACACTATTACTTTACGCACACCATATGTCACAGTCCCGATTGCCACGGATAGAAAGGGGAAATTTATCTATGGCAAAAGGTTCTGTAAGAAAAAAAGGTAAAAAGTGGTACGCACGCTTCTACATCGAAGATGAAAGCGGCAGAAAAGTACAGAAAGAGTTTGTGGGAACAGAAAGCAAGTCTGAAACAGAAGCCCTGCTCAGAAAGGCGATTGCCGATTATGAGGAAAAGAAGTTTGTCGGGAAAGCTGAAAACATCACGGTTGGAGAAATGCTGGATATGTGGGTAGAGGAAGAACTGAAGCCCGGCAGTCTTAGCAACGGTACGGTTATGGCATATATGGCGGCAGTCAAAAAGATTAAGAAATATCCCATTGGCAGCCGAAAACTGAAAACCGTGACCGCCGACCATTTACAGGCGTTTATCGACCTTATGAGTTACGGAGGGGTAAACCCTGACGGTACAACTTCAAAACCGATGAGCAAAGGCTATATGCTGCAATTCTCGGCGGTGCTGCAAAATTCATTTCGTTTTGCTGTATTTCCGAAAAGGCTGATAACCTTTAACCCGATGCAGTATGTGAAACTGCGTGGCAGAAAAGAGGAAACCGATATTTTCTCGGACAGCGAAGAAGATGTTGCCCCTATTCCTACCATTACACACGAGGAATACCAAAAACTGACGGACTTCTTAATTGCAAAGAAACACCCTGCTCTGCTTGCGGTGCAGATAGCCTATTATGCAGGCTTGCGTATCGGAGAGGTCTGTGGTCTGACTTGGCAGGACATCAACCTTGACGAGCAGTATCTAACTGTAAGACGCAGTATGCGGTACAATGGCACAAGGCATAAGCACGAAGTCGGCACAACAAAACGCAGTAAAGTCCGTACCGTTGATTTCTGCGACACATTGGCAGACATCTTACGAAAAGCAAAAACAGAACAGCATAAAAACCGTTTCCGTTATGGCGAACTGTATCATCTGAATTACTGTAAGACGGTCAAAGAAAAAGGTCGTACTTATTATGAGGTTTACAGTCTGCAAAGAACGCAGGAAACGCCCGAAAATGACAGGGAATTATCCTTTGTCTGCTTAAAGGAGGACGGTGCTTTTGTTTCTGCAAGTGCAGTCGGTCAGATTTGCCGCAAGGCAAAGGCAGAGGTTGAAGGATTGGAGGACTTTCATTTCCACACACTCCGCCATACCTACACAAGCAATCTGCTTTCGGGCGGTGCAAAGCCAAAAGATGTGCAGGAACTTCTTGGACACTCTGATGTCAGTACCACAATGAACATCTACGCCCACTCTACCAGAGAAGCAAAGCGAACTTCCGCAAGGCTCTTGGACAGGGTTGTGGGCGAAGCATAAAAATTTCCCTTGTTTCGGCTCATAAGGGCAAAAACAAGGGAAAATACATAAGGTTTGAACATTTGATAGGCGGTAAGCCTTGAAAAATCAAGGGATTTCGGAAAATTGAATTTTTAATCCCAATTTTAAACCTATCGAATTCGATAGGTTTAAAGCGGAATCGGGAGATAATGCATTTACATTGACACCGCAACAGTGGATAAGAGCAACAGACGCAATCGGTATTATATCAAAATCAGGACGATATGGAGGTACATATGCCCATACAGATATAGCCTTTGAGTTTGCGTCGTGGATTTCCGCAGAATTTAAGCTCTATATTATTAAGGACTATCAGCGGTTAAAGAAAGATGAAGCAAACCGATTAGCGATTGGTTGGGATGCTAAGAGGGAACTTTCAAAAATAAATTATCGTATTCATACAGATGCGGTAAAGGAATTTCTGATAACACCAACATTATCCCCGCAGGAAATGGCATATACATACGCATCCGAAGCAGATATTCTTAATATGGCTTTGTTTGGTAAGACGGCGGCACAATGGAGAAACGAAAAGGGAATAAGCGGAAAATCACCTAATATCAGAGATTTTGCTTCGGCAGAGGAATTAGTTGTGCTTATCAATTTGGAAGATACGAATGCTGATTTGATAAGACAAGGGTTATCTAACATTGAACGATTAAAGATATTAAGGGAAAAGGCGTATCGACAACTTGAAATTTTGAGAAAAAATAAAGATACTATTGAAATATTGAAGAAAAATTTAATCAAAGATACAGCAAAAAATAAGGTCTAAGTAAATTTGATTATAATATGTTTGATTTTAATGGAAAGCAGGTGATGTATTTGCTCTTTGAGGTAATAGAACCTAAATATTTTATGTTAAATGGGAAAAATGCTTTTCCAGGAGTAACGTATGAAAATTTTTTGATAGATGTTATAAATTGTTCGCATTTTTTTAGTGAAAAACGTCCTATTATGGAATACTATAAATTAGTTGAAGAACAATCAAATGGGGAGGATGATGTTTATTCATCAACGTATCAACTTGATTTTAAGTTATTGGTTGATACGGATGTTATGAGAGAACGAAATAAGAATATGCCAGAAGTCGATTACAGTCAGATGTCTAAAGGATTTATTTTTACAAAGACACGTGAAAAAGTTTCGAATATTCCGCCTAACAATATTCTTAATGATATTGAGGAATGTAAGATGGATGATTTAAGAAAAGAGTTTTACAAAAATAATACTATTGCTAGTATTGTAAAAAATTTGAAGAAGCCTAAAAATATATTCATGTATTATCCGTATGAATATGTGGGAGTTACAAAAGCGATGATGGGGAATTTTGAAGAAAGGGTAACGCATATTTTTGAAAATATCCTAACTTATAGGGATGGACTTTGCTTGCAAAAAGATACATTTGTTTGTTTTAAAATTAATCAGTTTTTTGTAATTTTAGAATGGAAAAATAAGCATTTTGTGTTAAAAGATAGTGTAGACGAACTTTTATGTGCAAACTATCGGGATGCGAAACAATATTCCGTTTATTGATAATAAAAGGATTGATTCTCTTAGCAAAATAGCTTATAATTTAAATCACAACATATAGCTATTATCCGCAGTTACATAGCTAGTATATCATAAATTAAGTTGTTGATAGTTTCGGTATCTGGTATAATAGACTTAATAAATATAATTTATGGAGGCTGATTATGCCAGCGTTATCTTATAGCATTACAATATCAGATGAAGAACGTGATTACCTAAAATCATTGATAAAAGCCAGAACTATCCAGGCGCAGGTTGTTGACCGTGCCCGAATATTGCTATGGAAATCCGAAGCCAGGACAGACAAGGCTATCGCAGACGGCCTGGGCATTAGTGTGAATACCGTCCGGCGCTGTATTGACCGTTATCTTAACAATGGAATTAACCTTGCCATATTTGATGACGAGCGTTCCGGCAGACCAGTTGAGATTACTGACGATGCAAAAGCATGGATTGTCAGTATAGCCTGCCAAAAACCCTGTGACCCTGGCTATGCTGCAGAATTATGGACACTGGCTGCGTTGCACAGACATATACAGGCATATGCTGAAGAAGCCGGCTATCCACGCTTAAAGACAGTTACCAAACCATGGCTCCAAAAATATCTCAAAAAGATGGATATAAAACCATTCAGGATCAAGTATTATCTTGAACGGAAAGACCCTGATTTTGAGAATAAGATGCATGACGTCCTCCTGGTCTATAAGCAGGTCGAGATGCAGTTTGGCATTGATGGGAATATCATCATACCGGAAAACGGGCATTTGACACATACTGTTTCATATGATGAAAAACCCGGCATCCAGGCTGTTGCCAACAAATATCCCGACCATACCCCGACAGAGGAAAAAGGTTATGTCCGCCGGGATTATGAGTATGTGCGGCTTGGGACGCTGTCACTGCCTGCAGGTATTGACCTTTTGACAGGGGAGGCAATTCCATTGGTCAGCCAGACACACAAAAGTTCTGATTTTATCGAGTTTCTAAAGATTCTTGATGTAAAATATCCGGAGGGTGACACAATACGGCTGATACTGGACAACCACTCAGCCCATACTTCAAAGGAAACCCAACAGTTTCTTGCAACGTTACCCGAAGGCCGTTTTTTGTTTGTATTTACCCCGACACACACTTCATGGCTGAATATGATTGAAAGCTTTTTCAGCAAAATGACAAAGCAGATGTTAAAAGGCATCCGCGTCAATTCAAAGGAGGAACTGTCGGAGCGGATATACCGCTACTTCGATGAGATCAATGCCGATCCAATCGTTTATCATTGGACATATAAAATGGATGAAATTAATCCCGATGAAGCAGCAACTATTTAAACTATCAACAATTTAATATTCGCTATACTAGTGTTATCAACAGCGATAACAAAATGATAACATTAGCTCATATAGGCAGGATAATATGGATATATCAAATAATCAAAAGATTTACATACTCGACAGAGAATAATTCTTAAACAAAATTAGTTAGGAAAAGTCGAGTTCGAGTGATGAAATGAGATTGGAAAAGCCTGTGTTTATGCGGACTGCAAGCAAAATTGTTTAAGTTCTGGCAACGATTTGGCAACATTTCGGCTATCACTCACTGAATAATAGAATACTTCAATAACAGAAAAACCTTACTGATTTTCAGAAATGAAGCTGAAAGTCGGTAAGGTTTTTTTGTATGTTTTGGGGGCGAAAATCATTCGGATTCGCCTTTTAGAGCGTCCGTAATAAAGTCGCTTAATGCCTGTGAGGGAACAACCTTTTTCCAGTGATTTGAGGTATCTAATTCGGGATATTTGTACCGCCACTGGTCGTATTCCTCTTTGGTTATCTCTCCCTGTTCCAGACGGGCGGCTTGTTCCTGCCATGCGTGGAACATATCAAACATGGAGGAATAGGTGGAGCCGGTGGACTTGTCCAGCCGCAGACACACTTCTCCGTCAATCTCTCCGATTTTCATCCCATACATATCTTCCAGCGCAAAGAGCGTGTGCATAAGCCCGATATAGCTGTCAATCTCCGGAACTGTGATTGCTCGTGGGCTGACATCAAAGATATGTGCTATTTCTTTTACAAGGTCTTGCTTCGGCGTTCTGGATTCTGATTCGTACTGCGCCATACGGACATCAGAGGTTTTTCCGAGAAAACCGAGGAGTTCGCCCAGTTGCTTTTGCGTCATGCCTTTCCGATTGCGGAAAAAGCGGATTCTTTTGCCGATTGCCATAATAAAACCTCCGTTGTAGTTATAGTGATACAACCATTCTTGACTTAAACATTTTCGTTGAAGTTAGTATAGCATGGTGCAATAGGAATAGCAAGAGAAACTTAAATAAAAAAAGTTAAGATTTTGCTACAAACCACTTGACTTAACGGAATTTATTTAGTATTATACATACAGAACTTAAATAAAAAGAGTTAAACCAGAAAGGGGAGGATAACTGAATGGCAGAAAAATCATTTATGACTGTGGAGGAAGTGGCTGCGGAATTGCGGGTGTCAAAGTCGAAAGCCTATCAGATTGTGCGGGAACTGAACGCGGAATTGCAGAAGCAGGGGTATCTGACGGTGGCTGGACGTGTGAACGCTACTTTTTTTCATAAAAAGGTCTGTTACAGCGATTAAACGGAAAGGAGTTGATTTGAATGGCTGTATACAAGGACAATGCTACGGGAACGTGGCGGGTAATCTACCGCTTTACCAACTGGAAAGGCGAGAGGAAACAGACACAAAAAAGAGGTTTTGCTACCAAAAGAGAAGCGCAAGCCTGGGAGCATGAAATCATGCTGAAACAGGGCGCAAAGCTGGATATGACGTTTGCCAGCTTCTTTGAAGTTTACGAAGCCGACAAGAAACAGCGTGTTAAGGAAAGCACATGGGAATCCAAAAGCCATGTAATCCGCACAAAGATTTTACCGTATTTCGGGAATCGAAAAATAGCGGAGATTGAAGCAAAGGATATTATCGCATGGCAGAATGAACTCATGGCGTACCGGGACGAGAAGGGAAAGCCTTATTCGGCAGATTATCTGAAAACTATTCACGCCCAGCTTACGGCGATTTTCAATCATGCTGTGAACTTCTATAGCTTGCCCTACAATCCGGCAAGGCGGGCAGGAACAATGGGAAATGAGATTCCAAAAGAAATGAATTTCTGGACGAAAGAGGAATATCTGAAATTCTCCGAAGCCATGATGGATAAGCCCCGTTCCTATTATGCTTTTGAAATGCTTTACTGGTGTGGAATCCGTTCCGGCGAACTGCTGGCACTCACTCCGGCTGATTTCAACTTTGAAAATCAGACGGTCACGATCAGCAAAACCTTTCATCGTTCTAAAGGGCGGGATATTATCACAAACCCGAAAACAAAAAAGAGCAACCGTGTAATCAAAATGCCAACTTTTCTCTGTGAGGAAATGCAGGAGTATATCAAAATGCTTTATGACATTAAGCCAGAGGAGCGACTGTTTACGGTCACAAAATCCTATCTTAATCACGAGATGGAGCGAGGGGCAAAGCAGGCAGGAGTGAAAAAGATTCGTGTGCATGATATTCGTCATAGCGCAGTTTCCCTGTTAATCGACATGGGATTTTCAGTGCTTGCGATTGGGGAGCGCATGGGGCATGAAGCGGAGAAAATCACTTATCGTTATGCTCACTTGTTCCCCACGGTGCAGACGGAAATGGCGGAGAAATTGGAAATGGAGCGTAGACATAAGGAGGACACAAATGGAAAGAACACTTGATTACAAAGAGCGGTGGCGCAATCATACGGTGGCGTTCCGGGTATCGGACGAGGAAGCAAAGCTGCTTAATGATTTGGTGGCGTTGTCAGGCTTGACAAAGCAGGACTATATCACAAGGCGGCTGCTGTGCCGGGATGTGGTGGTACAGGGCAATCCGAGGGTTTATAAGGCTCTGAAAAATCAAATGGCGGCTATCTATGAGGAATTGAAGCGGCTGGAAACATTAAGCCCGGACAATGACGAACTGCTTTACACGTTGCAGGTAATTGCAATTACGTTAGATGGTCTGAAAGGAGAAGATGAATGACAGAAAAAATGCAAACGACTGCTCCCGTATCATCTGTTGGCGCAGATGGGGCGCAGCCGCAATTAAAAAATCACAATGAAATTATAGCAAATGAAACAGCACAAATCAATCTGCAAGCCAAAAATATCCTGGAGAAATCCGGGAGCGGCGGGTTTCAAACGGTTTCCATGACAGAACTGTATGATACAGTCTATCCGCCCAGAACGCCGATTGTAGACGGATTCCTCTATGGCGGCACTTATCTCTTTGTGGGTGCGCCGAAAGTGGGAAAATCATTCTTTATGGGACAGCTTGCCTACCATGTGGCAATGGGACTTCCTCTTTGGAATTATCCCGTCCGAAAGGGGACGGTGCTGTATCTGGCACTGGAAGATGATTACGCAAGGCTTCAGCGGCGGCTCTCTGGTATGTTCGGCGTGGAATGTGCGGATAATCTGTACTTTGCAACACAGGCAAAGACACTGAATGGGGGCTTGGACAGGCAATTAGAGGAATTTCTGAAAGTGCATACGGACGCAAGGCTGATTATCATTGACACGCTTCAGAAAGTGCGTGAGGTCGGCGGGGACAGGTACAGCTATTCCAGCGACTACGAGAATGTGACAAAGTTAAAGTCGTTCAGCGATAAATACGGTATCTGCCTGCTGGTGGTTCATCACACACGCAAGATGGAATCCGAGGACAGTTTCGATATGATTTCCGGCACAAACGGACTGTTGGGTGCGGCAGACGGTGCGTTCATTATGCACAAGAAGAAGCGCACTGACAATGAAGCGGTTATGGATATAGTAGGGCGTGACCAGCCGGATCAGGAACTGACCATAGAGTTTGACCGGGAACGCTGTGTCTGGAAATTCAAAAAGGCGGAAACGGAACTGTGGAAACAGCCGCCGAATCCTTTGCTGGAAGCAATCAACAATTTTCTGGCAGAAGATAAGCCAGAATGGGAGGGAACGCCAACAGAACTTGTGAGTCAGTTGCCAGATATGCAGATACAGGCAAACGTGCTTTCGAGAAAGCTCAATGTAGTCAACAGCCAGTTGCTTAATGATTATGGGATTTTCTATGACAATAAGCGGGGGCATGAAAGGAAAATTATTCTGAAACGGCTTGAGCCGAGAGCATAAAAGCGACGATATGCGTCGGTTGCGACGGTAATTTTTACAGTGGGCTGGTATAGAAAATATCGACGCTATCGACGCAAACCGACGCAGAAAGGATTTTTATGAAGAACGTGCAAATTTCTTATGAACTGTTTATATCTCTGCTCCGATATCATCTGGTGGGAGATGACGATTGTCTGAATCAAATCCGGCAGGGGTTAGAGCAGAAATTAGATTCACTGGTGCGTCATGAATTATATGCCAAATATAAGACTGCGCCAACACAGGAGGAGCGGGAAAAAGCCAGACAGGAATATTTGAGCAGGCGTGGAGTGTCGGATAGCTTTCGATGGTAGGGATTCCTTTGATGATAATTGACAGGAGCGTGTCACGCTCCTGTGCATAGCAAATAAAGAGAAAGGTGTGATTCGATGATTATTCAGCCGAAATGGGGAACACGGAATGTGAACAAATATTTTTACGAAAGCGAAACACGGAGAATAGCAGCCCTCAATGAAATTTTTGGAGAGATAGAACTGACAGAAGATGAACAGCGCATATTGATATGGCTTGCGGGGTGGGACGAATACACGATGGAGAATATGCTGTCGGTTATCCGAAAAGCGATGGCAGCGGAAGTAAAGCGGCTGGAACAGCCGCCCCGTCCGTAGGACGGAAGCCCCCGGCAGGGCGCAAAGGCAGCTTTTGATGGACGGAACGGCTGTCAAAAGTGCTTTTGCGTTACTTTCGGGAAAGTAACAAAGCCTACCAGCCGAAAAGAAAGGGCGTGATTTTATAAGACGGACAATTAGCGCAATGGTGGGGAAAGGCTCGGTCAACCATAACAGCCGCAAATTCAAAGCGGAGAATGTTGACGGAGAACGCTCACACTTCAATGTAAACTACTGTAATGAGAATATCAAGAAAGTGTATCATAAATTATTTGATGAAGCATTGCAGAGATATAATGAGAAACAGACGAGGGCAGACCGCTGCATTGCTGACTATTACGAGAAGATACGGAACTCAAAGCAGGAGAAATCGTTTCATGAACTGATTTTGCAGATTGGCGATAAGGAAAATATGAGTGCGGGAAGTGAAAACGGACAGCTTGCAAGGCAGATTTTGGATGAATATTATCGGGAGTTTCAATTAAGAAATCCTAATCTCTATGTATTTTCCGCTCATATCCATATGGACGAAGCAACGCCGCATCTTCATATTGATTTTGTCCCGTTCACGACTGGCAGCAAGCGTGGACTTGATACGAGAGTATCTTTGAAACAGGCGTTGGCGGCGCAGGGATTTAAAGGCGGTTCCCGTGGTAATACCGAGTGGTCGCAATGGGTACAGTCCGAAAAAGAACAGCTTGCCGCCGTAATGGGGCGGTATGACATTGAATGGGAGCATAAAGGCACGCATGAGAAACATTTGTCTGTCCTTGATTATAAAAAGCAGGAGCGGGAAAAAGAGGTCATTCAGCTTGAGGGGCAGATTTCGGAGAAAAAAGAGGAATTTCAAATATTGTCGGACAGGGTGGAGAATTACGATAAAGGAATGGAAAACCTAAAAACTCTGGAACAGGTGCTTGACACTTTCCCAGAATACCAGTTGCCAGAGCCGCAGGGGTTCATGTCGGCGAAGTCGTATAAGAATAAAGTGGCAGAGCCTTTGGTGCAAAAGCTGAAATCGCTTATTAAAACAGCACTTGTAAGGTGTTTTGAAGCGTGGGACAGCTACTATCGTTTGAATGTCACAAACAGCAATCTCCACCGTGAGAATGAGGGGTTAAGGAAAACCAATGAGAAACTGGCAGGGGAAAATGAAAACCTCCGTACGGAAAACAAAGATTATAAGCTGCTCCGCAAGGCATTTGGAAGTAAGCAGATAGACAGCCTTTTGGAGCAGGCAAAAGCGGCGCAGAAGTCGAAACAGCGTGGAAAGTATTTGAAAAATAGCAAAGAGGAAAGGTAGGAAACACTATGGAAAACAGGATTTATGACGAAAATAACGGTCTTTGGTATGTAAGGCAAGGCGACTATTACCTCTCAGAGCTTGCATTACTTCCCGAAGAAGAAAAACCGATTGGCATTTGGGGGCAAAGGCATTTGCAGTATTTCAAAGAGCATAAGCAGTTCGTTTATCTCAATCTGCTGACAAGCGGCAGGCTGAATGAATATTTGGCAAGTGTGGATAAACAGGCAGAGGATTTGTTTTCTCGGCTGGTAAAGGAATATGCCGATAGGCAGGGAGTGACGGAAAGGTTAAAAGAGGAAAACCAGCTTTTATGGGTTCAGAAAATGAATAACATTCGGGCTTGTGTGAGGGAAGTTGTGGAGAGCGAGGTAATCTATTCATAAGTTATAGGTGGCACTTCTGCCGTATGTGGAAGTGCCTCTCAATCAAAAAAATAGTTCGGAGAATTGAAAAATCTTATGAATTTGTGTATACTTGGAAAAAGAAATTAGATTGATAAATTGGGATTGATAAAGGAGAACAATATGAGAAAAACAATTTTATTTGTAATTTTGCAGCAATATGCAGATTGGGAAGCTGCTTACATTTCATCTGCAATTTCTATGTTAGGGCAAGACAACTATGAGATAAAAACAGTATCTTTATCAAAAGATTACGTTCAATCAATCGGTGGATTTAAGGTGTTGCCAGACTATGATGTTGCATCTGTTCCGAATGATTATGAAGCTCTTATTCTAATTGGTGGGATGACGTGGAGAAGCGAAAATACACAACCAATTAAGGTACTGGCAAAGGATTGTTTTCAACGGGGAAAATTGTTATGCGGAATCTGTGACGCTTCTGCATTTTTGGGTACAGCAGGTATATTGAACCATGTTGCTCATACAAGTAATGATTTGAATGATTTGAAACAATGGGCAGAAACGAATTACACTGGAGAAACAAATTATATTGCGAAGCAGGCAGTTTGTGATAAAAATGTGATAACGGCTAATGGAACGGCATCTTTAGAATTTGCAAAAGAGATTTTGCGTGCATTACATATAACTGATGAAAAAACAATCGCTGATTGGTATAACTTTCACAAATTAGGCTTCTATATCGCTCCAATGCCTAAAATGTAAATTCCAGTTTTAGGGAGGATTAGATGTTAAAAAGATACAAGTTAAGTTTTGAAATTTGGGGATTGTTGCTATTCTTGATTGTTATGATACCGAATTTTATTTGGTTTGCTATCCCTGCGCCAAACGATATACTAAGAGCAGAATCAATTACAGAAATGGTCGATACAGTAGCTTCTGTATGTCAAATATTGATGATTGTTTCTATATGTATTTTTAGAAACAGAGAGAGTAAAAAGTTGTGTATATCCCCTTTTGTTATCATGGTAACAGTTTGCTATTTACTATATGTGGCAAGCTGGATAGCTTACTATAATGGTATGACAAATGCGATTGTAATATTAGGATTGACTATTCCACCCTGTTTAGCATTTTTGTTTTTTGCGATTGATAGAAAAAATGGTATAGCTTTAATTCCTATTTCAATTTTTACAATTTGTCATGTGGTATATGGAGTAGCAAACTTTATAGTTTGATAAATTCGAGTTTATCAGGAAGTTACAAGGAACGAAAAGTCTGAAATTATGAGGATACAAGAGATGGTTATTTTAATTACAGGAGCATCGCATACAGGTAAAACAGCACTTGCTCAAAAGTTACTTGAAAAATATAAATACCCATATTTATCAATAGACCATCTAAAAATGGGGTTAATTCGCAGTGGAAATACAGAACTCACACCAATGAGCAGTGAGAAGGATTTAACTGCATATCTATGGCCTATCGTTCGTGAGATAGTTAAAACGGCTATTGAAAATAAGCAGAATTTAATTGTTGAGGGTTGCTATATTCCGTTTGATTGGAAAAAGGATTTTGTTTATGAATATCTCGAAAATATTAAATATTATTGTCTTATAATGAGTGAAGGCTATATTAGAAGTCATTTTGCAGACATAAGAGGATATGCAAACACCATTGAAAATCGATTAGATGATGAATGCTATACGATGGCGAGTATTTTGGAAGACAATGCAGAAGTATTACGTAATGCACAGAAATATCAATTAAACTACATACTATTTGAAGATAAATACGAAGTCAATATTGATTTCTAGCGACAGTTTCCTGTTTGTGAAATTGACGGCAAAACTTAGTGTTGATTTTCTAAGCGAACTCGCTTATAATTTAAACCATAGCATATAGCTATTATCCGCAGTTACAGAGCCAGTGTTATCAACAGCGATAACAAAATGAAAACATTAGCTCATATAGGCAGGATAATATGGATATATCAAATAATCAAAAGATTTACATACTCGACAGGGGATAAATCTTAAACAAAATTAGTTAGGAAAAGTCGAGTTCGAGTAACGGATAAAATCCCGGAAATGCTGATAAAATGGGCATTTCCGGGAGTGTTTTATGCCGTTTGGCTCTAAAATGGCTCTAATTATTTGAGGAATACTGGATTTTGGGCGGGTATCATGATACCTGCTTTTTTAATACAGAGGAATTTCGCCCTCATAGTTGTCGGCTCTTTCCAACAGGGGACCGGTTGCACCCATTGTAAAAGCTATATCACTGCT
Organism: Lachnospiraceae bacterium JLR.KK002; assembly: GCA_036941025.1. Taxonomy (NCBI): domain Bacteria; kingdom Bacillati; phylum Bacillota; class Clostridia; order Lachnospirales; family Lachnospiraceae; species Lachnospiraceae bacterium JLR.KK002. The sequence continues at coordinate 159,808 of JAYMNP010000001.1, forward strand.
TCGGATAGACAATAGTTCCATTCCAATCTTCAGATTAAGAAAATCTAATATCTGCTGATTAAGCTGAATTACACCATTCTCTGAAATATTTACCCAACAGTATGACCGCCCTTTGTATTTGACAAATTCGCCCTCTGCGGTCTGATAATTCAGTAAAGCCGGATTATCAGTAAGAATGTGTCCTAACTTTGATGGTTCTAACAATCCTTTTCTTGTCACACAAAAGCCGCCAGTGACCTTGCTTCCAGTAAAAAGATAGACTTTTCTCTCTGCTGTGGCGTTGTACTCTGTAAGAGCCTGTGTTGGGAGATGGATTGTCAAGTCATCTCGTATCAGCGATTTTCCGAAAATAAATTTACCGCCTTTATTCATCTGTGGCATATATCATCAACTCCTTTTCTTAAAAAAATTCGGGATAAATATATAGGTGATTTTGTTGAAGCAAAAAATTTAATTCGTTTTGCAAGTGGTGGTATAAACTGCATTGAAGGCTTGCTTCTTTTATTAGAAAGCCATTACCATAATCAGTGCAGATATTACGGAGCCAAATATTTTTTATTACTTTATCAATTTCTTTTCGGATACTCTTTTTTATCATTGTGTGCTCCTTTTGGTGGATATAGCTTTTGTCTATTCATTTTCGGGATATATTTTGACAGAGATACCTCTAACACCTTTTTTCACAATCTTACTGTCATCAAGAATACTTTGCTTAACGGCGTCTAAATCCTTTGAGAGTGCTTCAATCGCCCGTTGGTGTTCTTCCTCTGACGAGAAGCGTTCCGTATCATTCAAAAGGTTCTCCTGCAATTCCCTTGCTTTCATATATACGCCCAACTTATGATTGAGCAGGGAGTTCTGAAAGGATATTTTGATTGTAGCGGGATTGAAACTTCCGTCCTCGTATCTCTCTGCTTCAAAGTTCATATCTAATTGTTCGTCCATTTTCAAAATTAAAGACAATACATCTGACACTGTTTCTATATCAAAATCCATGAAAACATTGATACTGATACCCAAAGCATTTGCAATTTTCAGCAGTTGGTCGGGCTTTGGATTGCGGATGCCATACTCATATTTTTTTATTGTGGCGGAATTGATGCCGGAAAGCTGACCGAGCGTTTCCTGTGATATGCCACGCAAATTCCGAAAGTGTTTAATCTTTTCCCCGGTAGTCATGCCAATACCTCCAATTTATGTGATTTTCGTAAGTGCTTAGTACAATTCTATCACATCAGGACACATTTGTGTATAAAAAATTAAAATAAATACTTGACGTTCACAAAAGTGTACCGTATAATAAAAACATAAAGGTCACATATGTGTACCTAAAATAAAAAAGGAAAGGACAGGACTATATGGAGAATGGAAAGAAAATGTATGTAACGGCAGAGGAAGCGGCTGAAATGCTTGGCGTATCAACGGGTTATGCCTACAAGATTATTCGGGGGCTGAATGAGGAACTGAAAGCAAAGGGCTATCGGACAATCTGCGGCAAAGTCCCGACAAAATACTTTGAAGAAAAATTCTACGGTCTGACCGTAGCCATGTAGGAAAGGAGAGATTTTATGTCAGCGACAAGGGACGGAAAGATGTGGCGTTGCCAGTTCTATTATAAGGACTGGCAGGGCGTAAGCCACAAGAAGAACAAGAGGGGATTTAAGACAAAAGCGGAAGCGGAACAGTGGGAGCGTGACTTCCTGCAACAGCAGCAGAGGAATTTAGACATCAATTTTGAAAACTTCGTACAAATCTATTATGAGGATATGGAACACCGTCTGCGTGAAAACACCATGCGTACAAAGAAATTCATTATTGATTTGAAAATCATTCCGTATTTCAAGAAAAAGAATATGAATGAGATTAAGGCTTCCGACATTCGGGCTTGGCAAAATGCACTGATGAAAAAAGGATATTCGGAAACGTATCTGAAAACAGTCAATAATCAGTTGTCGGCTATTTTCAATTATGCGGTTCGGTACTATGATTTGAAAGACAATCCATGCAGGAAAGCCGGGAGTATCGGAAAGAGCCATGCAGGGGAAAAGGAGTTTTGGACGAAGCAGGAGTTTAAGCAGTTTCTTGTGACTGTGGAGAACAAGCCGGAAACAAAAATGGCGTTTCTGCTCCTTTACTGGACGGGAATGAGGATTGGAGAATTACTTGCTCTTACCTACAATGATATTGACTTAGAGAAGCGCACCATTTCCGTAAACAAGTCTTATCAGCGGATAGAGGGAAGGGATATTATTACACCGCCCAAAACGCCAAAGAGCAAACGTATCATAACGATACCGCCGTTTCTGACAGAAGAATTAAAAGAGTATACTTCGCACTTATACGGAATTATGGCAGACGAAAGAATGTTCCGTTTTACAAAATCCTATATGGAGCATGAGATTATCAGAGGTATCAAGGCTTCGGGAGTGAAAAGAATACGTTTGCATGATATTCGTCATTCCCACGCTTCGTTACTCGTGGAAATGGGTTTTACGCCATTAGCGATTGCGGAACGGTTAGGGCATGAGAAAATCGAAACAACATTAAATACTTATTCACATTTATATCCCAATAAGCAGGGGGAACTTGCAGATAAATTGGAGATTGAGAACAGCAGGGAGGAAGAAGAATGAGTGGAGTGCATAAATACCCGACAATCAGCTTTCGCATTTCACCCAGAGAGAGGGAAGAAATCGAAGCAAAGATTTTGGCAAGCGGACTTTCTAAGAAAGATTATTTTGTCCGTTCCTGTATTTATAACCGGGTGTGCGTGGTCGGCAAAAAAGAACTGGTTTATCAGTTGGTAGAGGAACTAAAGATAATGCAGACCAATATCCGGGAAGTGACGGAACAGTTTGAAAAGACAGATGCAGATTTAACGCCGGAGGGACTGGAAGATATGCGGAATGACTGTCTTGATATGCTGAAAGCTATCCTGTGGGTATTGGAAGGAGCAAAATATCTGTGGCAGGGTAACATTAGCGGAGAAGAAAATAGCCCCGACAGCGGCAACTGTTAGGGCTGTGATAACTGGAAAACCTCTGTTATCAACCTCACAATACAAGTATAGCAGAGGTTTCTTCCAGTGGCAACGATTTTTCAGAAATGGAGGGCATTATGGAAGAAACAAAAACAGAATTACAGTTGATTAAGTTGTCAGAAATACAGTCGCAGGAAGTTTCTTGGCTTTGGTTCCCATTTATTCCTTATGGCAAGCTGACTATTGTTCAAGGCGATCCGGGTGACGGAAAGACAACATTTATTCTGAACATAGCGGCGAAACTGTCTAAGGGAGAAAGTTTAGACAGTGGAATGAATTTTACAAAGCCTTTGAATGTCATCTATCAGAGTGCGGAGGACGGTCTTGCCGATACAGTCAAGCCCCGGTTAGAACAGGCAGGGGCAGACTGTGAGAAGATCTCGGTCATTGATGAAAAGATAAAATCTCTTTCCATGATAAATGAACGCTTGGAAGAAGCTGTTATAAAGACAGGCGCAAGGCTGTTGATTTTAGACCCGATACAAGCCTATTTGGGCGGCGGCATGGATATGAACCGGGCAAACGAAGCAAGGGATATGACAAAGAAATTAGCGGCACTTGCAGAGAAATACCAGTGTGCGATTGTCCTTGTCGGTCACATGAATAAAGCGGCGGGAAATAAGGCGGCATACCGGGGAATGGGTTCGATTGATTTTTTTGCAGTCGCAAGAAGCGTTCTCTTAGTCGGCAGGGTTGAGGGGGAAGAAAATATAAGGGCTGTGGTGCAGATTAAAAACAACCTTGCGGCGTTCGGACACCCGAAAGCATTTGCATTGTCGGAGAACGGTTTTCAATGGTTAGGGGATTATGAGATTACCGCTGATGAAGTGTTAGGCGGTATCGCCCCGAAAGCAAATAAAATGGAGCAGGCGAAAAGGTTACTCCGGGAACTGGCAGAAACAAACAACGCCATGCAAAGCAATGAGATTTTCAATCTTGCAGACGAACAGGGCATATCAAAACGGACACTGGAAAATGCGAAGAAAGAATTAGGTGTCCGGGCGAAGCGGATAAACAACACATGGTATTGGGAACTGGATAAAATCAAACACTGACGAACAGGCAAGGTAACAGCGCAACAATGCAGGGTATTGGAATTTTGCAGTCTTGGAATTGCGTTCTTGAAGATTGCAAGGTTGCAAAGATTATAGACATTGCAATGTTGCGGTGTTGGGAGATAGCCAGAAAGCGGCGGTATTAAGGCGGCGAAAAGCCGCCCCGTCCGTTAGGACGGTATGCTGTCCAACGGACAGCTAGCCCCCGGCAGGGCGCAAAACCTGCTTGCAGGTTGCATTTTTGATAGGCTTGCCTGTCAAAAGTGCTTTTATTTTACTTTCGGCGAAAGTAACAAAGCCTATGCGCCGTGTCCGGCGCTGATTACCCGAACAGGGAGAAAGGATATTGTTTGAAGCGAACGATTAGTTTTATGACAGGAAAAGGCTCTGTCAATCATAACAGCAGAAAATTCCATGCTAAGAACACGGACCCGGAGCGAAGCTGTTTGAATGTGGAATACTGCAACGAAAATGTTAAAGATGTATATCACGAATTATTTGATGAAGCACTCGCCCGGTACAATGCGAAGCAGACCAGAAGTGACCGCCGCATTGACGATTATTATGATAAAATCTGTTCCGGCAAGCAGGAGAAACCATTCCATGAGATTATCCTGCAAATCGGGGATAAGGACAACATGGGAGCGAAAACGGAGAATGGACAGCTTGCGGAAAAGGTGCTGGACAAATATATGCGGGACTTCCAACGTAGAAATCCTACATTGAGAGTATTCAGTGCTTATCTCCACATGGACGAAGCTACTCCACATCTCCATATTGATTTTATCCCTTACACGACAGGAAGCAAGCGGGGGCTTGATACAAGAGTTTCCTTGAAACAGGCGTTATCTGCTCTCGGATTTAAAGGCGGAACAAGACGGGAAACGGAATTAAATCAGTGGGTGGCTTATGAGAAAGAACAGCTTGCCGCTATCATGCTGGAACAGGGGCTTGAATGGGAGAAAAAAGGTACACATGAAAAGCATTTATCTGTTCTGGATTTTGAGAAAAAGGAGCGGGCAAAAGAAGTAGCAGAGTTGGAAGCGAAGAAAGCAGAATTACAAGAAGAAAATGCCACTTTTCAAGAAATTAACGAAGATTTGCATGAACAGTTGTTGCAGGTTGATGATGAGATTCATTTCTTGCGGGAAGATTTACAGGAGTCCCGGCAAGAAGCAGAGAAAGCGCAGAAACAGGTGGATAAATATCAGAAGCGCATGAATGAACTTGCTCCTATGGTAAAGAATATGGAGAAGCTGGCGGCAGATTTTTCTGCAGACCCGGAGCAAACGCTTCCAGAAGCAGCGGTTATGGAATCTGCAAAGTCGTATCGGGAGAAGAAGGCAAAGCCGCTAATAAAGAAAATCGTACAAGTAATGCGCTCTGTTTATTCGGCGTATCTGGATATTTCAAATAAGTTTACAAAGCTGCAAGCGGCTTACAATAGGGAACGGAGCGGAAACGAGCGACTGACAAACAGGCTGGAAGAAGTCTTGGAGGAAAACCGAGAATTGCGCATAGTGGCGGCAGATTTTGGGCGTGTAAAGGCGGTGGTCGGCTCTGAACAGATAAACGCTGTGATTAACCGAGCAAAGCAGCAGGAACGGATAGAAGCCGAGCAGAAAAAGGATGTAAGGAGAAAACACAATCGAGAAGTCCGCTGACATGAGGAGGGGCTTAAAGCCCTCTTAGCGCCATGAACCGAATCTCCGCCAGTTTTAGTCAAGAACGGCGTAGCTGTTCAGTTTACTGTTGACTGGCTGGTGGGGATTTGATAGTTTTGCTTTACAGTGAAATAACAGAGAGATATAATTAAAACAGCTACGTTACGGATTAAAATAGGAGGACAACATGAAAAAGTTTTTAGGTATAATTGGCATTTTTATTATTGTATTTTCATTGAGTGGATGTGGAAAATCATCATTTGACGGCAACAGAATAGGGAATGATAGTCAATTTGTTATGGAGTACAAAATTTTTAATACTACGGATGGACAATCATTATTGTTGGACGCAGGAGATACCATTCGGGCGAAAGTAGTAGTTGACAGTGGGAAACTGTCAATAAAGATTCAAAAAGATAGTGATACACCAATTTATGAAAGCGATAATATGGTAGCCTCTGAAAGTTTTGACATTGAAATTCAAGAGAGCGGAACATATAAGATTACAGTTACAGGGGAAAAAACAAAAGGTAGCGTAAGCTTTGAAAAAGTTGCTGGAGAGGAAACAGAACAGAACGAAGTACAACAAGAAGTAAGTGAAAAGACGATTGATTTAAGCGAAGCATTTCAGGATATTAGTGGCTGTGCGGTGATTTATTCGCCAGTACAAGAGGAATATTCATTTTTTAATGAAGATATGTGCAGGCAAGAAGAATCACCTTATTCTACTTTTAAGATTATTTCAGCTTTATCAGGATTACAAAATGGTGTTATTGTTGACGAAGCATCCACAATGGGATATGACGGGACAAACTATGGAAATTTAGACTGGAATGGGGATTTAACCTTAGAAGAAGCATTCCAAAAATCATGTATATGGTATTTTCGAAAAGTAATAGATTCTGTTGGCAAAGATAAAATACAGGAAGAATTAAATGGATTACAGTATGGGAATTGCGATATTTCGGAGTGGAATGGTAGCAATATTAATCCTATGGAAATGCTGAATGGGTTTTGGTTGGATTCTTCGTTAAAAATTTCGCCATTGGAGCAGGTGGAAGTTTTACAAAGGATATTTGAAGGAAAAAGCGATTATGAAAGCGATAATATAGAAATTTTAAAAAGAATAATGTTAGTAGATCAAAGCGATACACAGAAAATTTATGGAAAAACAGGGAGTGGGAATGGAGAAGCATGGTTCGTTGGCTTTTCTGAATCAAATGAAGAACGGAAATACTTTGCTATATACTTAAATGATAGTGAACAGAGAGAGCAGGTTTCTGGAAATAAAGCAAAAGAAATGGCTTTGGAGATTCTGAAATAGGTGGATGTGCCTGTTGTGTTTCGGAAACTTTGGAAACATCAAGTTAATTTGAATGAAAAATTATTTGCATATAAAAAATGGGAATAAAAAGAAAGATATATACCTCAAAATGTTCGGTATTGAGGGTTTGATTTGTATTTGTAATCGAAAAGAAACTTCTATCCTAATTTGAATAGCATAGGAGTTTCTTTTTTGTTGGATTTCTAAGTGTTTAAAGTTTGCGTTTTGATGTAGTTCTAAACGTAGTGTAAAAAATGTTTTTTTGTTGTTTCTTTGCAATAACCATGTTGACATCATGATGCGTTTACTATATAATTTGATTTGTCAGAGATTATTGAGTACGAAGGAGGTGGATTTATGAAATTCAATTTCGATTGGAATTGCGTTGCGGCTGGTGCGCCATATATTACAATTAGTGAATTGGCACTTGGATTTAATTTGCCTTCTATATCGCTTCTCGGAAATCCCGAAGAAGTGGTTGTGGGATTTGATGAAAAGACGATGACCATTGGCGTAAAGCAATATGACGGCACTGAAAATGTAAAATCATATAAATTTTACAGCAGAATGAAGAACGGTTGGATAAGAATCGGATGTAAAGATTTTGTGAAATATCTGTCAACTTTAACCGGGTTGAAATTTAGTCCAGCGATTCGTTATGTTGCTAAGTTTGATACGGAAGATAGGATTTTGTATATTTCTGTATTGGATGCGCTTGAGAACGGGGAAAATAAGGAGGTGGATGAAGATTATTAAAAGAATTATCGTAAAACAAAAAGCACATCATTAGCTACGGCAATAGCTTTGATGCGCCTCTGTCAATGTGTTATACACATTCACTGCAAGAATAGTATAGCACATCCTTGACAGATTTCAAGTAAAAAATGGTGCAGGGTGTATTTTTTGTACCCAAAAATGAAATCTAAAAAATAAAAATTTTCCATTGAGAAGAAAGGATGTACTAAGTTTATGAAGAAACATTATGTATCAGAATATTGGAATAAGGGAGTAAAAGGGCATCTGTGTTATGATTTTGTAGATGTTGCTGTCAATGATGATAATTTGTTGTTTATAGATCCGTTGCTTATTGAAATAGCAGATGATGAATGGTGCCAAGAAGCGTATATGGTGATTCAGTCATTTTTCGATGAATTTTACAAAGCGTATAGAGATGAAGATATAGGCAGAAAGAGGGAGTTGCTATCACATGGTGGGGAGCAGAATGGAACTCGGCTTGGCTATGGTCGTGGTAATAATGGAAAAGGGAACACGGTAAATGGCTTACTTGAAATATTTGCTCCTTTAGAAAAACTTCTTCCAGCAATCTCTACGATGAAAAGAGTGGAAGATCTACCATTGTTGATTCCAGATTTTGCAGAGGATGGTTTGTCAGACTTACTTACAAATATTCTTCATGAGCAGTTGAATAAGTTTACACTGAAGCAGATGAAGAAATATGGTGTGGGAAGTAACGGGATTTTGCAGTTTTGGACATGGGATATGAAAGAGTTGTGTTGGAAAAAAATAGAAAGTGCATCATATTGTATCAATAGTCAGGAATTGCTTGTTGTGCCCAAACATATTGTCAGAAAAAAATATCTGTTTAGTACAAATCAGTATTTTAATAGAATTATTCTTGAACGTATTCGTGAAGAAGGTGGGTATATGGATGGGAATAAACCTATTCCGAAAAAAGAGATAGTAAAGGCGAAAAGATTTTCGGGAGAGCATTGGCAATATGATGAATCTGTTTCTTATACCAAAAAGGATAATGATGCCTTGAATGAGTATCATCAAAAACTGCCTCGTTTTTATGCAGAGAATGGAGGGTCTATGGAGGATGAGGAATTAGATGAGTTAATTTACGGATACTGTGTGGAACAAACAGCGTAAATACATTTGGACGGCAACATTTTGGCAACAGAAAATCAGTAAGCCAGAATAAATGATGTAATTGAAGTAAAAAAACGGTGTGTATTCGCATGAAACTTAAATAAATATAGTTAAGGCCAACAAAGGACACGCCGAGTGGCAGTCGTGTCCGAGCATATGAGTGTAAACAGCGTTGATTTCAGAAATCACAATGTCGAATGCCTCTGGGGTCTGTTTGATTTCAAAATCCATACCGCCGATTGTAACCCTGCCCTCTTTGATGATATTGGTAATCCTGTGAATTGAACTGTCGAAAATTTCTCCGAATGTGCTTGTGAAATTATCCACCAATGCCTTTCCTCCGCCATTTTCAGAATAGTCTACGGCGTTTTGTGTTGCATATTTCGGGACATTCGGCAGGAAAGCAGCTCCTGCGCCGTGCCAGGCAATCAGTACACCTTCGACCTCAACATCGTTCAGATATTCCGTAAGTTCTTTTATATTATCAAAAAAGCAGGGGGATTCAATAATGACGGCTTTGCCATTTTTCTCAATGATAAAAACCTCATCGTCGATAAAATCGTTGGTTTTGTACGCGTGCAGCTTAATGCCGCCGAAATCGTAAATATTCATTTCACCTTTTGCCAGTTTTACAGTAGTAAATGTGTTCTTGTTCATAATGATGACCTCCAGATTCTGTGATTGGTTATTTTCGAGCTTCGCAGCGGCCGCTCTCCGTAGCTTCTGACTATATTATACGAATGGCAGTTTCAGGTGTAAAGTAAGCACTTTATTGTGGCATAGTTACCAAAAAGATACTATAGATTTGAAATCTTGATTATTTTGAGGGAGTATGGTAAAATTTTATACAAAGTTTCTGACAGAAACTATTGTAAGGAGATGGTATAATGAGCGAACGAAAATCAGCAAAGGAATTACCTGCCTGTCCTGTGGAAACGACCTTAACTTTAATTGGCGATAAATGGAAAGTATTGATTTTGCGTGACTTGCTTCCTGGTACAAAACGCTTTGGAGAATTAAAGAAGTCCATAGGCAGCGTATCTCAAAAGGTGCTGACTGCCCAGCTTCGTGATATGGAAGAAAACGGTCTTGTCAATCGTAAAGTCTATGCGGAAGTGCCGCCAAGAGTGGAATACTCGCTGACAGAATTAGGGCAAAGTCTGAAACCTGTCCTTGACGCTATGTGGAACTGGGGCGAGGAATATAAAGTGTCCATGAATTGAAAAATTACGGGGCTGTAAAGCTGTCCGTCATTTTTCTGTCATCATTCGTTGCTATGAGAAATAATTTCCAGCAGGGTACAGGCGCGGTTTTTCCAGGTATGCTGCCGGGAAGCGTTCCGGTATCCTTCTTCCGCCATGGCTTCCGCTTCCTGGGGATGACTGAGAAGCCAGCGGACTTTCCCGCCGATTTCATGATACTGTTCCAGTGTGAATTCCATGGAATCCTGCCCTTCCTTCAGGATTTCTCGCAGGTAATCTGAATAATCTGTTACTACAGCACAGCCCTGAAGCATGGAATTAAAAATCCTGTCGTGGGCTCCCTTTTTAAACCAGGGCATAATATTGACAGAAATCTTTGCATGTCTCATCCGGGAAAGGCAGGTGCGGGAATCCTGCTGGCCTGCCAGAAGCAGATTTTTGGGGCGGCTGCACCCGGACAACTCCCAGTCCTTTCCCAGAACCAGAACAGGAATACCCTCCTCTGCCAGAGACAGGATAATGTTTCTGCGGAACCAGGAGCGCACATATAAATCAATAAATGTCATGTTATGGAGACAGGAGAGGGTTTCTTCTCTGGTAATCTGAGGAAATTCTTCTTTCAGACGGCGTATCAGTACCTGCTCCAGGGGCTGGTCAGGCCGGGAGAGAAATTCCTGAATCAAACCAAAATAAAATTCCCGGCTTTCCTCATCCATATGCCTGATATGGCGGGTCAGGTTTTCCGGAGCCGCATAGTTTCCTGCAAAGATTACGTCTGTTTCACGTTCCGAATATGGTATCCTCGGTTCCGGGAGCATGGTGCCGGCCAGAGGCAGAAAATGGACTCTGCCGTATTCCGGATAAAAATGTTCCGTAAAGGCCTGATGGTCCCAATCGATACAGAACAGGGTGAGCGAACTGTGACGGGCGGAAAGCTGCCGGAAATAATACATGGGGTGATCTACCATAATGCAGCAGATTCTGATATGATACTGTTCCCAGAGAGTGGCGCGGGGCTCTGACTGGAACTGTGATTCTCCGTTCAGTCCGATAAAATTGAAAGTAAGAAGTACTGTGTGCTCAAAATCATGGAATGTCAGAAAGGTTTCCCGGCTGTCAAGGGGGGACTTCATATCCCAGAACCAGGTTTCCAGTCCCTGTTCTTCCAGGGCTTCTGCAATCTGCAGGGAGAAGAAAGTCAGTGTTTCTATGGGGCCTTTGATGAAAATAATACGGGCTGGTTTCATTTTGAAATTCCTTTCCGGGTGATATGGATTATAATTTTTATCATTATAACATGTTTGGGTTTGTATTTTCCAGGGAAGATTCTTTCTTGTTTTTTTCTGTTTTCAGTGTCATAATGGGAAAAGAAAACATATAACAGGATATACCGAACAGGAGGGAATTATGGCATTGCGGGGACTGATTCTGTCTTTGGAGGAAATGAACAGGGCCACACCGGAAGATTCGGAGCGCTTTGTGATGGAGGATGGACTGACAGAGCTTTTAGACGGTATTTACCGTTACGGAGTGCAGATTATTAATCTGGATATGTTTCAGGCAGATACCGGAGAAAAGCTCCGGGCGGTACTGGAGCTGCACAGACTTGCACCGGAGGAATGCCTGCTGCTGGGGGCTTCCGACAGGACCCTTGCCCTGGCAGAGGAACTGGAAATTGCTGCGGTGGGTTACCGCAATCCTCTGCTGCCGGGCCAGAGCCTTTCCGGGCCCCTGATTCTGATAGAGGGATTTGAGGAAGTGGATTTTTATTTTCTGGAACGGATGTATCAGAGGAAACACGGGCTGCCCTGGACGGTAATTGAAACAGAGCGGTGCGTTCTGCGGGAAATCGTGCCGGAGGATCTGGAGGAACTCTACGAGCTGTATCAGGGCGACGGTATTACAGATTATATAGACGGATTGTATGAAGACAGGAAAAAAGAGGAAGAATATACCAGAGCGTATATTCAGAATATGTACCTGTTCTACGGATACGGTACCTGGACTGCAGTGGAAAAATCCACCGGAGCCATCATTGGCAGGGCAGGTCTGAATAATCGGGAGATTCACGGAAAACCGGCGCTGGAGCTGGGATATGTCATAGGAAAACCTTTTCAGAACCAGGGATATGCCACAGAACTCTGTGAGGGAATTCTGCAGTATGCCCAGGAAGGGACAGAATTTGAGAAAATTCACTGTCTGATTGAAAAAGAAAATAAAATTTCCATTCATCTGGCAGAAAAACTTGGCTTTTCCTGGGAGGAAGAAGTGGAAATTCAGGGAAAGAACATGCAAAGGTACACGAAAACGTTGCATTTTCAGACAAAATTATTTATAATGTAAGCTATCAGTCCCAAAAGGACTGATAGCTTAACGAAGGAAAATACCTGTATTTTCCTGAGTCTGCGTATGAAAAGCAGATTCAGATAAGCTAACGAAGGAAAACAGGAAATATTTTCGAATACATGACAGATAAAAGTCAGATAAATGATGGAAGAAGAGAGAACCTGCAGGATGGAGTAGTGCATATGGAAGATATGAAAATGATTCAACTGAACGAACAGGAAGAACTGGCCATGCATACGGACGATCATATCAAACCCACCAAAGAATTTGTAAGTCCGGAAAGTCTGTATGAAGAACTGATTACCAGCGTGAGGCGGTATCATCCCTCCGCGGATATTTCGTTGATTGAAAAAGCATATAAGATTGCAGACGAGGCTCATACGGGACAGGTGCGCAAATCAGGGGAGGCCTATATTATCCATCCTCTGTGTGTGGCCATTATTCTTGCGGAGCTGGAGCTGGATAAGGAAACCATTGTTGCAGGAATTCTCCATGATGTAGTAGAAGACACGGTAATGACCGAAGAAGAGATTGCGCAGGAATTCAGCGAGGAAGTAGCCCTGCTGGTGGACGGCGTTACCAAACTGGGACAGTTGTCCTATGACGCTGACAAGGTGGAGGTGCAGGCGGAAAATCTGCGCAAAATGTTTCTGGCCATGGCAAAGGATATCCGGGTTATCCTGATTAAGCTGGCTGACCGGCTGCACAATATGCGTACTTTGAAGTATATGAAGCCGGAAAAACAGAAAGAAAAGGCGCGGGAAACCATGGACATCTACGCTCCCATTGCCCAGCGTCTGGGCATTTCCAAGATAAAAATCGAGCTGGATGATTTGTCACTGAAATATCTGGAACCGGAAGCCTATTATGATCTGGTGGAAAAAGTGGCGGTCCGCAAAAGCGTGCGGGAAGAATATGTATCTCAGCTGGTGGAGGAAGTGAAGAGCCATATAAAAGGCGCCGGGATTGAGGCTTCCATCGACGGACGGGCAAAACATTTTTTCAGTATCTATAAGAAGATGGTGAATCAGGATAAAACGCTGGACCAGATTTACGACCTGTTTGCCATCCGCATTATTGTAAATTCCGTGAAGGACTGTTACGCGGCTCTGGGCGTAATTCACGAACTGTATAAGCCCATTCCGGGGCGGTTCAAGGATTACATTGCCATGCCAAAGCCCAATATGTATCAGTCCCTGCACACCACATTAATCGGCCCCACCGGCCAGCCCTTTGAAATCCAGATTCGTACTCTGGAAATGCACCGGACGGCGGAATTCGGTATTGCCGCCCACTGGAAATACAAGGAAGTTTCCAATGGAAATAAAGTGACGGAGAAAAATCAGGAAGAGGAGAAACTAAGCTGGCTCCGGCAGATTCTGGAGTGGCAGAAAGACATGTCCGACAACCGGGAATTTATGAGCCTGCTGAAAAGCGATCTGGATTTGTTTTCCGACACGGTATTCTGTTTTACTCCTTCCGGGGATGTGAAAAACCTGCCCAACGGTTCTACTCCCATAGACTTTGCCTACAGCATCCATTCTGCTGTGGGAAATAAAATGATTGGCGCCAGGGCAAATGGGAAACTGGTGAATATTGATTATGTGATTCAGAACGGGGACAGAATAGAGGTGCTCACTTCTCAGAATTCCAAAGGTCCAAGCCGGGACTGGCTGAATGTGGTTAAGAGTACCCAGGCGAAAAATAAAATCAATCAGTGGTTCCGCAGTGAGTTCAAAGAGGAAAATATTTCCAGAGGAAAAGAACTTCTGGCCCAGTACTGTAAAACGAAAAGCATTAACTGGCCGGAACTGAATCAGACTTCCTGTCAGGCCCGTATTATGCGGAAATATGGATTCCGGGACTGGGAATCCGTGCTGGCGGCAGTGGGGCACGGCGGCCTGAAAGAAGGTCAGATTATCAATAAAATGCAGGAATATTACAAAAAAGACCACAAAGCGGTGCTTACCGATGAAGATATCCTGCGCAATGTGGCCAATGAGGGGATGGGAAATGCCGCCTCCAACGGAAGCAGCAGTAAAGAGAAGCATGGAAAAAGGCGTTCCGGAAGCGGAATTGTGGTCAGAGGCATTAATGACGTGGCAGTACGGTTTTCCCGCTGCTGCGCACCGGTACCGGGAGATGAAATTGTGGGATTTGTTACCAGAGGAAGGGGTATTTCCATTCATCGTACGGACTGCATTAATATTATCAATCTTTCCGAGATGGAACGGGCGCGTCTTCTGGATGCGGAATGGCAGGCAGAGGAAGGGGAGAGCGGCCGGTATATGGCGGAAATCAAAATATACGGCAATAACCGCACCGGACTGCTGGTGGATATTACGAAAATTCTGACCGAGCGCCAGATTGACATCAATGCCATTCATTCCAACACCAGTAAGCAGGGGGTGGCCACCATCACCCTGTCCTTTGAGACGAAAGGAAAGGAAGAACTGAGCAGCATGATTGATAAAATCCGTCAGGTGGAAAGTGTCATTGATATTGAAAGGACCAGAGGTTAAAGGATGAATACGGCTTTGCAATTGTGCCCGGCGCGTCAGAATGTGCAATCCCTCTTTCAATGCTGAGAGGAGGAATTGCACATTTTGATTTACGTATGTATATCCGGAAAACACCGGTCAGAATTGTTTCAGATGAAATTTTTCCATGAGATTTTTCAGAAGTCCGGCCTGAGAACTGAGTTCCTGGCTGGTGGCGGCGCTTTCCTGCGCAGTGGCGGAATTGGTCTGTACCACGTCGGAAATCTGCATCATACGGTTCTGAATCTGTGCCACAGCTTCTGCCTGCGTGCGGGCAGCGTCTGCAATCCAGTTGGTGGTTTCCACAACTTCAACGGTTCCCTCTACCACAGAAGCCAGACGGTCAGCGGTTTCATTCGCAATCCTGGTGCCATATCCCACGGCTGTAATAGAGCGTTCTACCAGATTACCGGTAGATTTTGAGGCTTCTGTGCTCTTTCCGGCCAGTTCCTGTACTTCTCTGGCAACCACAGCAAATCCTTTTCCGGCCTCCCCGGCACGGGCTGCCTCTACAGAAGAATTCAGGGCAAGGATATTGGTCTGCTGTGCAATGGATTCAATAGTCTTGATGATTTTGCCTATTTCGCTGGAACTTTCGTTGATTTCTTCCATGGCATTTATCATTTCCTGCATTTTCTGGTTACTTTCTGAAAGATGTTCGCTGACTTCTTCCACTTTATGGCTGGCCTGTTCTGCCCGTTCGGCCGTCTGCTGTACCTGCTGTGCAATGGTCTGGATGGTTCCCTCCAGTTCTTCCACGGCGCCGGACTGTTCCACAGCTCCCTGACTCAGAGCCTGAGAACCTATGGACATTTGTCTGGAGCCGCTGGAAACCTGAGCGGAACTCTGCATAATCTGAGCCATGGTGTCATTCAGCTTTTCCAGAATGGTATCCAGAGAAGTCTTTATGGAGGTGAAGTCTCCCACATAATCCTGGGTGGTCTCCGCTTCCAGATTTCCGTTGGACACCGCTTCCAGTATGGCGGAAATTTCTCCGATATATCCCCGCAGCCGGAGAATAGTCTTCTCAAAAATTTCTGCCAGAAGGCCGATTTCATCGTTAGAATGAATATTGACCGTCAGCGTTTCGCCTGTTTCAAGGCCCAGGTTGCCTTCTTCCATGGTGACTGCCAGACGGGTAAGGCTGGCAAGAGGCCGGGAAACAGAATGCCGGATAAAAGCAGCCATAACTAAAATGCTGGCAAAGATAAGCAGCGCACCTGTTGCACATGCAAGAATAACGGTAAGGTTAAGCTGCCGGAAAAGGGTTTCCATGGAAATTCCGGCGAAAATCAGACCGGTGATATTACCGTCGGAATCTTTGACGGGGACATAAGAGCAGAGATGATCTTCTTCCAGAATTTTTGCCCGCCCCACATAGGATTTTCCCTGTTTCAGCACAATGTCCGAGAGCTCAGCAGACAGTTTTGTGCCCGTTGCACGAGCCCCGTTTTGCTGAATAGTGGTATAGGCCCGCTCATCGCCTGCAAAAACGGTAAATTCACAGCCCATCTGTTCTTTTAAATCATCCAGCAGCTGGTTCATGTCACTGATTTCATAGTGCTCCATCTGGTAAGCCAGCATATTTGTACCGTTGACACAGCGGTTTTCCAGCATGTCCATTGTCTGTTCGTAGAACATGTAAAGGCACAGGCGGACAGTTATGGCAATGCTGACAACCAGCAGAAACAATGTTAAGCTGCCTACTTTGCGTCCGAGATGACGCGTTTTTTTACCTGTTCGGTTCATTTTGCTCAACTCCTGTAATTTATTCCGGCATATAGTACTAATTTTCTATGCCTGTGTATATTTTATAGGCTTTTCCGGTAAAATGCAATATGACTTTTTGCCTGGAATCCCTGTATTTTGTGCTCATACATGCCAGCACGATTCGCACACAATACAGGCTATGGCTGAACTGTTACGGATTGAAGATAATATAAAAAATATCTGGTCAATTTTTACAGTAAGAGTTATAATAAAATAACTGTTATTTTTCTGCAGGAAAGGAAAAGGGTGAAAGAAAAACAGAAGAAAGGGTAAAATGCAAACACACATTTCTCACCCTTTGTGTTTGCGTCTCAAATGAAAGTGCAGGCATTTTCACCTGAGACTTGGTGCAAATCATGAAAATTGAGCAGTTTTGTGTAGGACAGGTGGCAACCAACTGTTATTTCATTATTAATAATGAAACGAAAGAAATGCTGATTGCAGATCCCGGAGATTCTGCTGAGATGCTGGCCGACCGTATTCGGCGGGAAAAACTGGAGCCGAAAGCAGTGCTTCTCACCCACGGGCATTTTGACCACGCCATGGCGGCAGAGGAACTGGCAGAGATGTTTGGGATTAAAATATATGCCCATGAGGCGGAAAAAGATACTCTGGAGGATCCCGGCAAAAATGTTTCTCTGATGATTGGCAGCAGAGATGTGTATCATGCGGATGTGTATGTGAAGGACAAAGAAGTATTGAATCTGGCCGGTATGGAATTAAAGGTTCTGCATACGCCGGGACATACGGCAGGAGGCTGCTGCTATTATCTGGAAAAGGAAAAAGCTCTGTTCAGCGGAGATACTCTGTTCTGCCAGTCTGTGGGAAGAACAGATTTTCCGGGAGGAAGCATGTCGGGGATTGTACGTTCCATAAAAGAAAAGCTCATGGTTCTCCCGGATGATGTGAAAGTTTATCCGGGCCATATGGATTTGACAACCATAGGCGCAGAGCGGGCCCATAATCCTTATTTATAGAAAGAGTATCCTATGATAACCGTATGTTTGAATAAGACAGAATTTGAATACGATATACATTCTCTGGTGAAAGCATTTTTTCCGGGGGAAGAAGTAAAGGTATTTGCCGATTCGGAGAAAATCGGCAGACTGGAGCGGGAGCAGACGCCCCTGTTCCATATGGAAATTGTTTATGGAGAGGGTAAAGAGGAAGCACGGTACTTCCCGGCAGGAGTCATGGCACTGTCCCTGTATCTTCCGCCGGAGGAGCCAGAAGCCGTTTCCGGTGAAAAATCAGGACTGGACTATCAGGGGGGCGGTTACCGCCTGGCAGTGTCAAAACAGGTGGAGACAGATTTCTCAGACCGGAAAATGACAAAAGACAGGTTAAAACAGACCCTCTATCAAATGTTGTCGGAATATACCGGACGTACCCTGCCCTGGGGCAGCCTTACGGGGATTCGGCCTGTGAAAATTGCCATGTCCATGCTGGAGCAGGGAAAAGGGGAAGAAGAAATCCGAACTTACATGGCGGACACTTATTTTGCGTCGGAGCAGAAAATAAGCCTGAGTATTGAGATTGCGAAACGGGAACTGGAGCTTCTGAAGCAGATTGATTACCAGGACGGCTACAGCCTTTATGTGGGTATTCCATTCTGTCCCAGTATCTGTTCCTACTGTTCCTTTTCCTCTTCGCCCATCGGAAAGTGGCAGGGGCGGGTGGACGAGTATCTGGATGCGCTGGAGCAGGAAATTGATTTTATCGCCGCGGTTTGCAGCCGCAGGAAATTAAATTCCATTTACATTGGAGGGGGAACCCCCACCACACTGGCGCCCCGTCAGCTGGACAGATTGCTGACAAAAATAAAATCCTGCTTTGATTTTTCAAATTTGCTGGAATATACGGTGGAAGCGGGAAGACCGGACAGCGTTACGAGAGAGAAGCTGCAGGTATTGCGGGAACATGGAATTTCCAGAATTTCCATCAATCCCCAGACTATGAAGCAGGAAACGCTGGATTTGATTGGCCGCCGCCATACTGCGGAGCAGACGCTGGAGAGTTTTTATCTGGCCAGAGAGATGGGGTTTGACAACATCAATATGGATTTGATTCTGGGGCTGCCCGGAGAAACCATGGAAGATGTGAGAAATACTCTGGAGCAGATTCAGGAGCTGGCCCCGGACAATCTGACCATCCATTCCCTTGCCATCAAGCGGGCCGCAAGGATGAAGATGTTTTCTGAGGAATACCGGGATATGGAGATGACCAACAGCCGGGAAATCATTGAGATGACCGCCTCATATGCCGGAAAGATGGGTCTGTCGCCCTATTATCTGTACCGGCAGAAAAATATGGCCGGGAATTTTGAAAACGTAGGATATGCCAGGGAGGGAAAAGCCGGGCTCTATAATATTCTGATGATGGAGGAGAAACAGGATATACTGGCTCTGGGAGCCGGCAGCATTTCAAAGCGCCTTTGCAGCGACGGACGGATTGAGCGGTGCGAGAATGTAAAAGATGTGGCTCAGTATATGGAAAGAATCGGAGAAATGACGGAACGGAAGCGGAAGCTGCTGGAAGGATGACAGAAGGCTGCATGGAATCATTCACTATTAAATACTGATATAATACAGAAGCAGGACTGAAGGAGGAAACAGAATGGCACTGGCAAAAAAGCCTGTAAACGGCATGAAAGATATTTTACCGGAGGAAATGGAAATCCGGGATTATGTGATGAACGTAATCAAAGAAACTTACCGGAGCTTTGGATTTACCCCCATTGAGACCCCCTGTATGGAAAACATCGGGAATCTCAGCAGCAAACAGGGAGGCGAAAATGAGAAGCTCATCTTTAAAGTACTGAAACGGGGGGAAAAGCTGAATCTGGAAACTGCAAGAGAAGAAAATGATGTGGTGGATTTCGGAATGCGTTATGATCTGACGGTGCCGCTGGCAAGGTTCTATTCCAATAATGTCAATAACCTGCCGGCTCCCTTCAAAGCATTGCAGATGGGAAATGTGTGGCGGGCGGACCGTCCCCAGCGGGGAAGATACCGCCAGTTCATGCAGTGTGACATTGATATTCTGGGAGAAGCAGGTAATCTTGCAGAAATTGAACTGATTCTTGCAACCACAACCACACTTGGCAGGTTAGGCTTCAAAAATTTCCAGATTCGTATCAATGAAAGGCGAATTTTGAAAGCTATGGCGGCTTACAGCGGATTTTCCGAGGATTCTTACGACACGGTATTCATTATTCTGGACAAAATGGACAAGATTGGCCTGGAAGGGGTGGCCCGGGAACTGGAGAAAAACGGATTTGAAAAAGCGTCCATTGAGAAATATCTGGATTTGTTTCAGAACATGCAGGGAAAAGAAGATGTGGCTCAGGGCGTTTCCTGGCTGTCAGAGCGGCTGGGCGATTATCTGGAACAGGAAGTGGCGGACAGTTTAAAAGAAATTGCGGCCTGTGTAAACGAGACAAAAGAGGCGGAATTTGAACTGGTCTTTGACCCCACGCTGGTGCGGGGTATGTCCTACTATACGGGAACTATTTTTGAAATCGCCATGCCGGAATTCGGCGGAAGCTGCGGCGGAGGCGGGCGCTATGATAAAATGATTGGAAAATTTACCGGAAATGACGTGCCGGCCTGCGGATTTTCCATCGGCTTTGAGCGGATTATCCTGCTGCTGCTGGAAAGCGGTTTTCAGGTACCGGGACAGTCGAAAAAAATTGCATATCTGATTGAAAAAAATTATCCGGGAGATAAACTGGCCCAGGTGACGGCCCAGGCCCAGGAAGAACGCAGGGCAGGGAAGCAGGTACTGGTAGCACGCATGAATAAAAATAAAAAATTCCAGAAGGAAAAACTGACAGCGGAAGGCTATACGGAAATAAAAGAGTTTTTTAACAGGGACTGAGGATAAAAATAAGAAACAGGATGAATACCCTGTTGTAAAAAGCAGACAGAATGAAAGTGAAATCAGGAATTAATTTCAGGAGGAAGAATTATGGCAGAATCAATGAAGGGATTACACAGAAGCCACAGATGTACGGAGATTTCCGACAGCGATATCGGCCGGCAGGTGACCGTGATGGGATGGGTACAGAAACGGAGAAACCTGGGAAGCCTGATATTTATAGATTTAAGGGACCGCACCGGACTGCTCCAGATTGTATTTGACGAGCCCAAAGTGGGCAGCGAGGGATTTGCCAGAGCGGGAACGCTGCGGAGCGAGTATGTGGTGGCTGTGACAGGAACAGTGGAAAAACGTGCGGCAGCAGTCAATGAGAATCTGAAAACCGGGGATATTGAAGTAATTGCGGAAGATATCCGGATTCTTTCAGAGTCTGAGACGCCGCCCTTCCCCATTGAGGAAGACTCCCAGACAAAGGAAGACCTCCGTCTGCGCTACCGCTATCTGGATTTGCGCAGGCCGGATATTCAGCGCAATATGATGATGAAAAGCAAAGTGTCCATGCTGTTGCGTAATTTTCTGGCACAGGAAGGATTTCTGGAGATGGAGACGCCCATCCTGACAAAATCCACGCCGGAAGGAGCCAGGGATTATCTGGTGCCCAGCCGGGTGCATCCTGGGACGTTCTACGCACTGCCTCAGTCTCCCCAGTTGTTTAAACAGCTTTTGATGTGCTCCGGATATGACCGGTATTTCCAGATTGCCAGATGTTTCCGGGATGAGGATCTGCGTGCGGACCGCCAGCCGGAATTTACCCAGGTGGATATGGAAATGTCTTTTGTGGATGTGGACGACGTACTGGAAGTAAATGAGCGTCTTCTGAAATATGTCTTTCAGGAGGCAGTCGGCGTGGATGTGTCCCTGCCTCTTCCAAGGATGACCTGGCAGGAGGCCATGGACCGGTATGGAAGCGATAAGCCGGACACCAGATTCGGTATGGAACTGGTGAACGTGTCAGAGGTGGTGGCAGGCTGCGGATTCGGCGTATTTACCGGAGCGCTGGAGAACGGCGGTTCCGTCCGGGGCCTGAATGTGAAGGGCCAGGGAGCCATGCCCCGGAAGAAGATAGACAAGCTGGTGGAATTTGCCAAAGGCTGCGGTGCGAAGGGACTTGCATATCTTTCTGTCAATGAAGACGGGACATACAAATCTTCCTTTGCCAAATTTATGGAGGAGCCCGTATTAAAGGCCCTGGTGGAGAAAATGGAAGGAGAGCCGGGCGACCTGCTGGTATTCGCAGCAGATAAAAATAAAATTGTCTGGAATGTGCTGGGAGCAATCCGCCTGGAAATGGGGAAAGAACTGGGACTTATTGACAAAAACCAGTACAATTTCCTGTGGGTGACGGAATTCCCGCTGCTGGAGTGGTCCGAGGAAGAAGACCGTTTTATGGCGGCTCATCATCCCTTCACCATGCCCATGGAAGAAGACTGGCATCTGATTGACTCAGATCCGGGAGCTGTGCGGGCCAAAGCCTATGATATTGTGTTAAACGGCACAGAACTGGGCGGCGGTTCTGTCCGTATCCATCAGGACGATATTCAGGAAAAAATGCTGGAAGTGCTGGGCTTTACCAAAGAGCGCGCCTATGAGCAGTTCGGATTTCTGTTAAATGCCTTTAAGTACGGAGTTCCGCCCCACGCAGGCCTTGCTTTTGGACTGGACCGGATGATTATGCTGATGGTACAGTGCGACTCTCTCCGGGATGTGATTGCCTTCCCCAAGGTAAAGGATGCTTCCTGCCTGATGACCGAAGCGCCGGGTACCGTGGAGGAGAAGCAGTTAGAAGAACTGGCATTGTCCGTACAGCAGCCGGAAGGGTCTGAAAGCTGATTTTCCCCGTAAAAACGCCAATGCAACCGCAACTTTACATCAAAATCTTCAAACGCAACAGGAAATCGGCAGACTTTACATGCAGAATACGGTAAGATAAATTCACCGGAAGCGCAGAAGGAACAAAACAGAGAGGTGAAATAATATGAACGTATTCGGAGAAAATTTACAGTTTTACAGAAAGCAGAGAAATCTGACGCAGGAGCAGCTGGCGGAACAGCTTGATGTTTCCAGACAGACCGTATCCAAATGGGAGGCAGGAACCTCTTTTCCGGAAATGGAGAAAATTCTTCAGCTGTGCGATTTGTTTTCCTGTGATATGGATACGCTGCTGAGAAAAGAGGCGGCGCTCCTGGAGACGGCGGACAGTCAGGGCTATGAGAATCATATGGAAAAGAGGCGGAAAAAGATTACCTTTGGCGTCACATTCCTGATTCTTGGGGTGGCAGTCTACGAGATACTGGAAGGGTTTCAAAGCCCTGAAATATTGTCAGATGTGATTTTTATGTCTATGGCAGTGGTGTCGGTTCTGGTGCTTGTGGTGGCCGGAATGGAACATGATATTTACCGGAAAAATCATCCGGTGATTCCGGATTTTTACACACCGGCAGAAAAGGAAAAATCTGATCAGCAGTTTCCCAGACGGATTGCCACAGGAATCGGCCTTATACTGATTGGAGCGCTGGTCGGCATGAACGGAGATGAATTTCCTCTGCGGGCAGGGATGAAAGAAGATTTTTATCAGGGAATTTTCCTGTTGCTGGCTGCTCTGGGAATCGGCATCCTTATCTATGCCGGGATGGGAAAAGAAAAGTATGAAGTGGATACTTATAATAAGGAAAACAGTCCGGAACAGAAAAGGAAAAATATGGGGGTGGGCGTCTGGTGCGGCTGTATTATGCTGTTTGCCACCGGCATATTTCTGGTGACAGGATTTGTGTTTGACCTCTGGCGGATTTGCTGGATTGTCTGGCCCACAGGCGGGCTGCTCTGCGGGATTGTGGCCCTGATTTTAAATGGGCGGAACAACGCAGGCTGACCGCTGCTGACGCAGCTCCTGTCTGAGGCTTAAGGGGCGTTCCGCTCATAGCCTGCATTCTGTGCTCATTCATGCAGGCATGATTCGCCCATAATTCAGGCTATGGCTGAACTGTTGCTAAAATTTTTATTTCCTTTTGGATGTTATATGGACTTTGCAGGAAAAACATGATAGAATAGAAACCAAATAGTCGAAGAGAATAAAGAACCCGAAAACCATGCGTTGCGGCCGGCAGACGTAACATACAGGATTTTCGGGTCTCTGCATGGAAAAATGTATTAGCATATGGTTGGTACAGAAGGAGGAATCATGAAAAAAGGGATTATATTTGATCTGGATGGCACTCTGTGGGATTCATCCGAGGAAGTGGCAATATCCTGGCAGGCAGCGCTGGATGAACATTTTGACATAGAAAAACCAATTACAGCAGAGATGATCCAGGGAGTTATGGGAAAGAGCATGTATGAGATTTCGGATATTCTTTTTTCTGAATTTGAGATGAAAGACCGGCGGGAAATGCTGGCGTACTGCTGTAAGAAAGAGAATGAGCATATCAGAAGTCACGGAGGCATTCTGATGAAAGGGCTGGAAGATACCCTTCAGAATCTGAGGGACCGCGGTTATCATCTGAGTATTGTGAGCAACTGCCAGGCAGGCTATATAGAAGCATTTCTGGAATATCACAAACTGGAAAGTTATTTTGACGATTTTGAATGCTTTGGAAGAACCGGAAGAGAGAAAGGCCGCAATATCCGTATGGTGGTGGAGCGGAACCAGCTGGACAGAGCCGTTTATGTGGGAGACGTTCAGGGAGACTACTATGCGGCGGAAGAAGCGGAGATTCCTTTTATTCATGCGGAGAACGGATATGGAACTATCCAGGCGGAGGTGCCTTCCATTACGGATCTGGAGCAGCTTCCCCAGGTGGTAGAAGAAATTTTTAAGGAACAGTAACAGAACACACACGAAGAAGGGAGAACTGATAATGGAAAAAATTGCGAGCTTTACCATAGACCATGTGAAGCTGGAGCCGGGAATTTATGTTTCCCGCAAAGATCATATCGGAAAAGAAGTGGTGACCACTTTTGATTTGCGTATGACGTCGCCGAACGATGAGCCGGTTATGAACACAGCGGAAATGCATACCCTGGAACATCTGGGAGCTACTTATCTGCGCAATGACCCGGAATATAAAGATAAAATCGTCTATTTTGGGCCCATGGGCTGCCGTACCGGCTGCTATCTGCTGATGGCAGGGGATTACGAGTCCAGGGATATTGTGAAATTAATCACCGGAATGTATGAATTTATCCGGGATTTCCGCGGAGAAATACCGGGAGCCCGCGCGTTGGACTGCGGCAATTATCTGGATCACAATCTTGCCATGACCAATTATGTGGCGAACCGTTATCTGGAGAACACACTTTATAAAATAGATGAAAAGCACCTGATTTATCCGGAGAAAACAGAGGATATGGAATAGAAACGGATGAGAGCCGGACAAAAGGGCCGGCATGATCCGGTGACAGGAGAACAGAATGAAAAAGGTTGGAATTATCGGCGCCATGGAGCTGGAAGTGGAAGCACTGAAATGGGCCATGCAGATTCGCCGCAGGGTGGAAAAGGCCTCCATGGAGTTTTTGGAAGGGACATTGAACGGAACAGAGACTGTGATTGTACGCAGCGGAATCGGCAAAGTAAACGCGGCCCTCTGTACCCAGATTTTATGCGACTGTTTTGAAGTGACCCATATTATCAATACGGGAGTGGCAGGCTCTCTGAAAAATGAAATCAATATCGGCGATATCGTGGTATCCACAGACGCCCTCCACCATGACGTGGATGTGCGGGTGTTCGGGTATCCCCTGGGGGAGGTTCCCCAGATGGGCTGTCTGGCTTTTCCGGCGGATGACAGGCTTGTACAGCTTGCAGTGTCCTGCTGTAAGGAAGTGAATCCGGATATTGAAGTGTATCAGGGAAGAGTGGTAAGCGGAGACCAGTTTATCAGTGATAAAGAGGTAAAGAACAGGATTATAGAGAATTTCCAGGGATTCTGTGTGGAGATGGAGGGAGCATCCATCGCCCATGCCGCATATCTGAATCATGTGCCTTTCGTTATCATCCGGGCAATCTCAGATAAGGCGGATGACAGCGCGGAAATGGATTATCCGTCCTTTGAAAAAGCGGCGGCAGTTCATTCGGCAGCTCTGGTGGAGCATATGCTTCCGGGAATATAGAATCCTGATATAATATTTGAGATATTTATGGCAGAAGCCTGACAGGGAAAGCTGTTGGGCTTCTGCTTCATTTACGATATGGAAATTTGTGAGAAAAAAGGACAGGAAGTTATAAAGAAATTCTTAATTCGGTAAAAATTCATTGTTTCTCCCCATTTCCTGTGCTATAATCCAGTGAGATAACCCAAAGCGGCAGAAGTTTTTCGTCTGACCGCAAAACAGGAAGGGAAATGAAAAGGTTCAGGGTGATGATTGAATGAAAGAGACAGTAAAAGACTTTTTTTATCGTTATCGGCATGGGTGGATTTTATCATATCTGCTGATTTATCTGGCATGGTTTGCTTACCTGGAACAAACGGTGACCAGGCGTTTCCATGTAATTCATATGCCGATAGATGACTACATACCTTTTATTGAGGTGTTTATCGTACCGTATCTGCTGTGGTTTGGGTACGTGGCCCTTGCAATTACATTTTTCTTTTTCCGGAATGTACAGGATTATTACAAACTATGCATTTTTCTGTTTGTGGGAATGACGGTTTTTCTGGTGGTGTCCACGGTGTATCCCAATGGCCATTACCTGCGGCCAAGGGTATTCGAGAGGGATAATATATTTGTAACGTTGGTGAAGGGGCTTTATATGGTAGATACGCCTACCAATCTCTTTCCCAGTATCCATGTGTATAATTCCATCGGCGTACACCTTTCCGTTATGCACAGTGAACAGCTGAAAGAGAAAAAATGGATTCGGAGAATTTCTTTTGTACTGATGGTTTCCATCATTGCTTCTACCATGTTTTTAAAACAGCATTCCGTGTTTGATGTGATTACTGGCTGTATTATGGCCATTGTGATGTATACGCTGGTATATGGTGGCGAACTGCTCGTCGGCAGGAGACGTGTATACAAGAGACAGTACAGAGAAATATAAAAGAGAGAAAGGAATTTTCCTCTTATACAGCCCGCCTGAGGGATAAACTCCAGGGGGCTGTTTCATTCTCTTATAGGAAACACCGTGTTACTGAGAAGTGCTAAAGTATATAGATTTCCTATAAGAGAAAGCCCACCGGGCGGGATGCGCAGCTCGCGGAGAGGAAATATATTGCCAGGCAATCCGCTCGCGCGCAGCAAACCGTCCAGGTCCCTCAAGAATGAGGGATTCATGGAGTTGAAGCGGACCTGTCCGCTTTGTTCTCTTATAGGAAACACCGTGTTACTGAGAAGTGCTAAAGTATATAGATTTCCTATAAGAGAAAAGCCCTCCGGGCAGGATGCGCAGCTCGCGGAGAGGAAATATATTGCCAGGCAATCCGCTCGCGCGCGGCAAAGCGCCCAGGTCCCTCAAGAATGAGGGATTCATGGAGTTGAAGCAGACCTGTCCGCTTTGTTCTCTTATAGGAAACACCGTGTTACTGAGAAGTGCTAAAGTATATAGATTTCCTATAAGAGAAAAGCCCTCCGGGCAGGATGCGCAGCTCGCGGAGAGGAAATATATTGCCAGGCAATCCGCTCGCGCGCGGCAAAGCGCCCAGGTCCCTCAAGAATGAGGGATTCATGGAGTTGAAGCAGACCTGTCCGCTTTGTTCTCTTATAGGAAACACCGTGTTACTGAGAAGTGCTAAAGTATATAGATTTCCTATAAGAGAAAGCCCACCGGGCGGGATGCGCAGCTCGCGGAGAGGAAATATATTGCCAGGCAATCCGCTCGCGCGCAGCAAAGCACCCAGGTCCCTCAAGAATGAGGGATTCAGGGAGTTGAAGCGGACCTGTCCGCTTTTTTATTCTACGGGAAATAAAAAAGCCATGGCTGCTGAACACCATGACTTTACTGCTGTAACATTCCGATGACATAAAAAGAATCGGGGTAACAGGATTCGAACCTGCGACCTCACGGCCCCCAGCCGTGCGCTCTAGCCAAGCTGAGCCATACCCCGAATGCTTTCCTATTATAGCATAGAAAAAAATAAAAATCAACTGTTAAATATTGAAAATTGAAATTATTTGACTTTAGCTGAAATAGAATTATAATAGACATTAGTATAATTCATTTCAGTTATACGACAGACTAAAGAGAGGCAGGACATATGAAAACATTAAAGAATTTAACCAGGAAACAGCGGATATTTGTTATAATCGGAATCATTTTGTTCGTGATTCTGGCAGTATATCTGGGATTTGCAGCGTTCTTCAGTACGCATTTTATGTTTGGAACCACCATCAACGGTGTGAAGGCTTCGGGAAGAACCGTAGAGACCGTGGAACAGTTGATTGAAGATGAAATTGACGGGTATGAGATTTGTCTGGAACCCAGGGAAGGAAAAGAAGAAGTAATCGAGGGTTCAGCCATAAAGCTGAAGCCTGTATTTGACGGAAATCTGCTGGAAGTATTGCTCAGCCAGAATGCATTTATCTGGCCGTCCTTTCTGTTTCGGGAATCCAGCATAGAGCTGAAGACCATGGTGGACTATGATGAGGAAGCCCTGGAGAAATCCATTCAGAACCTGGAGCTGATGGATGAAGCTCAGATGATAAAAGCGGAAAATGCCATTATTTCAGAATATTCTGAAAAAGACGGATATCATATTATTCCGGAGGAAGAAGGTACTGTAATAGAAGAAAAACAGTTTTTTCAGTCCCTGGAAAATGCCATTCTGAATCTGCAGGAGCGTATGGTTCTGGCAGAAGAAGACTGCTACGTGAAACCGGAATATACAAAAGAGTCAGAAGAAGTGGTAAAACTGGCGGAAACCATGAACCGGTATGTGGGAGCTGAGATTACTTATGAATTTGGGGACAGCCAGGAGGTTCTGAATGGGAAAACCATCAGCCAGTGGATTTCAGTAAATGATGAATATAAGGCAAAACTCTCCCGGAAGAAAATAGAAGAATATGTGGCCGGCCTGGCAGATACTTACAATACTGCCGGGAAATCCAAATCACTGGCTTCTTCCTATGGAGCCAATGTGACCGTAAGCGGCGGTGATTACGGCTGGAAAATAGACCAGGAAAAAGAAGCAGAAGCATTGCGGGGAAATATCAAAAAAGGAGAAACCCTTTCCAGAGAGCCGGAATATGCTCAGCGCGCCAACAGCCGGGGAGGAAACGATTACGGCAATACATATGTGGAAGTAAACCTGACTGCCCAGCATCTGCATTATTACAAAAATGGTTCTCTGGTGCTGGAGACAGATTTTGTATCCGGAAATGACGCCAAAGGCTGGAGCACCCCTCCGGGCGCTTTCGGCCTGTATTACAAGGAACTGGATAAAACGCTGCGCGGGGAAGGATATGCCACGCCGGTAGACTTCTGGATGCCCTTTAACGGCGGCGTGGGATTCCATGACGCCAACTGGCGCCGGGATTTCGGCGGGAACTATTATAAAAGAGGAGGTTCCCATGGCTGTATCAATATGCCCTACAATGCGGCAAAGACATTGTACGATAATATAGAAGCCGGCTGTCCGGTGCTGGTGTACCAGCTTCCAGGCTCGGAAAGCGCCAAGGCCAGGCAGCAGGACGCTGCGGCAGCGGTGACGGAGCTGATTGCTTCCCTGGGAGAAATTACACTGGACAGCAGGGAGGCCGTTGCAAATGCCAGAAATCAGTATAACGGGCTGGACGACGGAGCAAAAGGATATGTGAGCAATTACAACGTACTGGAAGAAGCAGAAGCCAGAATTGGACAACTTGAGGCGGAAGCAACTGCCGACCAGCAGGCTCAGGCGGAAGCCCAGCCGGTAATTGACGCCATTAACCAGCTTGCAGGGCAGAAAATTACGCTGGATATGAAAGACACCGTCAAAAATATCCGCAAACAGTACAATAAACTGTCGGATGCCGCCCGCAGCAAAGTAACCAATTACAATATTCTTACGGAGGCTGAGGCAGAGATAGAAAAACTGGAGAAGGAGAAAGACAGGAAATAGTGGAGCAATTTGCGGGGTGAGGTTATGGAACATACAAAAGAATATGAGAAAAAATTAACCATCTCAGATGTGGCGGAGGCATTGGGGGTGTCCAAAACCACAGTTTCCAGAGCGATTTCCGGAAAAGGAAGAATTGGAAAAGAGACGAAAGAGCGGGTGCTGGATTATATTCAGGAGCACAATTACAAGCCGAATGTACTGGCGAAGGGACTGGCCCAGCTTAAAACTTACAACATTGGCGTTATGCTGCCGGAGGACTATACGGTGGTGGATCTGCCCTTTTTCCAGACCTGCCTGATTGGGGTGCAGGAGACAGCGGTGAGCATGGATTACGACGTGCTGCTCACCATGGGAAAAGAAAATGACTGTGCCCAGCTGGTGCGGATGATAGAAAACCACAAAGTAGACGGGGTGATACTTATGCGCACCTTTACCAAAGACGTCCATATTGAATATCTGAAATCGCAGGAAATTCCGTTTGTGACAGTGGGAAGTACTAATTACCAGGGGGTAATTCAGGTGGATAACGACCATAAAAGCGCCTGCCGGGAGCTGATTTCCATTCTGCTGTTAAAGGGAATGAAGAAAATCGGCCTCATCGGAGGGATACAGTCCCATGTGGTAACCCAGAGCCGCCTGCAGGGCTATATTGAGGCATATAAAACGGCAGGGCTGCCCCTGGATAAAAATATCATATATATTAATGTGGAAAAAGACATTCTGATTGAACAGGGGGTGGAACGTCTGCTGGCCAACGGTGTGGACTGTATCGCCTGCCTGGACGATGCGGTATGTATTCAGGTGCTGAACAAGCTGCGCCGGGAAAACATTCAGGTGCCGGAGCAGATGCGTGTGGCTTCCTTTTATGACAGCACAGTGCTGGAAAATAATCTGCCTTCCGTGACTTCCCTTGCCTTTGACGCGCGGGAGCTTGGAAATGTGGCGTGCAAAACATTACTGGAAGCGGTGGAAGGGAAACAGACAGATTCCCGTACTTTGCTTGGTTATGAGGTGGTTTTGAAAGAATCCACAAAATAAAACAAAACATATGCCGGTCTTGCTCTGCATAGATTTTTCAGAAAATTTAGTAAAAATACAGGTAAAATTGCAGTAAAACAAGATGAAAAGCACTGGTAAATTTACCAGTGCTTTTTAGTAAAAACATAAAATAGAGAAAAAAGGCAGGTTTTACAGGGATGGTAACGTTATCGGGAAAAAAGTTGCACAGTAAATATGTGCAAAACACAGGGAATCTCATGAGAGCAAACGGTTGCGCAGCGAAAAAATATGGTAAAACTGACGAAAAATGATTAGACAAAATATACAAAAACACCAGGGAAAATATAGAAAGTGTTGACATTGACAACAATCCGTCCCTCTGTTAAACTATAAAACATAGAACAACCGATTGCGCAACAAAAGCATTTTGTTGTTCTAAACAAAAAAATGGGAGGAAAACAATATGAAGAAAAAAGTTTTAGCAGCATTACTCTGTGTAGCAATGTCCGCAGGCATGCTGGCCGGCTGCGGCAACAATTCCGGCAGCAGCAATTCCGGAACTTCCGGGGATGACAAACAGCAGGAAGACAATGCGGATGCAGGCGACGATGCGGACGCAGGTGATGATGCGGCAGCAGCAGGCGATGAGAATACACTGACCGTATGGTGCTGGGATCCGAAATTCAACATTTATGCAATGGAAGAAGCAGGCAAGATTTATCAGGCAGATCATCCGGACTTCAACATTAACGTAGTGGAGACTCCATGGGATGATGTACAGAAGAAGCTGACCACAGCGGCAACGGGCGACGCTCTTGATACTCTGCCGGATATTATGCTGGTACAGGATAATGCATTCCAGAAGAATGTAATCTCTTTCCCGGAAGCATTTACCGATTTGACAGACAGCGGCGTTGATTTCAGCCAGTTTGGTGAAGCAAAAACAGCTTACTCCGTAGTTGACGGTAAGAACTATGGCGTTCCCTTTGACAATGGTGCCGTTGTGGCATGTTATCGTACGGATGTTCTGGAAGAAGCAGGATTTACCGTTGATGATTTCACAGATATCACATGGGATGAATATCTGGAGAAAGGCAAAGTTGTTCTGGAAAAGACCGGACAGCCGTTACTTTCCTGCCAGTCCACCGAATCTGACGTTATCATGATGATGCTTCAGTCCTGCGGCGCTTCCCTGTTTGACGATGAAGGAAAGCCCGACATGGTTGGCAACGAGGCTCTGAAGAAAGTTATGGAAACATATCAGCAGTTAGTAGAAACCGGTGTCTGCAAGCTGGTAAACAGCTGGGATGAATATGTTCAGACCCTTACAACAGGTACCGTAGCAGGAACCATCAACGGATGCTGGATTATGGCTTCCATTCAGTCTGCAGAAGACCAGAGCGGAAAATGGGCTCTGACTAATATGCCAAGCCTGGTTGGCGTTGAAGGAGCAACCAACTACTCCAACAACGGTGGCTCTTCCTGGGCTATTACAAGCAACTGCAAAAATATGGATCTGGCAAAAGATTTCCTGAAATCCACCTTTGCAGGAAGCGTTGAACTGTATGAAAACATTCTTCCGAGTTCCGGTGCTTTGGCTACTTATCTGCCGGCAGGTGATTCTGAAGTATACGCAGAGCCTTCTGAATTCTACGGCGGAGATGCTGTATTTAAGAAAATTACTGAGTATGCAAGCAAATGCCCAAGCAACAATACAGGTGTATATTACTATGAAGCACGTGACGCTATCGCAACAGCTATCCAGAATGTGGTAGGCGGATCTGATATTGGTTCTGAACTTGAAATTGCACAGGGTACCGTAGAAGGACTGATGGAGCAGTAAGAGTTCGTGCACTTATTACATAAGTGTGAATTATGGACATTCTGCTTCGGTGCAGAGTGATTCAAACGCCCGTTTTATACGGTGAAGCGGGCCATATAAAAAGCAGTCAGGGGGTCAGCAGTTGCTGCCCCCGACTGAGACTAAAGGGGGTAAATATGTGAGTCAGACAAACGAACCCAAAAAGAAAAAAATGTCTTTGAGCAAAAGACAGAATCTGACCGGCTGGGCCTTCTTAACGCCGGCGACGCTCATGATTGCAGTAATGAGTTTCTGGCCCATGATACAGGCTTTTATCCTGTCTTTTCAGAAAGGTAAAGGTAACGACTTAAGGTTTGGCGGACTTGATAACTATGTCAGGATGTTTAAAGACAAGGTCTTTATGACGTCCCTTGGAAATACATTTTTCTATCTGCTTATTCAGGTGCCCATCATGCTGATTCTGGCACTGGTTCTGGCACAGATGCTGAATAACAAAAATCTGCGGTGCAAAGGTCTGTTCCGTACCGCGATTTTCCTGCCATGTGCGACGTCACTGGTTTCTTATGCAATTATTTTCCGTTCCCTGTTTGGCGTAGACGGATTTATCAACTCAATTCTGATTAAACTGGGAATCCTGAATACGGGATATAATTTCCTGGGTCATGCCGGGAGTGCAAAAGCTGTAATTATTATAGCGTTGATATGGAGATGGACCGGATATAATATGGTATTTTACCTTTCCGGATTACAAAATATAGAATATTCTGTATATGAAGCAGCAAAAATTGACGGGGCAAATCCCCTGCAGACATTTTTTAAGATTACGGTTCCGCTGTTGAAACCTACGATTCTGCTGACAGCAATTATGTCAACAAACGGAACATTGCAGCTGTTTGACGAGTCCTTTAACCTGACAAAGGGAGGACCTTCCAACGCTACGATTACCATGTCCCATTACATATACAATATATCCTTTAAATATGTGCCGAACTTTGGCTACGCAGCAGCCATGTCCTTCCTGATTTTTATCCTGGTGGCAATTCTGGCGTTTATTCAGATGAAAGTAGGTGATAAGCGTGACTAAAACAAAAAGAGCAAATGCGTTAATGTATGTTGTTTTGATCATTGTGTCACTGATATCAGTATTCCCTCTTTACTGGATGCTGATGGCAGCCACAAATAAGAGTGTGGACGTAACCAGAGGAAGACTGATTCCGGGAACGGCCTTCCTGGACAACTGGAAAGCACTGTTTGCCCAGTCACCGGTACAGGAAGCCATGCTGAATTCCTTTAAGTATGCCATTGTGCTTACCATTTGCGCGCTGATTATCTGTTCTCTGGCAGGTTATGGATTTGAAATCTACCATGACAAAGGAAAAGACACGGTTATGTCAATCCTGCTTCTGGGAATGATGGTGCCCTTTGTGGCAACGATGATTCCGCTGTTCCGGATGTTTTCCGCAGCAGGGCTTCTGAACACCACAGTCGCATTTATTATGCCTACTATTTCCACGCCCTTCCTGATTATGATGTTCCGGCAGAGTGCCAGAAGTTTTCCCCATGATATTATTGAAGCGGCAAGAATTGACGGCCTGAATGAAATACAGATATTTTTCCGGATGTTCATTCCTACCATGCGTTCCACCTATGCAGCAGCCATGACCATTACATTTATGAATGCGTGGAACAATTATCTGTGGCCGAAGGTAATCATGCTGGATGATTCCAGTATTACCATGCCCATGCTGGTTGCCAACCTGACAGAAGGTTATGTTACGGATTATGGCGTACTGATGTTAGCCGTTCTGCTGTGCAGTCTGCCAACAATTATTGTGTTCTTCCTGTTGCAGAAGAGCTTTGCAGAAGGTATTACAGGCGCAGTGAAGTAATAGTGCAGTAATGCAATTAAAATACAGTGAATAGTATGCCGGTAAGGAAAGAGGACAGAAGAAGGAATCTCAGCCATACCGGAATGGGGCTGTCGCATTGGAGGTCAGACGTATCTTAATGCTGCAGCCCCAACTTATAAAATTATGTTGGAGGTAAAATATGCCGCAGTTTGATTATGAGAAAGTAAAAGATCCCATGTTCTTTAAAGAGAATACGCTGGAAGCCCATTCGGACCATATATGTTACGGCTCCATGGAGGAGATGGAGGCAAAAAACAGCAGATTCCGCTATTCCCTGGATGGATTCTGGAAATTTGCGTATGCCAGAAATTATAATTCGGTTATTCCGAATTTTGAGTCAGCGGAATATGACTGTAATTCCTGGGAAGATATCCGGGTGCCGGCACATATCCAGATGGAAGGATATGACAGTCCTCAGTATGCCAATGTACAGTATCCCTGGGATGGCCGTGAACAGATTGAGCCGGGAGAAATCCCTTCCCTTTTCAATCCGGTGGCAAGTTATGTGAAATACTTCACCGTTCCGGAATTTATGAAAGGGAAGCCGGTATATATTTCTTTTCAGGGTGTGGAGAGCGGCATGGCATTGTGGCTGAACGGAGTCTATGCAGGCTACAGCGAAGACAGCTTTACCCCTTCGGAATTTGATTTGACGCCTTATCTGACGGAAGGAGAGAACAAGCTGGCCGTTCAGGTTTTTAAATGGACAGCAGGAAGCTGGTGCGAAGACCAGGATTTCTTCCGGTTTTCCGGCATTTACCGAAGCGTATATCTGTATACCGTGCCGGAAACCCATATCCGGGATATCCGGGTGAAAACGCTGCTGGATGACACATACACGGACGCAGATTTGGAAGTCGCCCTGA
Organism: Lachnospiraceae bacterium JLR.KK002; assembly: GCA_036941025.1. Classification (NCBI taxonomy): domain Bacteria; kingdom Bacillati; phylum Bacillota; class Clostridia; order Lachnospirales; family Lachnospiraceae; species Lachnospiraceae bacterium JLR.KK002. The sequence continues at coordinate 195,210 of JAYMNP010000001.1, forward strand.
AAGGCTCCGGTTCGGGACAGGTTTTCCTGACTCTGAGGAACGGACAGGATACGGTGGTGCAGGCTCAGACGGAGATGAAACCGGAAGCGGAAATCAAAATTCCTGTGAAACATCCGGCCCTCTGGAGCGCGGAGGAGCCCAACCTCTATGAGCTGCTGCTGGAAGTACGGAATGAAACAGGCGAGACAGCAGAAGTGATTTCCCAGATGGTGGGATTCCGTCAATTTGAAATGATTGACCATATGATGCATATCAATGGAAAACGAATTGTATTTAAGGGCGTGAACCGCCATGAATTCAGCTCTAAAACAGGCCGGGCTGTGTCAGATGAAGAAATTCTTCTGGATATTATGACCATGAAACGGAATAATATCAATGCAATCCGCACCTGCCATTATCCGGACGATTCCAGAATTTATGCTCTCTGTGATAAATACGGCCTTTATATGATTGCTGAAAACAATCTGGAAAGCCATGGCTCCTGGGACCCCATTATCAAAGGACAGGCAGGGCTGGAGGCGGCTGTTCCCGGAGACCGGAAAGAATGGCAGCCCATGATGCTGGACAGGGTAAATTCCTGCTATCAGCGGGACAAGAATCATCCGGCCATTGTCATCTGGTCCTGTGGAAATGAATCTTTCGGCGGGCCGGTAATTTATGAAATGTCGCAGTTGTTCCGCAAACTGGACGACACCAGACTGGTACATTACGAGGGTGTGTTCCATGACCGGCGTTATAATGATACCAGCGATATGGAAAGCCAGATGTATCCTTCGGTGGAATCCATTCGGGAATTTCTGGCAAAAGACAGGAGCAGGCCCTTTATCTGCTGTGAATATACTCATGCCATGGGCAATTCCTGCGGAGCCATGCATAAATATACGGATTTGACTGATACGGAGCCTCTGTATCAGGGCGGATTTATATGGGATTATATCGACCAGTCCATTGAGAAAAAAGACCGTTACGGAAAGAACTTCCAGGCCTACGGCGGAGATTTCGGAGAGCGGCCCTGTGATTACAATTTCAGCGGAAACGGTATTGTATACGGCGGAGAGCGGGACGAGTCTCCCAAAATGCAGGAAGTAAAATTCAATTATCAGAATATTTCAGCAGAAGTTTCCGGAGATAAAGTGCTGATAAAGAATAAAAACCTGTTTCAGAATACGAACTGCTATGACTGCGTGGTGCTTCTGGAAAGAGAAGGGAAACTCACAGAGCAGGCTGCCCTTGAGACAGACGTACCGCCCCTCAGCGAGGAGACCTATGATTTGCCGCTGGCAGTACCGGAACAGCCGGGAGAATACGCGGTAACTGTTTCTTTCCGATTAAAAGAAGCGCAGGACTGGGCGCCTGCAGGCCATGAAGTGGCCTTCGGGCAGGGCGTCTTCCAGGTGGAAGAGACAGGAAAAACCTGGTCTCCCTGTAATGGGAAAGTCAGCCTTCCGGCAGAAGAAACAGGGAAGATTACAGTTATTAAAGGAAAATTAAATATTGGTGTGAGAGGCAGGAACTTTGAATGTATGTTCAGTACCTTAAAGAGCGGACTGGTATCCTACCGCTGCGGCGGCCGGGAAATGATTGAGCAGATTCCCACGCCCAGTTTCTGGCGGGCGCCCACAGACAATGACCAGGGCTATAATATGATGGAAAAATACGGCCAGTGGAAACTTGCCAGCCTGTATCAGCAGCCGGACGAGGATTATCCGAATCCCGCACTGGAAGAAAAAGAGAACAGCGCGGTGATTACATATCATTATATTATGGCCACCGTACCTGTGAGCAAATGTACCCTTTCCTATGAAGTATTCGGAGATGGAACCATTACCGTAACTCTCTCTTATGACCCGGTAAAAGAACTGGGCGATATGCCGGAATTTGGTATGATGTTCAAGTTCAATGCAGATTACGAGAATGTGGAATGGTACGGGAACGGGCCGGCAGAAACTTATGCGGACCGGAAACACGGAGCAAAGCTGGGGATTTACTCCAACAAAGTAATGGATAATCTGGCAAAATACCTGGTGCCCCAGGAATGCGGCAATAAAACCGATGTGCGCTGGGCGAAAATCACCGATAACCGGGGCAGAGGAATGCTGTTTACCGGAAATCATATGAATTTTTCCGCACTGCCCTATACGCCCCATGAGATGGAAGCTGCCATGCATCCCTATGAACTGCCGGAAATCCACTACACGGTAGTACGGGTATCCGCACAGCAGATGGGCGTAGGCGGAGACGATAGCTGGGGAGCAAAAGTACATCCGGAATACCTGATTGACATAAATAAGCCCATGAGATTTACATTCAGTTTCAGAGGTTTATAGTAAGTAACCTGATGATTTAAGGAGGACAAAATGGACAAATTTGTGGTAAATATTATCCACCGTCCGGAAATGGTGCCGGAGTACGCAGAAAAAGTAACCGGCCATGGAAAAGCGGAGGATATCGGAAGAAAGGCGCTGCTGACAGAATCGCTGGACATTTTCAAAACCCAGCAGAGGCTTGCCCATGAAAACGGCCTGAAAACCACCATTCAGATGACATATGCAAGTTTATTTAATGAAGAAGCAGTGGCTCTCGCAAAAGCAGATCATGAGAAATACGGGGATGAGATTGCCCTTTCTCTGCTGGGGCTGCCCTGTAAGGAGTTCCGTGAGAAATACAATACCAAAGATTTCTGTATCTGGATGTTTTCCATGGAAGACAAGAAATCCATTGTGGATGATGTTTTTGAAAAATTCTGTCAGAGCTTTGGATTTTATCCGGAATCCACCGGTTCCTATTATCTGGATGCAGATTTAACCAATTATATCAAAGAAAAATATCCATCCGTCAAGTGTGCGGTGGCAACCTGCTGGGAAGAAGGCCCCAAGGCATACCATACCTGCAATAATTCCTGGTATACCCTGTTTGACGGAGGCCCCTGGGCCCCTTGGATTCCCTCAAAACAGAACACCCATGCACCGGCGGCAAATGAAGCGGAGGACAGCGGGATTGTGGCAATCCCTCATCTCTCCAGAGACCTGCTGGCATGTTATGACGGAAACGGTTCCAATTTCGGCACCCATCCCCAGAATGTGCTCCGGGGTATGATTTACGACAGCCAGACCTGGGAATATCCCTATATGTACAATCTGATTGACCAGTACCGTTCTCTGGAGAAATATAACAATGGTTACGCCTATAACATGATGTTCGTGGGGCCGGGCTGGATGAATAAAATGGGCCGCTGGGAAGCGCCCTATGAACTGCTGGAAAAATCCTATTCTGACGGCTGCGCCTACTACGGCAAACTGAAAAAAGAAGGCAAACTGATTGATATGACCATGTCGGAGTTTGCAGATTATTACCGGGAGAAAAAGAGTTATACGGAGCCGGAATGCGCACTGTGGCGTGATATTCTTTATGGTTCGGATAAACAGGTGTTCTGGTACTGCGACCCATACATGAGAGCCTGCGTTAATATGGACCAGGGCGGGGCCATTGTGGACTTGCGTCCCTATGCGGCCAAACTGGAATGGCCTGTGGGAATCGGAACGAAACACGTACAGGATGCTTCTTATCCTTTCCTGATTCAGGAAAAATACCGGGCGGGTTATTTTACCCACTATGCCGGAGAGGGGACAGTGAGAAGTGCGAAACTCTCTTATAACGGAGAAGAAGTGGATTTGTGCCTGTGCCGCACCAAAGCCCATTTTTCTCAGGAGGGAAATACCAGAATTCTCACACTGGATCCGGTGGAAATCGAATTTTACGATCTGACTGTAAAGCTGCAGACAAAAATTTACTTTGAGGAAGGAAGTTCCGGTATTAAAATGGAGCGTACCATTCTGGAAATGAGCAATCCGGACGCAAAGGTGGAGCTGAATGAGTACATGGTGGCATGTTACGGAACTACAGAATATCCGGAGGATATGACAGGCATTACCCTGAAATGCGAGGGCAGCCAGGAGAAATCCATTTCCTATGAGTACAGATGCAGAGAGGCGCAGCTTGCAGGAGCAGACGCGGTGAGTGCGGTGATTCCGGCCATTGAGACGAAGGTTTCCATGACGCCCTCTGATAAAGAAGCAGTGGGATATGTGAAAGAGGGCTATGCCTTTTCTCCCATGTTTACATTAGGATACACCAAAACAGTATCGGATAAGGAGGTGTTTGCAACATGGCTCAGGCTGGAAAAGGCAGATTAAATTACAGGTGTCCCTCCTGTTTTATGCGGGATCTGGATATTGATATGTTTTATGATAAGGAAAAGGATGAATATTACTGCATTCGCTGCCAGTACACCGGAAATGAAAAGGACGTGCTGGAAAAAAATGAGATGGTAAGGTTCCGTTACCGTGCCATGGCGGAGCGTATCACAAAGTTTGACTTTGATTAAGAGGAAATTTTTATGGGAGTTATTTCAGATAAAAAATTTATAAAGGGAATGGACGTATCTTCCCTGCCGGAGCTGGAACAGCTTGGAGCTAAATTTTACGATAAGGATGGGGACGAGAGGAATCTTCTGGCCATTCTGCAGGAATACGGTACCAATGCGGTGCGTATCCGCCTCTGGAACAATCCCTGGTCCAGAGAAGGAGAGCCCTACGGTGCGGGAACCAATGATATGGAAACTGCCATGGAGCTGGCAAAACGGGTGAAAGAGCGGGGCATGGATGTGCTGCTGAATCTCCATTACAGTGATTTCTGGGCAGATCCCGGCAAGCAGATAAAGCCCAAGGCCTGGTATGACTATACGGGAAAACGTCTGGAATCCGCTGTATATGATTATACGGTGGCGGTATTGCGGGAATTCCAGCGGGAGGGCATTCTGCCTGATATGATACAGACAGGCAACGAACTGTCCAACGGTCTGCTGTGGCCGGACGGGAAGCGGCCCGATTACGAGAGCATTGCCATGCTGGTGAATGCGGGAATTCACGGGGTACGTGATATTGACCCGGACATTCCGGTTATGCTCCATCTGGATAACGGAGGCAATAATGCTTTGTACCGGGAATGGTTTGACAGCTACTTTGCCAGTGACGGAGAAGATTTTGATGTCATCGGCCTGTCCTATTATCCCTTCTGGCACGGTTCTCTGGCAGATTTGGAGCATAATATGCATGACATTGCGCTGCGCTACGGCAAGGAACTGGTGGTAGCGGAGGTATCCATGGGCTACACCATGGAGGATTATGCTTCTTATGAGAAACTGCAGCCTTCTGAACGGAAAGGAATGGCCACAAAACCGGAACTGGTGAAAAATATTGACTATCCCATGACAAAACAGGGCCAGGCGGATTTTATGAAAGATTTTATGAATCGCGTGGTCAATGTTCCAAAAGGTCTGGGAAGGGGATTTTTCTACTGGGAGCCGGCCTGGCTTCCGGTGCCGGGAAGCGGCTGGGCTACCCAGGCTTCTCTGAGCTATATGAAAGATCCAGGCCCCTGCGGCAATGAATGGGCCAATCAGGCGCTGTTTGACTATGAAGGCAGGCCTCTGCCGGCGCTGGATGTGATTAAAAATCTGTAACTTCCTGGAACGGGAGCTGAATCAAAACAGAAGATTTTCTTCTATAAGAGTCAGGGTGTCAGAAGGTCTGTAATGAAAATGGATCTTCTGATACCCTGATTTCTGCTTGTACCACTGCGTGGCTTCCGGCAGCCCTTTGTGACGGCCTGCAAATTCCCGGTAAGCATAAGCCAGGGTTTGATTAGCCATTGCCGACAGGGAGAGAATCTTGCCACATGGTATTGTGTATGATATATTTATATCAGATGATTCAGATATCCCACCCATCAGATTAGTTTTCATACATTATCAGCACTGAATTGTCTGACATTTGAAGGGAGTGAGCCTGTATATGACCGAAAAGGAAAGAGATGATTTTTTTATGTCTGCTCGTTGATTGAATATACTGCCCGCCAGACGAAAAATAAACTGAAAACGCAGTATGAACCAACCATACGGAATGGAGGGAAACCATGGAGAAAAATTTTAAATTAAAGGATATCCCTTATAAGCGAATGGATTTTCAGGAAATCCAGAGAAAACTGGATGAATTTGCAGAGCAGATTACCCAGGCCGGAGATTATGATACAGTAAAAAAGATACTGCTGGGGAGCCAGGAACTGCAGAAGGAAGTGAATGAAAACCATACGCTGGCCATGATACGGATGTATCAGGATTCCACAGATGAATATTATGCAAAGGAAGCCATGGAGCAGGATAAAGCGCTGGCAATGCGTGACAGCAGTAAATTAAATCAGGCATTAATATCTTCATCTTTTGCGGAAGATATCAATCGGGAGTTCGGCAGGGAATTCCTTCTGATTCTGGATAAGGACAACCGGCTTCTCTCAGAAGGCAAAGATTTACAGGTCAAAGAGCAGGAGCTGATGAACCGTTATCAGAAGATGAAAGCAACGATGAAGTTTGAATTTCAGGGAAAGATATTGAGTGAAGGAGAACTGCGTCCGTTTCGGGAGAACCCGGACCGGGAGGTACGAAAGGAGTGCCTGAAAGTCATGTACCGGGGCTATCTGGACAGGAAGCAGGAATTTGAAGAGATACTGGATGAACTGGTGAAAACACGTATCAAAATTGCGAAAGCAAACGGATTTGACAGTTATCTGGATTACAAAAATCTGGAAAAGGGAAGACGGGAGTACGGAGAGAAAGAACTGACCGCTTTCCGGAAACAGATAAAAGAAGAAGTCATTCCGGTAATGAAAGCATTGTATGAGCAGCAGAAAGAGCGGCTGGGCCTGGAAACTCTGACGATTTACGATTACAATCTGATTTTCCCCGATGGGAATCCCAGGCCCGCCGGGGAAATTCAGGAACTCTGCCAGGCGGCCGGAGAGATGTATCATAAACTGTCTCCGGAAATCGGGGCATTTTATGATGAAATGCTGGAACATGAACTGATTGACGCTGCACAGTCGCCCAATAAAATTACGGGAATCGGATTCTGCACCACTCTGGATAAGACGGGAATTCCCTTTGTATTTGCAAATTCCAACGGTACCATGTCGGATGTGTCGGTGCTGACCCATGAGCTGGGCCATGCCTGGCAGGCATATTGCAGTATGAAAAAGCAGCCCCTGCAGGAATATTACTGGATGGCCAATGATCTTGTGGAGATTCCCTCCAAAACCATGGAGCTGTTTGCTTATCCATATGCAGAAGCATTTTTCGGAAAGGATGCGGAGAAATTTCTGTATATGCATCAGTATGAAATTATCAGTGAACTGACGTTTTATACCATGGTAGACGAGTACGAAGGCTGGCTGTATACGAATCCCCAGGCGTCCATGCAGGAGCGGTATGAGAAATTTGAGCAGTTATTCCAGGAATATAATCCTGGCGTGGACAACAGGGAATTTCGGGAGGAAATCCTTGCAGGGGCCATGCTGTTTGGCAATATGGGCGTTTACATGTACCCGAAATATCTGATCAGTTATGTGCTGTCCGAAATGTGCGCGCTGGAGTTTAAGGAGCGGATGGATGAAAATCCCGAACAGGCCTGGAAAGATTATGAGCTGTTCTGCGCAACAGGCGGCTCCATGGAGTATGTTTCCATTCTGAAGCAGTCCGGCCTGTCTCCGGCTTATGTGGACGGCACGGTGGCCCGTGCCCTGACCGGGCTGAAACAGCGCCTTGGGACTGAGAAAAGATAAAAAAGGAGATGACCATATGATTTCAAAGCAGATGCAGAGGGAAGTGGCAGGCAGTTCCGCAATCCGCGCCATGTTTCTGGAGGGAAAAGAGCTGGCCCGGCAGGTGGGCCCGGAACATGTCTATGATTTCAGCCTCGGAAATCCCATGACTCCCGTACCGGACAGTTATAACCAGGCGATTATTGAGGCAGTGCAGACAGAAAGTTCTCTGGAGCTCCATGGATATATGGACAATGCGGGCTATCCGGAGACGCGGCAGGCGGTAGCTGACAATCTGAACAGGCGGTTTGGCACAGAGTTTGAGAAGGAGCATATTGTGATGACGGTGGGCGCTGCAGGCGCGTTAAATGTGGTACTGAAAACTCTCCTGGATCCCGGAGACGAGGTGCTGGCGCTGGCTCCTTATTTTGGAGAATACCGGGGGTATACAGCTAATCATCAGGGGATTTTGCGGGAGGTAAGGCCGGATATTCCCACCTTTCAGCCGGATTTGGAGGATTTGGAGGCCAAAATCTCTGAAAAAACAAAAGCTCTGATTATCAACAATCCGGTAAATCCCACCGGGGTAGTATATTCAGAGGAAACCATCCGGCGCATAGCTTCTATTCTGGAAAAGAAGCAGCGGGAATATGGCCGTGAGATTTACATGGTATCCGACGAGCCCTATCGGGAACTGGTCTATGACGGAACAGAAGTGCCCTTTCTGACGAAATATTATGATAATACCTTTGTGACGTATTCTTTCAGCAAATCCCTGTCCATTCCGGGGGAGCGAATTGGTTATATTGCGGTCAGCCCCCGGATGGCAGACCGGGAACAGGCCCTGCAGGGACTGTCAGTGGCCAACCGGATTCTGGGCTTTGTGAATGCCCCGTCTCTGATGCAGAAAGCGCTGATTCCTTCTCTGGACGCCAGGACAGACGTGGATTACTATGACAGGAACCGGAAACTGATTTACGGAAAACTGACAGAACTGGGCTTTACCTGTGTAAAGCCCCAGGGAGCCTTTTACCTGTTTGTGAAATCTCCGGAGCCGGAGGAACAGAAGTTTGTGGAAGAGGCGAAAAAGTATCACATTCTGCTTGTGGCAGGAAGCACCTTTTCCTGTCCTGGTTATGTGCGGCTTGCCTATTGTGTTTCTTATGAAATGCTGGAGCGTTCCCTGCCTGCTTTTGAAAAGCTGGCGGAAGTATACAGGAGGAAATGAACATGAAGCCATGGGAAGAAAATGTGCGCAGGGTGATTCCCTATACACCGGGAGAGCAGCCTGACCGCCCCAATATAATAAAATTAAATACCAATGAAAATCCGTACCCTCCGGCTCCGGGAGTGACGAAGGTGTTAAAGGAACTGGATGGGGACAGCCTGCGGAGATATCCGAACCCCGGAGCAGAGACGCTGGTGCAGGCGCTGGCGGATTATTACGGTGTATCGAAGGAGCAGGTGTTTGTGGGGGTGGGCTCCGATGATGTGCTGGCTATGAGTTTTCTGACTTTTTTTAACAGCGGCAAACCCATTTTATTTCCGGACATTACCTATTCCTTTTACGACGTGTGGGCAGATTTATTCCGGATTCCTTACGAATGCCCGCCTCTGGATGAGGAATTCCGGATTCGCACGGAAGATTATCTCAGAGACTGCGGCGGGATTGTGATACCAAATCCCAACGCTCCCACCGGACTGGAAAAGAATCTGGAGGAACTGGAAGAAATCATCCGGAAAAATCCGGGAGTAATTGTAATAATTGATGAAGCATATATTGACTTTGGAGGGACTTCTGCGTTATCATTACTCCCGAAGTATGAAAATCTGCTGGTAGTTCAGACTTTTTCCAAGTCCAGAAGCCTTGCGGGCATGAGAATCGGATATGCCATTGGAAATGAGAAGCTGATAAAATATCTGAATGATGTGAAATATTCCTTCAATTCTTATACCATGAGCGCCGCAGCTCTTGTCGCAGGTGTGGAAGCCGTCAGAGATGATACATATTTCAGAGAGACCCTGCAGAAAATAATTAATACCAGAGAACGGACGAAAAAAGAATTGCACCGACTGGGATTTTCCTTTCCTGATTCCGGAAGTAATTTTATTTTTGCCACCCATCGGAGCTGTCCGGCGGAAGAATTGTTTGAAGCCCTGAAACAGGCGGATATTTATGTTCGCTATTTCCGGAAACCGGGTATCGACAATTATCTGCGGATTTCCATCGGAACAGAGGAACAGATGGATGAACTGATTCGTTTTCTGGAACACTATTTAGGAGAGCATTTATGATTCGAATGATTTTGAAAGGCGTTGTCATCGGGATTGCCAATATTATTCCCGGCGTCAGCGGCGGTACCATGGCGGTTTCCATGGGTATTTACGATAAGATGATTCATGCGGCCACCCATCTTTTTTCGGAATTTAAGAAAAGCATGAAAGTGCTGATTCCCATTATTATCGGAGCAGCCATCGGCGTGGTGGCGCTGGCCCGGATTATTGAAATCATGTTTGAGAAAATTCCCCTTCAGACCAACCTGTTGTTTATCGGCCTGATTGTGGGAGGCCTTCCGGCTGTCACCCGGAAAGTAAAGGGGAAAAGTATCCGGCTGGGCCATATTCTGTCTTTTCTGGCATTTTTTGTCATTGTGGCGGGAATGGCGGTTCTGGGCGAGCAGGAGGGCGCGGCGGCAGATTTGAGCTTCAGTGTGCTGAATGTGATAAAGCTGTTTTTCGTGGGCGTTCTGGCTTCGGCCACTATGGTAATTCCCGGCGTCAGCGGTTCTATGATGCTGATGCTGATAGGCTATTACAATCCGGTGCTGAGTGAGGTAAACCGTTTTATCGACAACCTGCTGGACTTTAATGTACCGGGGCTTCTGGATGGTTGTCTGGTGCTGGTGCCTTTCGGAATCGGCGTTGTTATCGGCATTTTTGCCATTGCCAAAGTAATAGAGATTATATTTGAAAAATTTCCGGAGCACGCATACTGGGCCATTATCGGCCTGATTGTGGCGTCTCCCATTGCCATTTTGCTGATGAACAGTTTTGGAACTATCACTCCGGTAAATGTTTTAACGGGAATTGTGGCGCTGGCGGCAGGCGTGGTGATTGCTCTGAAACTGGGGGAAGAATAATCTGCTGCCGGAGTCTGCGGCGCGGGCAGCGGCAGGAACATAACAGAGGACGAAGTATGTACAGGAAGAAAGTGGGGTGCAGATACCCGAAATGGAATATTTACCGTTGTTATATCTGGCCTGTATCAATCTGACAGGATTTTTCCTGATGGGGCTGGATAAATGGAAAGCAAAACATAAGAAATGGCGGATTTCTGAAAAAGCGCTGTTTGGAACTGCTGTTGCCGGAGGCAGTATCGGAACCTGGGCAGGCATGTATGTGTTCCGCCATAAGACCAGACACTGGTATTTTGTGGTGGGAATGCCCCTGATTCTGGTGCTGCAGGCAGCCGGTGCAGTCTGGCTGTTGACTTTTGAAAGATAAAGTAATATTATGGAAAAGCATATCGTTATGGAAGGTTACAGTTTCATAAGTTACATAAAAAGAGAAAGGAAAGGAACCTATGTACTCATTTGATGAAGTGAAGAAAGCAGATCCTCAGGTGGCTCAGGCCATTACAGAAGAAATGGAGCGGCAGAACAGCCACATTGAGCTGATTGCCTCAGAAAACTGGGTCAGCAAGGCAGTGATGGCAGCCATGGGAAGCCCCATGACCAATAAATATGCGGAAGGATATCCGGGAAAACGTTATTACGGCGGCTGTGAATGTGTGGACGTGGTGGAAAATCTGGCCATTGAGCGTGCAAAAGAGCTGTTTGGCTGCGAATATGCCAATGTACAGCCCCACTCCGGCGCCCAGGCCAATATGGCAGTGCAGTTTGCCATGTTAGAGCCGGGAGACACGGTAATGGGCATGAATCTGGATCATGGCGGACATCTGACCCATGGCAGTCCTGTAAATTTTTCCGGTACTTATTTCCATATTGTACCTTACGGCGTCAATGACGAAGGGTTTATTGATTATGATAAAGTAAGAGAAACAGCGCTGGAGTGTAAACCGAAGCTGATTATTGCAGGAGCCAGCGCCTATGCAAGAACCATTGATTTTAAGAGGTTCCGTGAAATTGCCGATGAGGCGGGCGCATACCTGATGGTGGATATGGCTCATATTGCAGGCCTTGTGGCGGCAGGGCTCCATCCAAGCCCCATTCCCCATGCCCATGTGGTAACCACCACCACCCACAAAACACTGCGGGGGCCCCGCGGAGGCATGATTCTGGCCAGCCAGGAAATGGCGGACAGGTTCAACTTTAACAAGGCGATTTTCCCAGGAACCCAGGGAGGCCCGCTGATGCATGTGATTGCCGCAAAAGCGGTGTGCTTCAAAGAAGCGCTGGAAGACAGCTTTAAAGAATACCAGCAGAACATTGTGAAAAATGCCCAGGCTCTGGCAAAGGGACTGAAAGACAGAGGGATAAAACTGGTTTCTGACGGAACGGACAACCATCTGATGCTGGTGGATTTAACACCATATGAACTGACAGGAAAGGCAGTGGAGAAATTGCTGGATTCCGTTCATATTACCAGCAACAAGAATACCATTCCCAATGACCCCAAATCTCCTTTTGTAACCAGCGGTATCCGTCTGGGAACTCCGGCTGTTACATCCAGAGGATTTACAGAAGCCGATATGGATAAAGTGGCGGAATGTATTGCCAGAATGGTGAAAGAGGGAGAAGCCGCTTCCGAAGAAGTGCGCAGGATGGTGAAAGAACTGACAGATAAATATCCTCTGGAATAAGCAGAAGAATGATAAAACTTATGACGAATGCCAGGTAAACGGAAAAAGAATAGCTGCCATGCAAAAGGTTTATCCGATTGCATGGCAGATTTCTTCTATCTGAGAAACAGATGAACGGACAGTTCCTGTCCCTGCAACGATGCATCGACCTCACCCCGTGGAGTTCCACGATGCGTTTTACAATGGCAAGCCCAAGCCCGGAGCTTTGGGCGGAGCTTCTGGCCTGGTCTCCGCAGTAGAAGCGCTCAAAGATTCGGTCAGGCTCAATGGCGTGAGCATCCGTCAATTGGTTCGTGATACAGATATGGAGCCGGCCCGTGTCCTGTGCCGTTACGGTTACCGGAGCGGAACGAGCGGCATATCTGCGCGCGTTGTCCAGCAGATTCTGAAACACCCGTACCATCTGCTGCGTATTGATACAGGCGGCATGGCTTTTCGCCTCCAGATGCCATGAAAGAGTCAGGCCCTCTGCTTCCATAAGAATTTTATATTCATAAAGGATATGCCGCAGCAGTTCCATCACATCCCTTTTTCCATGTCAGGAAACCGGTCGGCGGAGTGTCAGCGCCGATGGCAAAATGTAAGAAAACGCCGATTGCTTTTTTGACAATAGTGAAAGCAACGCAGGGGGATGAAATTTGACTGATGAAAAAACATAAGCAAAATGCTGTAAAATATTTCGTTTGTTTCTGACTAAAAATGGCAGGGGCAGATTTGTGGTAATGGATATAGAAGATTACGAGCGTGATAAAGCGGAAAAGAAGCTGCTGGAGAAACTGCATGAGGCAGAGGAAGTTGTGAAAGACGGGAATGGATGGCTGACAATGGAAGAATTGAAAATCAGCAAGCCATAATAAATGATGCAATTGAAGGAAAAACAGATGTGTATCTGCATAGAACTTAAACAAAAACAGTCAGGAACAGCGGAGAACACACCGAGTTTGAGTGATGGATAAAATCCCGAAAACGCAGATAAAATGGGCGTTTTCGGGATTGATTTATGCCTGTTGGCTCTAAAATGGCTCTAAAATGGCTCTAATTATTTATGACAATAGAAAGTCTGCGAGGCGGACTTTCTATTGTATGAGGAAGACCGGATTTGAGGCGGGCATCGTGATACCTGCTTTTTACAGGGCAGGTCCACATTCGAAGGCGAGTACCATATATTTTTCTGCATTGGTAAGACCATAAGACATATTTCTTCAAAACATGCAACGCAGGCAGGTGCGCCTGTCACAGAACGGTAAAAAGCAATCGTTGTATTCCTGTAATTGATTTGCCAGACAGGTAATGTGCCATTTGCAGAGCAGAGTTCTGCTATTTTTTCTACATTACAGATTCTTTTTATCTGTGTCTGCGCAGCCGGAATCTGTGTACGGAAACTTTCAGTTCTTCCGACTGGCTCTGGAGTTCTTTGGCAGAAGCGGCAGATTTTTCCGCTGTGCTGGCATTGGTCTGAACCACCCCTGCAATCTGTTCCATGCCGGCCTTTAACTGGTGAAGCGCCTGTGACTGCTGCGTGGCGGAACCTGCAATCTGTTCAATCAGGTCTGTAGCCTGTTTGGCTCCCACTACCACATCGCCCAGAGCGCTGGTGGTTTCGGCAGTCAGTGAAGTGCCGTGTTTTATCATCCGTATGGAGTTTTCAATCAGCTCCGTAATATCTTTTGCGGAAGCAGAACTCTTATTTGCAAGGCTCTGTACTTCTTCTGCCACAACGGCAAATCCCTTTCCGGCTTCTCCGGCCCGTGCAGCTTCCACTGCGGCATTCAGAGCCAGGATATTGGTCTGGAAAGAGATATCTTCAATGGTCTTGATAATACCGCCGATTTCCTGAGAGGCATTGGAGATGTCTTCCATAGCGGAAGTAAGTTCGCCCATTTTCTCATTGCTGGCCAGCAGGAGTGTGGCAGCTTCCGTGGAACACTTCTGAGCAGTATCCGCATCGGAAGAAGTGTGATCCACCTGAGTGGAAAGTTCGTGGATACTGGCTGCCAGTTCCTGAACTGCGGAGGCCTGAGCCACAGCGCCGCTGGAAAGAACTTCGGCATCGGAAGCCATCCGTCTGGATTCCTCCAGTACATGTTCTGCAGTGATATTGATACGGGAGAGAGCGTTATTCAGGGAATCCAGAATCTGCCGCATGGCGTCCTGAATGGGCAGAAATTCACCCCGGTAATCGTCGCCAATTACAAGATCCATGTTGCCCTGTGCCATTTCGGACAGTTTTGAGTCAATATCATGTATGTATTTTTTCAGTTCCCGCTTCGTCTCATGGATGGATTCCACCAACATGCCGATTTCGGAAGTATTTGATTTCAGGAGAAATTCAGCAGAAAGATTACCCTGAGAAATCTCGCTCATCTGATCACGGACTGCAATCACAGGCCGGAGCACACGCCTTTTGGTAATAACCATAATGAGAAGCTGAATCACTGCCACAATAATCAGAGCGGCAATCATGGTAGCACGGATAAAATCAGATTCCCGGCCCAGAGTCTCTACCTGTGTTTTGGTTCTTTCGTCCAGAGCTTCCAGAAACTGCTCCTTCAGAGCATTAATCTGAGCAATTGACGCACTGTATTCTTCCCCGTAGACATAATCCAGAGCAGCCTGCATATTGCCTGCCTGTACGTTTTTCATGGCCTCGTCTTCCAGAGGCACCAGCGTATTGGAAAGTTCGGACATATCGTCAATCATTTTCTGTTCCTCAGAAGTGATGCCGATTTCCTGCATGGCTGCAACGCCCCGGTCGCGGTTTTGCAGCACATTTACTTCATTCCAGTAATTGTCGTAATGTTCCTGCTGGCCGGTGGAGGCGAACGCGCGCACCTCATTGGTCAGATAGGCGGAACCGTTCATAAAACGATTGGCATTGTAAGTCAGTGCAAAACGGTTTTCATTGGCCAGGTCAAGTTTTCCGCTGATACTGCTGTAAGACAGCAGGGAAAAGACCAGAAATAAAAGGGCCAGAATGGATATCCCGTTTAAAATAAATGATAAAGTGGATTGGTTGATGGATTTTTTCATTGTAATTGTTCCTCCTGATGCATGAACTCTGATTGTTTCTTCATCTGAAAAATAATTAAAAATTTGTAGCAGTTCACAGACTCAAATCATAATAAATATACTATAAGTTTACAGAAAACAACAGGAAATTTCAAGTCATAAATTACTGGAATTCTTTGATATATATTCCGGAAATGTAAGCAGTTTTCCTGTGGATGGTGTAATTGCGGCATGCATAATTCCGGCGCTGCCATAGAAAAACCCGAAGCTGCTGCTTCGGGTTTTGTATGGTGCGCATATATAATACATACTGCTATATCTGTCTGCCGATATGATAACATATTTAATTTTAAGAAATAAATGAATTTTAATATCCTGCCTCTGTTGCGGCGTATTCTGCCTGTTCATCCGTAAAGCCTTCAAATTTCAACTGCTCAATCAATCCTGATTTGGAGAAAGATGAAATTTTCAGATATTCCTTTGCCTTGATAGCAGCCTGTTCATTCCAGTCGGCACCGCAATTGTCTGCTGCGTAAGTTGCTTCCTCAGTGGAAAATCCCTCAAATTCCAACTGGGTAATCAGACCATCGTGTGAAAAACCGGAGATTGCCAGATAAGTCTGGGCTTTCGCCAGTGCATTTTTCTGTCCCATAGTCAGCGAATCGTCTGTGTCGGATGTATTGTCTGTTTCATCTTCATTGCTGCTATTATTATCTGCATCATCAGGATTATCTGCGTCGTCAGAATTATCTGTATCTGTCTTAGCGTCCTCGGTTTTCTTATCAGAACTGTCTTTGTCCGTACTTTTATTTTCAGCTTCTTTGACTTTGTCTGAAGATGCGGAATCGTTGTTGTATTTGTTACTGCCCCCGGCAGCAGCGGCGCCAATTGCGAGTACAATAACTGCAATAATAATCCATTTTACAATCCCTCCCTGTTTCTTTCGGCAGGCCGGGCATACTTTCGCTCCTGCGGGTATCTCTGATTTACAATGTTTGCATAATTTGGTTCCATCTTTTTTTGACATAAATTTACCCTTTTCCTTTACGTATTTTTATATATTCCTGGGGAATGGCTATTACAGTCTGCGGAGTATTTCTGTTATGTAACGGTTCAGATTTTTGAACATTCTCAGGGCTGTTTTATTATAACTGATAATCCGGAGTTTGTAAACATAAGTTTTCTGATTCTCCGGGATATTTCAGACAGTTATTTAAGAAAATATTAATAAATTTTATTAGGATTTATCACCATTTTATGATAAGATGTTTACTGGACAACAGGCGGAATGATACATATATTACCGGGCCCCTGTGGTTCGGCAGACATTACCGGTTAAGTTTAGGAGGAAAAACATGAACAAAAAGAAAGTGGGTATTATTGTTGCAGCAGTTGTAGCAATCGTGGCAGCCGCAGGGGGAGGAGCCTGGTATTTTCTGAAAGGAAATGCCGGTACAGGAAACAGTGCAGATAAAGTGTATGTGGAATCTGTTGCATCCCTGACTTCTGTGGGGGCCGGGAGCCAGAATCGATATACCGGCGTGGTGGAAGCACAGGAGACCTGGAAAGTAAATAAAGACGGAGAAAAGGAAGTAAAAGAAGTTTTTGTAAAAGAAGGCGACATGGTGGAAGAAGGCAGTCCACTGTTTGAGTATGATATGGAAGAAGCAGAAGGGGAAATTCAGCAGGCGGAGCTGGATCTGGAGGGAATGCAGAATGATATTACCAACCTGCAGAGCCAGATTAATCAGCTGTCCCGTGAGAAAAACGCAGCGCCGGAAGAAGATAAATTCGAGTATACGGCTGAGATACAGGAGAAACAGAACAGTATCAAGCAGACAGAATACAACATTCAGAGTAAAAAAGCAGAAATTGAAAAGAAAAAAGAATCCATAGAGAAAGCAGTGATTACCAGCAAAATTGCCGGTGTGGTGAAGTCCATCAATGAATCAGGTACGGACGCCATGGGGGAATCCGCAGCTTATATGACGGTGCTTGCATCCGGTGACTATCGGGTGAAAGGGAAAGTCAGTGAAACCAATGTCCAGAACCTTTCCGAGGAACAGCCGGTAATTCTGCGTTCCAGGATTGATGAGAACCAGACCTGGACAGGAAAGATTACCAAGATTGATACTCAGAATGAAGCGGGAGACGGGGATGACAGTCAGGATTATATGATGGGGAGTGACAGCGGGGTGGAAAAAGCTACCAAATATCCTTTTTATGTATCACTGGAGTCTACCGAAGGCCTTATGATGGGCCAGCACCTGTTTATTGAACTTGATGAGGGGCAGGCAGAGCAGAAAGAGGGTATCTGGTTGTTTGAAGGTTATATTGTGCAGGAAGAAGGGAAAGCCTGGGTGTGGGCGGACAACGGGAAAAACCGTCTGGAAAAACGCGAAGTGGAACTGGGAGAATACGATGAAAACCTGGGAGAATATCAGATTGTGTCAGGACTTATCCAGGAAGATGCCATTGCATTCCCCATGGACGGGCTGTATGAAGGGGTAACTACCGTTACAGACCCGGCAGAAGTAGATTATACGTCACCTCTTTACAACCCGGAAGGAGAAGACGGGGAAATGTCAGAGGATGGAGAGATGTCAGAAGACGGAGAACTGCTGGAAGACGGAACTATGATGGATAATCTGTCAGAAGACAGAGAAGTTCCGGAAGAACTGTCAGAAGACGGAGAACTGCCGGAGGATTCCGGAGATGATGCCGAAGGTACCGAAAATGAAGATACTGACAGCGATTCAGACGACGGAGATAACGATGGTGACTCAGGAGAAGCTGACAGCGATTCAGGCGACGGGGAGCAGGAGGAATAACAGAAACCGGAGGGAAGAACAGGAATGATATTGGATTTACAGAACATATTTAAAGATTATCAGCAGGATAAGCTGGTGGTTCCGGTACTGAAAGACATATCCCTTCAGGTGGAAGAAGGAGAATATGTGGCGATTATGGGTCCTTCCGGTTCCGGAAAAACCACATTGATGAATATTATCGGCTGTCTGGACCGGCCTACCTCAGGCACCTATCAGCTTGCCGGAGAAGATGTGCTGAAATGTAAGGACAAAGAAATGTCAGATTTACGGCTGCGCAGTATTGGATTTGTATTTCAGAGTTTTCACCTTCTTTCCAGACAGAGCGCTCTGGACAATGTGGCGCTGCCTCTGAGCTATGCAGGCATCAGAAAGAAAGAACGGAGGGAGCGTGCAGTCGGGGCTCTGGAGCGGGTAGGGCTGGGAGATCGTGTGACCTTTAAGCCCACCCAGTTATCCGGCGGACAGAAACAGCGTGTGGCCATTGCCAGAGCCATGGTAAACAATCCCAAAATTCTTCTGGCAGACGAGCCTACAGGAGCATTGGACTCCAAATCAGGGGAACAGATTATGGAGCTGTTTGAGAAACTGAATGAGGAAGGGGTGACCATTGTTATGATTACCCATGACAGAAATATTGCCTCCAGAGCGAAACGAATTGTGCATATCATTGACGGAATGATTACGGAAGAAGACAGCAGGGAGGGAGAGAATGCATAAAAAAGGAATACTTATTACGGTAATTGTGCTTGGCGTTGTGGGAATTGGAGCTTTCGCCGGGATAAAAGCATATCAGAATTATCAGAATGGCAATACTACGGCAGAAGTACAGTATGTGTCAGATTTAAGCGCCTACTATTATGGAGAGGAAACCAGCAGTTCCGGAATGGTAACCAACGACCAGTCTCAGGATGTTTATGCACTGGATGAGAAAACCATTTCCGAAGTACATGTGGAAGAAGGGCAGACTGTTTCCGTGGGAGATCCGCTGATTTCCTATGATATGACCATGTCCAATCTGGAGCTGGAAATGAAGGAGCTGGATGTTTCCACCATTAACAGCAGGCTGGAAGGTGCGAAAAAGCAGCTGGAGCGTCTGAAAAATACCACTCCGGTGGCGCCCCGGCCGGAAGAGCCGGAGATTCCGGATGTGGAGCCGGAACCGGAACCAGACCCGGAGCCTGCCATGCCGCCTGAAAAAACAGGGAAAGCCTACAATTATATTACCAGTGCTTCCAAACCCACGAAGGGCAAGGGAACAGAGGAAAAACCCTATATTTATCTCTGTATGCCGGACTGTTATGTGCTGGGAGAATTTATCAACAGTCTGTCCGAGGATGAGGATAATCCCGTTTATGTGAGCCTGGAAATACATAAGAAAAATGTATTGACAGGTAAACTGATCAGTTCCTGGGAAATCAGCGGTGAAAGCGGATTTCCTCAGATGGCAGATGACTCCAAATGGTCGGTGAAGACAAAGTCCCAGATTACCGATGAAGACCTGGAACTGCCGGAGGAACCGGAAGAACCGGAGATTCCGGAGAATTATGAAGAGCCGGAAGAACCGGAACAGCCGGAAGGATATACGGCAGAAGAACTGGCAGAAAAAATCCGGGAAAAGGAAGAAGAAATCCGGGATCTGGATTTGAGCAGAAGGAAAGAAGAACTGGAACTGGAGCAGATGAAGAAAGTTTCCGGGGACGGTGTGGTAAAAGCTACGGTAAATGGCATTGTCAAAGACCTTGGAGATAAAGACGATCCGCCCAAAGACGAGCCTTTTCTCACAGTGGCAGGTTCCGAGGGGCTGTATGTGAGCGGTTCCCTCAGCGAGCTGCAGCTTGGAGAGGTGAAGGTGGGCCAGGTAATTTATGCCAATTCCTGGGAAAGCGGCAGGAATTTTGAAGCGAAGATTACTGAGATTTCCAGTTATCCTCAGGAAAACAGCAATGCATATGGCGAAGGAAATCCCAATGTGTCCTATTACCCTTATACTGCTTACATTGAGGACACGGAAGGCCTGCGCAACGGAGAATATGTGGATTTGACCATGACGAATACACAGGAGACGGATGGCATTTATCTGGATAAGGCATTTGTGAGAGAAGAAGACGGGAAGAAATATGTGCTGAAAGCAGATGAGAATAACCGTCTGGTGAAACAGTATGTAAAAACCGGAAAGACTATCTGGGGCCAGTCTGTGGAGATACTGTCCGGATTATCCAAAAGTGACAGAATTGCATTTCCATATGGAAAAACTGCAAAGGAAGGCATCAAAGTAGAAAGCAATGAATAGTCGGAGCGGACATAGAATGAAGGAGAAAAACAGATGTTAGAAAATATCAGACTGTCCTTTCAGGGACTGTGGTCGCATAAAATGCGTTCCTTTCTTACCATGCTGGGCATTATCATTGGTATTGCGGCAATCATTGCCATTGTGTCAACCATCAAGGGAACCAATGAGCAGATTAAAGAGAACTTAATCGGATCCGGAGATAACACGGTAAATGTGCGGCTTTATCAGGGCGATAACAGTTACGAAATAGATTATTACGGGGTACCGGACGGTGTGCCGGTTATCACAGAAGAAACACGGGAGAAAATGCTGGAGCTTGACCATGTGGAGGATGTTGCTCTGTATACTTCAAGGGAGACTTACCAGGCAGTGTATTACCAGAATACCGCAATGTCCGGAGGAAAAATCTGCGGTATTGATCAGCATTATCTGGACACCTGCAATTACATTATCAAACAGGGCCGGGGATTTTGCGAATCTGATTATAAAAAATTCCGCAAAGTGGTGCTGCTGGATGAAAATTCTGCCGAGACCTTATTCCAGGGAACTGACCCTGTGGGGAAAACAGTGGAAATTCAGAAAGAGCCTTTTACGGTCATCGGAGTGATTGCAAAAGCTACCAGATTTGAACCGGTTATTAACAGCATTGAAGAATACTATACCTATGCGGAATCCAGCAGCGGTGCGGTGTATGTTCCGGAAACTTCCTGGCCTGTACTGTACGGGTATGACGAACCCCAGTCAGTGATTCTGAAGCTGGACAGCGTGGATAATATGACTGTGGCCGGAAAAGACGCTTCCAATATTCTGAATACCGGTTTGAATGTAACTGATGAAACCTTAAAATACAAAGCCGACGACCTTCTGAAACAGGCAGAAGATATTCAGAAGCTCAGTCAGTCCACCAACACCATGTTAATCTGGATTGCCGGAATTTCACTGCTGGTAGGCGGTATCGGCGTTATGAATATTATGCTGGTATCCGTCACAGAACGTACCCAGGAAATCGGCCTGAAGAAGGCAATCGGCGCCAGAAAGGGCAAGATTCTGGGACAGTTTCTGACAGAAGCGGCAGTGCTTACCAGTCTTGGCGGACTGATTGGTGTGATTGTGGGAATCATTCTGGCAGAAGTCATTTCACGAATAACCAGTACCCTGGTGGCCATCAGTGTTCCGGCCTCTGTCCTGGCTGTGATATTTTCCATGGCTATCGGCATTATCTTCGGGCTGCTTCCTTCCTACAAGGCGGCGAATCTGAATCCCATTGATGCATTGCGTCATGAATAAGAGCCGGTTGTCTTCCGGATAAACATATAACAAAAACAGGTTGTTTTCTGTTCAAATCAGAGGACAGCCTGTTTCCGTTTTACAGTAGTGTTTCTTCTTTTGTAGTTATATGTTCCAGAGCATATTCACATGCCTGAATTACAAATCCGGAAAAAGTCACACCGTGGTTTTTTATTGCGTCTTCAATTTCCATAATTAATGGCAATGGAAATCGTACGGTTTTATTTTCTGTTTCTTTTTTATCTGATTTTATCTGAAAGGACATATGTAACACCACCTGTTTTTTATAAGTTAATTATATTATAAAAAACGAAAATATTAAGCAATGCACTTTATAAGACAATACGCAGTGCATTTGGGAAGAAAACTATTTCCCCGGTCAGAGTTGTGTGTATTATAAGAATTTTCCAGGTGAAATAGAAGATAGAGCACGGATATAATCAGTTTGTTTTGTATGCCCATGTCTGGTGGACTGTAGAAAATGGAAGTCGGGAGCCGGGAAGTTGTGTTTGTAATCAGTGCCAGGATATAGTATTATTCGGTACAGGAGTAATCGTGTTACAGGGTGGACAGCCTCCCGCAAATCTTTTGCTGCCTCTTTCACTGCATCATGTTTTTCACTCTGCACATATGACCTGAGCACTTCCTGATCATCAAATAATTCCATCATCATGTCAGGTACCTCCTGTTCCCTGCTTTCCAGATATTCCTTTGATAAGGAAATTTTCAAGACCGGTATTTTGTGTATTTTACAGGGAAATAAATGCAGCTTCCGGGATTTCTGTTGCGGTCAATAAGGAAAGCAGGTATAGTAATAGAAGATCTCGGAAAGGCGGATTGTGATGATGAAAATAACCATGGAACAGGTGGAAGCCGGACAGGAGGAAGTTCTGATTCGTTATCGGGAAGTAACGCCGGAGCTCTGCAGGCTCCTGAGATTTCTGAAAGGAGAGTCCCCGGTGCTTACCGGGAAAAATGAACATGGCCGGTGCAGGCTGATTCCGGAGCAGATTTACTATCTGGAAAAAGTGGACGATAAAAGTTTTGCCTGTACGAAAGAACAGGAATATCAGATTCCCCTTACATTGAAAGAGGCGGAGGAAAAACTGAAAGACCATGGTTTTTTCCGGTGCAACAAATCCATGGTGGTAAATATTGACCATATTGTGTCGGTACAGAGCCAGATGGGGAACCGGATAGACGCGCTTTTAGACAATCAGGAGCACATTATTATTTCCAGAAGGTATGTGAAGGAATTTCGGGAATTGCTGAAAGGGGGATTGGAGCATGAATAACCTGAGAAAATATATCAGAACGGAAGTGGAGGTGGAGATATTTGCCTGCGCCCACATTACAGCCATGATATTTCTCTACGGGTTCCTCCGGTGGCTGATGTATGACAGCACCGTTTCCTTTCCGGTTATTCTGGAACAGATGATACTGGGATATGTGATTTCCTGGGTGCAGAAGGTGTTGTTTTTACAGGAAAAGTCCTACACGGAGCGTTCCTGCCGAATACGGGAAATCCTCTGGTGTCTGCTGCCCGGATGTCTGACAGCAGCGGCGGGAGGCCTGGGAAACTGGTTTCCGGAGGCAGAGGGTAAAACATCTTTGTGGTTTTACGGGATCATGTTCTGCTATTTTATTCTGCTGTGGCTGTTTCTGAAAAAATTTTACCGGGAAGAGACAGAGGAAATGAATGAGCTGCTGAACCGGCGGAAGCAGAAAAAGATTTGGAGGGAAAAAAGTGATTGAACTGCAACATGTGACCAAAGATTACGGGAAGGGAAAAGGGGTGTTTGACCTTTCCTTTTCCGTTCCCCAGGGAGAGGTGTTCGGATACCTGGGGCCAAACGGAGCGGGCAAAACAACAACCATCCGTCAGTTGATGGGATTTATACGGCCGGATAAAGGCTCCTGCCGGATGATAGGAAAGGAATGTTTCAGACAGGCCTTTGAAATTCAGAAAAAGACAGGATATCTTGCAGGAGAACTGGCTTTTCCGGAGGATATGACCGGGCTGGGATTTCTGAAATTTATGGCGGAAATGAAAGGGATGAAGAACGTAAGCCGTATGAAAGACCTGATGGAACGGTTTGAACTGAATCCCCATGGAAAGATAAAGAGGATGTCCAGAGGAATGAAACAGAAAGTGGGGATTGTGAATACATTTATGCATGATCCGGAGGTTGTAATTCTGGATGAGCCCACCAGCGGACTGGACCCCCTTATGCAGAATGCATTTGTGGATTTGATTCTGGAGGAAAAGAAGAAAGGAACCACCATATTGATGTCTTCCCATATTTTTGAGGAAATCGAGAAAACCTGCGACCGGACGGCCATTATCCGTTCCGGACGGATTGCGGCAGTGGAGCATATGAAAGACCTGACGGGAAAGCGGAAGAAAATTTATCTGGTCACACTGGAACAGAAAGAAGACGCGGAAAGGCTGCTGAAAGAACCGGGTATTCAGAGATGGAATCCTTCCGAATCCGGAGAAGCCCTGCTCCCCAATCAGGCGGAATTTACCGTGTCCGGCAGCCTGCCGGATGCGCTGATAACTATTGCCTCTTATGGAGTAAAAGACCTGGAGGTCAGAAGCCAGAGCCTGGAAGAACTGTTTTTGCAGTATTATGAGGGAACACATGTTCAGAAGAAAGGACGGTGGGAAACATGATATCGGTGCCGCTGTTAAAAAGAAATATCAGAGTCTGCCTTATGCCTTTTCTGGTGATTTTTGCAGTACTCTGTATGTACACTACAGTGATTATCTATATGTATAACCCGGAACTCTCCGAGATGTTAAGCGGATATCAGCAGGTGCTGCCGGAAATGATGGCGGCAGTTGGCATGACGGGAATCGCTTCTGATTTACTGGATTGGATACAGATTTATCTGTATGGTTTTATCATGCTGCTGTTTCCTCTGATTTTTATTCTGATTATGGTACAGAAACTGCTGCTGGGCCAGATAGAATCCAAAACGCTGGCCAATCTTCTGGCCACGCCCAATTCCAGGAAAAAGCTCATCCTGACCCAGATTTGTTCCATGGTGTTGTGGATGGCTGCGCTGCTGGTTCTGATAACTGCAGTCGGAGCGGTAAGCTGCGAAATTATGTTTCCGGGGGAGCTGGATGTGGGCAGGTATCTGGCGCTGAATTTCAGTACCCTGCTTTTGCAGACTGCGGTGACCGGGATTGTGTTTCTGGCAGCCTGCTGTGTCAGCAGCAGTAAATCTTATTATCTGGCAGGCGCCGGGATACCGGTGGTATTTTTCCTGTTGCAGATGATTTCCAATATGGGAGAAAAGCTGGAAAAACTTAGATATATGACTATCTATTCATTGCTTCCCACAGAGGAAATTCTGAAGGAAAACAGCTTATTTCCGCTTCAGAATCTGGCGCTTCTGGGAATTGCCCTGGCGCTGTTTGCAGCGGGGGCAGTATGGTTCTCAAGGCGCGATATCTCCCTGTAGGATGAAACACTGATGCCAGAAAATCTCCGGCAACCGGGGCAGATTTCCGGTATATGGCAATCCGTCTGCTGTTATTGCTTTTCTGTTTCAGCAGTTCGGATGCTTTCCAGTCTGGTCATATCGGAAAATTCTTTCCGCACCACCAGGATACTGATGAAAAATGCGGCGGTATCCGCAACCGGGGCGGAAAATAAAATACCGTCCAGTCCCCAGAACAGGGGGAAAATCAGAATCAGCGGAATCAGCAGAAGCACCTGCCGGGACAGGGACAGCAGTATGCCTTTTGTGGGTTTTCCAATGGCGGAAAAGAAGCTGGCGGATAACATCTGCACATTGTTTATAATCACCATCATCAGGAAGATGCGCATGAAGCGTACGGTAAATTCCATATACAGCCCTTCCCCGGAGCCGAACAGAGAAATAATGTACTGGGGGAAAAACTGGAAAGCAATAAAGGAAAGTACCGACATTACAAAAGAGCATTTGATTTCCAGTTTATAAAGGGCTTTTACCCGGTCATACTGTTTTGCACCGTAATTAAATCCCAGAATGGGCTGGGAGCCCTGGGCAAATCCCACCAGCACGCCGATTACGATGGAGTTGACTTTCATGACAATGCCGGCGCCGGAAAGGGGGATGTCCGAACCGTAAACAGACTGTGCGCCGTAGTAAGTCAGGGAATTGTTCAGTACAATCTGCAGCAGAGTGATGGCAAGCTGGTTCAGACTGTTGCTGATACCCAGGGAAGCGATGGCCGCACAGTTCCGGGGAGAAAGATGGAAGAAATCCATGCCCAGCGCAATGGTCTGAAAATGAAATAAATATCTGAGGGCAATCAGGAAAGAAATAACCTGAGAGATTGTGGTAGCCCAGGCTGCTCCCGCCACGCCCATATGGAATCCGAAAATAAAAATGGGGTCCAGAATGGTATTTACCACTGCTCCGGCTACCATGCAGACCATGGAATATCTGGGGCTTCCGTCTGCCCGGATAATATTGCTCAGCACATTGGTGAGCAGCAGGAAAGGGATACCCATGCCGGTAATCTTCACATAGCTGTAAGCATAGGGCAGAACCGTTTCTGTCGCGCCGAAAGCATAGAGCAGGGGAGTGGTAAAAATCTCCGCTGCCAGACAGATGACAAGGCCGAAAGCGGCCGCCATCCAGAACATATTTCCCACGCACTGCCGGGCTTCTTTCTGGTTTCCGGCGCCCAGCTCCAGAGAAAATTTTGCCGCGCCTCCCACGCCTACCAGAAGGGCGGCTGCCAGGCAGATAGTAGTAATCGGAAAGGCCACGTTAGTGGCGGCATTTCCAAGATATCCCACACCCTGGCCGATAAAAATCTGATCCACGATGTTGTAAAGAGAGCTGACCACCATGGCAATGATGGAGGGAATGGCAAACTGCCTCAGTAACACAGGTATTTTCTCGTATCCAAGAGGATTTTCTTTCATTTGTATCTGACCTTCTTTCTTATTATGATTCGGGTGCGGTGCACCCTTTTGACACCCTGATTTATTATGAAATAATTTCACCTGTTAGATTTTAGTTCCAAATTCCCGTATTTGTCAATTGATTGTTGAGAATTATGCGGGGAAAAGTTGTAATTTTATGGGAAATCCGCTATACTAATGAGAAAGCAAGCAGATGTAAGGAGGAAATCATGATTGATTTAAAATTTTTAAGAGAAAATCCGGAAGTGGTGAAACAGAATATCCGGAACAAATTTCAGGACAGTAAACTGCCGTTGGTGGATGAAGTCATAGAGCTGGATGTACAGGCCAGAAAGACCCAGCAGGAGGCAGACGCCCTCCGGGCAGAGCGCAAAAAGCTCTCAAAACAGATTGGGGCTCTGATGGGGCAGGGGAAGAAAGAAGAAGCGGAAGCAGTGAAAGCCCAGGTGAACGCAGGGGCAGAGCGTCTTGCCGAACTGGAGAAAATGGAAGGGGAACTGCAGGAAAAAGTAACGAAAATTATGATGACCATTCCGAATATCATAGATCCTTCCGTGCCCATCGGCAAAGATGACAGCGAGAATGTGGAAGTGGAAAAATACGGAGAGCCCGTAACTCCGGATTTTGAGATTCCCTATCATGCGGAGATTATGGAGCGTTTGCAGGGCCTTGATCTGGACAGCGCCAGAAAAGTAGCCGGCAACGGATTTTACTATCTGATGGGAGATATTGCAAGGCTTCATTCCGCAGTGATTTCCTATGCGAGGGATTTTATGATTGGCCGGGGATTTACCTACTGTGTGCCTCCTTTTATGATTCGCAGCAACGTGGTAACCGGTGTTATGAGTTTTGCGGAAATGGACGCCATGATGTACAAAATCGAAGGGGAAGACCTGTACCTGATTGGAACCAGCGAACATTCCATGATTGGAAAATTCATTGACACTATTTTAAATGAGGAGCAGCTTCCTCAGACACTGACCAGCTATTCCCCCTGCTTCCGCAAGGAAAAGGGAGCCCATGGAATTGAAGAACGGGGCGTGTACCGGATTCATCAGTTTGAAAAGCAGGAGATGATTGTGGTCTGCAAACCGGAAGAATCTCCCATGTGGTTTGACAGACTGTGGCAGAATACCGTAGATTTGTTCCGTTCTCTGGATATTCCGGTGCGTACGCTGGAATGCTGTTCCGGTGATCTGGCAGACCTGAAGGTAAAATCCGTGGACGTGGAAGCCTGGTCTCCAAGACAGCAGAAATATTTTGAAGTGGGAAGCTGTTCCAATCTGGGAGACGCCCAGGCCCGTAGACTGAAAATCCGCGTAAACGGCAAAGAAGGCAAATATTTTGCTCATACATTGAATAATACGGTGGTAGCTCCGCCCCGTATGCTGATTGCATTTCTGGAAAATAATCTGTGTGAAGACGGAAGCGTGCGGATTCCGGAAGCGCTGCGTCCCTATATGGGCGGTCAGGATAAGATTGTTCCGCCGGAAAACTCATGAAGAAAAAGTATATCGGATTGGGGATTGGGGCTGCAGTTCTGCTGTTCTTCCTGCTGCTGGCAGTATGGGCTGCGCCTCTGGTCCGGATGGCCTTTCTGTTGCGCGATGTGTCGGAATTTGAATATGAACTGTCCCTGGAGCTGGAGGAGAAAAATCTCACAGCGCAGCAGAAACAGCTTATGAATGTTCTGTCTCTGATACTGACCGGGGAAGAAGATGCCGCCCTGTCCTGGGAAATGGACGGAAGAGTATCTGACGGAATGGTTTATGGACAGATTTACTGTAAGGGCGGGAAGGAGCCTGTAACAGAAGTATATTTTCATCAGGAAGAAGGCTTTGTCAACGTGGAAATGCTGTACAATACCATCCGTGACAATGTGCTGAAGCAGCATCCCCTGCTGGGCAGGGCATTGCCGGAATGGGGGTACGGCGCCTTTCTGTCCACCGCTCAGGCAGAAGAAATCTTCCAGGTGGATTTGAAAGATTTGTTTCAGGGAGAAGAACTGGCGGAATATCACGGGAGCAGCGTTCCGGAGTTAATTCGTACCTTTATGGGAATGAAGCGGAAAAAGGGAACGGACGGACAGCGGCAGTTTGAAATGGAGTTGGAAAATTACCGGATTCTTCTGGAACCCGGCAAGGAGAAAGAGCAGCCTGCTGTCAGGGTAACAGCTTCCGACCATTCCGGAGAACAGGCAGCGGCAGTTTACGCCGGCAGATTTGTATTCGGAGCCCCGGAGAAAATAGAATTGCCCGATGATTTCATAGCGGACCAGGATATTGAGCAGTTTGCGAAACTGTGGGCCTCAGTCAGCAGCCTGCAGGAACTGTTTCAGTGAAACAACAGGTATTTGATTTTGTACATGTGAATCTGCCGTTTCCTATTGTAAAAATCCTCTGTTTGTGTTAATTTATTAACGAACGGTATTCAGAAAAGAAACTGTATCACCTGGATAAAAGCCATAA
Organism: Lachnospiraceae bacterium JLR.KK002; assembly: GCA_036941025.1. Lineage (NCBI taxonomy): Bacteria > Bacillati > Bacillota > Clostridia > Lachnospirales > Lachnospiraceae > Lachnospiraceae bacterium JLR.KK002. The sequence continues at coordinate 224,498 of JAYMNP010000001.1, forward strand.
TGACCGGCAGGCGGGAAATGGAGGCAGATATGCAGATAGGAATTGCAGGCGCCGGGAAAGTAGGAACCACCCTGGGAAAATATGTAAAAGACCACGGTGCATGTGTCACAGGCTTTTACAGCAGAACCGAAACCAGCGGGCGGGAATCCGCGGAATTTACAGGCACAGAATATTTTAAAACACTGGATTCACTGATGGAAGTAAGCGATACCCTTTTTATTACCACCACAGACGGAGAAATCTCCGGAGTATGGGATTGCATTGCAGAGAAAAATGTGAAAGGAAAAGTCATCTGCCACTTTAGTGGTTCTTTATCAAGTGATATATTTTCAAACTGGGAAGAGACAGGCGCATACGTCTGCTCTGTCCATCCGATTTACGCGTTCAGTAACAAATTCACAGCTTATCAGAATTTAACAGGTGCAGCTTTTGCAGTAGAAGGCTGCCGGACAGCACTGCTTAAAATGCAGGAACTTTTTCAGCTTTTGCCCAACCGAATTGTGGAAATTTCCACTGCGGAAAAGGTAAAATACCATGCGGCCACCAGTATTGCCAGTAATCAGGTGGTGGGACTGATTTCCATGGCGGTAGAGCTTATGAAGGAAGCCGGGATTTCCGAAACCTCCGCCTATGAGCTTTTAAAGCCGCTGGTGGAAAACAATGTGAAATCCGTTTTTGAAAGAGAACTGCAGGAAGAAGATACAGGCTGTACCGGACAGGAAGCAGGATACCGCGGATGTGCACAGGCGCTGACCGGGCCCATTGAGCGCAATGATACCGAAACTGTCCGAAAACATCTGGAGCATATGGACAGGCCCCGGTGGGAATCCGCTTACCGGGCAGTGGGAACCGTGGTCACGGAGCTTGCAGAGAAAAAGCATCCGGAGCGCAGTTATGAAACCATGAAACAGATATTGGAAAGCAAGTGAGGAAAGAACCATGAAAAACACAGTTGTAACCATACGGGAAGCGAAAGAACGGGGAGAAAAAGTCACCATGCTGACTGCCTACGATTATTCCATGGCAAAATTAATTGACGAAGCAGATATCAATATGATTCTGGTGGGAGACTCCCTGGGCATGGTCATGCTGGGATATGAAGATACCCTGTCCGTGACCATGGAGGATATGATACATCATACCAGAGCAGTGGCGCGGGGCGCGAAAAATGCACTGGTTGTGGCGGATATGCCCTTTATGTCCTATCAGACCTCTGTATATGACGCTGTATGCAATGCGGGAAGGCTGATGAAGGAAGGACGGGCCCAGGCGGTAAAACTGGAAGGAGGCCGGGAATTTGCAGACCATATCCGGGCTATTGCCAATGCTTCCATTCCGGTGGTGGCCCATCTGGGATTAACGCCCCAGTCTTTAAACGCATTCGGCGGATTCAAAGTACAGGGCAAGTCAGAGGCGGCAGCCAGAAAACTTCTGGAGGACGCACAGATTGTGGAGGAGGCCGGAGCAGTGGCAGTGGTACTGGAGTGCGTGCCGGCAAAACTGGCGAAACTGGTGACAGAGAAGCTCCGCATTCCCACCATTGGAATCGGCGCCGGAGCAGACTGCGACGGACAGGTACTGGTGTATCAGGATATGCTGGCCATGTTCGGCGATTTTAAGCCGAAATTCGTCAAACGATTCGGAGAAGCAGGCGCACTGATGAAAGAATCCTTCCGGAATTACAGCGAAGAAGTGAAGGCAGGGACTTTCCCCGCACCGGAACATACCTTTAAAATAGATGATGATGTAATTGAAAAACTGTACTAATGTATGAAATGGAGGAAACCATGCAGATAGTAACGAACATAGAAGAATTGCGCTCCATTGTAAAATGGTGGAGAGGAGAAGGCCATTCCGTGGGACTGGTGCCCACCATGGGCTATCTCCATGAAGGCCATAAAAGCCTGATTGTAAAAGCAGTCAGTGAAAATGACAGGGTGGTAGTCAGTGATTTTGTAAATCCCACCCAGTTCGGAGTAAACGAAGACCTGTCCAGTTATCCGAGAGATTTAAACCGCGACGCCGCTCTCTGTGAAGAAGTGGGAGCAGATGTGATTTTTCATCCGGAGCCGGAAGAAATGTATTTTCCCGATAACTGTACATTTGTGGATATGGACCGCCTGACCAAAGGCCTTTGCGGGAAAACAAGGCCCACCCATTTCCGGGGCGTGTGTACGGTGGTATCCAAACTTTTTAATATCGTAACGCCGGACCGGGCATATTTCGGCCAGAAAGACGCTCAGCAGCTTGCAGTCATTCGCCGGATGGTGCGGGATATGAATTTTGGCATTACCATTGTGGGATGTCCCATTGTCCGGGAAGAAGACGGACTTGCCATGAGTTCCCGCAACACATATCTGAATCCGAAGGAGCGGAAGGCAGCCCTGATACTGCACGAATCCCTGACTCTGGGAGAGGAACTGATACGGGCCGGAGAGAAAGACGCTGTAAAAGTGAAAAATGCCATTGTGAAGCATATGAAAACAGAACCTCTTGCACGGATTGACTATGTGGAGATTGTGGACGGAGAGACCCTGGAGCCGGCAGAGACCATTGAGGGCCCCATTCTGGCAGCCACAGCAGTTTATATCGGAAAAACAAGGCTGATTGATAACTTCAGCTATAACCCGGAACAGTAACCGGCAATTGCGAAACAGGCCGGTTATCAGAATTTCATGTACAATTACCAGGGAACAGTAACCACAAAAGGAGAACAACCATGTATTTTAAAATGTTAAAAGGAAAAATCCACCGGGCAGTGGTAAAACAGGCAGAGCTGAACTACGTGGGAAGTATCACGGTAGACCCGGAGCTTCTGGAAGCAGCCGGAATCCTGGAATATGAAAATGTGCAGATTGTGGACATTGAGAACGGAAACCGCTTTGAGACCTATACCATTATGGGAGAGCCGGGCAGCGGCATGATCTGCCTGAACGGAGCCGCAGCCAGACAGGTACAGACCGGAGACCATATTATTATTATGGCCTATGCCCAGATGACCCCGGAGGAAGCGAAAGACTTCCGGCCTCAGGTGGTGTTTGTGGACGAGGAAAACAGGATTTCCAGAATTACCACTTATGAAAAACACGGGGAGATTTCCTGATAAAATCTGAAAGGATTCAGAATCTGCAGAAAGGAAGAATATCCGAATATGTTACAAGGAAAAACCGTATTGCTGGGGGTGACGGGAGGTATTGCCGCGTACAAAATGCCCAACGTGGCCAGAATGCTGAAGAAGCTCCACTGCAACGTTCATGTGCTGATGACGGAGAATGCCACAAATTTTATCACCGCCACCACCTTTGAAACCCTCACCGGGAATAAATGCCTGATTGATACCTTCGACCGGAATTTTGAATTTTCCGTAGAGCATGTGGCGCTGGCCAAACAGGCGGATCTGGTTCTGCTGGCCCCGGCTACCGCAAATGTCATCGGGAAAATTGCAAACGGCATTGCAGACGACATGCTGACCACAACGGTGATGGCCTGCACCTGCAAAATCCTGCTGGCCCCGGCCATGAACCACAATATGTACCATAACCCCATTGTCCAGGACAATCTGAGTAAGCTGGAACGATTCGGTTACGAAATCATTCCGCCCGATACGGGAATGCTGGCCAACGGTGATACAGGAGAAGGAAAACTGCCTTCTGAAGAAGTACTGGTGAACTATGTTCTGAAAGAACTGGCCTTTCCCAAAGACCTGGCCGGACAGAAGGTACTGGTCACTGCCGGAGCCACACAGGAAGCCATTGACCCGGTACGCTATATTACCAATCACTCCACGGGAAAAATGGGATATGCACTGGCCAAAACAGCCATGTTAAGAGGAGCGGAAGTTACGCTGATAACCGGAGCCACAGCCCTGAATCCGCCCATGTTTGTGGAAACGGTACATGTAATATCTGCAGAAGAAATGTATCAGGAAGTTATCCGCCGGGCGCTGGAAATGGACGTGATTATCAAGGCTGCGGCAGTGGCGGATTACCGGCCCGCAGAAGTGGCGGAAGACAAGATTAAGAAATCAGAGGGCGCATCATCCATTCGGCTGGAGCGGACAAAAGACATTCTGGCAGAGCTGGGCCGGATGAAACAGGCGGGAGAAATCCACAGTGTTCTGTGCGGATTTTCCATGGAAACCAGAGATTTGGAGGAGAATTCCAGAGCCAAGCTGGAGCGGAAACATCTTGACATGATTGCCGCCAATAATCTGAAAGTGGAAGGAGCCGGATTTGGCACGGACACCAATGTGCTCACCCTGATTACCGGAACAGATATTGTCCGTCTGGAGCGGATGAGCAAAGAGGAGGCTTCCGGCGAGATTCTGAATATAATCCGGCATATGCTTCCGGATATTGGATAATTTTGCCAAAAAAAATTTACAGAATATACATTTTTTGTTAATGCTGTCTAAAGAATTGTTGGTTATACTATAAAAAAGACAGAAATGTTGTAAAACTGCAACAAAGGCGGAAAATGTATGAGAAAAAAGATAAAAAGAACTTTCATTTTAAAATACAGTGTGTTATTATGTCTGACAGCGGCTGCATGGTATCTCCTGACAGCAGGAGAAGGACGCCATGCGGCCGTTTCTTTTTTCAAAAATATGGAAACATTGAAAACAGAACAGACGTCAGAAGTCTCCACCAGTACCAGGTTCCGGTATGAAAAAGAATTTCAGAATACCTTAAACCGTTACGGATTCTTCCAGTCCCAGTATCAGGCAGACTACTCTACTGCGGTGCCGGGACTGGAATCTACTGATATTCTGGGGGAGAGCTGCAATCGGATGGTTCCCCAGGGAATCTGTGTGGCCGGAGACTATATGCTGGTGACAGCCTATGACAATGGAGCTCCTGCGGGTAATAAAACAGAAAACAGGCGTGAAGTCAACCCTTCCGTGCTGTATGTATTGTCTGACAGGAATCCGGAGAACAGGCAGCTTCTGACCACGGTGGTGCTTCCTGATATCAATCATGTGGGAGGCGTGGCCTTTGACGGAACTAATATCTGGATTGCCAAAAGTACGGACCGGCAGTGCAGTGTGATTTCCTATGATACTATCCAACAGGCGGTCGGTTCCGGAAAAAGCAGCTATAAACTGCCGGAATATGACCAGAACGTTTCCTGCGGTGCGGTGGCTTCTTTTGTAACCTGGCACGACAACAGGCTGTGGGTGGGAACTTACGGAAACCGGGTCAGCGGCATGGGAATGCTGAGAAGTTATACTGTGGAGAAGCAGATGACAGAAGAGGGAGAACGTTTCACGCTGAAAAAGCAGGAAGAAATCGTAATTCCGGGCTTTGCCAACGGAGTTACCTTTACGGAGCAGGGCGGGGTAACCTGCATGGCAGTTTCAACCTCCAGAGGCAGATATTTTCATTCCAATATTTATTTTTATCAGGTGGTGAAAGACTGCTTTACCGGAAAGAATCTTTACTGCTGTTACAATACCTGCAGTTTTCCGCCCATGGCGGAAGAACTGGTATGTGACGGAGAGACCACATATCTGCTGTTTGAATCTTCGGCCACCTGTTACAGTACCCCCGCGTACCTGAAATGTATATATCCCGTGGACAGAATCTGTGCTTTTTCCAGCAGCAGATTATTCTGGACGAATCAGAGGGGAATTTTAAGAAGAACCGTTGAGAGGGCAGAACGAATGAACGTCCGGTTTTCATGGGATAAGGCTTATCAGGAACGAAAATACTGGCAGCAGTATATTGCGCAGACAGGAATATGAACATGTGCTGCCGCATCCGGCTCAGACTGTCAGGGGCTGCCGGCACGGTTCATCGGAACAAAGAAAGGAATTTATCATAAATGAAAAAATATGCAGTGATTACAGGGGCAAGCTCCGGAATCGGAGCAGAATTCGCCAGGATTCTGGCGGGAGAAGGATACAGCCTGATACTGGCGGCCCGGAGGCAGGAACGACTGGAGAAGATGAAAAAGCATTTAAAGACAGAATGTGAGATTGTCACAGTTGACCTGAGAAAAACAGAAGACTGTTATCGCCTGTTTCAGACAGTGGAGGACAGGCCGGTGGAAATCTGGATTAATAATGCGGGATTTGGAAATTTCGGCGCCTTTGCAGCCGGCAGTCTGCAGAAAGAGTTGGATATGCTGGATGTGAATGTAAGAGCCCTTCACATTCTGACCAAGCTGGCCCTGAGAAAAATGATGAAACAGAACAGAGGTTATATTTTAAATGTTGCTTCCTGTGCAGGTCTGATGCCGGCAGGACCTTATATGGCCGCCTACTATGCGTCCAAATCCTATGTGACAAGTCTGACAAGAGCGGCATCAGAGGAACTGCGCAGCGAAAAAAGTCTGGTTTACATTGGATGTCTCTGTCCGGGACCGGTTGATACGGAATTCAATCAGGTGGCAAACGTGGAATTTGCCTTAAAGGGAATCAGCGCCGCTTACTGTGCCCGCTGCGGTTATGAACAGATGAAACGGAGAAAAACGGTAATTGTTCCGAAATGCTCCGTGCGTCTGGCCATGACCCTGGGAAGATTTCTGCCGGAAGAACTTTATATCCGGATTGCGGCTCATCAGCAGAAGAAGAAGTCTGGAGGCAGGAAAGGTGCTGGCGCTCAGAAGACGTGACAGGCATTTCCGGATAAAAGCGCTCTGCAAAGCGCCCCGCGTCAAACTGTCAGCCAGAAAGCTGCCGTACCCGTGAATTTTTATTCCCGCGAGCAATGAGGCAAATAGCCATGCTTGTATGGATATTTGATTACAGGCATGGCAGCCTTCTGTATGGTATGGATATTTTGCTGTATCAGACAGGAAGCCCCAGCTTCTGGAACAGAACGTTCATGGAAGCATACTCCAGAATCAGAATCATACTTCCCTTAATCTGTGTGCCGGAGATACAGAAGCTCTCGTCAATGAACAGCACCTTTTTGCCAAGGGAGGTGAAATTGTGGGAGGGAATCGCCAGAATGTTGCCCACGGTATCAATATGGTCCTGAGGGGGAGTGATATTGATAAAAATATTTGTCATTTTGGCAATGGAATTTACATATGCGGCAGTGGTAATATTGCCCATTTCCCGCACAACGGATAAGTCCATTTCACTGATATCATCCAGTGAGGAAATCTCTTTTTCATAAAATGTATTAATCAGTTTTGCGGCAAATTCTTTCTGGATGATTTGCAGCATCATTCCCTGAATATCTCCGTCCAGCATAACGGTCAGTCCCAGTGCATAATTGTCCGGGCCGCCCAGATACTGGGAAACGTCTTCAAAATTGAGCAGATGGATATTGGGAATTTCTATATCTACAAAGGTGTTCAGTAAAGTTGCCAGAGCCGTTGCGGCATTGCCGGAACCGATGTTTCCGATTTCAGTCAGTACGCTTAACTGCATGTCGTCTAATTTGGTAATATCTGTTACGCCCATAAGAATCTCTCCTTAAATAATTTTTTTCCATTATATCATAAATAAACCCAAAAGGAAAAGTTTATTCCGAAAAAATAGTACAGGATTTCAGAGCAAAATGTCAGGTATGGGAAAGTTGTGCTGCCGGTTCTTTTCGTGTATAATAAAAAGAAAAGTAAATATTCTGATATCGAATGTGTAAAAAGTATGGAGGTATGTATAAAATAATTTTAAGAAAGGATAAATGGTATGGCTATAGAGAATTTGATAGAAAATGTGGACAGCCAGATTGTTAATATCAGAACCAGAAGTCTGGATGTGTCTTTTAATGAATTGTATGATATGTATCAGAATAAAGAACTGATTATATCTCCGGATTATCAGCGTATGTTTCGCTGGGAACCGGAAAAACAATCCCGGTTTATTGAATCATTAATTTTGGAGATGCCGGTTCCGCCAATATTTGTAATTGAAATAAAAGACGGAGAGTATGAGCTGATAGATGGTTTGCAGAGGATATCCAGTTATTTGCGTTTCAGAGGAGAAAAACTGGAAAATGATGAACAGGAGCCCCTGATTCTGTGCGGGTGCGATATAGTGCCTGAGTTAAATAATTTATCGTTTGAGCTTATGCCCAAAGCCTTGCAGATAAAAATCAAGAGAAGTTTTGTGAGAATGGAAGTAATCCGGAAGGAAAGTGAACCTTCTCTTAAATATCATATGTTCAAACGGTTGAATACAGGAGGAGAATTGCTGTCTGCACAGGAAATCAGGAATTGTACTGTAAGATTACTTGGCTCTAAAGGAATAGATTTTCTGGAAAAATGCAGTGAAAATAAAGATTTTCGAACAATTGTATCTCGCATTGGAAATGAGAGGGAACGATTGCAATACAGGCAGGAACTGGTATTGCGTTATCTTGCCATGAAAAATGATTTGGACAGTTATAAATATCCCGTAACAGAGTATCTTACAAACTATCTGGAGGACATTACTACTGGTGAACGGGAATTTAACTGTGATAAGGAATGGGATATATTCTGTAAAACTTCCAGATTTTTCGCTGAAAAATTTGGGAAAGATGCTTTTTCCGGAAAGACGAAAAATGAAATATACAAAAAAGAATTTGTATTATATTATTTTGACGGAATGTTTGTCTCCGTTGCAAAAATGATTGATTCATTATCAGCATGTGAAGATTTGTCAAAATTAGTTGATAAACTGAACGAGATTAAATTTGGAGAGGAATTAAAATTTTATAATACAGGAAGTGTGAATGGTGTAAAAACAAGGATAAAGATATTTACGGAAGGAGTGCAGGAGATACTTGACAGCTGATGAATTCAGAGCAAATTTAGAAAATGAGTTAAAATGGAGACAGGAAGAAATTGCATTTTTTAAAAATCAGTTAAATTACATTACACCACTTTACAACTTTTCCATAAAAAAAATGTCATACAGGACTTTCTGATGTATAATAAGTTTGCAAACAAAAAAATACGAAAGAAAGTGATCCTGTACGACAGACTTATTATACAACGAAAAAACTATAATTGGTAGACTTTATCATTATTTTTACATTTATTTTGAGGCTTGTTCCATTCCTACAGCCGAGACATTGGTCCTGCTCCTGCTGTCCATACTGACACTGGAGTCAGCGGATTCCATCCGTTTCCTTTACAGACATTTCCTGTCAAAGCTAACAGATAAATCCCTGAATGCCTTTTACTATGCCTGCTCCTATGCCAAAGTGGATTATTCCAGGTTTATGAATGCAACAGCATCTATGGCATTGAAACTAATCCCGAAATCCTTAGAGACGCAGCCCGTTTTTTTATGCATGGATGATACCATTGTTCCCAAATATGGAAAGAAATTTGAGGATGTCTCAAAACTCTTTGACCATTCCGCGCACAACGGCAGCGGCTACCTGAATGGGCACTGCTTTGTAAGTGTCATGCTCTGTGTGCCAATGTGGGATAAAGGCAAGATTGTTTACCAGGCGTTTCCGCTTTCCTACCGTATGTGGCAGAAAGAAGAGTCAAAATTAAAGCTGGCTGCTTCCATGGTACGCCAGGCCATGCCTGAATTACAGGAAAAGGCGAATGTCATTATCCTATGCGACAGCTGGTATACAAAAGGGGATCTGGTTTCTGTCGTGGATGAATACCCAAACCTTGGCCTAATCGGAAATGCAAGGTATGACTCTGTCCTTTATGACCTTGCCCCGCAGCCGACCGGAAAAAGGGGCAGGCCTGCAAAACATGGGAAACGTCTTTCGGCGGAAAAAGATTTTACACTTTCGGATGAAAAAATAGGCGGTTATTATATTGGGATGCGCCGTGTCCTTACAAATATTTTCGGCACAAGGGAAGTTTTTGCCTATGTGACAGCCACAGAGAAGGAAGGCGGTTCCAGGCGCCTGTTCTTCAGTACGGTTTTCCCCACACAGCTGCAGATTTTTTGTGCATGGCAGGAAAAGACCCCCCTGAACCAGACGGGGAGTGCATGGATGGATTACATCCCCTTGTTCCTGTACTCATTCAGATGGAAGATAGAAGTCAGCTATTACGAACAGAAAACCTTCTGGTCACTATGCAGCTATATGGTGCGCAGCCGGAAAGGGATTGAAATGCTGGTTAATCTGATCAACATAGCTTATTGTGCGATGAAACTGCTGCCATATCAGGATGAAGCATTTTCAAAGTACCGTAGGGAAAGCGCACAGGATTTCAGGTTTGTGCTCAGCGAGCGGATCAGGCAGGAGGTATTTTTTGCCACTTTCGTGAAAAAGAGCGAAAGTATAATAAAATCATCTGCCCTTATGAGAGCCTTAAAATACCTTGTTCAGCAAAAGGAGCGCTATTTATAATAGTTGTAAAGTGGTGATTACATTACAGAACATGATAAAAACAGGTATCGTAAGTCTCTGGTATTAATTTTATATTCTCATCTGGAAGGATACATAAAATTAAGTTTACAGACGTATGTACAATATATTAATTCATTATCGTTGGCAAGGGAGACGGTAAAAACCGGTTTAAAGGCTGCTTCCATGAATAAAGAATTTAATGCATATGATAATCTGGACAGAAAATGCGAGATTTTTCGGAGAGAACTGCCAGATGATTCAAGTCTGCACAGATTTTTCAGACGTGTGGATTTTATGTCTCAATATGAAGAATTCATGGAAGAAAATCTGGAGCTAGATGACAGTATTATTAATACGGAATCAAATTTATGGTATGTGGTATTGCAAAAAAATTTATATAAGCTGGGACTTCCGGTGGATTTGTTTCAGGAATATGAAACAGATATTGATGCACTTGTAAATCGTAGAAATTCTATTGCTCATGGGAATTTTCGAGCAGGTGTCTCAGCAGAAGAATTTCAAAAATGGGAAAAGGGAACAATGGGCGTTTTATCTGGTGTTACAAGGTTGTTATATGATTATGCCTGCAATGAAAAGTATAAAAAGCAGAGTAAGAAGTGAATGGCAATAGTACATTAATATCATTGCCTGTAGCCAGATAACCAGGAATATCAGGAACAAGAAGGGAGGCTGCCATGGAAAAAGATACGCGTCTTGTGAATATTTACATTAAAATACATAACAAACATACCCTGACGGTGGAAGATTTGAAATATCTTGCAAAGTATGACCCGGAGTGTTTCGAAAAGACATGCAGGAATCTTGTGTACCGGATGCCGGAAACCAGGGAAATTCTGCAACCGGAGCAGGAGCCGGGGGAAGAAAAGCAGGTTCCGGAACCTGTGCCGGTTTTTGAAAAGGCGCCGCCGGACAAACAGCAGATAGAAGCGGTTCTGGCCAATCTGAAACAGATGGAGTTGAAAGAACTTCCCGTTGAACAGGTGGATTCGGAACAGGTGAAAGAACTGTTGGGAAGCCTTTACATGGAAATGCTGTTTCCCCACAATGATATTGAGAAATTTTTCAATATGGCAGATTATGAGGAGTTTTCCGTATTTAACAAAAAAGCGTAAAATTTCTGCCCTCCTTTTTGTTCTACAGGAAAGACCTTGTTATGCTGACATGTGAAAGTATCTTCCTGTAGAATAAAAAGTTCTTATCATATCTGCATATGTGAAACGCTCGCTGAAGCAGCCGTGTTGATTTATTTTGTGACAGTGACAGTCTTTTTCAACGTTTTTTTACCCTTGATTTTTGCTGTGATTGTAGCTTTTCCGGCTTTCTTTGCGGTGATTTTGCCTTTTGAACTGATGGTCAGTACGGAAGGCTTTGAGGAACGCCAGGTGATGCCTTTTAAAATGTTTGCATTCGTGCTGTTGTTCCCGCCCATAATGCCAGGGTATACAACCTTGCAGGATACCGTTAAGGTTTTTGTTTTTTTCACCTTTATTGTGGAAGGCGCCTTTAAAGACATCTGTGTTATGTTTGCTTTGCCAACTTCCAGGGTTTGCATATAGCTTCCTTTTACTTTAGATTGTTTTTCAGACCCTGTGTTGCTGCTGCTGAATTCACCGGCGATGCCATGCCAGCCGCCGGAACTGCGGACAAAGGAACCAAGGCCAATGTATTGATACTTTGGATTGATTAAGCTGGTATAATGTCCGGTGACAGCATGAGAATTCTGTTTTACCCAGTCATTTTTTTCTCCGTACCACTGTTCCATTCCCTGCATCAGTCCGGAATAATTCCATGCCAGATTCTCAGCCCGGCTTTGCTGGTTATTTCGGCGGATACTGAAACAGCTCAGCCCATTTGGGCGGGTATGGCTTTCATTTACGGTACTTTCCGCAGCTCTGAGCTGTGCAATCCATTCCAGATCCGAAGACCATTTCATGGGTACATAATCTGCCATGGTGAGTTTGCGTCCATTGGCAGGATTGGGATAGCCTTTTTCGCAGGCTTCTTTGCGGATGGCGTTGACTCTGCTCAGGATTGCAGATTTGTCTTTCTGTTCAAAGGTGCCTGAAACACCCACAAGGATGTTGCCGTTCCCGGCTTTGTTTTTGTCCGCGGGACGGGTGGATGCCGCCTGAACGATGCCGGACATCTGAAACAGAGAAACTGTGAAAATTAATAAGAAGGAAATAAGTTTTGCCGGGAAATGTTTTCTTTCTGCCGAAGCAGAACGAGACGTACTTTGTGATTTACTCATTTTATTCTCCTTTCCGATAAAAATATGGCACAGGCAATTGCGAAACTATTAAATTGTCAAAATTTCATGTATAATTTCTGCACTTTCTATGAAATATTTTTTGAATTGCACATGAAATTGGTATAATTATTGAGTTTCGCAATTACCTGAAAAATATGGCAGGGTATGGTGTTCCATACTCTGCCACAGTTGTTTTTATATCAGGGTTTAGCCTTTTACACCGCCGGATGCAAGACCGCTGACCAGATTCTTTTCAATAATTGCAAAGAGAATAACCACCGGAGCGATTGCAAACAGAGAAGCGGAGAACAGATACTGCCATTCAATCATGTTGTAACCGTTAAAGATATTGATACCAACAGTCAGAGGTTTGTTCAAATCTTCTGAAATCAGTGTCAGGGCAACGGTATATTCATTCCATGCATTGATAAACACGAAAATCAGAGTGGTTACAATACCGGGCGCCGCTACCGGAAGCAGAATTTTTATCATAGCCTCCAGACGGTTGCAGCCGTCGATTTTAGCTGCCTGCTCCATTTCAGAGGAAATACTCATAAACGTGCCCCGCAGCAGCCAGATGGTAAAGGCCTGGTTAAAAGCAGCATTGATAAAGATTAATCCGAGAATGCTGTTTGTCAGGTTCAGAGTCATCATGACTTTGTAAATACCAATCAGAAGAACCACCGGTGCGAACATCTGGGAAACAATTACAAAACCCAGGAATATGATATCGCCTTTGAACTTCATGCGGGATAATGCATAAGCCGCAGGAATTCCGCAGAGCAGTGCGATAATCGTGGAGCCTCCGGCAATCAGAATGGAATTCAGCATGTATTTTGCCATGGGAGCTCTGTCCCAGATATCCGTAAAGTTAGACCAGAGGACTTTCTTTGGTAAAATTGTGCCCTGTGCCGAGAATATCTCGGAGCGGTCCTTTAATGCTGTGCACAGCATGGCAAAATACGGATAAAGAATCAGCACACATATAATGAATACAACCAGGTAAAGGAGAATCTTCAATGCAATTTTTTTGCCGTTTACCGGCTTCTTTACGTTTTCATTCATATTATTCATCTCCCTTCCTTAAAGTTACCACCATGTAGGCGGTCGCACATACTAACAGGATCAGAAATCCGATGACGGATACGGCTGCCGCTTCTCCCTGCTTGCCATTGTAAAAGGCCAGTTTGTACAGGTAGGTAACCAGAGTGTCCGTGCGGTTGCCGGGATCTCCTTTTGTCATATTCCAGATAATTGGAAATGAATTAAATACATAAATGATATTTAATACCGTGCTGACGGTCAGAGAAGAACTTACCAGCGGAATTGTGATTTTGAACAGTTTCTGCCAGTAGCTGGCGCCGTCAACAGTTGCGGCTTCGTAGTAGCTGCCGTCGATGGACTGCAGGCCGGACAGAACCGTAAAGGTAACAAAAGGTATGGTTACGAAAATACCGCAGGCAATTTCCCAGGCGAACCAGGCGCCGGCAGAAGGAGTCCAGTTTACTGCGTGGTCGATAATTCCCAGCTTTATCAGCAGTGTATTCAGCGTACCATAGTCCGTGTCAATGATAAATTTCCAGATACTTGCCTGTACCACCAGTGTGGTGGCCCAGGGGAATACCACGATGGCTCTGGCAACTTTGCGGCCCTTAAAGGCATTGTTTAACAGGAGAGCCAGAATAAATCCAAGCAGAGTGGAAAGGCCCACCACTGCCACTGTCCATACCAGGGTATTTTTTAAAACCATGGAAAAAGTAGGAGTTGACAGGATTTTTGTAAAATTGGCTAATCCGGTGAAGCCTTTAATCAACCCGGCCCTGCTGACTTTACTTAATGCCATCCGGAATACAAATACGATGGGAACCAGAATAAAGACAAGCATAAGCAGCACACTGGGTAAAATCCAGATATAAGGTTCTATTTTTCGAATTATTTTTTTCACAGGTTCACCTCATCATTCTTATAAAATGAGACCGGGCCTGTAACAGCCCGGCCTCATATTTCGCCTTAATCAGGGCTTGCGTGTTCACATCCTGGGATGCAGGTGATACAAAATGTTACGGAGCAATTTCTGCCTGTAAGCTATCAAGCAGTTCCTGAACATTTCCGCCTAACAGTGCATTCTGTTCTGCACTGATAACACCCTGTTTTACGTCTGCCCACTCAGTTTTTGCGGTAGGATAGAATTTACAGCTTCCTACGATGTCAATCCATTCAGCCATGGATTCGTCTTTTGCTGCAAGAGCTTCGCCGCCGGTCTTGGTAGCAGGCAGGAAACCTTCCATTTCAACCCATGCAGAGTAACGTTCGTCTTCAAAGAAATAGTCAAAGAAAGTTTTGATTGCTTCCATTTCTTCGTCTGTGTATTCATTGTCAAAGCACATGAAACGGTCCATAACACCGGCAGATACGGAAGTGCCGTTGTTGTTGGGGATAGGAGCCATGCCGTAGTTTACTTCATTGCCGCCGTCTTTTACATAGGTGGGAAGACTGTTAGGTGCGATCATCATGGCAACTTTACCGGTTCCGAACATATCCTGCAGGTCATAACGTGTTTCATTGGCAGGATCTGTGTTGGTATAACCATCATTGATAAGTCCCACAGCGTATTCGATAGCTTCCACATTTTCTGCGCTGTTCAGTGTCCAGTTTCCGTCAGCGTCTGTGAAGTCTCCGCCGTTGTTCCAGATATAGTATGCGAATGCTGCCTGACCTTCGTCAGTTGTCATATCAATACCCCATGGGTAAACATCCGGATATTTTTCTTTAATCTTCTTGCAGGCTTCTGTCAGTTCATCCCACGTGGTGGGAGGAGCTTCCACGCCGGCGCCTTCCAGGATATCTTTGTTGTAGTACATGGCACGTGCAGAAGCAAGGTCCGGAATAGCCCAGATGGTTCCGTCAACATTTGACTGCTCCAGGAACGCTTCATACATTTTGTTGTAGGTTTCATCTGATACATAATCTTTTGCAGGAAGAAGCAGGTCGTCCGCCTGGTAATCTGCAAATACGTCAATGTTCAGAATATCAGGAGCCTGATTGTTGGCAACACGGGTGTTGACTGTGGTGGAAATATCATTCCAGGAAATAACTTCCACGTTCAGGTCAATGCCTTCGTTGTCTTTTTCGAAATCAGTTTCAAAGGTTTTCCACCAGTCTGCTGTGTTCTGACCGTACTGAGCTGCAATCACGCTGATTTCTGTTTTGCCGCTGCTGTCTTTCTTTGTTTCTTCGCCGCTGTTCTCCTGTGTGGTCTCCGTTTCATCTTTTTTAGTATCATTGTTGGATGTGGGGGTGCTGCCACATGCCGCCAGGGATAATGCTGCTGCCATACTCAGAGAGAGGGCGAGAACTTTTGCCAGATTTTTCTTTTTCATAGTTTTCCTCCTTTTATGAAAGGCAATGTAATGGTCAGAATACAGGGATTCGTCTGTTGTCCTGAAGCAGCCGGTAATCCGGCGGTGCGTCCGCCTTCTGGCAGGGCAATACGGAAAATCCGGAATATATATGCAAAATAACAATGAAATTACATATATACTGAAAAAATCACTGCAAATAGTACAAATAAGGAATGAGATATACTCCGACATATGTACAAATTGCCAAAATTTTGGTGAATTAATATTAACATGTTATAAGTAATGTGTCAATACGGAAAATCAGATAAAGGCTTTGCACCTGTGATTTTGACTGTTATAATAAAAATCTTGAAAAATGGTCTGCAGTGTGTTAAAATCTTTACAATTCAGGCATAAATAAATAATGGGTAAAAGAACAGGAAAAAGACTGCAATGGTGCAATGAACTCTTTTTTTTTTGCAAAAAATCAGACAGAAAGGGCGGTAAATAAATGAAAGCATTTCTAATACTGGAGGATGAAACGGTGTTTGAAGGCATCAGCATTGGCTCTGCCGGAGAAGTAATCAGTGAAATTGTCTTTAACACTTCCATGACGGGATATCTGGAAGTTCTGACAGACCCCTCCTATGCCGGACAGGCAGTTGCCATGACATATCCCCTGATTGGCAATTATGGGATTACGCCGGATATGGAATCGGAACGTCCCTGGGCGGAAGGGTATATTGTCCGGGAACTGTCCCGGATGCCCGGTAATTTCCGCAGTCAGGGCACGGTGCAGGATTTTCTGGCTGAACATGATATTCCGGGAATTGCAGGAATTGATACCAGGGCCCTGACGAAAATCCTCCGGGAAAAGGGAACCATGAACGGGATGATTACCACCGATGAAAATTATCGGATGGAAGATATTATTCCCAGGCTGAAAGCGTACCGGACCGGAAACGTGGTGGATAAAGTGACATGCAAAGAGATTTCCACGTTAAAAGGAAAAGGGAAAAGAGTAGCCCTTCTGGATTTGGGGGCCAAGAAAAATATTGCAAAATCTCTGCAGAACAGAGGCTGCAGCGTCACGGTTTATCCGGCCCATACCTCAGGGGAAGAAATTCTTTCTTCCCATCCGGACGGAATTATGTTAAGCAACGGGCCGGGAGACCCAAAGGAATGCGACGATATAATAGAAGAAATCCGGAAATTATACGAATCGGGTATTCCGGTGTTTGCCATCTGCCTGGGCCATCAGCTTATGGCTCTGGCCGCCGGGGCTGATACCCATAAAATGAAATACGGCCACCGGGGCGGCAATCATCCGGTGAAAGATCTGGAAACAGGGCGGGTATATATTTCCTCCCAGAACCATGGGTATGTGGTGGATACGGAACACCTGGACGATTCTGTGGCGGTTCCGTCTTTTATCAATGTAAACGACGGAACAAACGAAGGGTTAAGATATATCCGGAAGCCTGTGTTTACCGTTCAGTTTCACCCGGAAGCCTGTCCGGGGCCTCAGGACAGCAGTTACTTATTTGACCGTTTTATCAGTATGATGGGAGGGGACCGGTAATGCCAAAAAATTCTGAAATTAAAAAAGTATTAGTGATTGGTTCCGGCCCTATTGTCATCGGGCAGGCCGCAGAATTTGATTACGCAGGAACTCAGGCGTGCCGCTCTCTGAAAGAAGAGGGGGTGGAGGTGGTTCTGGTCAATTCCAATCCGGCCACCATTATGACAGATAAGGAAATTGCAGATCAGGTGTACATTGAACCTCTGACTGCAAAGGTGCTGGAACAGATTATTCTGAAAGAACAGCCGGACAGCGTGCTTCCCACCCTGGGAGGACAGGCAGGGCTGAATCTGGGCATGGAACTGGCAGAGTCCGGGTTTCTGGAAAAACATGGAGTAAAGCTGATAGGAACCACAGCGGAGACAATTTTTAAAGCGGAAGACCGGCAGGCCTTTAAAGACACCATGGAGAAAATAGGAGAACCCTGCGCCCCTTCCATGGTAGTTAATAATATAGAAGACGGAATTGCATTTACCAATACCATCGGTTACCCGGTGGTGCTGCGTCCGGCTTATACCCTGGGGGGAAGCGGAGGCGGAATTGCCCGTAATGAAACAGAATTAATGGAAATTCTTGCCAACGGCCTGAGGCTCAGCCGGGTAGGGGAAGTGCTGGTGGAACGCTGTATTGCAGGCTGGAAGGAAATTGAATATGAGGTGATGCGTGACGGGGCCGGCAACTGTATTACCGTCTGCAACATGGAGAACATTGACCCGGTGGGCGTTCATACCGGAGACAGTATCGTGGTGGCTCCGTCTCAGACACTGGGGGATAAGGAATACCAGATGCTGCGCACCTCCGCACTGAATATTATTTCCGAGCTGAATATTACCGGAGGCTGTAACGTTCAGTATGCACTTCATCCCGCCAGCTTTGAATACTGTGTGATTGAGGTAAATCCCCGTGTGAGCCG
The DNA here is from genome assembly GCA_036941025.1 of Lachnospiraceae bacterium JLR.KK002. Classification (NCBI taxonomy): domain Bacteria; kingdom Bacillati; phylum Bacillota; class Clostridia; order Lachnospirales; family Lachnospiraceae; species Lachnospiraceae bacterium JLR.KK002. Next base: position 242,871 of record JAYMNP010000001.1, read on the forward strand.
TTCCTCTGCGCTGGCGAGCAAGGCTACGGGGTATCCCATTGCGAAGGTGGCGGCAAAAATTGCCCTGGGATATACCCTGGATGAAATCAGAAATGCCATTACCGGTAAAACATACGCCAGCTTTGAACCCATGCTGGATTACTGCGTGGTAAAAATCCCAAGACTGCCCTTTGACAAATTTATTACCGCAAAGCGGAGTCTGACTACTCAGATGAAGGCTACGGGAGAGGTGATGAGTATCTGCACCAGTTTCGAGGGGGCGCTGATGAAAGCCATCCGTTCCCTGGAACAGCATGTGGACAGCATGATGAGCTATGATTTCAGCGGCCTTTCCAGAGAGGAGTTAAGGGAGCGCCTGAAAAAGGTGGACGACCGGAGAATCTGGGTGATTGCCGAGGCGCTGCGCCAGGGGATTTCCTATGAAAAAATTCACGAGATTACCAGAATAGACCTCTGGTTTATTGATAAAATTTCCATTCTGGTAGAAATGGAAGAACAACTGAAACAGGAAACACTGACGCCGGAGCTTCTGAAAGAGGCAAAGCGGCTGGAATTTCCGGATTCTGTCATTGCCGCCCTTACCGGAAAACAGGAACAGGAAATCCGTAATCTGCGCTATGAACATGGAATTACCGCAGCTTTTAAAATGGTGGATACCTGTGCGGCGGAATTTGCAGCGGAGACTCCTTATTACTATTCCTGCTTCGGCAGTGAGAATGAAGCCTTTCCCGACAGAGAGCAGGGAAGTTCCGGCGGGAAAACCGGAGCGTCCGGTTCCGAAAAGCGCAAAAAGGTGCTGGTGCTGGGTTCCGGGCCAATCCGTATCGGCCAGGGGATTGAGTTTGATTACTGCTCCGTGCACTGTACCTGGGCTTTTGCAAAAGAGGGCTATGAGACCATTATTATAAATAATAATCCGGAAACGGTGTCCACAGACTTTGACATTGCGGATAAACTGTATTTTGAGCCCCTGACTCCGGAGGATGTGGAAAGTATTGTCCGTCTGGAAAAACCCGATGGGGCTGTGGTGCAGTTCGGCGGCCAGACGGCCATCAAACTGACGGAAAGCCTGATGAAGATGGGCGTTCCAATTTTCGGCACCAGGGCAGAAGATGTGGATGCAGCCGAAGATCGGGAATTATTCGATAAAATTCTGGAGGAGACGGAAATCCCGCGGGCGGCAGGCGGCACGGTATTTACTGCTGAGGAGGCCAGGGAAGTGGCCAACCGCCTGGGCTATCCCGTTCTGGTACGTCCTTCCTATGTGCTGGGCGGCCAGGGGATGCAGATTGCGTATACTGATGAGGAAATCGAAGAATTTATGGAAATCATCAACCGGATTGCCCAGGACCATCCTATTCTGGTGGACAAGTATTTACAGGGAAAAGAGATTGAGGTGGACGCGGTCTGCGATGGCACGGATATTCTGATTCCCGGCATTATGGAGCATATTGAGCGGACAGGCGTACATTCCGGCGACAGCATTTCCGTTTATCCTGCCCCCACCATCAGCCAGGAGGTAAAGGAGAAAATCGTGGAATACACCAGGAGACTGGCCAGGGCACTTCATGTGGTGGGCTTAATCAATATCCAGTTTATTGCCATGGATGAGGATGTGTACGTGATTGAGGTAAATCCCCGTTCTTCCCGGACTGTTCCCTATATCAGCAAAGTAACGGGAATTCCCATTGTGGATCTGGCCACAAGGGTTATTATCGGCAATACTTTAAAGGGTATGGGCTATCCCACGGGACTTGCGCCGGAAGCAGAGTATGTGGCCATCAAAATGCCGGTATTTTCCTTTGAGAAGCTCCGTGGAGCGGAAATCAGCCTTGGGCCGGAAATGAAATCCACCGGAGAATGCCTTGGAATTGCCAGAACCTTTGACGAGGCATTGTACAAGGCATTTCTGGGAGCGGGCGTACAGCTTCCGAAATACAAACAGATGATTATGACGGTAAAAGATGCGGACAAGCCGGAATCCGTGGAGGTGGCGAAACGGTTTGAAGCGCTGGGCTATAAGATTTACGCCACCAGAAGCACTGCGAAATACCTGCAGAATCATGGAGTCAGCGCAAGACGTATCAATAAGATTTCCCAGGAGTCTCCCAATGTAATGGATTTGATTCTGGGCCATAAAATAGACCTTGTCATTGATACTCCAACCCAGGGACGGGATAAGAGCCGGGACGGATTTTTAATCCGCCGGAATGCCATTGAGACAGGTGTGTACTGTATCACCGCCATGGACACAGCCAATGCCCTGGCGGAAAGTCTGGAACATGCCTGTGCCAGCGAAGAACTGGATTTGATTGATATTGCGAAGGTGAAGAATATTTAAAATCATCGACCAGGGGATACGCCAAAATGGCGTATGAAAACCGATTGTAATCTGTCTGATTTAATACTTTTTCCGGTTATTTTGTCAAAAAAATGTAAAGTGACATTGATTTTATCTTTATATTGTTCTAGAATGGTAGTTATAAGATCAGTCCTCCGGCATATGGTGATTTACCAGAACGAAAGATTTCCAGTATCGGCGGTTGATTGCCTGTTTTCAAATATTGTAATGGTATGGAGTATGCTGGAAAAGGAGGCTATTATGAAATTACAGGATTTTTGTGATATGGAAAAGTTCGAAGAAATCATGAATAACTGGGCGAGCAGTACCGGTCTTGCAACGGTGGCAGTAGGAGATGATGGTGAGTATATCAGCGACTGTTATAATTTTACGGATTTTTGCATTAAGCTGACCAGAGGCAGCGACGAAGGACGAAAAAGGTGTGAGAAAAATGACAGAGAGGGGAAGGGAGTATATCCCTGCCATGCAGGGCTGGTTGATTTCGGGATACCCATTACATTAGAAGATGGAACCGTGCTGGGGAGCGTGATTGGCGGGCAGGTATTGCCGGAAAATCCGGATGAGGAAAAGTTCAGGCAGACAGCCAGGGATTTGGGTATTGATGAGGATGAGTATATCAGGGCCCTTCGCGAGGTAAATGTTAAGACAGAAAAAGAAATTGAGGCTTCCGCACAGTTACTGGGGGATGTCATCAATATGTTTGTCAGAGCGAGCTATGCAACCATGCAGAATCAGAAACTTGTTCTGGAAATGAGGGAAGGAATCAGTAAAGCGGCAAAGCAGATTGTAGTTGCCAATGATAATACAAAGCAGATTGAGGGTTTCAGTAAGCGTCAGAAAATACTTGCGCTGAATGCCAGCATAGAAGCGGCCAGGGCGGGAGAAACAGGAAAAGGTTTTTCTGTAGTCGCAGATGAAGTTCAGAAACTTGCGCAGGGTATGGGCCGCACCAGCATAGAGATTAAGCGGGCACTGGAGGAAGTGACAGAGACGATTATGGCGTTAACCGGAGATGCTCAGGCTGATGATACCTGATTTTTCCGCTGAACATTTCATTGTCCGGGAGGAAACCGTTTTACTTTTCACTTGATATGGAAGAACAGAAAGATTATAATATATCCAGGTAATTGCGTAATTCAATAATTGTACATGAAATTTTGATAATTATATAGTTTCGCAATTATCTGACAGTACATTCACAGGGAGGAAAGACAATGAACGAAAAAGTTGCTTTTTTATTAAATGATCAGATTAACAAGGAGTTCTATTCTGCTTATCTGTATCTTGACATGGCCAACTTCTATTCACAGAAGGGGCTGGACGGATTCGCAAACTGGTATGAGATTCAGGCCAGGGAAGAACAGGATCACGGAATGCTGATATACCAGTATTTACAGAATAACGGAGAAAAGGTTACCTTTGAGGCGATTGCCAGACCGGATAAGACATTCGAGACAATTATGGACCCGCTGAAAGCCGGACTTGAACATGAGAGGTATGTGACGTCACTGATTAATACCATTTATGAGGCGGCGCAGGAAGCAAAAGATTTCCGTACCACACAGTTTCTGGACTGGTTTATCAAAGAGCAGGGAGAGGAAGAGAAGAATTCCATGGATCAGATTACCAAAATGGAACTGTTCGGAGATGACGCACGCAGCCTGTATATGCTGAACAGTGAACTGGCCGCACGTACTTATTCGGCACCGTCTCTGGTACTGTAACAGAGTTTTTTGAAAGGAGAGCATCTATGGAAGGACAGACAAATGGAGGAGTTGGATTTGGGGTAGCCTCGATGGTTCTGGGGATTGTTGCACTGGTAATGTCCTGCTGTTTTTATTTTATTTCCATTCCCTGTGCCATTATCGGTATCATATTGGCAGGTATTGGCCTGTCAGGGAATAAAGAAGGGAGAGGGATGGCCATTGCCGGACTTGTATGCTCTGTAGTTTCTCTGATTCCTGCAGCTATTGTTATCATAAGCGGTGTGTCCTTTATGAGTTCTCCGGGTGTTTAGACTGCCGGCAGAAAGTTCGTATCGGAATGTGAAAATCATCCGGGGGGTGTTTTGTCAGAAAAGGCATTGTTGTGTTAAAATAAAAAGTATTTTCCTGATATGATTAAGAAAATATACATATTATTTCGAGCCTGATAAAGTCATGAGGAGCTTTTATACTCATGGCTTCATTGTTTTTGTTAAAATTTGCAGGGCATGAATTTGCCTGTCCGATAATCCATTACCCTGTTTGGAATGGGTTTTGCAGAATGTGCGGACAGTATGGAACAGGCACGTCAAACGGCCGCCCAGGTTAAAAATGTATAAACAGTGAATTGCAAAAATCTGATAAGTCTGTATAATGTAAATGAAAACCAGAAGCCATAAGGAGGCAGGCATCATGACGCAGGATCCTTTCAGAGAATACATCCGACAGCAGGAGCCGGGAAAAAAAGAAAAAGGATATGCATGGTTTACAGCCATGGGTTTACAGGCGGTAGACCATCTGGAAACATCCGATTATCTTCAGAAAACTGCCGTGAAAAATATCGAAGGAGAAATTACCATGGCACAGGCCCGGCAGCTCCTGGACAGTTATTATGAAGAACGTACCGGACATGATACGAATGACCGGACAGAAGAAGCAGACAAAGTTTCGGTAAGAATTGCGGAACTTCTGGCAGAAAATGCCTTTTCATTCAATCCGAATCAGTACCTGGCCATTCACAGAAAATTATTTCAGGGAATTTATTCCCATGCCGGCCGGATACGTGATTATAATATTACAAAAAAGGAATGGGTGCTCGGCGGTGCGTCTGTGATTTATGGCAGTGCTTCGGAACTTCAGGCGACTCTTGCATACGATTTTTCCCAGGAGCAGGAATTTTCCTATAAAGGTCTGTCCATGGATGAAATCATTCATCACCTTGCTTTTTTTGTATCGAGATTATGGCAGATTCATGTATTTGCGGAAGGAAATACAAGGACGACAGCAGTGTTTTTTATAAAGTATCTGAAAACCCTTGGATTTGATGTGACGAATGATATTTTTGCAGAACATGCCTGGTATTTCCGCAATGCACTGGTCAGAGCCAATTATAATGATTTAAAAAACGGTATTCACGAGACCGGGGAATATCTGGAATTGTTTTTAAAAAACCTGTTACTGGATGAGAAGAATGAGCTGAATAACAGAAAACTGCATATCGGCAGCGGCAGTGCAGAGCGTTAGCTTCTGCACTGCCGCTGCCGATATGGACATGCAAATGTACCGGATATGCAAGTCTCTGTCAGCCAGGATTCTCTGAACTGTTGCTGCCTCTGCTCAGCACACTGTTGTGATATTTTTCAGAATACGTCACATCTTCCCCGAACCATTCCGGGGGAACAAAAGAATTTGCTTCTTCTTCCGTTTCAAATTCCACCTCTGCCAGAACCAGCGGGGCCAGTTCTCCTTCAAAAATATCCAGCTCTATGGTGTAGCGGGGAGGCAGGGGAATCAGATATCGTTTCTTGGCAATCAGAATTCCGTCTGCCTTGGGCCTCAGATGAAGCCAGGCTTCTCTGGTCAGAGGAAGGTTGTATTCCTCCCGTACCATCAGACCTTTGGATTTATAAGTAAGATAATATGTTTCATCCTGTCTGCGGATACGCACCACCGGCTCCGTACAGAGGTATCCCTGTTCAATCTGATGAAAGGGGAAGGATTCCAGATGAGCCGGCAGCGATTTGATTAAATATTTGCGCTCAATTTCCATTTAAAATATACACTCTCCTAAATATTTGTCGTGGGGGACGAACAGGCATTTTTCAACAGACTTCCAGTAACTGTTGTAAAGGTTTTTCTGCGCGGCTCCGTAGTTTTCTTTTGTATCAAATTCCCAGTAAAGCATGTACTTAACACTTTTTACAATGCGTTTGATTTCCAGGGGAGGAAGCCCCTCTCGGATTTGCTCCATGTCTATGTGATATCCTCTTTTGGCCAGCCGAAGCAGAAGCAGTCCTTCCTGTTTTTCCAAAAGGCTTTTCGCTTCCAGCATCAGTGCTTCAAATTCTTCTGTTTTTTGCGGTTTGACCTGATAAATACATATTTCAGTAAATGGCATATTTCATGTCTCCTCTGTTCTGATTTTTATATTACGGGAAATGTACATTTTTTTCTCTTATAGGATTAGGGTGTCAAAAGGTCTGAATTTCCTTTGCAGGACAATTTCCTCAATCTTGCACCACAATATCTATCAACGATGCGCCGCATCGCCTCAAGATATTGTAGCACAATCTTGAAAAAATTTGCTCTGCAATGAAAATGGACCTTTTGATACCCTAATCCTTATAGGAAATACCGTGTTACTGTGAAGTGCTAAAGTATATGGATTTCCTATAAGAGAAAGCCCTCCGGGCAGGATGCGCACTCGCACAGAAGGAAAATATTGCTTCGCAGTTGTGCTCGTTCATATTCTTTCAGAAAATTTTCATGCTATAATTATAGACGGATTTCCGGACAATTGCAACAGGAACGAGAGTTTGACATTTTGTCGTGTATGTAAAAAAATACAGCTTTTTGCTCCCGCTTTGTGATAAAATAAAGAAGCGCAAGGAGCAGGAGAAAATCAGGCGGGAGAGACAGGCGGAAAATTTTTCCGCAGCAGAACGGGAGTTTCCCGCAGAATGAGAAAGGAATGGGAGAACATGTTTGCAAATCTGAAGGTGCGTACGAAACTGGTTATATTGGCGGCGGTGGCAGCACTGTCTCTGTGTGCCATGGGGATTCTGAATATGAGCGGTATGGAAAAATCCTACCGGCAGTCAGTTTCCGGCATGAAAGAGGTTCTTTATGATGATTATGATGAACAGATTAAGGGACAGGTGGAAAATGTAATCACTCTGCTGGAAAAAATCTATGCAGAATATCAGGACGGTGCATACTCGGAAGAAGAGGCCAGAAAACTGGCGGCAGACCTGGTGAGAGAACTCCGTTACGGCGAGAGTGGTTACTTCTGGATTGATACATACGAGGGAGACAATGTGGTTCTGCTGGGACAGGATACGGAAGGAACCAACCGTATGGAAGCAGAAGACAGCCAGGGCTATCAGATGATAAAGGATATCATCAAAAACGGTCAGCAGGAAGACGGTGGATTTACGGAATACTATTATCCCAAAGAGGGCAGTACGGAAAATTATCCGAAGCGCGCATACAGTAAAGCCTTCGAGCCCTGGGAATGGGTAGTAGGTACCGGGAACTATGTGGACGAACTGGAAGAACTGGCGGTACAAAACAATGAATCCGTAAAAAATATATTTGAAACCACAAGGGGGATATCCATTGCAGCCATAGTAATAGTGGTTCTGCTGCTGATGGCAATCGCATTGTTTATTGTGGTGGATATTACGAAATCTCTCGGAGCAGTGGTCCGGCAGCTGAACTGTATGGCAGAAGGCGATTACACCAGAGATTATATGAAAAAATTTGTGAAGCGGCGGGATGATTTCGGCGGTCTGGCCAGAAGCATGGAAGATATGAAAACATCCATGGTGAAACTTATCAGCCAGGTGCAGACGGAATCTGAAAATATCAGTTTTGCGGCAGGTTCGGTCAACGAATGCGTAGCGAAACTGAACGACGATATTGCAAGCGTATCTGCTGCAACGGAGGAACTGTCCGCAGGTATGCAGGAAACAGCAGCCACCACCACAATGGCGGATGAATCGGCAGGAGAAATTCATGCGGCGGTACAGCAGATTGCCCGGCGTTCCCAGGATGGAGCACAGGGAGCTGCTGAAATCAAAGGCAGAGCAGAAAAAACCAATATCCGGATTAAGGGAGCGCAGGAAAAGGCAGTGCTGCTGAAAAAAGAAATCCAGCAGGATTTGGAGTCAGCCCTGGAGAATGCAAAGGTAATCGACCAGATTTACGAACTGTCCGGAGTAATTATGAACGTGGTTTCCCAGACCAATCTTCTGTCTCTGAATGCTTCTATTGAAGCGGCGAGAGCAGGCGAGGCAGGCAAAGGCTTTGCGGTGGTTGCGGGAGAAATCGGAACCCTTGCGGAACAGTCCAGACAGACGGTAATTCAGATACAGGAAGTAACTCAGGAAGTGACCCAGGCTGTGGAAAACCTTTCTTCCAATGCCAGAAAGCTGCTGGAGTTTGTAGTTAAAGATGTAACAGCGGATTACGAAGGATTCCTTACCATCGGAGAACAGTATGACCAGGACGGGGCTTCCGTGGATGAACTGATGAGCGAGTTCAGCACCATTGCACAGGAACTGTCAGGCAACATGGAAGGAATCAAAAATTCCATGAGCGATATTTCCAAAGCGGCAGAAGAAGGGGCGGAAGGCACCACAGAAATTGCCCAGCGGGCGTCCGTTATTGCGGAAGAATCTGCGGAGGTGCTGGAGCAGGTAACCAGAACAAGACAAAGTGCAGAAACTCTGCGGGCGGAAATCGGGAAATTCCATGTGAATGGAGCAGAGGATGTCCAAAAGGAAGCATAAACTGCATACAAAAGAGGATGTGGCAGAAAATTTCTGCAACATCCTCTTCTTTTACTTATGGTACAAGAGAAATCCTGTATCCAAAAACAGTTGTCGTAATGTCTGGAGAAGGGCAGATTACTGCTGTCCGCCGGACATCTGCTGTTCCTGTTTCATAATCATTTTCTTAACCATTTCTCCGCCGATAGAGCCAGCCTGAGCAGAAGTTAAGTCACCGTTGTAACCTTCTTTCAAAGGTACGCCGATTTCAGAAGCAACCTCCTGTTTAAAACGGTTCATAGCCTCTTTTGCCTGAGGTACTGCCATTTTACTTGTGTTAGAACCAGAATTGCTGTTAGCCATTTCGATTCACCTCCAAATATTTTTTCTTATTGTTTTCTGATAAGAACATCATTCCGAAATGGCTCATTCTTCGGAATGACGTCCGCCTCGAAACGTTGTTGCTTATCATGGTGTTATTATTTGCAAAGAAAAAGAAAATATTATGGAAAATATTATGTTTTCTGGTTAAAAATAGCAAAAAAAGAACTTGACAGATTCCGGCCGGATATGTGTATAGTATGGGTATGGTAGAAGTATGAAAACAGAAAGGGTGAAACATATGAAAAAACCACGTATTGCAGTGCCCATGGGAGACGCCGCGGGAATCGGGCCGGAAATTGCGGCGAAGGCGGCCGCCTCTTCGAAAGTAGCTGAGGCGGCGGAGTGCATTGTAATCGGAGAAAAGTCCATTATGGAGCGGGCGGTTCGGATTACCGGTACAAATCTTAAGCTCCACCTGATTCGGGAGCCGGAGGAAGGAGAGTTCCGCCGGGGTGTGCTGAATTTTCTGGATTTGAAAAATCTGGACGAAAGCCAGGCTGTATTTGGAAAAGTAAACGGCATGTGCGGGAAGGCCGCATACGAATATATTGAAAAGAGCATTCTTCTTGCCAGTTCCGGCAGGGTGGATGCAGTGGCCACAACGCCCATCAACAAGGAATCTCTGCGGGCAGGAGGCGTCCCTTTTATCGGCCACACGGAGATTTTCGGCGCCCTGACCCACACGGAGGATCCGCTGACCATGTTTGAGACCAACGGTATGCGGGTGTTTTTCCTGACCAGACACGTGTCTCTGCGGGAAATGCTGGATTTGATTACAAAAGACAGAATCAAAAATTATGTGAAACGCTGCCTGAAAGCACTGGAAAAGCTGGGTGTGACAGGGGGAACCATGGCAGTTGCGGGTTTAAATCCCCACTGCGGAGAACATGGCCTGTTCGGCTGGGAGGAAGTGCATGAAATTATTCCTGCAGTGGAAGAGCTTAAGGCGGAAGGATATCCGGTGGCCGGGCCCATCGGAGCGGATTCCGTGTTCCATCAGGCGGCCATGGGAACCTACAACAGCGTACTGTCGCTGTACCACGACCAGGGACACATTGCCACGAAGACCCTTGATTTTGAAAAGACCATTTCCGTCACCAACGGAATGCCCATCCTGCGCACCTCTGTGGACCATGGAACTGCCTTTGATATTGCGGGAACGGGGAAAGCGGGAGAAGTGAGCATGGTGGAAGCCATACTTCTTGCCGCAAAATATGCGCCTGCTTTTGCAGGAAAGAGCTGATTTCCTGTGGAGAAGCCAGTGAAGGGGACGGTCTGTGGGAGCTGCATGTTCTTCCACGCTTTCACCTTCCTTTAAAGCGCAGCCAGCGGAGTGTGGATGGTCTGCGGAATTTGCGGCGGTATGACCTTCCATGCCCCATCAGCTCTGCGGCGGGGGTTTGGTTTTCAGTTTGAGAAATTCTCCTGGCGTCATATGGTATTTCTTTTTAAAGGCCCGGTGGAAATAGGAAAGGTTGCGGAATCCCACGGACAGTGAAACGTCCAGAATGGAAGCGTTTTCGTCTTCCAGAAGTTCCACAGCCTTTTCCAGCCGCAGGTTGTTCAGGTATTCCACACAGGTCATGTTCATATGCTTTTTGAAAAAGCGCATAAAGTGATATTCACTGAAGTAGCACAGGCCGGCCAGGTCGGAGACGGAGACGGCGTCCATGTAATGCAGCTCCAGATAATCCAGGACGGTTTTCAGCTTTTCGGAATGAACAGCGTTGGAGCTGTCGGAAGAAGGCACATGTTCCTTAAATTGCAGCAGCAGGAAAATCATCTGTAATAGCAGGGCTTTCAGAGCCAGCTCATATCCGGGGATTCCCCCGTCGTACAGGTTGCTGATCTGTCCGAAAATTTTCCGCAGGGAAAGATAAGCCGGGTGTTCCGGTTTGATGACCGCCGGCAGAATCATTTCATGATGGGCCAGGGGCTGCAGGTATCTGGTGGAGCAGATGTCCGTGGAGTTTCCGCCCAGAAAATTCATATGAAATACATACGTTTCCGATACAAGGCCGCAGCCTTCCGGAGAGGAGGCGGAGTGGAGAGCCAGAGGCGGAACGAAAATCAAATCTTCCGGCTCTGTTTCATATTCGGTCAAATCAATATGGTAAATCCCTTTTCCCTTTGAAATCAGCGTAAATTCCGCTTCCTCATGCCAGTGGGTAGTCAGCACCGGATATTCCGGAGAAAAAGAAGTAATATATTTCTGTATGGGGAAAAAGGATTCTCCGTGTCTGGCGTCTTCTTTCTGTTCTGAAATCAGAGAGTGTAATTTTTTCATTTCTTACCTCCTGTTTTGCAGGTCCATCTGTCCTGTCTTTATCATCCCGGCAAAGATATCTGCCGGAAAAGAGCAGGATTGTGTCATAACAGGCAAATATATTGCAAGAAAATCTGTGAATATACCATTATAATAGCAGTATCTTACAAAGAAAGAAAGCATTTTTTAAAATCTGTGTGAAAAAGATGTTAGCATATGACAGACAAAGCGTCAGAACAGGAGGAAGCAGAGATGGAAGTAAAGAGAAAATGGTGGCATGACAAAGTGGCATATCAGATTTACCCGAAAAGTTTTTACGATACCAACGGGGACGGAATCGGAGATTTACAGGGAATCATTGCAAAACTGGATTATCTGAAAGAACTGGGCATTGACCTTATCTGGATTTCCCCCATTTACGAGTCCCCTTTTGTGGACCAGGGCTATGATATTTCGGATTATTACGGAATTGCACCGGAATTCGGAACCATGGAGGATTTTGAAAAACTGCTGGCGGAGGCAAAAAAGCACGGAATACAGATTGTGATGGATTTGGTGATTAACCATTGTTCCGATAAACACGAATGGTTTCAGAAAGCCCTTGCGGACCCGGAAGGGGAATATGCCGATTACTTTTATTTTCGGGAAGGGAAAGACGGAAATCCTCCCGGAAACTACCGGTCTTATTTTGGAGGAAGCTGCTGGGAGCCTGTGCCGGGAACCGATAAATATTATTTTCACGCATTTGCAAAAGAGCAGCCGGATTTGAACTGGGAAAATCCGAAAATGAAGCAGGATTTGTATGATATGATTAACTGGTGGCTGGACAAGGGGCTGGCAGGCTTCCGGATTGACGCCATCATCAATATTAAAAAAGATGTGAACTTCCCGGATCTGGAGCCGGACGGCCCGGACGGACTGGCTGGCTATCACCGGGCGGTGGAGCAGACCACCGGAATCGGAGAGCTGCTGGAAGAACTGAAGAACAACACCTTTGCAAAGTATGATGCTTTTACCGTGGGGGAAGTATTCAACATGCATGAAGAGGAGCTGCCGGAATTCATTGGTGAGAACGGGCATTTTTCCACAATTTTTGATTTCAGCGCCCATTGCCTCAGCGAAGGAGAGCATGGCTGGTACGACGCGCCGGACATTGATTTTAAGGAGTGGCGCGCTGCCATAGTAAATTCCCAGCTTGAAGTGCAGAACGTAGGATTTGAGGCCAATATTATTGAAAATCATGATGAGCCCAGAGGGGTTTCCAGATTTCTGCCGGAATATGCCAGAAATCCGGCGGGAACCAAGATGCTGGGGACAGTGAGCCTGCTGCTGCGGGGGATTCCTTTCCTGTATCAGGGACAGGAAATCGGAATGCAGAACTGCGAATGGAACAGCAGCGAGGAATGGGATGATATCAGCACCAAAGACCAGTACCAGACTGCCAGAGAGGCGGGACTTTCTGAGAAAGATGCCCTTAAGGCCTGTGCCAGAATGAGCCGGGACAACGCCAGAACGCCCATGCAGTGGAGCAGTGAGAAAAACGCAGGATTTACCGAAGGCACTCCCTGGATGAAAGTAAATCCGAACTATTCCGAAATCAATGTAAAGGACCAGCAGGAACAGGAGGATTCCGTGCTTCATTATTATCAGAAACTGATTGCCCTGCGCAAATCAGAGGAATATAAGGAAGTATTTACTTACGGAGTATTTGCGCCCGTATATGGGGAGCAGGAATCTGTAATGGCTTTTTACCGGACTCTGGAAGAAGAAAACCAGGAAAACGGAGAGAAAAGAGTGCTGGTTGCAGCTAATTTCGGAAAAGAACCTGTGGAACTGCAGCCGGAATATAAGGTAAGCAAGGTGCTTCTTTCCAATCTGCCGGAAAATCAGGCCGGAGAAAAACTGGTGCTGGCAGGCTGCGGTGTTATGGTATTGGAGTGTGGAATATGAATCAGAAAGAACGAATGCTTGCCGGGCTTCCATATAAAGCATGGATGGACGGACTGACAGAGGAGCGAAATGCAAATAAGCTGCGGATTTACCGTTATAATCAACTTTCACCGGAGCAGAGCGAAGAACGGGAGAAACTGATACGGGGAATTCTGGGAAGCTGCGGGGAGAGTATTCATGTGGAAGCGCCCTTCCGCTGCGATTATGGGTATAATATTGAAGTTGGAAATAATTTTTATTCCAATTACAACCTGACGATTCTCGATGTGGGTAAAGTAATCATCGGAGAAAACGCAATGTTTGCTCCCAACGTTTCCATTTATACTGCCGGCCATCCCGTCCATCCGGATTCCAGAAATTCCGGCTACGAATACGGAATCGGAGTCACCATTGGAAATAATGTATGGATTGGGGGAAATGCGGTAATCAATCCGGGCGTACATATCGGGGATAACGCGGTGATTGGTTCCGGCAGTGTGGTCACCGGAGATATCCCTGCGAATGTGATTGCAGCGGGGAATCCCTGTAAAGTTCTGCGGCCCATAACCGATGAGGACAGAAAATATTATTATAAAAATCGGAGATTTGACGTGAAAGATTACAACGACGGGGTTCTTAATATGAATGATTTGTGATATAATGAGGCTGTTGCAATGAGTAACATACATTTGCTTTTCGGAAAGAAAACAGCACAAAGAAAGGAACATATATATCATGAAAAAAACAGGCGTATTTCTGGCAGAAGGATTTGAGGAAATCGAGGGTCTGACCGTGGTGGATATTCTGCGCCGGGCCGGAATTGATGCGGTAACCATTTCTGTTATGGGCAAAAAAGAGGTCTGCGGTTCCCATAACATTACGGTTCTGGCAGATATTTTATTCGAGGAAGTAAATTTTGAGGAATACGAAGGAGTTGTGCTTCCGGGAGGAATGCCGGGTACCACAAACCTGGGCAGCCATTCGGGCGTCCATGATATCATAACATCTTTTGCGGAGCAGGGAAAACTGGTGGCGGCTATCTGTGCGGCGCCCGGTGTTCTGGGACAGGCGGGAATCCTGGCAGGAAAGAAAGCTGCCTGCTATCCGGGATTTGAAGATAAACTCGTCGGAGCGGAAGTAACGTATGAAGAAGTGGCGGAAGACGGAAATATAATTACCAGCCGGGGCATGGGAACTGCCATTCCTTTCGGACTGAGGCTTACATCTTATCTTACCACGGAACAGAAGGCGAAAGAGCTGGCGGAGGCTATTATTTATTCCCGCGGGCATTGAGCTATGCAGCAGCCGCAGGATTTGGCCAATGCCGCGAGGGTTAAAATGTTACGCAATGAAAAAGGGACTGGAAATTTCCGGTTCCTTTTTCTTCTGCAGAAAATTTTTACGGCTGGATTATTCATTGCGGTGAAGCCTCGCTTTTAAATCTTTTCTGCAGGAATGATCGGCTTTCTGGAGAATAGCCGTCAGGTATTCCTCAGTTTCTTCTTCTGTAAATTCTCCCAGCTACCGCATATTTAATACACCCAACGCGAGCGACATCAGTTTTGAATTTTGAACTGATGGCAGATTTTTTAATGTAAGAATCATTCCTGCATTTGAAAATCAACAGCATTTTAAATTCTGTGAAATAAAAACATAGCAGTTCAGCCCAGGACTTTGCACCTGCTGCAAAGTCCGTAAGAAGATGTGAATTCAGCCGGAGAATCCGGCTCTTTGCTGAAAGCAGATTTTACATGGGCCGGATTCTGTAACAGGAAGGCCGCAGGCTGAACTGTTACAGAAAAACCGCTGGTTTCCCGGCATGAAAAACCTTCCAGGACAATATAATGTAACAAAAGAACGTTGCTCTTTACAGGAGCAGAAAGGAAGTTACTGTGCTGCGAAACATAAAAATAACAACATGTCTGGCGGTACTGGTGCTTTTCGCCGGTTCCTTTTTCCTTGGAAGGTTTGCGGCTCAGGTTGCGCCCACCATCAGTTCAGCCATTCAGACGGACGCAGAGGAGAACTGGGGGCTGAGTTTTCAGGAAGAAGGAAAACTGCCGGTTGCCAACGCCACCATTCAGGAAATGGAAAAATACAATGCATGTTATGCGGAGGACACCCAGGAAAAGGTTCTTTACCTTACCTTTGACTGCGGGTTTGAGAACGGGAATACGCCTGCAATTCTGGACGCATTGAAAAAACATAAGGCAAAGGCAGCATTTTTTGTTGTGGGAAATTATCTGGAAACCAGTCCGGATCTGGTGAAACGGATGATAGAAGAAGGGCATATCGTAGGAAACCACAGCTATCACCATCCTGATATGTCTCAGATGGGAAAAGAAGAATTTTCCAAAGAGCTGGGAGAACTGGAGGCTTTATATGAACAGGTGGCGGGAACACCCATGGCGAAATATTACCGTCCTCCTCAGGGAAAATACAGCAAATCCAGCCTGCAGTTTGCAAAGGATCTGGGATACAGAACCGTATTCTGGAGTCTTGCCTATGTGGACTGGAATCAGGACAGCCAGCCTACTCATGAAGAGGCTTTTGACAAACTGCTGAAACGGGTGCATCCGGGGGCAGTGGTACTGTTACATAATACATCGAAGACAAACGGGGAAATTCTGGATGAACTGCTGACAAAATGGGAGGAAATGGGGTATACCTTCAAATCTCTGGAAGAACTGCCGAAAGCAGGATAGAGGATTTTTCATGTAATTCAGATTGGAATACTCATTGTTGTCTTTGCTAATTTGATTTATCAGATTTACAGGGAAAAAGAAATAGCCGCCGCTACCCGCAATAGTGACGGCTTATTTCTTTTTATACATCCACACCGGCATAGTCATGAATGAGACTGCAGAAATCCTCAATACTGCGGAGTTCTTCTGCGTGCTTCAGCGTATATTCTGCAATTTCCAGAGCGCGCTTCTGCACAAGGCCCATAAGCTCCGGATGTTTGATTCGGGCAAAGTCACAGGGCTGTGTCCAGTCAGAAGGCGTTCTGCATGCGGCGGTTACTGCAGCGAAGCGGACACCGTCGCAGAAAAAAGACATAAAATATGTTTCCGGAACGATGTTTCTCAGTGCGGGGCGTTTCGGTCGGTATTTTGCAAATAACTGCCTGAGGGTTTCCAGACAGCCGTCAAACAGGCCGCGAATCATATCAAGGTCGTACTGCTGCATACAAAGGCGCGACTCGTATGAAAGTTCCGGTGTTCCCAGCCAGGAAACATAATTGACAATAAAGCTGCCGGCAATTCGTCCCAAATCCCCGAAAAAGGCAGAATAGCCGCCGTATTCACAGTCAATCAGGCGTACCTCGCCGGGGGCAATCATAATATTTCCGGTATGTAAATCCGTATGGCAGATACACTGTTTTTCCTCGTAAAACCGCGTGCCCATCTCGTAGACCATCGCTTTCAGTCTCCGGTTTGCGGCTATGCGCCGATGGGTTTCGCGGGCTTCTGCCTCAAAGGGTCTGGCGGGGTTGAACAGAGCGCAGCTTTCCTGAAACAGCAAATCCAGAAGCAGTTCTTTGGCTCCCTGCGCGTCAAAAAGCTGTTCCCACTGTCTTTTCGTCCGGGTATCCAGATAAAGGTCCGAGGTAAAAAACAGCATTTCAGCCAGAAACGCTCCAATGCGTATTCCAAAGTCAGGGAACTGCTGTTGTTCTGCCAGCTGAAACCGCATATTTCTCAGATGGCTCAAATCTTCCATGCAGATAATGCCCTGCTCTGTATCCTGAAAATAAACCTTCGGCGTAATTCCGGGATAAATTACATCCATCAGCACCATGGCCCGTACTTCCTTTACAGTGCGGCCTCTGGCGGTAGGACGCAGGATACCCTCATGTTTCATCAATGCCAGTACATAAGGCATAACCTGTTTGAAAATCAGAGATTTTCCGGTATGGACATCCCTTACCTGATAAATCAGGTTGACCAGTCCCTCCGTTTCTTTGCTCCCGGAAGCAATATTTCTGATGTTCAGTTTTGCATCGGCAGGAAACAGGCCGTGTTTTTTCACGTAGCGTTCTGTTTCCAGTTCTGTAAATTCTCTGATTTTATCCATAAGGGTCTCTCCTGTTCAAAGTTCCTTCCAGTATAATATCTGCCGATATTATACCATAATCACTCCGTGATATGGTATGGTACCGTTGCCCATTCGGGCGGTATAATATCTGACGATATTATACCATAAAAGCAATCATGGAGGAAGTATCTGATTCAGAAATCAATGGAGATTTCATGTAATTGCAGGGGGAGTATGGTATAATGGACAGGAATGATATATAAAAGGAGCTGAAATTTTGAAGTACGAAGATTTACTTTTAAAGCAGCCTCTGGAATCTGCAACATATAAAGAAGATTCCGAATTTGTTATTACTCAGATTAGAAAAATTCTTGACAGGCAAAAAGAAACAGGTGATGATAAAATTATAATAAACACCAATTTAAAAATGGGTCTTCCTCTGGAAAATATTAATAAAATTGCCGGCCCCATGATTGAAGCCTGGGCGGATGAAGTGTTTGCAGGAATCAGAGATAACATGGATAATGACTATCATCTTATCAATGTAGAAGCTCAGGAACGTTTGGGGATGGCAGATATTATTTTACAGTTCAGGAAGGGGAATACTGTCCTGACAGGAAATGTAGATGTGAAAGCTGCAGCAGATGATATTCCAGGCAGTGGTAAAGGGCCAAATATTACAAGTTTTAGCAGAATACGGACTGCATATGTAAGAGATCCGGATTTTATGTTTGTTATTCTTTCCATAAAGCACAGGGTATATGTGCAGAAAAATGCAGATACGGGATTAATGGATGGAATCATGGAAGTATCAGATTATAATGTGTATGATTTGAAGTTTATCAGTGACATGGATATAAATTATAATCCGTCACTGGGGACAGGGCAGATACAGATAAAAGATATCCATTATGTCTCTTATCAGTACAGAACTACATGGGAAATGTGCCAGTTGCTGGATTATAAATATTTACACAGCAGCAGGAGAACGATTGAAGATTTTTACAGGGAGGCTTCAAAAAACGGATGGATAAAATAGATAATCAGTTTTTAATTACAGGGGATGCAATTGAAAAATTGCAGGAGCTGCCTGATAAATCCATTGATTTGGTTGTGACAGATCCGCCTTATAATTTGAATAAAAACTATGGAAAGAGTCAGGACAGGCTGGAATTTGATGAATATATAGAATTTAGTAAGAACTGGATTTCAGAATGCAGCAGGGTATTAAAGGACAATGGCAGCATATATGTTTTTATGGGAATGAGATATATTTCATATATATATGAAATATTGGAGAAAACATTTGGATTTGCATTTAACGGGTGGATTACATGGTATTATACTCAGGGTGTGGGAAAAACAAAAGGGTTCAGCCCAAGACACGATGATATACTGTTTTTCACAAAGAATGCAAAAAATTTCACGTTTAACCTTGATGATATCAGGGTGCCGCAGAAATTTTACAGAAGCGTGAACAATATGCGTGGCGCAAATCCGGGAAACGTGTGGGAATTTTCCCATATGCATTATTGTAATACGAACCGTCAGCAACACCCCACACAGAAGCCGGAAGGGCTTTATGAGCGGATGATACTGGCCAGCTCAAATGAGGGAGATACTGTGCTTGATCCCTTTTTGGGCTCCGGGACGCTGCTGAGAGTGTGCCAGCAGCTAAACAGATACGGGATAGGAATTGATAATAATTCAGAATATATTGAGATGGCTAAAAACAGACTTCTGGAGCCTTTTTCCGGCTTTGACAGCATGGATGAAAGGATGAGCAGAGTGCCAAATGATTTAAATGATCCGGATATCAGAATAACTTATTTATACAATCATATTGAGTGGTTTTTAAAAAATCATAGAGATGCTGTTCCAAAATTTCTGGAGGAAGTAAAAAGCAAATATCTGGTAAAAATGATAGAAACCGGACAGGTTTCTATCTTTGACGACTACGGTATCAGAATTTAAACATACAAAGGAGGATTCCGGATGAACCGACAACTCTCTGAAATGAGTCTCGAAGAACTGTGGCAGCTATTTCCGATTTTCCTCACAGAGCACAAACCATACTGGAAAGACTGGTATGAAGAAGAAGCGGCCCTGTTAAAGGAACATCTGCCTGCAAGGCAGGTGGCTCGTATCAGCCATATCGGCAGCACAGCCATAAAAGATATACAGGCAAAGCCCATCATTGATATTCTGGTGGAAATTACAGAAGACAGTGAATTTGAAACGTTTTCCGAATGTATTGTACGGGCGGGATACCTTTGTATGTCGGAAGAAGAGCAGCGCCTGTCCTTCAATAAGGGGTATACGGAACAGGGGTTTGCAGAACGGGTATTCCATCTGCACCTGCGCCGGGCGGGAGACAATGATGAACTGTATTTCCGTGATTACCTGAGTGCCCGTCCTCAGATTGCCAGGGAGTATGAAAAGCTGAAGCTGGGCCTGTGGAAACAGTTTGAGCACGACCGGGACAGGTATACCGAAGGAAAGACAGCATTTGTGAAAAAATATACCCGGTACGCAAAAGAACAATAATTATGCGCACTTGCATGAATGGAATAATATCAGGTTCAGTGGACATATCCGTTCTGTGTCTCCGGAAGCAATTGTTTCCTCTCAGTATGGATGTTATGATGAAATTCCGGAATGAGTCAGACCGGACAGATTATAACAAAAAGAATCATGGGAGGAAAAGAAATGACACAGAATCAAAGGTATGCTTCCATCTGCCGCGTGTTTCGGAATGTGGAAGAGAAATTACGAGAATACCCCAAAATAGTTGAAATATTTCAAAACTGCTATCTGAATACACTGGACGCCACGGTGAAATCCATGGATGACGGAACAACCTATGTGATTACAGGAGATATTCCCGCCATGTGGCTGCGGGATTCCACCGCGCAGCTTCGGCCCTTTCTTCCGGTGGCGGAGCAGGAACCTGCGCTGCAGGAGATTCTGGCCGGACTGTCCAGGAGGCAGTTTCAGTACATTCAGACAGACCCCTATGCCAATGCTTTTAATGAGGCGGACAACGGAAACTGCTGGGAACATGATATTACGGAGCAGAACGGATGGGTATGGGAACGGAAATACGAAGTGGATTCCCTGTGCTATCCTCTGCAGTTTGCATATCTGCTCTGGAAAAATACCAGGTGCAGGGAGCACCCGGACTCGTCCTTTCAGGCAGGAGCCGGAAAAATTCTGCAGGTGTTCCGGACAGAGCAGTACCACGAAGAGAGGTCTCCATATAGTTTTGTGCGGCAGAATACATATTTTAAAGATACCCTTTCCAGAGACGGGAAAGGGGCGTTGGTGAAATCGGGAATCGGCATGACCTGGTCAGGGTTTCGTCCCAGTGACGATGCGTGTATGTACGGTTATCTGGTTCCTTCCAATATGTTTGCCGTTGTGGCGCTGGGCTATCTGGAAGAAATGGCGGGCAGTATTCTGAAGGATTGGGAAATGCAGAAAGAGGCGGCGGACTTAAAAGAACAGATTTATCAGGGCATAGAAACCTGCGGAATTGTAAAGACAGAAGAATTCGGAGAGGTATACGCCTGTGAGACGGATGGATACGGTCAGTACAACCTGATGGACGATGTAAATGTACCCAGTCTGCTTTCCATGGCCCCGGCTCTTTCGGCGGTCATGTATGCCATGAACCGGCTGATACAGGGAACAGAGCGGAGCGGATTTGCAGATTACCGGAAAGGCTACTGCTCTGATTTTGGGCAGAAAATGCAGCTTGGGGCAGGTCAGCTTACTGCAGTGCTGCTCTGCTGGACCAACATTGAATTTTTTACGCTGCAGGTTCGGATTCTTCCGCTGGCAATTATATTTATACTGATGTTTGCGGCTGCACTGCTGGTTACGCCCAATCTTTATCTGCTGGCCAGCCGGTATGAAATGGAGAATATGCAGATTGTGAAGACCGCGGTAACTCTGCTGATTGCCAGGCCCGTATCCACCCTCGGAAATCTGGCGGCCTTTGCCATCCTTCTGGCGGCTTTTGAGATTTCGGCGGGGACAACCGTGCTGTTTATGGGCAGCGTTTACGGGTTTCTGATTATGTTTATGAATCAGAGCATTATGCAGAAACTGGAAAGCAGAAATTAAACAGAGACAATCAGGGAATGCAGGAATCTGCATTTCCTTTTTGTGATTTTGCGAAGAACGTACAGCAAAGAGGAAAGCTATGGAAGATTTGTTTATCAATAATATACGAGGAGATGCGTCCGCGGGTTCTCTGTACCAGATGGCAGTCAGGATGGCCATGCTGCTGCAGGAAATCAAAAAGGAATATAAGCTGGAATCGGGCAAGTTCCAGGATATTACCGAGTTGATTGAAATCATTTTCCGGGCAGATGATATTCATGGAATCCGGACGGCATTTGCCTCGGAAATTACAGAGATTATCGCCTGTATGCATGAGGAGGATTCCCGGTATACCCCGGTAGTGCGTCAGATTATTGCTAAGGTACAGCAGAACTACAGGGAAGATATGAACCTGAAAACTCTGGCTTATAAATACCATATGAACGCTTCCTATCTGGGACAGATTTTTCAGAAAGAGGTGGGTTGTTCCTTCGCCCGGTATCTGAGCAATACGAAAAACGGAATCGCAAAGGAGCTGATTCTGAATACAAAAATCATTATTCAAATATGTCTTCCGGAAGTAATTCTCTCATAAGTTTTTCCTGGAATTCGAGGTCTTCCGTAGTGCGCTGTAAGTCGTCATAACGCTTATTTTTCAATAAAATGGCATTTAATTTGTTGACTTTACCGATTTCTTCTGAAGTAATTCGTTCCATAATTTCGCACATAACATCCAGTCCTCCTTCTGTTTCTTTATATCGGTGTTTCATTTCAGATGTTTTTGGAAATTTGCTGTTGTAAATATTATCACTGGCAAACACTTCCATGAGTTCAGATACTTCTGAATCATTTTTAATCTTTGTATTTACATAAACTTCTTCAAATCCATTACTGACAATTTTTCCTGTTTCTCTGACCACACGATTAATATGATAAAGTGGAAGATTGCCCTCAAAAATATCAAATTTGGAAATAAATACCACGCATACATCAGGAATTTTCTCAAATTTTATGCCGGGATTAGTAATGTTAGTTGTGAGAATGGCACTATTATAGCGAACTCTCCGCTGATGGTCATCATTATCTGATTTCTGTACTTCGATGTCTACCTGAGTACCATTGCCCCTGATACATCTGGCATCAAGAATCACAGACCGTCCCTGCAGATTTGTTCCTGTCCATTGGGGGACAGATTCAAGAACTGTCAGTTTATTATCTTCAAGTATGACACGGAGTATTTCCTGACAGAATTCTTTGTCTTCTGCCATTTTGCGAAACATTAAATCATCGACAGGATTCAACTTTCTGGCTTCTTCCCGTATTTTGCTTTTTTATGCATATGAAATCCTTTTGCTGTATCTGTAACAAATTATGTCTGATAGCAGTATATCATATTTTACCCGTTCAACAACTGAAATTTTTATGAATTTTGTAAAGACATAACTGTAATTTGTACAATGAACCTGAAAGTTTTCAACTTTCCGTGCAAATTCCACAATGATATAGTAAACAAAAAACATACTGCATATTGACGAACCGGTAAGGACATATGCAGTAGGAAAAGAAGGAGGTTTCAAAGTGAAAGCAAACATCAAAAAAGCCGGAAAGCCGAAAGGGAATTTCATAAGCCGGCTGAAAGCCAATAAGGAACTGCTGGTCTTAAGTATGCCGGGTGCAATCTGATTTCTGTTTTTTGCTTATCTGCCATTATTCGGAATCCTGGTGGCATTTAAGAAATTCCGGCTGTCCGGGGACGGATTTTTCTACAACCTGTTTAATGTGCTGTTTAACATATTTCTGACAATCCTGTCTCTGATTTGCGTGATTCCCTTTATTTGCGTGATTATCATTTCCATTACGGATGAGGAGTCACTGGCCATGAACGGATACCGGTTTATACCGGAAAAGTTCAGTCTGTACGCCTGTGAATATATTGTAAGCGCAGGCGAAAACATTCTGAGAAGCTATGGGGTGACCATCCTTGTGACCGTTCTGGGCACATTGACTGGACTGTTTCTGACAGGCACTTATGCCTATACCCTGTCCAGAAAAAATTACGCCTGCCGGAAATTTTTTACCACGGTTATTACCATCCCCATACTGTTCAACGGAGGTATGATTGCCAATTATCTGATTGTGACAAAGGTTCTGATGTTAAAAGATACCATATGGGCGCTGATTTTGCCCCTCTGTCTGAATTCATTTAATATTATTGTGCTGCGGACCTTTTTTTAGACCAGCATTCCGGATGCAGTGGTGGAATCCGCCAAAATTGACGGGGCCTCAGAATGGCGGCTGTTTTTCCAGATAGTTATTCCCATGGCGCTGCCGGGACTGGCCACCATCGGGCTGTTTCTGACACTGGGTTACTGGAACGGCTGGTTTAACGCCATGATGTACATGGATAACCGGGACCTGATACCTCTGCAGTACCTGCTGATTCAGATAGAAAGCTCTATTGACTGGCTGGCCAACAACAAGGCCACCATGGGAGTGGACGGGATTGCAGTGGCGGCCAATATGCCGAAAGAGACCATTAAAATGGCAATTGTGGTCATATCCACATTGCCGATTATCTTTGCCTATTCGTTTTTCCAGAGATACTTTGTAAATGGATTGACGGTAGGTGCAGTGAAGGAGTAAGATTGAACAAGGAGGAGAAATCATGAAATTCAGAAAAATTGTATCTGTTGGCCTTGCGGCAGTTATGGCTGCGGGACTGCTTGCCGGCTGCGGCGGGAAAAAAGAAACCAATTCCAGCGGGGAAGAAGTGGTGGAGCTGACCTGGTGGCAGATTGGAGACGCTCAGAAAGACCAGGAAAAGGTGCTGGAGAAAGTCAACGAATACACCCAGGAAAAGATAGGGGTAAAACTGAAAATCAATACCGCCGGATGTGGTGCCCATGTATTTAACCAGCAGTTATTCCGCACCCACTTACATGGATTTGATTCAGAATCCGGTGGGAATCGAATACGGTGATGAAACCCTTACCGTAAAAAATGTATTTGAAACGGAGAAGATGAAATCCACCCTGGATACCATGCGGAAATATTATACGGCAGGCTATATCAACAAAGACGCCGCTACCGCCTCCGACGACAAATCCATCAAACGTTTTGTGACAAAAGGAGACGGTCAGCCTTATGCGGATCTGGTATGGGGCAAGGACCTGGGATATGAAGTGGTGGCAACTCCCATTATGGATACTTATGTGACAAATATTTCCGCACGGGGCGCTCTGACCGCAGTGAATGATCAGACTAAACATCCGGAAAAGGCAGTGGAGCTTCTGAACCTGATTAACACAGATGAATATCTGAGAAATCTTCTGAACTACGGAATTGAAGGAGAGCACTGGGACAAAGTGGAGGTTCCGGCCGAGGAAGCCAGAGAGGCGGAAGGCAAGCCTTATGTGTATGAAAATAAAATTAAACTGAATGAGGAAACCAGGAAAAACTATTCCGTTTCCTACTGGGTACGGGGCGGACTGTTTAACACTTATGTACTGGAAAATGAGCCTTTGGACAAATGGGCGACCTTTAAGGAATTTAATGATTCTTCCGTGGAAGCGCCCTCTTTTGGATTTGACTTTGATTTGAACCCGGTCAGCACCGAAGTGGCAGGATTCGGAAATGTTATGGATGAGTTTGGAAAATCTCTGTTTACCGGAAGCGTTGACCCGGAAGAATATCTGCCTAAATTGCAGGAGAAGCTGAAAGCCACCGGCATTGACAAAGTAATAGAAGAAATGCAGAAACAGATTGACGAGTGGAAGGCGGCAAAAGAATAACATATATAACGAAGGAGAAAGGCAGCCGGAATATCCTGTGTCATTTGGGACAGGGCTGTCTTTTTCCGGAAAACGGAGGCGGGACATGAAAAGAAAGCTGGAAGTATGTGTGGATTCGGTGGAATCTGCGGTCATTGCAAAGGAAGCGGGTGCGGACTGTCTGGAGGTCTGCGCCAGCCTGATAATCGGAGGAACAACGCCGGGGGTCAGCCAGTTCAGGCAAATCCGTGAAAAGTGCAAAATTCCTCTGCATGTGCTGGTGCGTCCCAGATTCGGTGATTTTCTGTATACGGATGCGGAATTTCAGATGATACGGGAAGACGTCCGTATGTTCCGGGAACTGGGAGCAGAAGGTGTTGTGGTGGGATGTCTGAAGTCGGACGGAACTCTGGACACAGACAGAATGCAGCAGTTAAGAGAAGCGGCAGGCCCTTTGCGGATAACGCTGCACCGTGCTTTTGACGTATGCAAAGACCCGTATCGAACCCTGGAAGAGGCGGTTTCCCTGGGAATCGACACCGTTCTTACTTCCGGTCAGGCCCCTGTCTGCACGGAAGGAAAGGAAGTGCTGAAACAGCTTCTTGCGCAGGCGGATGGCCGGATTGAGATTCTTCTTGGCAGCGGGGTAAATGATAAGGTCATACGCGAGATGACAGAAGAACTTCATGCAGCCAGTTTTCACATGTCCGGAAAACGGACGCTGGACAGCGGTATGACATACCGGAACGGGCGGGTTCATATGGGCCTTCCCGCGTTCAGTGAATTTGAAATTCTGCGCACGGACAGAGAGGAAATCAGAAAAGCAAGGCAGGCGCTGGATGAAGCCGGATAAGATAAAGTCGGATAAAATGAAGTCGGATAAAATGAAGCCGGATAAGATAAAACCGGATAAAAGGAGGAAATCAGAAATGTTTTCAAAAGCACTGTGGGAATATGCCCGGCGGCAGTACGACAGCCGGCTGCCGTTTATGGGATATTTAAAAAACGAAATTCAGAGGAACATGGAGATGTGTACCCCGGAGGAACAGCTTCTGATGAAATTTTTTTACGGAACCATGCCCCTGCGGGATATGGGCGAATATGGATTCGATGTGTTTCTGGCCTTTGTCCGCCACGGCCTTATGCTGCGGGAAAACGTGGAGTGGTGCCGCCGGCTTCCGGAGGAAATATTTCTCCATAATGTCCTGTATTACCGGATTAATTCAGAAAATATTGAGGACTGCAGGCCTTTCTTTTATGAGCAGTTATGGGAGCGGATACAGGGAAAGACCATGACGGAAGCAGTGCTGGAAATTAATTACTGGTGTGCGGAAAACGGAACCTACGAGACGTCTGATTTCAGAACCATTTCCCCGCTGACCATGTACAAAGCCGGCGCAGGACGGTGCGGAGAGGAATCCACCTTTGCGGTGACAGCATTCCGCAGCGTGGGAATTCCCGCAAGGCAGGTGTATACCCCCAAATGGGCCCATTGTGACGATAACCACGCCTGGGTGGAAGTATATGCGGACGGAGACTGGCATTTCCTTGGGGCCTGCGAGCCGGAACCGGTACTGGATAAGGGATGGTTTTCCAATGCCTCTTCCCGAACCATGATGGTTCACGCCAGGGAATTTTCAGATTACGGCAATCAGGAATCCTGCTTTCGGCAGGGTGAGCTTCCCTGTTATAACAATGTGACATTCCGGTATACCAAAACCAGGGAACTTGAGATAAAGGTGGAGGATTCCAGGGGCCCAGCATCACATGCCAGAGTTTATACGGAACTTCTGAACAGTGCGGAATATGGCAGTATGGCGGTACTGGATACAGATGAGGATGGAAGTGCAGTCCTGTGTACCGGTATGGGTACTTTACATCTGTGGGCTGCTATGGGAGAGAAAACAGCCGAAGCCCTGATTGATACCAGGCAGCAGGATAAAGTTCTGCTTACCCTGACAGAAGAACAGGCTCCGGCGGGCGTCTGGAGAGATATTGACATAAAGGCGCCGGAGGAGCAGAACCTCTGCAAAGTTACCATAACCAGGGAGCAGAAAAACCAAAACCGCCGGCGTATGCAGGAAGCGGCAGCTTTGCGGGCCGGAAGAATCCGCAGCTATTACAAAGCAGAACTGGCAGAAAAATATCCGGAGGGGCAGGAATTTTTGCGCCTTGCGGCAGGGAATTTTGACCAGATATTTCGGTTTCTTGCAAAGGATGATAACCCGGACCGGGCAGGCCTGCTGCGCAGTCTGAGCAGGAAAGATTACCTGGACGCCAGGGCAGATGTGCTGGAACATCATTTGCAGTATGCCGGAACATACCGTCTGGAATGGGAAGAAAAGGAGAAAAGGGAACTGTATGAACAGTACATTCTCTGCCCCAGGATTTTTTATGAAGAACTGACCTGCTACCGGGAGGAAATTCTGAAATATTTCAGTCAGGAGGAGAAACGACGTTTCCGGGAACAGCCGGAAACCCTCTGGCGTTATGTCCGGGAGCAGACATTTTATGAAGAAATATATGATTACAGCACGATTTTTTCCACGCCGCTGAATACATTGCAATTCCGGTTTGGTAATCCCATGAGTCAGAAAATTCTCTGTGCGGCCATTCTGCGTACCCTGGGAGTTCCGGCACGTATCAGCCAGGCGGAACAGGAAGTGGAGGTTTATCAGGGAGATAAATTTGTAAAAATATCAGGAACCGGGGAAGAACAGAAGGCACCGGAACGGGTAACCCTTACCCTGAAACGGAAACCGGAGAAAGACTGGATATATTATCAGAACTGGACCATCGGACAGTTCCGGCAGGGGCGGTTTATCACCTTGGATTACCAGGGACTGGAGTTTGAAACTCTGGAGCAGAAGCTGGAACTGGAGCCTGGGCTTTACCGGATTATCACTGCAAACCGTTTGCCGGGAGGGGACCAGCTTGCAGCAGAATATAAATTCTGCCTGGAGCCGGGACTTCCCCAGGAGGCGGAACTGCGTATGCGTACCGGGCAGCCGGAAGAACTGCTGGTATCAAGACAACTGGAAGATTTTGATTTGAAAGAGGACGGGCACATAATCAATGCTTCCGCTCTGACCGCTCAGGGCGTACATATTCTGGCATTTCTGGAGCCGGGTGAGGAGCCCACGGAGCATGTGCTGAATGAAATGTATCAGCTCCGTGAAAATTTCCGGGCCCTGGAAGCGGGAATCTGCTTTGCGGTGCGGGAGGAAAGGATACGGAAAACCCCGGCCTGGGAACGGCTCCTGAAGGCAGTTCCGGAGATAAAGGTGGTGACCGGGGATTTTGACGAGCTGACGGAGCCGCTGGCCCGGCGCATGTACACGGACCCGGAAAAACTTCCGCTGCTTTTCATTCTGAATCCGGGCCTTAAGGCTGTTTACGCCGGCAGCGGCTATCAGGCCGGCAGTGTGAATCTGCTGCTGGAACTGTTAAAAGCAAACGGAGCGTAATGTCCGTTGTGAATCTCATATTGAAAGTGAGTCATACTGGAAAGGTGAAATAACGAAATCATGGAGAAGAAAAATTTACTCAGCCATGTGGGCAACATGCAGCAGCTTATGTACGCGCGCCCGGTAACTTATGAAGAAGGCAGAGCCAGGGGAATGAAAGCATATGAGGTGAAAAACGGCCCGCTGGCATTTACCATAACGGCGGATAAATGTATGGACATTGCAGAAGCGTCTTTTCAGGGTTATAATGTCAGTTTTCTGTCAAAGCCGGGACTGATGGGCAGAAATCATTTTGATACCGGAGAAGCGGAAGCCCAGCGCAGCATTATGGGCGGTCTTCTGTTTACCTGCGGCCTGGAAAATATCGGCGGGCCCTGCAGCCTGGAGGGGAAAGAGTATCCCATGCACGGAAGGATACGCACCACGCCCGCAGAACATGTGGGAGCCGATATCTGCCGGACGGGAGAAGATTATACCCTGACTTTAACGGGAGAACTGCGGGAGGCAGAGCTGTTCGGGGAAAATATTGTGCTGCGGAGGAAAATTACCACCGTGTACGGAGAACATAAAATCTGTATTGAGGACAGGATTTCCAATGAGGGATTCCGGAGGGAGCCCATGATGCTGCTGTATCATATCAATGCGGGCTATCCGCTGTTGTCGGAAAAATCCCGGATTATCCTGCCCACCAGGAAAGTACGGCCCAGAGATGAATTGCGGCCTCCCATACACAGGATTACGACAGGATGGAGCCGCCGGGAGACAATGAACCGGAATACGTGTTTTTCCATGAAATGGCGGCGGATTCCCAGGGAAATACTTTTGGGGCGGTAATCAATGAGGATTTGGGGATTGGCCTGAAAACAGAATACAATCTGAAAGAACTGCCGTATCTCATGCAGTGGAAATCCATTGCCTCCGGAGACTATGTGGTGGGCCTTGAGCCTGCCAACTCCAGCGTGTACGGAAGAGCGTACCATTTCAGAGAACACAGCCTGCACACCAGGGAACCTCTGGAAACGGAAGTGAAACATCTTACCCTGAGCTTTCTGGCTGGGAAGGAACTGGAGCAGGTGAAAGATGAAGCAGAAAAGCTGTGCAGGGAGAATAGAAGCTGTCGGTTATAGCTGTTGACAGGTAATCGCGAAATGCAATGACTGTACATGAAATTTTGATAACTGGACAGTTTTGCAATTGCCTGATAGCTGTTAATTAATGAAAGGAAAAAGAAAATGAAACGTTCAAAAATAAATGCGGAAATCAGACATATGGAAGAAATGATAAAGGCCCACGGATTCGAAATTCCGCCCTTCTGCAAATGGTCTGCAGATGACTGGAAAGCCAGAGGGCCTGAATACAATGAAATCCGGGACAATATGCTGGGATGGGATATTACCGATTATGGTCTCGGAAAATTTGACGAGGTGGGATTTTCCCTGATTACCATCCGCAACGGTAATCTGAAACTGGATAAATATACCAAGACCTATGCGGAAAAGCTCCTCCTTGTAAAAGAAGGGCAGATGGCTCCCATGCATTTTCACTGGAATAAAATGGAAGATATCATCAACCGGGGCGGGGGTAACGTGCTGATTACCGTTTACAATTCCACAGAGGACGGAGAGTTTGCGGATACGGAAGTGACAGTCAGCTGCGACGGAAGGGAATTTACCGTTCCGGCAGGTACGAAAGTGAAGCTGACGCCGGGAGAAAGCATTACCATTTATCCTTATATGTACCATGATTTCCATGTGGAGGAGGGAAGCGGCGACGTGCTTCTGGGAGAGGTATCCATGTGCAATGACGATGAAAATGACAACAGGTTTTATGAGCCCATCGGACGTTTTCCGGCGATTGAGGAAGATGAAGTCCCCTATCGTCTGCTGTGCAACGAATATCCGAAAGCAGAGTGAGAAGGAGAACCCGATTGATACGGCAGAAATTAAATCATAACTGGCAGATGTACGGGCCGGGAGAATCTCCCCGGCCTGCAGTTGTCCCAGGGACAGTGTATACGGATTTGCTGCGCAGCGGGGATATGGAAGACCCCTTCTGGAAAGACAATGAAATTTCCGCGCTGGCCCTGATGGAAAAAGATTATACATATGAGATCTGTTTTGACGGGGAAAAAGATTTGCTGGCCAGCCGGAGGATTCTGCTCCGGTTTGACGGGCTGGACACCATTGCCGACATATATCTCAATGAAGTCCATGTGGGATCAGCATATAACATGCACCGTATATGGGAATACGATGTGACTCAGATTCTGAGGGAAAGGGATAATAAACTGAGAGTTGTTCTCCATTCGCCCCTGAACTATATCCGGGAAGCCTTTGGGAAATGCCGGACCCTGGGCTCCGAAGATGCCATGGACGGTTTTGTCCATATCCGGAAAGCCCACTGCATGTTTGGCTGGGACTGGGGCGCTCATCTGCCGGACGCAGGCATTTTCCGGCAGGTATCTTTACTGGGTATTACAGATGCAAGACTGGACAGCGTGTATGTCCGTCAGGAGCATACGGACGGGGAGTTACCCTGCATTTTGAGGTGGAAGCAGAACAGATATCCGCTGCGACAGAGCAGAGTTCCCTTACGTATACGGTGGAAATTACCGCGCCGGAGGGGGAAGTCCGAACCTGTACCGGTTCTCCGGCAGAAATTCATATCAGCAATCCCAGGCTCTGGTGGCCCAACGGATATGGCGGCCAGCCCCTTTACCGGGTAAAAGTAACCCTTTACGCAGATGGGATTCCCGCTGACGTATGGGAGCGGAATCTGGGCCTCCGCACCCTGACAGTGAGAACGGAACAGGATGAGTGGGGCACAGGATTTGCCCATGAAATCAACGGAGTCGCTATATTTGCCATGGGGGCCGACTATATTCCGGAGGACCATCTGCTGGGCCGGGTAACGCCGGAGACCACCAGAAAGCTGCTGGAACAGTGTGCGGCGGCAAATTACAATGCCATTCGGGTATGGGGCGGCGGATATTATCCGGAGGACTGGTTTTATGATATCTGTGATGAGCTGGGGCTGATTGTCTGGCAGGACTTTATGTTTGCCTGTGCGGTCTATGAACTGACCCCGGAATTTAAAGAAAATATCCGTCAGGAATTTATTGACAATGTGAAACGCCTCCGCCACCATCCGTCCCTGGGCCTGTGGTGCGGCAATAATGAGATGGAAATGTTCGTGGAGGAAGGCCATCACTGGGTCACCAAAAAGACAGAAGTGCGGGACTATATTCTCATGTACGAACAGCTTATTCCGGAAGTACTGGAAACTTATGACCCTCAGACCTTTTACTGGCCTGCAAGTCCTTCCTCCGGCGGAGCCTTTGACGAGCCCAACAGCCCGGACAGAGGGGATGTGCATTACTGGAGCGTATGGCACGGGAACAGGCCTTTTTCAGAATACCGGAAATACTTTTTCCGCTATGCCTCAGAATTCGGCTTCCAGTCTCTGCCCGCCCGGAAAACGCTGGAAACCATCACCGATGACCCCAGGGATATGAACCTGTTTTCTTATGTGATGGAAAAGCACCAGAGACAGTACGGGGCAAACGGAAAGATTATGAATTACCTTCAGCAGACTTATCTCTATCCTTCGGATTTTGATATGTTAATTTATGCTTCCCGGCTTCTGCAGGCTGACGCCATCCGGTACGGCGTGGAGCATTTCCGGAGGAACCGGGGCCGCTGCATGGGAGCCATTGTCTGGCAGCTAAACGACTGCTGGCCAGTGATTTCCTGGTCCTCCATTGATTACTGCGGCCGCTGGAAGGCTCTGCATTATATGGAAAAACGGTTTTTTGCACCTCTGATGATTTCCTGTCAGGAAGAGGGAATGATGACAAAGGAAGCCGATATGAACCGGGAGCATTTTGTATTTGAAAAGTCCATCCGCTTAAATGTTGCAAATGAGACCAGAGCAGACCAGCAGGTGGAGGTATTCTGGGAAGTAAGAAACGCCGCGGCAGAGGTTCTCAGAAGGGGTGAAATCCGTCAGGTGCATGTTCCGGCCCTTACCAGTGTCTGGCTTGAGAAAGTGATGCTGCCGGAAACGGACATATTTTCAGAGTATGTGAGTTTTGGAATGAGACAGAACGGAAAAGTCATATCTGAGGGAACCGTGATTTTCTCTTATCCCAAATACTTCCGCTATGAAAATCCCCGCCTTTCCTTCCGGCTGGAAGAGGACGAAATCATAATATCCGCAGACGCTTATGCAAAAAGCGTGGAAATACGGAATGAACAGGAAGACTTCATTCTTTCGGATAATTATTTTGACATGAACGCAGGAGAGAAGCGGGTAAAAATTCTTTCCGGAGAGCCTCAGGGAATCCGGTTGAGAAGCGTGTATGATATCAGGTAAAATCTGCCGGTATTCAGTTGAATACCGGCTTTTTTCATGATACAATTTATTAAATTATATTTTTAATTATGGGAAATTCTTCCTGTTTTTGTAAGAGTTTGCTATGGAAAGGAGATTAGAATGAAAAAGGCATATCTGCGCGCACTGTTTCTGGTGGTCTGGCTGCTGCTGATTCCCCTGGCGGGAAATTTTACAGGAATGGAAGCCCAGGCAGCTTCCGGGGAGAAGCCGGACAATATGGAATATACCTTTGCTTCCATAAATGGGTGGGAGGTTTCCACCAAAACAGAGATGGGAAAAGTCACAGTGCTTGTATTTGGATACACAACCTGTGGGAATTCCCAGGCTACCATCCGGAATATTGCAAAAAGCGACTGGGTAAGCAGTGCGGGAATACGGGTGGTTTTTGCAGAAGCTAATAAAGCCTCTCAGGAAGCGGTGAAAAATTTTGCCGCAACATACGGGAATGAGCATATTCTGTTCTGTTATGATGGAGGGAGCAGTATCTGGGACGCCGCGTTTGAATATTATGACCTTGGCGTTCTCAATGAGGGGGCAGGAGCCGGATTCCCTTTTACGGTTCTGATTGACGGGAACAATAAAGTTCAGAAGGTACTGACCGAATATCAGTCTGCGGACGGAATTATGAAAGAAATCAGAGCCTTTGCCGGTGAGAATTATGAGGAAACCAATCCAAAGGTCAATGTGGATATCAGCGGTACGGAAAATTATTCTTATGCAAATGAAGTGCTGGCGCTGGTTAATCAGGAACGTGCCAGGAGAGGACTTGGGGCCCTGAAACAGGACCAGGCCCTGACAGAGGTTGCCATGCAGCGGGCGGCGGAACTGGCCATGTATTACAGTCACACCAGGCCCGATGGGACGAAGTGTTTTACCGCCACTGACCGGGGTACCCGCAGAGCGGAGAACATAGCGGTTGGTTATCCTTCTCCCCAGGCTGTGATGGCGGCCTGGATCAGTTCCCCAGGCCATCTGGCCAATATCACGGATTCGGAAATGACCAGCATTGGAATCGGCTGCTTTCAGGACAGCGGAGGAATCTGGCACTGGGTACAGTTTTTTGACAATGCGGCAGCCCTTGAGCCGGCTCTTTCCGGCAGCAGCCAGGTGACCAGAAGCGTTTCCATACGGAAATCTCTGCTGCATCTGCAGCCAGCGGCAAATCAGGCCTTTGTATGCAAAGATAAGGGAACGGCAGTTTCCATGGATATTTATCATGCAAATGAACTGTTTGAGACCAGTAAGCCGAAGCTGTCTGCATCCGGCTTTGATTTTGTCAGCAGTAATCCTGCGGCGGCAACGGTTGACGCCGGCGGAATGATTAACGTGCAGGGGCCGGGAACCGCCGTAATCACTGCCTCTGTAAAGGGAGACGCTTCCTGTACTGTGACGAAAACCATTACTGTGGCGGACCATGTGTATGTTGTCAGCAAAGTGGAGCCCACTTATACGGAGGAAGGTTATACCCTGCACACCTGCTCTGTCTGCGGAGACAGCTATAAGGATTCCATTGTTCCAAAGCTGGAGCAGCCTCAGAATTCCGAAAAAGGTATTTCCGATGTGACCGGTCTTAAGGCCTCGTCCGGGGCCACCAGTATCAAATTGAGCTGGAAGAAGGTTTCCGGGGCGGAAGGGTACCGGGTTTATCAGTATTCCGGGAAAAAATGGGAGAAGCTGGCAACGGTAACCTCCGGCCGAACTTCCTGTACTGTGAAAAAGCTCAGGTCTGCCACCGGTTATCGGTTTGCAGTAAAGGCGTACCGGACCGTAAATAAAAAGCAGGTGTTCAGCAAGTCCTACACTTCTCTGTATACTGCCACAAATCCGGCAGATGTGAAGTTTAAAGTAACGGCCGGGAAGAAGAAAGCTGCTGTAAAATGGGATAAGGTGCCCAGGGCTGACAAATATATCGTTTCGTATAAGACCGGGACAAAAGGTTCCTGGAAGAATCTGAAAACCACAAAGAGCCTCCGTTATACCAGGAAGAATCTGAAATCCGGGAAGACGTATACTTTTGCAGTGAGAGCCTGCAAAGTTTACCGGGGAAAAACTTACACCAGCAGTTATCAGGGGAAAAAAATAAAAATTAAGTAATTGACAAATATTAGCAGACATGTTTTAATAGAACGTAGAAATCAGATAAAATAAAAGAAAGCGAGGTAAGATCATGATTAAGTTAGCACAGAAGAACAGAAATAATTTCACAGAGACAACTTGCAGATTTACCTCGGTGACTGTAGACAGGATTCCACATTATTTCAGGGAAAGATATGCACATGTATCGGATGTGCCTGAAGAATGAAATAGCAGTGGATTTGTATGCGCAGAGTGCGTACAGATAACAGGAAGACAGAAACCCCGTGGGTAAAGCCCACGGGGTTTTTTTATCTTAAAAGAAAGACCTTGCCACGCTAATGCGTGAAAATGTTTTCTTATAGAATAAAAAGTCCTTATCGCACTGCGGCGAATCTGAAGTATGTCACAGGGACTCGAATCAGTATGAAAACTGTCACCGGGAGACATCTGGGAAAGGAAGGATTATGAAGAAAATACTGAATTATATCGCCCATTACTGGTATGCGTATCTGTTTGCCATTTTCTGTATGGTTACAGCCATTGTGCTGGATATGCTGTATCCGGTAATCACCAAGAGTATTGTGGATGATGTTATCATTCAGGGGAAAATGGAGCTTTTGGGCGGACTGCTTACCATGATAGTGATTATCGGGGCAGGCCGGAGTCTGGGCGGTTATCTGAAAGAATTTACCTTTGATACGGTAAGTGTTAAGATTGCAGCCAGACTGCGGAAAGATTTGTTTGCCCATATTGAAGGGCTTTCCATGGATTATTTTGACGACACCAATACGGGAGAGCTGATGGCGCGGGTAAAAGATGATGTGGACGCGGTATGGAATGCACTGGGATATGTGGGAATGCTGTCCATTGAGGTGGTCATCCACATTTCCATGGTGCTCTACTGTATGTTTACCCTGAACTGGAAACTGGCTTTTCTGCCCCTTGGAGCAATGATACTGATGGGAATCATCGCCGTTTTCATGGAACGGAAGCTGGATAAAATTTATGAAGCAATCAGTGAGGAAAATGCCAGGCTCACCACCATTGCCGAAGAAAATCTGGCGGGTGTGCGCACGGTAAAAGCATTTGCACGGGAAAAGTTTGAAATTAAAAAATTTCTTTCCCACAACCGGCAGTATTATGATTTGAATATGCAGCAGGCGAAAACGCTGGTACGGTTTTATCCGGTGTTTCAGTTTACCGGAAAGCTGCTGCCGGTGGTAATGGTGATTATCGGCGGAGTACAGGTGATTTATGGGGAAATGACACTGGGAAGTCTGGTGGCTTTTTCCGAGTATTGCCGGAATATTGTGTGGCCCATGGAAATGCTGGGATGGCTGACCAATGATCTGTCTTCGGCCGTTGCTTCCTGTAAAAAAATCAATAAAATTTATCAGCAGAAATCTTCCATTACAGAGCATGAAAATCCCGTGGTACTGGAACAGGTAAAAGGAGAAATTTCCTTTGAGCATGTATCCTTTGCCAGAGGGAAGCAGAAAATTCTGGAAGATGTTTCCTTTACGCTGCCGCAGGGGAAAACCCTTGGGGTGATGGGGGCTACCGGGGCCGGAAAGACTTCCATGGTAAACCTGCTGATGCGCTTTTTTGATGTGAAAGAAGGAAGTGTGAAGCTGGACGGTGTGGATGTGCGGGAACTGTCTCTGGCACAGCTTCGCAGCAGTATCGGAACGGTTATGCAGGATGTATTTCTGTTTTCTGACACCATTTCCGAGAATATCCGTATGGGCAAACGGGCGGCTCTGGACAGTCCAACCATGGTCCATGCCGCCGGGCTGGCTCAGGCCAGAAAATTTATAGAAAATATGCCGGAGACTTATGAGACCATTATCGGAGAGCGGGGCGTGGGACTTTCCGGGGGACAGAAGCAGCGTATCAGTATTGCCAGAGCCATTGCAAAACGCAATCCGGTGCTGATTCTGGACGATTCTACTTCAGCCCTGGACATGGAGACGGAATATGAAATCCAGAAATCACTGGAGACTCTGGACGCCACGAAAATCATTATTGCCCATCGGATTTCCGCAGTGCGCCGGGCAGATGAGATTATTTTTCTGGAGGACGGAACCATAAGAGAGCGGGGAACCCATGAGGAACTGCTGGCGAAACAGGGCCTTTATTATGACACTTATGTGGCTCAGATGGGCACAGCGCCGGGGCAGGCCTGATGTGTTTCTTCCCCAGGATACATTGCCGCTTTGATAAGTGAAAGTGTTTTCCTGCGAGAGGAAACCTGGAGAGGCAGACAGAAACAGACAGAAAGCAGGTGTGATTTTGGCAGTTAATTCTTATAAAACAGACGAACAGCTTGAGAGTATCGGGAAAAAAGAGACCTTAAAGCGGCTGTTTGCTTATTTGTTTCAATATAAACTTCAGGTGGCAGGAGTGCTGGTCTGCATGGTTATCACCGTCGTGATTTCCCTGATTAACCCTCTGATTATCGAGGAGGCAATTGACGTGTATATTGCCGGAAAAGATATGCAGGGGCTGGCCAGGCTGGCAGTGATTACTCTGATAATTAACGCGATTTTTATAGTTATGGTAAAGGTGCGGATGTATGTGATGGCCCGGATTTCCAATCAGATTCTGCTGGAAATCCGGCAGGAGCTCTACGAGCATATCCAGACACTGTCCTTTTCCTTTTTTGACAGCCGCCCCACCGGGAAGATTCTGGCGCGGGTTATCGGAGATGTCAATTCTCTGAAAAATGTGCTGGTCAATGCAGTCACCACTCTGATTCCGGATTTTATTACCATCTGCGGTGTGGTGGTGATTATGGTAGTAAAGGACTGGCGCCTTGCGCTGGCTTCCTTAAGCAGCATTCCGATGATGGCTGTGGCAATCTGGTTTATCCAGAAATTTTCCCATGCCCGCTGGCAGATTTTCAGGAAGAAAGGCTCCAATCTGAACGCCTATGTTCATGAGGGCATTGCAGGAATGAATGTGGTTCAGAGTTTCCATGCGGAACATGAAACGCAGGATATTTTTGCAGGTCTGGTGAAAGAGCATGAACAGTCCTTTATCAGGGCGGTGCGGATTTCAGATATGTTCGGCGGGGCCATAGATTTCTGCTGGGGTATCGGGGCCATGATTCTCTACTGGGTGGGAATT
This sequence comes from Lachnospiraceae bacterium JLR.KK002, assembly GCA_036941025.1. NCBI lineage: Bacteria > Bacillati > Bacillota > Clostridia > Lachnospirales > Lachnospiraceae > Lachnospiraceae bacterium JLR.KK002. The sequence continues at coordinate 281,269 of JAYMNP010000001.1, forward strand.
CAGATGATTGGCGGTGAATATGTGAGTATTGGTATGCTGGTGGCTTTCGGCACCTATATCAATATGTTCTGGAATCCGGTGATGAACCTGAGTAATTTTTACAATCAGGTGATTACCAATCTGACAGCGGCAGAGCGTATTTTTGAAATTCTTGACACGAAGCCGGATATTTTTGACAATTCGGATGTACAGGAACTGCCGGATATTGAGGGAAAAGTGGAATTTGAGCAGGTGTCCTTTACCTATGATGAGGGAACTCCTGCGGAAACAAAAGTGCTGGAAAATGTAAGTTTTCAGATTCAGCCGGGAGAGACCATTGCCCTTGTGGGTCCTACCGGAGCGGGAAAAACCACCATTGTGAATTTAATCAGCCGCTTTTATGATATCCAGAAAGGGAGGATTCTCGTTGACGGACACGATATTCAGAAGGTGTCCATGGAAAGTCTGCGGCGGCAGATGGGTGTGATGACACAGGAGAATTTTATTTTCCAGGGAACAGTCAGAGAAAATATTCTCTATGGCAATATGGAAGCCACAGAGGAGGAAATCATTGCGGCCTCAAAGGCGGTCAATGCCCATGAATTTATTATGAAGATGGAAAAGGGCTATGATACTGTGTTAAAAGAGCGCGGAGCGGGACTGTCCATCGGCCAGCGCCAGCTGATTGCATTTGCCAGAACTATGGTGAGTATGCCGAAAATCCTGATTCTGGACGAAGCTACTTCCAGTATAGATACCCACACGGAGATTCTGGTGCAGAAAGGGATTGAAGCGTTGCTGAAAGGGCGTACCAGCTTTGTTATTGCCCACAGGCTGTCCACCATACAGCGGGCAGACCGGATTTTTGTCATTGATAAAGGAGGTATCCTGGAACAGGGCAGACCGGCGGAACTGATGGAGAAGAGAGGCCATTATTATAATCTGTATATGGCCCAGTTTAAGAATGTTTAAGGCTTGCCCTGAGGAGGGCCCGGAGGGCTGGCAGAAGTGGCCGCCTGTGTTGGGAGGAGATAAAAATGCGCGTGGCAGTGATCGGATACAGCGGCAGCGGGAAATCTACCCTTGCAAAATATTTGGGCGAGAAATTTCAGATTCCTGTTCTGCACCTGGACAGGGTGCACTGGCTTCCCGGCTGGCAGGAGAGAAGCAGAGCGGAATCAGCAGAGATTGTAAAACAGTTTCTGGATGAGCATAAGTCCTGGGTGATTGACGGGACTTACTCCGCTCTGGAATTTGAGAGACGTCTGGAGGAAGCGGACAAAATTGTACTGATGAATTTCAGACGCCTTCCCTGTTTCTTCCGGGCCTGGAAACGGTATGTTCAGAACCGGGGACGAACCAGAGAGTCCATGGGAGAGGGATGCGTGGAACGGATGAACCGGGAATTTATCTGGTGGCTGCTTCACAGGAAGAAGAGCCAGAAGGAACGGTATCGGAAGGTGCTGGAGCAGTACGGATACAAAACCGCTGTGATTCGCAGCCAGAAAGAACTGGATAAGTGGGTGAAAGAGTTTGTCGGAAACTGTTGAAAAGGCAAAATTTGTTGCTGAAAGCGGCGATAAATCGGAAATAAGTGGACAGGTATTGTGCCAGTAAAATTATCTGGCCGGACACATTTGTGTTGTGTAAATTGTGTATCATCCCACAGTGTTTTGAATAATTTGTGAAAATACTTTACGAAAGGTGATAATAGAGATATAATTATATCAAAAAAATGATACGAGGTGATATGGATGATCATAAAAGCATCAGCGTCATTAAGAAATGATTACACAACGATTTCTAATATGGCAAAAGAAACAAAAGAGCCAATATATATTACTAAAAATGGTGAGGGTGATCTGGTTCTTATGAGTATAGAGGCTTTTGAAAGGCGGGAACAGATTTTACAGCTCCGTGCGAAGGTTTTTCAGGCAGAACAGGAGCGGCTGGATGGAGCTGAGACAGTCAGCGTTTCAGAGGCCAGAAAGCGGTTAAGGGAGCGGGCGGATGGCATATAAGGTAGAGTTCCTTCCTGTTGCGTGGGAGGATTTAAAACGGATTGAAGACTGGTATCTGGTTCAGTTTGGCGTGGAAACAGCTTTGAAAATAAGTGACCATATATTGAACGTAACAGAACGTTTGGGGGAGTTTCCGGATTCAGGTTCTTTAACACCAGATGAATGGCTGAATCAGCAGGGATACAGAATGGTTATATGTGATAAGCATGTTGTCATTTATAAGCAGACTGGCACAGTGGTTTATATTTACCATATCGCAGACACCCGGACAGATTATACGAAATTGTTCTGTCAGTGAAGTGAAAGGAAATATTTGGATGATAAAAATATAAGTGCTTTGAAGCCGCCGCAGCAGGCTGGTTTTGCGGCAGCTTCCGGAAGATCCCATTTTGTTCTTACAGGGATTTCTGATACTTCCAAAACTGTATGGCGAACCAGAAAAACATTATAAGGTATACCACAAATCTGGAATTGAAAAAAATCTGATTTCAGTTTTCATGTCTTTCATTATCACACACCTCTTTCATAGTCCGGTAAAGTCGCTCTATCCGTTTCTGTTCCAGCTCCAGTACCTGTGTCCCCAGTTCCGTAATACAGTAAATTTTTCTCTTTTCTTCTTCCCGGACAAAACGGATGAGACCGTCCTTCTCCATTTTTGACAGGCTGCCGTACATGGTGCCGGGACTGATGTGGATTTCCCCCTGTGTCAGCGCTTCCACCTGTTTCACAATACTGTAACCGTGGGCTTCTTTACGCAGAAAAAGTAAAATGTAAAATCCCGTTTCTGTCATCGGAACGTATACTTTCTGAATATGGGCATTCATGTCACCACCTCACTGTCCGGTTCAATGCCTGAGTACCGTAAATATATCGCAGTACGATAGTTATATTCTGCTTATCGCACTGCGATATATATTTGTCAAGGAATAAATGTGCAGCCAGACCAGAGGGTTTGTGTCCCTTTCCCATAGATTTCTGCCATTATATGTGCTAAACTGTAAACTGATACAGATATCATTGAAAATTCCGGCAGAAACCGGAACCGGACAGAGAACATCCAAAAGAAGTGAGGGCCGAAAATGCTTTACGATAAGGATATCAGAGAACCGCTGTTTGATTTTCTGGAAGAAAAATACGGGAAAATCAGGATTATAGAAGAAAAGTCAGTGGGGCGGAGCCGTGCAGATGTGGTAATGGTGCTTCCGGAATCCCTTTGCGGACTGGAAATCAAAAGCGATGCGGACACTTATGCCAGGCTGAGCCGTCAGGTGAGAGATTACAATCAGTATTTTGATTATAACTATATTGTGGCGGGGACGAAACACGCCCACCATGTAGAGGAACATGTGCCTGACTGGTGGGGCATTATTACAGTGGAACTGGAAGAGGGCAGGCCGGATTTTTATCTGCTGCGGAAAGCCGGGGAGAATCCCAAAGTAAACTGGAAACGAAAAATGGGTCTGATGTGGCGGCCGGAGCTTGCACGTATTCAGGAAAGAAACAGGCTTCCGAAATACAGGGAGAAAAGCAAGGACTTTGTGATAGATAAAATATTACTAAAGGTGCCGAAGGAGCGTTTGTACAGACAGATCAGCGACGAACTGTTTGAGCGGGATTATACAGAGATTGAGGAAAATATCAGGGCTTATAAAAAGGAAGCTCTGCTGAGGCGGTTACAGAAGAAAGGCGGGTGAGCTTTGTGGGATATCAGGATGAGTGGCTTCTTTTTGAAGCGGAAGATGATGTGGATGAAATCGAACACAGACAACCGACAGAAGAATTTCTGTTTTATCAGGCAGTATCCAACGGAAATGTGGCTGCAGTTCGGAAGAACTGTGAACAGGAACGGTTTCTGGACAGCGAGGGCGTCGGCGTACTGTCCCGCAATCAGGTAACGAATCTGAAATATCATTTTGTGATTACGACGGCCATGATTACACGTCTGTGCAGGCAGAAAGGTATGGAGCTGGAACAGGCTTTTCGGATGAGTGATTTTTATATTCAGAAGCTGGATGATATTCATACTGTGCAGGGAGTGCATAATCTGCATGATGAAATGGTATTGGATTATGCGGAAAAGATGCGTATACTCCGCCGGAGTGATACCAACTCCAGACATATCAGCGCCTGTAAGGAATACATTTATTCCCATATCAAAGAACGTATTACCATTGAAGACCTGGCAGATGAACTTGGAGTGTCGTCCAGCTACCTTTCAAGGCTGTTTAAAAAGGAAACCGGGGATTCTGTCAGCGCCTATATCCGGAAACAGAAAATTGAAAAGGCCAGAAATCTGCTCCGCTACAGTGATTACTCTGTTATTGAGATTGCCAACCGTCTCTCCTTTTCTTCCCAGAGCCATTTTATACAGCAGTTTCGGGAAATTGTGGGTATGACGCCGAAAAAATACCGGGATATCAATTATATGGTGCAATGGGATATTGAAACCGGGGCAGAATCTGCCCCGGAGTAGCTGCCTTTATAATACAAGCACTATTTCATTTTCTTTCTGAAGAAGGCTGGCCGGGATATAATTTCCGGTGAGCTTTTTGCCGTTCAGCGTAAGTTTTTCACAGCCGGATTCCCGTCTGCCGGGATTTTCCACAAGGATATGCAGATGTTTTCCGCGGAAGTCTTTGTCAATCTCAAAATGTGTCCACTCCTTTGGTATGGACGGGGAGATTTTAATTCCCTCCGGGTCGGGGCGAAGTCCTAAAATGCCTTCCACACAGCCCACCATAACAGTGGAAGCGGTACCGGTGAGCCAGTGTACATGAGAGCGTCCGGGGTGTTTGCTGGCCCTTCCCTCTGTAAACTGCCCGTAACAATATGGTTCCAGGCGGCGGATATCTGCCTGCTCATTCCAGGCGGCAGGGGCATTTTCCATGAAATAGGTAAAGGCACGTTCTCCATGGCCGCAGAGAGCCTCCGCAAGAATCAGCCACCCCTGGGATTGAGAAAATATACCTGCGTTTTCCTTGGTGCCAGGATTATAAATCACTGCCAGTGCGCCCTCAAAGGCATGGGCATGGTAAGGGGGATCCATTAGCAGCGCGCCGTATTCCGTATTTAACCGGTGATAAACGTTGTCAAGTATGGCGTCAGCCTGTTGCATATCGGCAAGTCCGCTGATAACAGCCCAGCTCTGAGGGTTTAACCAGAGATTGGCTTCCGGGTCCGCGGCAGAGCCCACAGGCTGGCCTTTTTCTGTGTAACCCCGGATAAATCTGTCTTTGTCCCAGCACAGTTTCCGGATGAGTGCGCCAAGTTCTTCCTGTTGTTTTGTTAAAAAATTCAGATAGTCTGTATCCTGCCTGTATGTTGCGAACTTTTTCAAAACAGTCATGGCATAATAAAGCTGCATCGCCACAAAAGAGGATTCTCCGTCTGCCCCCAGGCGCAGGCAGTCATTCCAGTCTGCGTAAAGCCCGGCAGGCATGCCGTGAGGACCGGAATGTTCCAGAGAAAAGCGGATGGCCCGTTTCAGATGGTCGTACACACTGTCTGCTTCTTTATCCGCATAGGGAATGCGTTCTTCAAGAAAATCCATATTTCCTGTTTCGGCGATATATTTATAAACGGTTGGAAAGAGCCAGAGAGCGTCGTCTGCCCGGTAAGCCGGATGCCCGGTTTCCTGTCGGTAGGAAGCGTCGTCCGGGGTATCTTCATGTCCGGGATTATGGGTAAATTTTACAAGGGGCAGACCACCTCCGCTGCTTGTCTGGGCAGAAAGCATAAAGCGGATTTTTTCTGCCGCCAGTTCCGGTGCAAGGTGGATGATTCCCTGGATATCCTGTACGGTGTCACGGTAACCATAACCGTTGCGCAGGCCGCAATAGATAAAGGAGGCTGCGCGGGACCAGAGGAAGGTCATAAAGCAGTTGTATGCATTCCAGGTATTGATCATGGTATTGAATTCCGTACTGGGGGTGCTGACTTTCAGATGATCCATCCTGTTATGCCAGCAGTTTTTCAGCTCGTCCAGTTCCTTCCTTACGGTTTTTTCCGTATCTGTGTAAGCAGAAAGGATGGCTGCCGCTTTTGGGGATTCCTGTTCTCCCAGCAGAAATGCAATGGTTTTTGTCTCTCCCGGCTCAAGAGTAATATTGCAGGAGAGGGCACCGCAGGAGTTTCCGTTGTAGCCTGTGATATTTCCAAGGTTACCGGAGGAAACTCCCTGCGGATTGTTGTATCCATGGTATTTTCCAAGAAAGTGTTCCTTTTCTCCGCAGTAGGAAGCAACTTCGGCTCCGACAAGACCAAAGAAGCGTTCCGTTACATTTTTTTCATCCACTTTTTCGTTTTCCCGAAGGGAATCCAGATTGCCATGTATCTGCTGCATGATTCTGTTTTCTTCAAATAACGTGCGGCCAATGAACAGAGAGTATTGCAGATTTACCTGATCCTGCTCATAGTTGCTGTGGTTGGTAAATTCTCCATATCCGGTAATGGTAAGTTCTCTGGGATTTTCGGAGGTGTTCGTCAGGGACAGGGCCCAGACTTCATGGGCTTTTTTCAGGGGGACATAGTAGGAGGCCCTGGAAATGATTCCGGCATATACGGATTCTATTTGGGTATAGCCCATTCCATGGCGGCAGGTGCTTTGATAATCTTTTAAATCTTTCCCGACTGGCTGCCAGGAAGCGGACCAGTAATCTCCGGATTCATTGTCGCGTATGTAGAGATATCGGCCAGGCTGGTCAAAGCTGTTGAAAATGTAGCGCAGGATGCGTCCGTTTGCGCCGGATTTTGCAAAGCTGTAGCCCCCGGCATTGTTGGAAATGATTGCACCGTATTCCGGAGAGCCAAGATAGTTTACCCATGGGGCTGGCGTATCCGGCCGTTCTATGATGTATTCTCTGTTATCGTCGTCAAAATATCCATATTTCATCTTGCAGTTTTCATCCTTTCCTTTTAAATAAGTTCTACTGTGATTGTGTATGCGTGATCCGGCAGGGCATTTATGCTTTCCCGTGTGAGAACCGCAAAGGAATCTTCACAGACAGGAAGCATGGTCTGCCCGCAGAGGGCGGAACCAATGGTACAGGCGCCGAAATCTTTGCCTTCTGTGTTTTTGTATACGATGGTAAAACATTTTCCGGCAAAAGGGACGGTGATGGAGGCATTTCCATCTGAATCAAACTGTTCTGCCAGAAGTTTAGGGTATAAAATAAGATCTCCGGATTCTCCGTGGACGCCGAAAACTTCTGTAATCATGGTCATCATGTACCAGCTCGCCGCTCCGGTCAGATAGTGGTACATTCCGCGTCCGTCAGAGCGGAAATATTCCGGGATGCCAGGATAAATGTGGCTGGTATCAAAATTCAGGGCGGTATCGGCGAGGGTTTTTAAAGCCTTCCAGCCTTCTTTCACAAATCCCCGGCGATACAGGGCGTTTGCGTACATGACTGCCATGTGGGAGAAGACGGAGCCATTTTCCTTTTCCCCATAGGCGAATCCAAACATGCGTCCCATATCAGATTTCAGTTCATGGAAATCAGTATTCAGACGGTAGCCGCCTGTTTCTTTCCGGTAAAGATAATGATCTGCACTTTTTACAATTTTCCTGATGTGGGTGTCCTCCGCCACTCCGCTCATGATGGCAAAGACCTGGCCGGTCAGCATCATGCGAACCTGTCCATTGTGGATTCCTTCCACAGCCTGTCCCTGGTTGTCATAATAGCTGTTGAACCAGCCTTCTCCCTCCATTCCTTCTATCCATTCCTGATTTCTCACATAATCCATCAGCCAGGCTGCTTTTTGGGACAGATCTGCTGCAAGTACAGAAAGGGAAAAAACGGCGCGTCTGCCTCTGACAGTATGTTTACAACGGGAAGTATAGTCAGCCAGAATTTTCTGCTTTCTGCCAGTGTCGTTATAAAGTTCCGGGTGGTCGCAGAGTAAAAGTTCTGTTTCTTCCAGAAGTTCAGCGGTATGGACTGTAGAACTGCTGTCCAGCAGACGGATCATGGCGGCAAGTTCCAGGAGGTTGCCTGCATAGGCGCAGGTGAAGGCAACGCTTTCGCCCTTTTCCGAGGCCATATCCAGCGCATCGTTCCAGTCTGCGTCCCGCAGCCGGCAGATATTATGGTCTCCTGTTTCGTAAAAGGCAGTAAGCTGCTGGATGAGAAGATGCTCTAAAATGCTTCCGGTATAAATATCTTTTTTATCTGTAAGCTGCATATTTCCATCTGCCTGGTCCCAGAGGGTATCCAGGGCTGTTCCCCGTATTACCTGCGCATCTTTGAAATAGGGAACCTGCCGGTTCAGGATTTCAATGTCTCCGGTCTGGTCGATGTAAAGTTTTGTGGTCATCAGCGGCCAGAGGGCGTGATCCATCCAGACACGGGTAATACCGTTGCGGTCTGCAAGGAAATTTCCGTCTCCGGTTCCGATAATGGTGGCGTTTGTTCCGTCCATGCGGACGCCGCCGTAGTTTTTGATGATCATGTCCCTGACATTTTCCGGTTCCATCAGAAGAAGAGAGAGGCAGTCCTGCCATAAGTCGCGCCATCCCCGGCCTCCACGGCCATAATCGTGATGAGGGAGGAAGGAGCAGCCAAACAGCCGGCGCAGGAAGGGCTGGAAGCTGATCCACTTCATGAGACAGTCAAAATCTCTGTCACCGGTATGAAAGCTGACTTTCACTTTTTCCTGCCAGCAGGATTTCGTATCAGCCAGGGCAGCCTGTACCTTTTCTGAGGTATTGTATTTCCGGAAAATATGGTGAATCTTTTCCCGGCTGTTTTCTGCTCCAAGGAGGATGATATATGATACCTGCCCGCCGGGGGCAAGGGAAATGGTTTCAAAACGGAAAGCGCCCATTCCTTCTTTTCCTGCTGCCTGACAGGGGGCGGGATATCCCGGATACTGTTCGTATACGGCACGGGGATGAGTAAAGGAGCCTCCTTCTCCAATAAAATCTTCCACAGTGGGATAGAAGCTCACTGGTGCAGATCCGCTTCCGGTACAGCCCATAACGTAATAAATCCGGTCATTTGGGCGGTGGCCTTTCTCATCAAAAGACATGGTGGGGCGGACAAAGATTCCGTATTCTTCTGCATCAATGCGATGAAGCATGGAAGTTACATTCCGATGGTCACGGATGTTGTCTGCACTGCGGCCGTAAATTGGGATCCCTGCACAGGCTGTCAGCTTCCGGGCAGATTCCGACCGGTTTTGGATTGTCACATGCATGATTTCCACATTTTCGTCTTTTGGAATAAAAAGATCCACTGTGGATGTAAGCTGCAGAGCTTTGAAGGAACGATTTAATGTATGCCACATAAATCCTGCGGACACCTGGCTTTCCTCCTGCCGGGAAGTGAATTTTGCCGCTTCCTGTTCCGCAGAAGCGCCGGAGACGGAACAGACGTCTCCGGTTTCCGTGGTACACCAGAAATTCCGGACAGAACGGTTATTATGGAGATTTTCCGAACTTACCGGTTCCAGAAGAAAAGTTTCCTGGTCAATCTTGGCGTCCCCGCCAAGGCTGGGGGTTACAGCGCTTTTTAATCCTGTTTCCGAAGCCAGAGGAAAGTACAGGTAACTGGTATTTTCCGGCTGGCTGATTACGAAACTTCCATGTTCATCGGTAAATTTTATACGTTTCAAATTTCTTTCTCCTTTCCATATGGTTAAGGAATATCATATAGGAATTTTACTTCTGAGAAAATCAGAAATATGAGAAAAATATCAGAATTATGACCTAAAAATAAAAACATGGATTTTGGTATATCGCGTCAGGAATAATATTTTCAAAAGGTGTCATGAATCTGACATTTTGTTAAAATTCGTAGTATATTCGTCCTGGAATCTACGATATAATCCTGCCACACAATAAATGTGCGGTAGAAGTGTAAGGCAGATGCCGCAGAAAAAAGAAGGAGGATTTATCAAATGAAAAAGAGGACAGTTAGTATCTTATTGGCTGTTGCAATGGCAATGGGAGCGCTGGCAGGATGTGGAACGTCGTCCGGCTCCGGAGCGGGAGAAGCATCCGATTCAGAGGAAGGGAAAGTCATCAATATTTACAGCTGGAACGATGAATTCCGTCAGCGTGTGGAGGCGGTTTATCCGGAGGTGAAGAAAACCTCCAAAGACGGAACGGTAACTACATTAAAGGATGGGACGGAAATCCACTGGACCATAAATCCCAATCAGGATGGCGTATACCAGCAGAAACTGGATGAAGCGCTGTTGAATCAGGCGGATGCGGCGGCAGACGATAAAGTAGATATCTTTTTGTCCGAGACAGATTATGTGAACAAATATACGGATGCAGATGCAGACGCAGCCATGCCCCTGACAGACCTTGGCATCGATCCGGAAAAGGATCTGTCGGATCAGTACAGTTTCACAAAGGTTACAGCTTCTGATGCAAACGGTGTTCAGAGAGGTTCCACCTGGCAGTGCTGTCCGGGACTTTTGGTATACCGCCGGGATATTGCCAAAGATGTATTCGGTACGGATGATCCGGAAAAAGTGGGCGAAAAGGTGAAGGACTGGGATACTATGAAAGCAACAGCGGAAGAACTGAAGGCGAAGGGGTATTTTACATTTTCCTCTTATGCGGATACGTTCCGGCTTTATGGCAACAGTATTGCCCAGTCCTGGGTCAGCCCCGGAGAAACTGTAATCAAAGTGGATCAGAAAATAATGGACTGGGTAAGCGATTCGAAGGAATGGCTGGATGCGGGATATCTTGACAAAAATATAAAAGGCCAGTGGAATGATGACTGGAACAAGGCAATGGGTTCCACTTCAAAGGTGTTTGCTTTCCTGTTTCCGGCATGGGGCATTGATTTTACGCTGAAGCCCAACTGGGATGGTGAAGACGGCGCCTGGGCAGTTACCAATCCTCCGCAGGAATATAACTGGGGCGGTTCCTATGTTCATGCATGTACCGGCACAGATAACCCGAAGCATGTGAAAGATATCATCCTTGCAGTGACTGCAGATCAGGAAAATCTGTTAAAGATTTCCAAAGATTATGCGGACTTTACCAATACTCAGAGCGGTATGCAGCGGGCGGCAAAAGATGATAAGAAGTTTGCTTCTGATTTCCTGGGCGGACAGAACGCATTTGCATATTTTGCACCGGTGGCAGAGAATATCGTGATTGCGCCTCTTTCTGCTTACGATCAGGGCTGTGTGGAATTAATCCAGAATTCTTTTAATGATTATCTGCAGGGGAACGTTGACTTCGAAAAAGCAAAAGCGAACTTCGAAACAGCAGTTATTGAGCGTTACCCGGATATTACGGAAATTCAGTGGCCGGAATAAAGAGATTCTGACGTCCTGGTGCGCAGGATAAGGCAGCGTAGCCCGGATAACCGGGATTTGCAGCCAGAATGAAAAGAGCCGGCGCTGCGGTATGCAGAATGGGCGGCGCCGGATAAAAACAGAAAGGGGTGGCAGTTTATGGAAAAGAAACATAAAAAAATAGATTATGCAAAATGGGGCTATCTGTTTATCCTTCCATTTTTTGTGAGTTTTTTCATATTTTCTCTGATCCCTCTGGTGGATACTGTCCGGTATAGTTTTTTTGAGTATTACCGTTCAGGGATTAAAGAGATAGGGCCGAATTTTGTGGGTCTGGAGAATTATATCAGCCTGCTGGGTTCGGATATGCTGAAATATGCAGGCAATACCATGATACTGTGGATTATCGGATTTATTCCCCAGATTGTAATTGCTCTGGTGCTTGCCGAGTGGTTTGTGGACGCAAGGCTTAAAATCCATGGAACACAGTTTTTTAAGGTGGTGATATATCTGCCGAATCTGATTATGGCTTCTGCCTTTGCCATGTTGTTTTTTACCATGTTTTCCACGAACGGGCCCATCAATTCCATTTTGACTTCTTTCGGATGGATCAGTCAGCCGGTGGATTTTCTGGGTTCTGTATGGGGAACAAGATCCCTGGTAGGGCTTATGAATTTCCTGATGTGGTTTGGAAATTCCACAATTATGCTGATGGCGGCCATTATGGGAATCAGCCCGGATGTATTCGAGGCGGCTGAACTGGATGGATGTAACAGCCTGCAGCGGTTTTTCTATATTACCCTTCCCCAGATACGTCCAATTCTTGCCTATACGTTGATTACTTCTATTATCGGCGGATTGCAGATGTTTGATGTGCCTCAGATTCTGACAAACGGACAGGGGACGCCGGATCGTACCTCCATGACCCTGATTATGTTTCTGAACAGTCATTTAAAGAGTAAGAATTATGGTATGGCGGGCGCATTATCGGTATTTCTGTTTGTTGTCAGCGGTATCTTATGCTTTGTAGTATATCGGATGACCAATAATGATGATCCGGATGGCTCGAAAGCGGCAGCAAAAAAAGCAAAAAAGCAAAGGAGGGGATAAAGTTATGAAATCAAAAGGCTCCAACCATGCACGAAGTATATTGGCGCATATTGTACTGATTATCCTGTCGTTTATGTGTCTGTTTTTCTTTTATATTCTGTTTATCAATTCCACGAGGTCCCATGGAGATTTGCAGAAAGGTTTTTCTGCTCTGCCGGGAAATTATTTTCTGGAAAATCTGAAAAATGTGGCTAACGACGGTACATTTCCCATGTTTCGGGGGATTTTAAACAGCCTGGTGGTTTCCGGCTGTTCAGCGGCAATCTGTACATATTTTTCGGCATTGACAGCTTATGGTCTGTATGCGTATAATTTTAAATTAAAGAAAGCGGCCTTTACTTTTATCATGGCAATCCTTGTGATGCCCACGCAGGTGACAGCAATGGGATTCCTGCGGTTAATTACAAATATGGGAATGTATGATTCCCTGCTTCCGCTGATTATTCCCTCCATTGCATCTCCGGCTGTATTCTATTTTATGTACAGCTACCTGCAGTCCTCCCTTCCCCTGTCTCTGGTGGAGGCGGCAAGAATTGACGGTTCCGGGGAATTTCGGACTTTTAACCAGATTGTGATTCCCATTATGAAGCCGGCCATTGCGGTACAGGCAATCTTCACCTTTGTGGGTTCATGGAATAATTATTTTGTTCCGGCACTGGTGATTCAGTCCAAAGATAAAATGACGGTGCCCATACTCATTGCGACCCTTCGCGGTGCGGATTATATGAATTTTGATATGGGTAAAATATACATGATGATTCTGGTGGCAATTGTTCCAATTATCCTGGTGTATCTGTTCCTGTCAAAATATATTATTGCAGGCGTAACCCTTGGCGGAGTAAAGGAGTAATGACGGGAAGGTTTTACGGAAAAAAAGTTGCTTTTAATATAAGGTTCAGTTATGTTTGAAGCCTGAAGCAGTATAAAATGAAACGAAGGAATCCAACTCTGTGTGAAAGCAATATATGATGGGTTGGATTCTGTTCGTGTCAGAAAATAAGATTGGAAAGGAGAAAGTATGGCGGTATTACAACAGGTCCACAGTGGTACAATGGAAGAACGTCCATCTAAACGGGAAATCCTGCATGGAAAACTGGCCGGAAAACTGGCAGCGGAAGGCATGGTTCTTCTGAAAAATGAAGGGGTTCTTCCCCTTAAAACTTCTGCGCCCGCAGGGTTGTTTGGCGGAGGCGCAGTCAGAACGGTGAAAGGCGGAACTGGTTCCGGGGACGTGAACAACCGGGAAAATATTTCTGTTTACCGGGGACTGAAAGAGGCAGGGGTTCCCATCACCAGTGAAGAATGGCTGATAGATTACGAGAAGCGTTATGAGGATGCCAGGAATGTATGGAAGGAAAAGGTGCTAAAGGACGCCGAAAAGATGGAAAATCCTTTTGACGCCTATGCCCTGAATCCATTTTCCATGCCGGAGGGCCGCAGTATTTCAGAAGAAGATGTGAAAGGCGCTTTGACGGCGCTGTATGTAATCAGCCGCATTTCCGGCGAAGGGAAAGACCGCAGCAGAACAGAAGGGGATTATTATTTAAGCAGACAGGAGCGGGAGGATATTCTGTTTCTGAACCGTCAGAACATGCCCATTGTGCTGATTCTGAATGTGGGAGCACCAGTGGAACTGACGGATATACTACAGGAAGCAGAGAATATAAAAGGGATTCTGCTTATTTCCCTGCCGGGACAGGAGGGAGGACACGCAGCGGCCAACGTGTTGCTTGGAAAATCTGTACCTGGAGGAAGGCTGACAGCTACCTGGGCAAAGCGCTATGAAGATTATCCTTCGGCGGAGGAGTTTGGAGCCCTGAACGGAAATCTGGAAACAGAGGAATACCGGGAAGGAATTTATGTGGGATACCGGTATTTCAGCAGTTTTGGTGTACAGCCCCTGTTTCCCTTTGGCTACGGACTTTCCTATACGGAATTTTCCGTGGATTTTGACAGACTGGAAATTACGGAAACAGGCGCGGAGCTTATCGTTACTGTGAAAAATATCGGGAAAATTTATGCAAGCCGGGAAGTTGTACAGGTCTATGTAACATTACCTCAGAAAGAGATGGAAGAAGCAGAGTGTTCTGCGGCTGATGAGGAAAGGATAGGGCTGTCGTACCTGTTTGGGCCTCAGGGGAAAGAATGCTACCGGCTGGCCGGATTTGCCAGGACGGGATTACTGCAGCCGGGGGAATCCCAACAGCTCAGAGTTGTCACAGACCAGAAACAGATGGCTGGTTTTTCAGAAGAACAGCAGGCCTGGATAGTGGAGAAAGGTTCTTATGGGTTGTGGCTGGGAAAACATGCAGAATCTCTGGAACCGGCGGCAATTCTTACAGTACCGGAGTCTGTGGTGCTGGAGCGTACGGAAAGAATACGTCCGGCACAAAAAGTTCTGGAAGAATTTGCCGAACCGAAATCTGTGAAGGAGAATGTCTCAAAATGGTTGAAAATGGCAAAAAAGCAGAAGACGCCAGAATTTCTGTTCCATCCCCGCGGGGAGCAGAACCGGGAAACGAAATATTCCGTGACTCCGATGCCCGGCGGGCAGGGAGGAAGTAAGGAAGAGCTGAAAGGAAAGGAGCAGGAACTGTCCGTTGAGGAGTTGATTCCTCTTTTATATGGAAATGTTGTAAAGGGAGCCAGTACTCTGGGCTCATCGGGCGTCCGGGTGCCGGGTTCAGCCGGGGAGACCACGGAAACGCTGGAACATAAATATGGTGTACGTTCGCTGATTATGGCGGATGGGCCGGCGGGGCTGCGCTTGCGCCAGAGCTATCAGGTGGACCGGAAATCAGACTCTGTGTATGGGGTGGGAGTTCTGGGCTCTCTGGAGAACGGTTTTCTGGAGGAAATGGAATTTCATGAGGATGCGGACACCTATTATCAGTATTGTACGGCTTTTCCCGTGGGGACAGCGCTGGCCCAGACCTGGGACGTGGATTTAATGAGAGAATTTGGCAGAGCTGTGGCTCTGGAGATGGAAGAGTTTTATGTGGATCTGTGGCTTGCGCCTGGGATGAATATTCAGCGGAATCCGTTGTGTGGAAGGAATTTTGAATACTATTCGGAGGACCCTTTCCTGTCCGGAAAAATGGCGGCGGCAGTTGTTTCCGGTGTGCAGGCAGATGGAAATTGCGGTGTTACGGTGAAGCATTTTGCCTGCAATAATCAGGAAGATAACCGGATGAGTGTAAATGTCTGTATTTCCCCGCGGGCCTTACGGGAAATTTATCTTCGTGGGTTTGAAATTGCAGTCAGGGAAAGCCGGCCCGTTGCTGTTATGTCCTCCTATAATCGTATCAATGGCTTTCATGCAGCTAATTTTGGAGATATCTGTACAGGAGTCCTGCGGAAAGAATGGGGATTTGAAGGTGTGGTAATGTCTGACTGGAATACAACAGTTCCGGCGGACGGAAGCATTTCCTGGAAATGCGCCGTTGCCGGAAATGATATTATTATGCCGGGAAATCCCCAGGATGATGAGAATATCCGGCAGGCCTGTGAGAGAGGAGAACTGTCAGAAGAAGCAATCCGAACCTGTGGGAGACGGGTGCTTGCCATGATCCGGAAACTGACATAAAGCCTCCGGACATAAATCAGATGTCGTTTTTCTTATAATACGGCAAGGATTTCCGCAGGCGATGGTATTGTCCGGAAAATCTCTGGTGACAACGCTTCCGGCTCCTATGACAACATTATTGCCGATGGTTACGCCCGGCATAAGGATGGCGCCGCCTCCCAGCCATACATTATCTCCGATGACAACAGGGGCAGTCTGTGTTTTACAGAATTCAAAAGAACCGTCTTCCCTGGCGGGTCCGAACCGGTTCGCTGCATTTGTGGGATGGAAGGCGGTATAAATCTGGACATTGGGCGCTATCAGCGCGTTATTTCCGATGATAATTTTATTATCGTCCGGAAACGTACAGTTCATATTTACTTCGCAGTTATTTCCAAAATAAATATTATTGCCGTAATCCACATAAAAGGGCGGGGTAATCCACAGATTTTTACCCCGTCCGCCCAGCAATTCATTCAGAATCCGTTCTTTTTCTTCGGAATCTGCAGAATCCGTTTGATTGTAATTCCTGATTAAATCTTTTGCTTTATGCTATTGGGTCAGCAGCTCTGTGTCTCCGCAGTCATAGAGCTGGCCTGCCAGCATTTTTTCCCGTTCTGTCATAGTCTGGTTTCCTTTCGTAATCTGAATTGATAAATCAATTATACGGTAAAATTCTCTCCATGTCACCCTTTTTCGCCGGAACCGGGGCTTAAAACAGCAGCCTGTGTAAATCCAGGTTGACAAAAAGACAAATATTTTGTATGATAAAGGAACTTTAACGGTTTAAAGTGCGAAAAGACAGATTACGGAGGGATAAGAAATGAGTGCGGAACAGTGTAATAAGAGAACATTAATGGATTATTGTCCCGATATCAAGGTTGTGGATTGTACGCTGAGAGACGGCGGACTTGTAAATAATTTTGCTTTTACGGATGAGTTTGTCCATGATTTGTATGAAGCGAATGTAAAAGCCGGTGTTGATTATATGGAATTTGGTTATAAAGCCTCCAGAGAACTGTTTGATCCAAAGGCCTTTGGAAAATGGAAGTTCTGTGAAGAAAAAGACATCCGGGCTGTTGTGGGGGATAATCGGTCGCCTTTGAAAATTTCTGTGATGGCGGATGTGGGACGCTGTAATTACAAAAGGGATATTCTGCCGAAAAAGGACAGTGTCATTGACATGGTGCGGGTGGCCACTTATATCCATCAGATACCCACAGCCGTTGAAATGATTGAACATCTGAAAAAGAAAGGGTATGAAGTTTGTGTAAACATTATGGCGGTTTCCAAAGTAAATACCGATGACCTGGACGCAGGCCTGGAGCTTCTTGCAAGAAGCTCGGTGGACACCATTTACCTGGTGGACAGCTTCGGGTTCTTCTATCCGGAGCAGATTACAAAGCTGTCTCAGAAATACGTGGAGATTGCGGAAGCCAACGGAAAAAATGTGGGAATCCATGCCCACAACAATCAGCAGCTTGCCTTTGCCAATACCATTGAAGCATGCCGTATGGGAGTCAGCCTGCTGGATGCCACAGTCAGCGGCATGGGACGGGGAGCCGGGAACTGCTTTATGGAGCCGCTGCTCAGTTTCCTGAAAAATCCCAAATATGATGAAATTCCCATCATCCGCTTTGTGGAAAAACATATGCTGAAATTAAAGGCAGAAGGCGTGGTATGGGGATATGATATTCCCTATCTTGTAACAGGTATTCTGAACAGCCATCCTTCCACAGCCATTAAATTTATCAGAGAACAGAGAAGCGATTACTGTAATTTCATGCAGGAACTGCTGGATCTGGAGTAAGCGGCAGACGGAGAATCCTGCATTGCAGGATTCTTTTTCTGTCGGTGTGATACGGACCGGAAGACAATTTCTGTGATGCAGGAAAGTTCATGTCAGTTTTGAAAAAAGTGCTGGTATTTTTATAAGAAGTGTGCTATACTTTTAAAATGATTGTAAGTTAGGGAATCAGGCTTTATAATAGTAAAAGTTATAAGGATTACCACATATATTAAGGAGGAAATCGTAGCAATGAGCGTACAGGTAGAAAACTTGGAGAAAAATATGGCAAAACTCACCATTGAGGTTCCGGCAGAAGAATTGGAAAAAGCAATTCAGAATGCATATATGAAGCAGAAAAGCAGAATCAGCCTTCCGGGTTTCCGTAAAGGAAAAGTGCCAAGACATATGATTGAGAAAATGTATGGCCCGGAAATTTTTTATGAGGATGCTGTCAATGAGCTTGTTTCTCAGGAATATCCCAAAGCGGCTGACGAGTCCGGACTGGAGATTGTTTCCCGGCCGGAGATTGGTGTGGAACAGATTGAAAAGGGAAAGAGTTTCATATTTACTGCAGAAGTTGCTGTGAAGCCGGAGGTGACTCTGGGCAAATATCTGGGCGTTCCGGTGAAGAAGACGGATGTGGCTGTAACAGAAGAAGAGACAGACGCTGAAATAGAGAAAGAGCGTGAGAGCAATGCCAGAATGATTACCGTGGAAGACCGGGCAGTGGCTGACGGAGATACGGCGGTGATTGACTATGAAGGCTTTATGGATGGAGAAACATTTGAAGGAGGAAAGGGTGAGAACCATTCTCTGGTTATCGGTTCCCATACCTTTATTGATAATTTTGAAGAACAGTTAATTGGAAAAAATACCGGTGATGAGCTGGAAGTCCATGTAACATTCCCGGAAGAATATCATGCACCGGAGCTGGCAGGCAAACCTGCAGTATTCCAGGTGAAAATCAATGAGATTAAGACCAAAGAGCTTCCGGATCTGGACGATGAATTTGCACAGGACGTTTCGGAATTTGACACCCTTGCAGAATACAGAGAAAGCGTTGTGAAGAAACTGACAGAGCGCAAAGAGAACGAAGCAAGACATGCAAAAGAGGAAGAAGCAATTCAGAAGATTATCGAAGATTCTCAGATGGAGATTCCCGATGCAATGGTTGATACCCAGACCCGTTCCATGGTGGATGATTTTGCTAACAGAATGGCACAGCAGGGACTGGGAATGGAGCAGTATCTGCAGTTCACAGGCTCTACCGTTGAGCAGCTGATGGAGCAGATGAAGCCGGATGCACTGAAGCGGATTCAGTCAGGCCTTGTACTGGAAGCCATCGCGGAGGCGGAGCATATCGAAGTGTCCGATGAAGATGTGGAGGCCGAGATTGAGAATATGGCCGGAATGTACGGCATGGAAGCTGACAAGCTGAAAGAAATTATCGGCGACAATGAGAAAGAAAACATGAAGAAAGACCTGGCAATTCAGAAGGCTGTGGATCTGATTGTGGAGAAAGCAGAAGAACAGGCAGAATAAGCATAAGACATGTACCATATCTGGGGATTGGGAATAAGGAGGAATATGGAATGAGTTTAGTACCTTACGTCGTTGAACAAACCAGCAGAGGAGAACGGTCCTACGATATATATTCCAGGCTGTTAAAAGACAGGATTATTTTTCTGGGAGAGGAAGTAAATGAAACCACAGCAGGACTTGTTGTGGCACAGCTTCTGTTTCTGGAATCGGAAGATCCGGGGAAAGATATTCATTTGTATATCAATTCCCCAGGAGGCGTGGTAACAGCAGGACTTGCAATTTACGATACCATGAATTATATTAAATGCGATGTGGAGACCATCTGCATCGGACTGGCAGCAAGCATGGGTGCATTTCTTCTGGCGGGAGGAACCAAAGGCAAGCGCTTTGCCCTTCCCAATGCGGAAATCATGATTCACCAGCCCTCCGGTGGAGCCAAAGGCCAGGCAACAGACATTCAGATTGTGGCGGATAATATTCAGAAGACAAAACATCGTCTGAATACCATCTTATCTGAAAATACAGGGAAACCATATGAAGTGATTGCAGCAGATACGGAACGTGACAATTATATGTCTGCGGAGGAAGCAAAAGAGTATGGCCTGATTGACGGTGTCATTACAAACAGAAAGTAAGAAATAAAAGAACTGAGGGGACAGCGGGCATTTGCCACTGTCCCTTAAGTGCACAGGGATTTATGCAAAGGGCAGTTCCGGCTGCAGCATGTGTCCTGTGCAGCAGGCAGGGAAAGCAGCTGGCTTCCCTGTTTAATCTTGAAGAAAAGGAAGAACGGAGTGAAGAAATGGCTGGGAGAATAGATGACAGGATTCGCTGCTCTTTCTGCGGAAAGACAGACGGGCAGGTCCGTAAGCTGATTGCAGGACCAAACGGAGCATATATATGTGACGAATGCGTGGATATCTGCGCGGAAATTATAGAAGAAGAACTGGAAGAAGAGGAAAACGTTGAACCGGAAGTGGAAGAAATCAATCTTTTAAAGCCGGTGGAATTAAAAGAATTCCTGGACGAATATGTAATCGGGCAGGAGGAAGCCAAGAAAGTGCTTTCTGTTGCGGTGTATAATCATTATAAACGAATTCTGGCGCCGCCCAATCTGGGTGTGGAGCTGCAGAAAAGCAATATTCTGATGCTGGGCCCCACAGGCTGCGGCAAGACGCTGCTGGCCCAGACACTGGCGAGGATTCTGAATGTGCCCTTTGCCATTGCAGACGCCACCGCACTGACGGAAGCCGGATATGTGGGAGAAGACGTGGAAAATATTCTTCTCAAAATCATTCAGGCGGCAGAATATGATATTGAGCGCGCCCAGAGAGGCATTATCTATATTGATGAAATTGATAAGATTACAAGAAAATCAGAGAATCCTTCCATTACCAGAGACGTGTCCGGCGAAGGCGTTCAGCAGGCACTTCTGAAAATACTGGAAGGAACCGTAGCAAGCGTTCCCCCTCAGGGCGGAAGGAAGCATCCCCAGCAGGAGCTGATTCAGATTGATACCACTAATATTCTGTTTATCTGCGGAGGTGCTTTTGAAGGTCTGGACAAAATTGTGGAAAACAGAATGGATCAGAAATCCATGGGATTTAATGCGGAAATTGCAGACAAAAGGGAAAAGAATCTGGGCGTTATCCTGAAACAGGCGCTGCCCCAGGATTTTGTAAAATTCGGCCTGATTCCGGAATTTGTGGGACGTGTGCCGGTGACGGTTTCCCTGGAAGCTCTGGACAAAAACGCTCTGGTGCGTATCCTGAAGGAACCCAGAAATTCACTGATTCGCCAGTATGAAGCATTGTTTGAACTGGACGGCGTTGCTCTGTCTTTTGAGGAAGATGCCATTGAAGCAATTGCGGAAAAATCCCTGAAACGAAAAACAGGCGCAAGAGGGCTGCGTGCAATCGTGGAGAAGGTGCTGATGGATCTGATGTACCGGGTGCCTTCCGACGAATCCATTACCCACTGCCATATTACAAAAGCAGCCGTGGAGAACGAACAGGAAGTGGAGATTGCATTCGGCAGTGAGAGCAAGTCTGCCTGAGGAGAGATGAGATAACATGAAGGAAGCGTACAGAAAAATTCCGGCAGTGGCACTTCGGGGAATGACTATCCTCCCCGGTATGGTGGCACATTTTGATGTGAGCAGAAGTAAATCCATCCGGGCTGTGGAGACGGCCATGATGGAAGACCAGATGGTATTTCTGGTGACTCAGAAGCACATCGAAAAAGAAGAACCGGAACTGGAAGATTTATATACCATCGGGATTATTGTGGTAATCAAACAGGTAATCAAACTGCAGAATAATGTGGTCCGCGTGCTGGTGGAAGGAGAAACACGGGCCAGCCTGATTTCTCTGGAGCAGGAGGAATACCTTCAGGCAGAGGTAGAACCTCTGAACCGGGAAGAAGAACTCCTTCCGGTGGAAATTCAGGAGGCCATGATACGAGGCATACAGGAAACCTTTACCCGATACTGTCTGCTGAATCCCAAGCATGGGAAAGAAATTGCCAGACAGATGGTGGAGATACCCGAACTGGAGAAACTGCTGGATTACATTGGCAATAATCTGCCGGTGGGTTATGAGGAAAAACAGAAGATTCTGGAGGCAGATTCCATTCAGGAGCGGTATGAAACACTGATGATTATTCTGTTAAATGAAATCAACATTATACAGATTAAAACGGAGTTTCAGACCAAAGTAAAGGAAAAAGTAGACAAAAACCAGAAAGAATATATTCTGCGGGAGCAGATGAAGCTGATTCGGGAAGAACTGGGAGAGGACAATACCATATCCGAAGCGGAACATTACCTGGAGGAGACGGAAAAGCTCAACGCAGAACAGGAAGTAAAGGAAAAACTGGAAAAAGAGGTGGAACGTTTTAAAAATGTTTCCCTGAATTCCTCGGAAAGTGCGGTGATTCGGGGCTATATAGAGACCCTTCTGGAACTGCCCTGGAACAAAGCCTCCAAAGATAACCGGAATCTGGAAGATGCGGAGCGCATTCTGGACGAAGACCACTATGGTATGGAAAAGGTCAAGGAGCGTATGCTGGAATTTCTGGCGGTGCGGAACCTGACCAGGAAAGGCGATAGCCCCATTATCTGTCTGGTGGGCCCTCCCGGAACCGGAAAAACCAGTATTGCCCGTTCCGTGGCCCGCGCACTGGATAAAAAATACGTGCGTATCAGCCTTGGCGGAGTGCGGGATGAAGCGGAAATCCGCGGTCACAGAAAGACTTATGTGGGAGCCATGCCCGGCAGAATCGCCAACGGTCTGAAAAATGCCGGCGTCAAAAATCCTCTGATGCTGCTGGATGAGATTGACAAGATAAGCAGCGATTACAAGGGAGATACGGCCTCTGCCCTGCTGGAAGTGCTGGACAGCGAGCAGAACAGCAAATTCCGGGACCATTATGTGGAACTTCCCCTGGATTTGTCCGAAGTGCTTTTTATTGCAACAGCCAATTCCCTGCAGAACATTCCCAAACCGCTGTTGGACCGTATGGAAATTATTGAAGTCAGCAGCTACACAGAAAATGAAAAAGCACATATTGCCAGAGAGCACCTGATTGCCAAGCAGATGGAGAAAAACGGTCTGAAAGAAGGCCAGCTAACCATCAGCGACCATGCCCTGGAGCGTCTGATCAGCGGTTACACCAGGGAAGCAGGGGTTCGTAATCTGGAGCGCAAAATCGGAGAAATCTGCCGGAAAGCAGCCAGAGAGATTTATCAGAAAAATAAAAAGTCTGTCAAGATCACAGGAAGCAGACTGGAAAAACTGTTAGGAAAAGAGAAATATAATTATGATTTAATAAATGAGACAGATGAGATTGGAATTGTGCGAGGACTGGCCTGGACAAGTGTGGGAGGAGATACCCTGCAGATTGAAGTAAACATTATGCCGGGTAAAGGAGAATTCCAGCTTACCGGGCAACTGGGAGACGTTATGAAAGAGTCGGCCCGGACCGGTATCAGCTATATCCGTTCTGTCAGTGAAACCTATGGAATTGACAAAGAATTCTTCCAGGAATGGGATATTCACATCCATATTCCGGAGGGAGCGGTACCAAAGGACGGTCCTTCCGCCGGAATTACCATGGCCACGGCCATGCTTTCTGCTATTACCAGGCGGAAAGTCCGCAAAGATGTGGCCATGACCGGAGAGATTACCCTGCGGGGAAGAGTGCTTCCCATCGGCGGCCTGAAAGAAAAGATTCTGGCAGCCAGAAATGCGGGAATCCGGACGATTTGCGTACCGGTAAAAAACGAGCCGGATGTGGCGGAAATTGCCCAGGAAATAAAAAAGGGGCTGGAAATTGTATTTGTGGAAAATATGGAACAGGTACTGGAGGCAGCTCTTCTGCCGGAATAGACGGCTGCTATATCCGGGGCGTCAAAAGAGGTGCATTCAGCCAAAGACTGTTTTTGGCAGCCAGGTCGGTTAGCCGGAAACTTTCCGTCAGAAACGGACAGAAAGAGAGAATCGTATGGTTATTAAATCAGCAGAACTGGAAACAGTATGCGGAATCACAAGTAAACTGCCGGATACAGACAGGCCGGAGGTGGCTTTTGCAGGCAAATCCAACGTAGGCAAATCTTCTCTGATTAATGGTCTGATGAACCGGAAAGCCCTGGCCAGGACTTCTGCCCAGCCGGGAAAAACCCAGACCATCAATTATTACAATATTAATAACTGCATGTATCTGGTGGACCTGCCGGGATACGGATATGCAAAAGTGTCTCCCAGGGAGAAGGAGAAATGGGGGCAGATGGTTGAAAATTATCTGCATACGTCCAGTCAGCTTCAGGTGGTATTTCTGCTGATTGATATTCGCCATGAGCCTTCCGCCAATGACAGGCAGATGTATGACTGGGTTGTCTGTCAGGGATTTGACCCCGTTATCATAGCAACAAAGCTGGACAAAATTAACCGTAGCCAGGTGCAGAAGCATGTAAAAATGATTCGCAACGGCCTTAAGCTGAAGGAAGGCACTCCCGTTTTCCCTTACTCTGCCCAGACGAAACAGGGACGGGATGAAATCTGGAATTTTATAGATGAGATACCGGAAGTTGCGAAGGTGCTTGCAAAAAATCCCTCAGCACCTCGCAAAAATGAAGGAAATCCTGCAAAATCAGGAGGGAGACGTGAGAAGAAATAAATATCTGTTTGTATTTTGTATGCTGCTTGCCATTACCCTGGCAGGCGGTATTTTTACGAAAGCATATATGAGTCTGGAGGAACAGTCCCAGGAGGATGAAAAGCTGCGGATTGTAACCTCTTTTTATCCTGTCTATATTGCCGCTGCAAATATTGTGGGGGATACCGGGAGCGTACTGCTGGAGAATTTAAGCGAACCACAGACCGGATGTCTCCATGACTATCAGCTCACTCCCCAGGATATGATACTATTGTCAAAGGCAGATTTATTTTTAGTAAACGGAGGCGGAATAGAAGGATTTCTGGAAGAAGCAGGAGAAACCTGTCCTGAACTGGCAGTGGAAGAGATAGCAGAAGGAGTTGAACTGCTGGAGGAATATGGAAGTGATTCCATCCAGGAAATATTTCATGAGTCGGAAGAAATGCATGTGCAGGAGGAAGACCATGGCCACGGAGCAAAAAACGCCCATGGCTGGATGGACACCAGGAGATACTGCCAGATGGTTCGGAATATGGCAGATGTTATCAGCCAGGCGGACCAGGAACATGGAGAACGTTATCAGGAACATGCAGATGATTATTGCGAAAAAATCCAGGAACTGACAGACAGGCTTGCAGCCCTGAGAGAAAAGCTGGAAGAAAAAGGAAAATCTGCCGGAAATAAAGAGAACGGTGGCCAGAGCAGTGCTCTTAATGTGGTTATTTTCCATGAGGCCTTCGCCTATGTGGCGGATGAACTGGGGCTGAATGTGGTATACTGCCTGAATCTGGATGAGGAGCGGCAGGTCAGCGCCGGGGAACTTGCCGATTTGCTGGCAGCAATTCAGGAACATCAGGTATCTGTGATTCTGGCAGAGGAAACATATGGCAGAAAACTGGGTGAAACCGTGGAATCAGAAACGGACTGTCAGGTGTATTATCTGGATACTCTGGTACGGGGACAATATGAAACGGACAGTTATCTGAAAGGCGCGGAGAAAAATATTGAAATTCTGGAACAGGCAGCCTGGTAAGGTGCTGTCGGAGAAGGAGACGGAAATTGCGGAAAATGGTAAAGCCCTGCGGGCTGCATTGCATTAAGATAAAGCATTTAGGCGTAACATTCGCCGAACAGGTAATTCTTGAGGATATCAATCTGCATATTCACTGCGGCAGCCTGAATGCGGTAATCGGACGCAACGGCGCCGGAAAATCCACCTTAATCCGGGCCATTCTGGGTGAGACGCCTCATACGGGAAAAATAGAATTCAAAGACCGGGAGAACGGACGGATTCAGAAAATGAAGATTGGTTATGTACCCCAGTCCCTGAATATGGAAAAGCAAACTCCGGTCAGCGTTTATGACATGATTGCCTCTTATCAGAGCAATGCGCCGGTGTTTCTGATGAAAAGCAGAAAAGTAAAAGAGAACATTCTGGAACATCTGAGGATTTTTCAGGCGGAACATCTGCTGGATAAGCAGGTGTGCAACCTTTCCGGCGGGGAACTGCAGCGGGTGCTGCTGTCCATGGCGGTGATGGATTCCCCTAACCTGCTGCTGCTGGACGAACCGGTGTCCGGGATGGACAGGAATGGAATGGAGCTTTTTTACCAGGCTATTTACCAGTTGAAGGAGGCATACGATCTGGCGGTTATCCTGATTTCCCATGACCTGGAATACGTCAGGCGCTATGCGGATAAAGTGATTCTGCTGGATAAAACAGTGCTGAAGCAGGGAAGCGTGAAAGAAGTATTCCGGAGCAGGGAATTTGCCGAAACCTTTCAGACGGGGGCGGAGGAGACGTCCGTAAGGCAGAGCAGTTCCGGGCAGGAGCCGGAAAGGATTTCCGGTACGGGCCAAAACGATGGGAACCGCAGCAGGCCTTAACGGGAAAGGAGGAAAACAGATGGAGATTTTCTCCTGGCTTGAGTATGATTTTATGAAATATGCCTTTCTGGCAGTGTTGATTATTACGCCTCTGTTTGGATTGATGGGAACTATGATTGTCAATCGGAAAATGGCGTTTTTTTCCGATGCACTGGGCCATTCAGCTCTGACGGGAATTGCGGTGGGCGTGGTATTCGGTGTGGAGAATACAGGTATTTCCATGGTGGTATTTGCAGTGGTGTTTGCACTGTGCTTAAATCAGATTAGCAGCAGAATTGCGGCTTCCACCGATACGGTGATTTCTGTCTTTTCCTCCTGCAGCGTTGCCCTGGGGCTGGCAATTCTGTCAAAAGGAGGGAATTTCAGTAAGTATTCCGGTATTCTGGTGGGGGATATTCTCAGCATCACACCGCGGGAAATATTATATCTTGTTTTGATTTTTATAATCACGCTTGTATTCTGGATATTTGGATTTAACAGACTGCTGGCAGTGAGTCTGAACCGCACGCTGGCGGGAAGCCGGCGTATTCCGGTTGCTCTCATGGAAAATCTTTTTGCGGTTCTGACCGCATTAATCGTTATGGTTTCCATTAAATGGGTGGGAATTCTGATTATCAACGCATTGCTGATTCTTCCGGCGGCTTCTGCCCGGAACATATCGGAAAATATGCGGGAGTACCATTTCTTTTCTGTTTTGTTTTCCCTGTTTTCCGGCATACTGGGGCTGATTATTTCCTATTTCGTAAATGTGGCCACCGGGCCTTCCATTGTGATTATTGCTTCTGTGATTTATTTTGCCACATATGTGTGGGGCAGGAAAAATAATGTGTGAATGTGCATAATCCCCGTCTTTACGAAGTTATTTTCGTATGGTAAAATAGCAATTGCGAAGGAAAACAGGCCGGATGATGGAAATAAATTAAATTTAAAATTAACTACAAAGAAAGGACGCGCAAAAGCGCAGGAAACATGAGCGAAAAAATTTTAGCAGTAGCAGCGGGACATGAAATCACAGAGCAGGAGCTTGATAATCTGATTCGCAATTATCCTCCGGAGCAGCAGATTTACATGTCGGACCCCAGAGCAAAACAGCAGGTACTGGAACAGTTGATTGCATTCCATCTGTTTTATAAGATGGCAGTGGACGAGGGGATTACGGAATCTCAGGAATACCAGCAACTGGTGGCAAAGGTAAAGGTGGAGCTGGCCAGCCATATGGCGGCGACCAGTGTGGTTGAGAGCATTCAGGTAACGGAAGCGGAAGAACAGGAGTATTATGAGCAACATATGGAGCAGTTCCAGGAGAAAGCCCAGGTAAGAGCCAGACATATTCTGGTGGAGACCAGGGAGCAGGCGGAAAATATCGGCAAAGAGCTGGAGCAGGGGCTGGATTTTGCAGAGGCGGCAAAGAAATATTCCACCTGCCCCTCCGGAGAGAAAGGCGGAGACCTGGGATATTTTACCAGAGGACAGATGGTGCCGGAATTTGAAAAAGCGGCCTTTGGAGGAGAAACCGGGAAGGTAATCGGCCCGGTGGAGACGCAGTTTGGCTGTCATCTGATTCTGGTGGAGGATAAAAAAGAAGGTTTTGTAAAGCCTTTCGGGCAGGTACGGGAGCAGATTCATCAGCAGGTGATTCAGACCAGGCAGCAGGCGGCTTACGATGAAAAAGTAAAAGAACTGGAAGCGGCTTACGGTGTGGAAAGACGGTCGGAAGCGTAAGATGTACAGATTTGGCAGAAAAATTTTTCAGGCGCAGACAGTATGCGTTCCAAAAAGCAGGGAGTGGTAGCGTGAAACAGTCGACAAAATACTGGAAGATACTTGTAAATTTGCTGGTGGCAGTGTTTACCATTGTGTGTCTTTGTGTTATTTTTCCAAAATTACTGATGTTTTTCATGCCCTTTGTGGTTGGATGGATTATTTCCATGATTGCCAATCCGCTGGTGCGTTTTCTGGAAAGAAAGGTAAAAATCGTCCGGAAGCACAGTTCCATGATGATTATTATCGCAGTGCTGGCAGCAGTCATCGGACTGGGGTATCTGGCCGTATCCCGTCTGGTGGTGGAAACGGGGAACCTGATTTCCAGCCTTCCGGAGATTTATGAGAATTTTCAGGAAGATTTTGAGGAAATCGGAGAGAATTTTCAGGGATTTTATGACAGGCTTCCCAAAGATACCCAGGAAGATATTCAGGAAGTGACTTCTGAATTCGCAGGATATGTGGGCGGCCTGGTGCAGGCAATCGGCGAACCCACCTTTGAAGCGGCGGGTAATTTTGCCAAAAATGTGCCGGGAACACTGATTGCCATTATTATGAGTATTCTTTCCGCTTACTTTTTTACAGCAGAACGGGACGCCATACTGGCTGAAATGAAGAAAAGCGTACCTTCCGGCATCTGGAACCGGGTGGCCGGGGTGATTCAGGATTTGAAACGGGTGGTAGGCGGTTATTTCAAAGCCCAGTTTAAAATTATGGGCGTAGTCTACGTGCTGCTGGTTATCGGGCTTTTTATTCTGAAAGTCAATTACGTGCTGCTGGTGGCTTTTATCATCGCATTTCTGGACATGCTGCCTTTCTTTGGCACAGGGACCGTGCTGGCCCCCTGGGCAGTGATTAAGATTCTGTCCGGAGATTACCGGATGGCAGTGGGCCTGATTATCCTCTATGCGGTAACCCAGATTGTGCGTCAGGTTATCCAGCCCAAGATTGTGGGAGATACCATTGGTATGAATCCCCTGGCAACCCTGTTTTTCATGTATATCGGGTATAAAATCAGCAGCATTGTGGGAATGATTATTGCAGTTCCCGTGGGCATGATTCTGATTAACCTCTATAAGGCGGGAGTGTTTGACAATCAGATTCGCTGCATACGGGAACTGGTGAATGATATTAACGAATTTCGGAAGTTTTAAGGGCGCTGTTTTTCCGGAGCAGCAGAAACAGCGCGCCGGCCGCCATTACGGACTGGCTGAGCAGAAGGCCCCACAGGTAGCCCTTGATACCGGCCGCAGGAATCACAAACAGAACAAATCCAATGCGGATGCCAAGGCCCATAACATTTAAAAAGAAGGTGGAAGTGGTCTTTCCAAGCCCGTTTAAAATGCTGTGCAGGGTGGTGGAAAGATACAGGAAAGGACAAATCCAGCCCAGAATCACAATAAAGGTTCCGGCCAGTTCATTTCCAAAGAGGAAGGAACCCATCCACCGTCCCAGAAACAGGAACATCATGGTACATCCAAAGCCCAGCAGAAGACTGTAGAAGCAGGTGCGCTTAATCAGGGTCAGGATGTAACGGTGTTCCTTTTTTTCCTGCGCTTCCGCAATGGCAGGAAGGAGCATGACGGATACGGAGTTGGTGAGTACGGAAGGAAACAGCACCATGGGCAGAGCCATACCTGTCAGGATGCCGTAGACGCTTAAGGATTCGGAGGTGGAGTAGCCGTACTGGCGCAACTGTCCCGGAATCATCACGGCTTCCATACTCTGGAGAATATTTACCAGAACCCGGTTGGCGCTTAAGGGAAGAGACATCAGAAAAATCTGATGCATGGCTCCCAGGCGGCTGCCCCGGTTCTTTTTTCTGCGCAGAAAGCTGACGGAAAAAAGAACGGCGGCAAGTTCTCCGGCAACCATACCCCAAATCACCAGATTCAGAGAGATGGCGCCGTGTTTTTCCATGGAAATTTCAAAAAACAGCCATACGCTGGCTACCCGGATAAACTGTTCCAGCAACTGGGAAGCGGCGGGCACAAATGTTTTTTTCAGTCCGTAGAAATAACCGTTGATACAGGAATGGATGGCCGCAAAAGGAATGGTGAGGGACAGAATCTGAAGGAGCGGGGCGCACCTGGGTTCCTCCAGAAATGCAATGGCAATCCAGTCTGAAAAGCGGTATAAAAACAGGGTGCAGGCAAACGCCAGGGACAGAGACAGCGTAAGGCCCGCAGTCAGATAGCATTTTTCATTGTGAAAAGATTTCCGGCAGTATGGGGAACCGGGGGTGCTGTTGCAGCCGGAACTGGCAGCCTGGGCCACAAACCGGGAAATGGCGGTCTGTATGGCGGAGGAGGTCAGAGAAATGGTAAGGACATGGATGGGAAAGGTAAGCTGGTAAATTCCCATTCCCTCAGCACCAATCCTCTGCGAAAGGAATATTCTATAGAAAAAGCCAATGAGCCGGGAAAGAAGGCCCGACAGGGTCAGCAGCAGAGTTCCGGTAATCAGCGGGTGGTTGCGCAGAGATTTATAATTCATAATGCCTCCGGGGAAAAATTCAGGATTATTTTAATCTATGTACCGGAACAGGGAAAAAGAACCTTGACACAGGAAGAAAAACATGATACTATGCGTTTGTGACAAATCCCCACTAAAACACTCGGAATTCAGAGGTGATAGGTTGAAATTATCTACAAAAGGAAAATATGGGCTGCGGGCCTTTATTGATCTGGCAGTCTGGGGCGAGGAAAAGCCGGTTTCTCTGAACAGTATTGCAGAGCGGCAGGAAATTTCGGTCAGCTATCTGGAACAGCTTATGGCGAAGCTGAAGAAAGCAGGACTGGTAAAAAGCCTCCGGGGCGTCAACGGCGGATATACCGTTGCAAAACCGGTGGAAGAAATTTCTGTGGGAGATGTTCTGAGAGCGCTGGAAGGAGACCTGATCCCGGTGGAATGCGCCGGAATAGACAGCAGCCGGCAGTGCAGCAGTTCTTCCCAGTGTGTCAGCAAAATTGTCTGGAAACGTATCAACGACAGCATCAACGATACGGTGAACAGCATTTATATAGGAGAACTGGTAAAAGAAAGTAAAAGGCAGATTTAATTTAAGTAACAGAGGTGTGAAAAATGGGAAAAATGATATATCTGGATAATGCGGCAACAACCAGGACAGCGCCGGAAGTAGTGGAAGCAATGCTTCCGTATTTTTCGGAATTTTACGGAAACGCATCTACCGTTTATGAATTCGGCGGAAAGAGCAGGGAAGCAGTGTCAGAGGCAAGGGAAATCATTGCAAAGGCCATCGGAGCCAGAGACAATGAAATTTATTTTACCGCCGGAGGAAGCGAGGCTGACAACTGGGCCATCAAAGCCACAGCAGAAGCGTATAAAGAGAAGGGAAAGCATATTATTACCAGCAAAATCGAACATCATGCGGTGCTCCATACCTGCCAGTGGCTGGAGCAGAACGGATATGAGGTCACATATCTGGATGTGGATGAATTCGGGGTGGTGAAGCTGGAAGAACTGAAGAAGGCCATAAGGCCTGATACCATTCTGATTTCCATTATGTTTGCCAATAATGAAATCGGAACCATTGAGCCTGTGGCTGAGATTGGAAAGATTGCCAGAGAACACGGAATTCTTTTCCATACCGACGCGGTACAGGCATTCGGGCAGGTGCCCATTGATGTGGATGAACTGAATATCGACATGCTCAGCAGCAGCGGCCATAAGCTGAACGGTCCCAAGGGCATTGGTTTTCTCTATATCCGCAAGGGAGTTAAAATCCGTTCCTTTGTTCATGGAGGCGCTCAGGAGCGGAAGCGCCGGGCGGGCACAGAGAATGTGCCGGGTATTGTGGGATTTGGAAAAGCTGTGGAACTGGCAATGGCCGGCATGAAAGAGCGCACCGGAAAAGAGCGGGAGCTCCGGGACTATCTGATGGAACGTGTAATGAAAGAAGTACCCTATACCAGAGTAAACGGGGACAGACTCAACCGTCTGCCTAACAATGTGAACTTCTGTTTCCAGTTTGTGGAAGGGGAATCCCTGCTGATTATGCTGGATATGAAGGGAATCTGCGGGTCTTCCGGCTCCGCATGTACATCCGGTTCTCTGGATCCTTCCCATGTACTGCTGGCTATTGGCCTGCCTCATGAAATTGCCCACGGTTCCCTGCGGCTTACCCTGGGAGAGGACACCACAAAAGAAGATATTGATTACACCGTGGAGGCAATTAAAGAAATTGTAAATCAGCTTCGCGAAATGTCTCCCTTATATGAAGATTATAAGAAGCACAACAGTTAAATAAATATCCGGAGGAAAGAACAATGTATAGTGAAAAAGTAATGGACCATTTTAAAAATCCCAGAAATGTAGGAGAAATTGAAAATGCCAGCGGCGTGGGAACCGTAGGGAACGCCAAATGCGGCGATATTATGCGTATCTTTCTGGACATAGATGATAATGGAATTATTCAGGATGTTAAATTTAAAACCTTTGGCTGCGGCGCGGCCGTGGCAACCAGCTCCATGGCTACGGAACTGGTAAAAGGCAAAACCATACAGGAGGCGCTGCAGGTAACCAATAAAGCGGTTATGGAAGCACTGGACGGACTTCCTCCGGTGAAAGTACACTGCTCTCTGCTGGCGGAAGAAGCCATCCATGCGGCTCTCTGGGATTATGCGGAGAAAAACGGCATTCAGATTGAAGGGCTGGAAAAGCCCAAAAATGACATCAGCGAGGAAGAAGAGGAAGAGGACTACTAAAATTTATGGGAAAAAAGAAAGTAGTTGTGGGAATGTCCGGCGGCGTGGATTCTTCTGTGGCAGCCTGGCTCCTGAAAGAACAGGGATATGAGGTCATGGGCGTTACCATGCAGATCTGGCAGCAGGAATCGGAGCAGGTGCAGGAAGAACAGGGCGGCTGCTGCGGCCTGTCCGCGGTGGAGGATGCCAGGCGGGTGGCGGCAATGCTGGATATTCCATATTATGTCATGAATTTCAGAGATGAATTTCAGAAAAATGTAATAGATTATTTTACAGAGGAGTATCTCAGGGGCCATACCCCCAATCCCTGTATTGCCTGTAACCGTTATGTGAAATGGGAATCGCTGTTAAAGCGCAGCATGGCCCTGGGGGCAGATTACATCGCCACCGGCCATTATGCCCGAATCCGGCAGCTTTCCAACGGCAGATTTGCATTGCAGAAGTCCGTTACGGAAGGAAAAGATCAGACCTATGCCCTGTATAATCTGACCCAGCACCAGCTTGCCCATACGCTGATGCCGGTGGGAGATTACAGCAAACAGGAAATCCGCGCCATGGCAGAGAATATCGGACTTCGGGTTGCGGATAAGCCGGACAGCCAGGAAATCTGTTTTATTCCGGATCACGATTATGCCGGTTTTATTGAGCGGGAAAGAAAAGGAGATGTGCCTCCGCCGGGAAACTTTGTCACGAAAGACGGAAAAGTACTGGGCCGGCACAGAGGAATTACCCACTATACCGTCGGCCAGCGCAAAGGCCTTGGAATTGCCATGGGGGTTCCGGTATTTGTGACGAAGCTTCGGCCGGACACCAATGAGGTGGTACTGGGCAGCAATGATGAGGTATTCGGAACGGAGCTTTACGGGGACAGGCTGAACTTTATGTCCATTCCGGAACTGGAGGGGGAACTGGACGTGACAGCCAAAATCCGTTATAATCATAAAGGAGCGCCCTGTACCATTCGGAAAGCGGGAGAAGACAGGGTATTCTGCCGATTCCATGAACCGGTGCGTGCCATTACGCCCGGACAGGCGGTGGTATTTTATGACGGAGATATGGTAGCAGGCGGCGGAACTATTATATAGTTTCGTTTTTGTCTTACAGGAAAGACCTTGTCACGCTAAAGCGTGAAAGTATCTTTCCTGTAAGACAAAAACAAAGATGCACACGCAAATGCAAAGGAAATATGTCGCCAGGGCGACGCATTTGCGGCGCAGAATTTCGTAAAACGAAATTCTTTTTTAGAGAGAATCAGGTGACATATGAAAAAAGAATCATTTACCGTAAGATTTTTATATAAGACAATGTCGGGGCGCATGTTTCTGAAAGTGCTGACCCGGCCTTTTGTATCCAGGGCAGCAGGAAGATTTCTGGATTCCAGGCTGTCCCGGTGGCTGGTGCCCCTGTTTATCAGAAAGCACCATATAGACATGAGTGATTATGAGAAAAAGTACCGCTCTTTTAACGCTTTTTTTACCAGGAAACGTTCCATGGAAGAGATAGATATTACGCCGGAACATCTGATCAGCCCATGCGACGGCTGGCTGAGCGTATATCCGGTCAGCGAAACACAGACTTATCAGATTAAGCATATCGAATACCGGCTGGAGGATTTGCTGAAAAGCCGGAAACTGGCCAGACACTTTGCGGGAGGAACCTGTCTGATTTTCCGGCTGACCCCTCAGAATTATCACCGCTACTGTTATGTCAGCGACGGTACGGTAAGAAGAACCAGGGTTATTCCGGGAAAGCTGCACTGCGTACGCCCCACAGCCTGTGAAGCATTTCCGGTATTTGCAGAAAACAGCAGGGAATATGCACAGATTTATACGCCGAAATTCGGAACCATTATCCAGATGGAAATTGGAGCCATGATGGTGGGGAAAATTCACAATTATCCCAGAGACGGGAAAGTATTTCAGGGGGAAGAAAAGGGATATTTTGAATTCGGCGGCTCCACCATACTTCTGCTGCTGGAAAAAGACCGGCTGGAAGTGAAGGAGGAGATTTGGCAGAACAGCCGGGAAGGACTGGAAACAGAAATCCGTCTGGGTGAACTGGCAGGGGTATGCCCCCGAAACCAGGGAAAAACAGAAGAGAATTTTTAAAAACGGTATATTATATATGTCTGCAAAGGAAACGGAAGTGGCGGAATGAATGAGCTGGAAAAGTGCATGGCAGGGAAATATTATAACTGTCATGACAGGGTTTTTCTGGAATTCAAGACCAGAGCAAGGGATCTGCTGCAGGAATACAATACCCTTGCATATGAGCAGAATAGGAGAGGGCTCCGTCATAGGAGCAGGAAGCGTGGTTACAAAAGATGTGCCTCCGGATTCGCTGGCAGTGGGGAATCCCTGCCGGGTGATTCGTAATATTAATCAGGAACTGTAAATTGACAATACATTTTACAGAACCCCCAAACTGTAAGGCAATACGGTTTGGGGGTTCATTCTTTTGTCTAAATGGATTTGTAATCTCTTATCCTGAAAAATAGAAATAAACACCATATAACAGTTGACAACAGATAAATACTGTTATATACTGTTATGCGTAAGGAGGAAGAACATGAAGGTTATTATCAACACATCCTTAATGGTTCCCATATATGAGCAGATTACAGACCAGATAAAAACCCTCATACGCAATGGAGAACTAAAGGAAAACGATAGTCTTCCGTCTGTCCGCACACTGTCAAAGGAACTGAAAATCAGCGCTTTAACAGTAAAAAAGGCATATGACACTCTGGAAAGCGAGGGCTTTACCATAACCGTACATGGAAAAGGAACCTATGTGGCGGCTGTCAACACTGAGCTTTTGCTGGAAGAGCAGAAAAAAGAACTGGAAGCTGATCTGGAACAGGCAATCCGGAAAGGCAGGCGCTGCGGAATCAGCGACGAAGATATTAAGAGTTTATTTGAATTGATTTTGGAGGGCTGATGAATATGCTGAAATTAGAACATTTCAAAAAAGAATACGACAATTTTTCTCTGGACTGTTCTCTGGAAGTACGGGAAGGCTGTGTGACCGGCCTGATTGGGCAGAACGGTGCAGGAAAAAGCACCGCTTTTAAAGGGGCATTGGGACTGATTTCCGCGGACGGCGGCAATGTTGCCATTTTTGGAAAAAATTTGTCGGAATTTACGCCGGAGGACAGAGAACATTTAGGCGTGGTCCTCTCTGATTCCGGATTCAGCGGATATTTAACGATTCACGATATTATCCCTGTTCTGAAAAATCTGTATAAAGAGTTTGATTATCCCTTTTTCACAGAACAGGTACGCAGATTCGGGCTGCCCATGGATAAAAAAATGAAAGAATTTTCAACGGGAATGAAAGCAAAGCTGAAAATGCTTGCGGCAATTTCCCACAATGCCAGGCTGTTAATCCTCGATGAGCCCACCGCAGGGCTTGACGTGGTTGCCAGAGATGAATTGCTGGATATGCTGCGGGAATTTATGGAACAGGATGAGAGACGCTCTATTCTTATCAGTTCCCATATATCGAGTGATCTGGAAACTTTATGTGACGATGTTTATATGATACACAACGGAAAAATAATATTACATGAAGATACGGATGTTTTGCTGAGCGATTATGGTTTGCTGAAGGCAGAGGGAGAACAGTTTAACGAAATGGAGAAACAGTATATCCTGCGTTACCGAAAGGAAGCCTGGGGGTATAGCTGTCTGACCGGTCAGAAACAGTATTATATGGAAAACTATCCGAAAATCGCAGTAGAAAAAGGAACGATTGACGCAGTGATTACAATGATGATAAGGGGGCAGGAATTATGAAAGGTTTATTGATTAAGGATTTCAGACTGATGAAAGGACAGAAAAATTTCTTCTTCGTCATTGTTGTCATATCCGTCGGCATGGCGGCTTTTTCAGAAGATTTGTCATTTATGATGAGCTTTCTTCCTTTTGTGTTGTCGCTATTTACATTAAGCACCATAAGTTATGACGAATTTGACAACGGGAATGCGTTTTTATTTACGCTGCCTGTCAGTCGCGCAGGTTACACCATTGAAAAATATTGCCTCGCACTTCTGCTGGGCGGCGGTGCCTGGGTGTTGTCAGTGCTTTTAGCCATGGGTGCCGTCATATTGCGGGAAACAGCGTCCCTTTCTGAAACGGTGATGATGGCAGTGATGATGTTGCCTCCATTGATTGTGATTCAGGCAGTTATGATACCTTTTCAGTTAAAATTCGGCGGCGAAAAAGGACGAATTGCTCTGATTGGTGTGTTTGGCCTGCTGTCTGTGATTGGAATTGCGGCTGTGAAAGCAGCCCGGATGTTCAGGATTGATATAGAAGATATGCTCGGCATCCTGTCTGCGGCAAGTATGGGAACTATAGTGGCCGCGCTTATGGTTATAGCAGTGATTCTTCTGCTGATATCTGTAAAAATCAGTATTTCCATTATGAAAAACAAAGAATTTTAGGAGGGTATATAGTATGCTATGTGTAGTGGCACTGATTGTTTTTGCTTACTGGCTCCTGGTAAAGCGGAACAGGAAATAAGCAGTGATATCTGATATCAATTTACATTTCCCGTTCCCATCCGGTCTGTTCCCGGTAAACCTTCGGCGTGCATCCCGTGCGCTTTTTGAACATTCTGCTGAAATAATACACGTCCGGGACGCCGCATTTCTCCGCAATGCTTTTGATGGGGAAATCCGTAGCCACCAGCAGTTTTTTGGCCTGTTCCACCCGCTGGCGGTTGACATAATCCGTAAGGGGGACGCCCACCTCCCGTTTAAACAGGGTGGACAGGTAGCTGGCATTCACGTTCAGCAGTTCTGCCATGGCATTCAGGCTCAGATTTGAAGTCAGGTCGGTACTGATATACGTCATGACTTTCCGGGTGAGCAGGGAGTAGTCTTTGAGGGTATGTTTGCGCACCATACGGCAGTAATTGCGCACAAGCTGCAGCTGGATTGCGTTGCACTGGGCTTTGCTGGAAGTCTGCTCAATCAGCTTTACATTCAGATTGGAATGGGCGTCAATATGAATGGGGTGCACGCCGGCCTGTTCTACGGTTTTGCGCAGCAGGGTATTAAAGGCTATGGCATAGTCCTTGCTGTCCCTGAGGCTGCAGGGCAGCCGGTATGGCAGGTTATGTCCGGCCAGACTGGAAATAATGCTCAATGCCCTGGTTTCATTGCCGCTGGCCACCGCGTCCAGAATCTGCCTTTCAATGGCATATCGTTCTTCTATCATACGGATATTCATCCGGGAATCTTCCACATTGCTGTAATGGACACAGGTTTCATACCAGCTGTCCCTGTCATTAAAATCATCATACACAAGTTCGTACTGGTTTTCGCCAAACAGATAATTTCCAAGGGTAAGAAAAATATTGCTGTAAACCGTGGGAGCCGGAAAGCTGGTCAGCCGCAGGTAGAATCCCTGCAGAACAGGCTGCTGGTTCTCCGGAATTTTCATTTTCCGAAACAGCTCTTTCAGCCGGGAAGGAGGCATTTCTTCCAACAGCACAGGGCCGCAGACCATCAGTCTGCGGCTGTTTGGAATACGCATCATGGTATAAGTGCAATACAGGGCGTCTTTCAGGTAGTATATGGTATTTTCTTTCAGTTTATCCAGATAGTTTCGGATAAACTCATGGTCGTGATTTTCCAGGATGGCAGAACGGAGGCCGAAATCCAGCCAGGAATAATCTTCACAGGGCAGGGTGATGCAGTGAATCGGAATGGCGTTATTTTTCAGTAAATCCTGTACAAACGACAACAATATCTGCTCCATGACAGTCAACCTCTTTTCTGATTCAATTCTGAACAGTTACAAAAATTTTATATATTTTTGCATATTTTTCAGGTGAAATCAACGCAAAATAAAAATAATGCAAAAAGTACCAAAAATCGTATCTCGCCAGAGTATGTAAAGAAATGTAGCATGTAAAATGCACATAAATGACAAAATATGACAAAGAAACATTGCGTGTATTGTGGGAAATGACGTATAAAAAATACTTTATCTGGAAAAATATTGTAGGAAATGAAAAGGAGGAATGATATGAGAAATGTGATTAATCTGAACGGGGAGTGGAAATTTTCAAAAGAAAATAAAAAGCTCCCTGAATCAATGCCTCAGGACTGGGAACCGGTGGAACTGCCCCACACCTGGAACGCTGTGGACGGTCATGACGGAAACGGAAGTTATGACAGAGGATGCTACTGGTATGTCAGAACCTTCGAGACCCCCAGGCAGCCTCTGAAAGGCGGACGGGTATTTCTGGAAATACTGGCTGCCGGACAGCAGGCCACCGTATATGTGAACGGAAAAGGGGAATATTACCATGAAGGAGGATATTCCACTTTCCGGGCAGATATTACGGACGCCTGCAAAGAAGAAGGGGAAAACCTGCTGGCCATTGCCTGCAGCAATGAAAACAAAAGCAGCGTCTATCCTCAGTCTGCGGATTTTACTTTTTACGGGGGACTTTACCGGGGCGTAAATTTAATCAGCGTGCCGGAAGCTCATTTTGATCTGGAGCACTGGGGCAGTATTGGATTTATGGTAACTCCGATGCCCGACGGCAACGGCGGAGCGGAATTTAAACTGGAGTCCTGGCCGGTGCATACGGATGAGAATTTTACCGTTATGTACAGCATTAAAAATGCGGAAGGAACGGAAGTTGCCAGCGCAGTGCGTCCGGCAGACAGCACGGAGGTAAGGGTATATGTGCCGGATGTGACGCTATGGGACTGTGACAATCCGTATCTGTACACGGTGACAGCAACATTGCAGCGGCGCAATGAGGCATACGATGAGGTTTCGGTGCGGGCAGGAGTTCGCAGCTTTTACTGCGATCCGGACAAAGGATTTATTCTGAACGGAGTTCCCACTCCTCTGCGGGGGGTCAGCCGCCATCAGGACATGCTCTATAAGGGAAATGCCCTGACCAGGGAAGACCATTACAACGACGCCCGCATGATTAAGGATTTGGGCGCAAATACCATCCGGCTGGCCCATTACCAGCATTCCCAGGACTTTTATGACGCCTGTGACGAGCTTGGATTTGTGGTGTGGGCGGAGATTCCTTTTATCAGCGTAATGAATGAAGACCCGGCGGCCCATCAGAATTGTATTTCTCAGTTAAAGGAGCTGGTACTTCAGAATTACAATCATCCCAGTATCTGTTTCTGGGGCATTTCCAATGAGATTCTGATTGGAGGTATTTCAGAACAGCTTGTGGAAAACCATAAGGAACTGAATGCATTGTGCAAACGGATGGATTCCACCCGGCTTACCACCATTGCCCATGTATCCATGACGCCTGAAGACAGCCCGGTGCACGGGATTACGGATGTGGAAAGTTACAACCATTATTTTGGCTGGTACGGCGGAAAAATGGAGGATAACGGCCCCTGGTTTGACCGGTTTCACGAAGAACATCCGGAGATTTCCATCGGTGTTTCCGAGTACGGCTGCGAGGGAATTATCAACTGGCATGGGCCCAAACCGGCCTGCAAGGATTACAGCGAGGAATACCAGGCCCTTTATCACGAGCATATGGCAAAGGTACTGGATGAGCGGCCCTGGCTCTGGTCCAGCCATGTATGGAATATGTTTGATTTCGGATGTGCGGCCAGAAATGAGGGCGGCGTGGCAGGAAGGAACAATAAAGGCCTGGTGACCATGGACCGGAAAACGAAAAAGGACAGCTATTATATTTACAAAGCATACTGGAGCCGGGAACCCATGATTCATCTCTGCGGCAGGCGGTATGCGCAGCGTGCAGGAGAAACCACGGAAATCCGGGTGTACTCCAATCAGCCCATGGTATCTCTGTATGTAAACGGAGTGCTGGAAAGCGTGAAATCTGCAGAAAAAGTATTTGTCTTTTCCGTGGCATTGAAAGAGGGTTTCAATTCCATTCTTGCTGCGGCAGGGGACTGCAAAGACAGCATGACCATTGAGAAAGTGGAAAAAGAACCGGAAATCTACGTGCTGCCGGAGGTAAATGAGCGGGCAGAAGGAGTGGCCAACTGGTTTAAACTGGCGGGAAATCTGGATTTGAAAGCGCCTATGGAATTTCCGGAGGGTAAATATAATGTTCGCTGTACCATGGAAGAAATCGCCAGATCACAGAAAGCCATGGAGATTACCGCCAGGGCCATCAAGCTGGCAACAAACTTTGATCTGGCTCCGGGTGTGGGCATGTGGGACATGATGAAAAACATGAAGCCGGAAGACATGGCAAATATGGCAGGTTCCATGATGCCGGAAGGATTTGTGGAAAGCCTGAATGCCCAGTTAATCCAGATTGACAGGGAAAAGGCATAATTCACAGAAAAATAACAAATACTGTTCAGGTATTTTAAAACTTTAGAAAAGAGAGGGAATGCTATGGGAGCAAATTCTGAATCTTCGGTCCGGCCTTTTGGCATGAAGGACAAAATCGGATATATGTTCGGTGATTTCGGAAATGATTTCACATTTATTTTATCTTCCAGCTTTATGCTGAAATTTTATACGGATGTGATGGGGATCAGCGCCGGTCTTGTGGGCGGTCTTATGATGGCGGCCCGGTTTATCGACGCTTTTACCGATGTAACCATGGGGCAGATTGTGGACCGCTCCAGGCCCACCAAAGACGGAAAATTCCGTCCCTGGATAAAGCGGATATGCGGTCCGGTGGCCATTGCTTCGTTTTTGATTTATCAGTCGGCTTTTGCAGATATGGCGTATGGATTTAAGGTGTTCTGGATGGCTGTCACCTACATACTGTGGGGCTCTATCTTTTACACCGCTGTGAATATTCCTTATGGTTCCATGGCTTCCGCCATATCGCCGGATCCGAAACACCGGGCGGAGCTGTCCACCTGGAGAACCATCGGGGCCACGCTGGCGGGACTTGTAATCGGCGTGGGTACGCCGCTGTTTGCCTTTGAGACAGTGAATGGAAATACGGTTCTTTCCGGGCCACGTATGACCATAATTGCAGGGGTGTTCAGTGTGCTGGCTATTCTCTGTTACCTGCTCTGTTTTAACCTGGTGCGGGAACGTGTGGACGTGCCGGCCAACAACCAGAAGCTGGAAATCGGAAAACTGCTGAAAAGTCTGGTGACGAACCAGTCCCTGCTGGGCATTATTGCGGCAGCCATTGCCCTGCTTCTGGCTCAGCTTACCATGCAGGGAATGGCGGGATTTGTATTTCCCAATTTTTACGGAAGCCCTGAGGCACAGTCGGCGTCCACACTGGCAGGCTCCATTGCAGTGCTGGCAATCTGTGCGCCGCTGGCGGTAAAACTGTCCACCCAATTCGGAAAAAAAGAACTGTCCATTGCCTCCTGCCTGGTTTCGGCGGCGGTTTTTCTCCTCTGCTTCCTTGTCCATCCGGCAAATCCTTTCGTATATGTGGGATTTTTTACGGTAGCTTATGTGGGAATGGGATTTTTCAATACCATCATATGGGCCATGATTACAGACGTGATTGACGATGCGGAAGTGAAAAATAATGTGCGGGAGGACGGAACCATTTATGCGGTGTACTCCTTTGCAAGAAAAGTGGGACAGGCCCTTTCTTCCGGTCTGACCGGAGTGCTTCTTGCCATGATTGGCTATACCCAGGCCACAGCCTTTGACCCGGATGTGACGGAGGGGATTTTTAAAATGTCCTGTATTGCTCCGGCCATCGGTTTTGTGCTGGTTGCTCTCTGCCTCTGGTTTATCTATCCTCTGAATAAGAGACGGGTGGAAGAAAACGTGGCGGAACTGGCCCGGCGTCATAAGGGATAAGGAGGAATCATGTCAGATAAACGTTCAGATTATGTAAAACGGAATGATTTCCTCATCTGTGTGGACAGCGACGGCTGCGCCATGGATACCATGAATATCAAGCATTTCCGGTGTTTCGGCCCGTGCATGGTGGCAGAGTGGGGACTGGAACCATGGCGGGAGGCAATTCTGGAGCGTTGGAATGAAATCAACCTCTACACCATGACCAGGGGAATCAACCGTTTCAAAGGACTGGCAAAAGCCCTGAGGGAGATACAGGAAACATACTGTGAAATTGAAGAACTGGAAACCCTGGAGCAGTGGGTGGAAGAAACACCGGAGCTGTCCAATGAGGCTCTGAGAAATAAAATTGCGGAGGCGGACAGTGTCTGTCTCCGAAAAGCCCTTTCCTGGAGCTGTTCCGTAAACCAGTCTGTGGAAGAACTGGATGAAGCTGAAAAACAGCCTTTTCCGGGGGTAAAAGAGGCATTAAAAGAGGCATATCAGATTGCGGATGTTGCCGTAGTGTCCAGCGCCAATCCGGAAGCGGTGATGAAGGAGTGGGAGACGCACGGGCTTCTGGATTACACGGACGTGGTTCTGGCTCAGGATTCCGGCAGTAAATCATACTGTATCAGCCGGCTTTTAAAACGGGGTTATGCACCGGAGAAGGTGCTGATGTGCGGAGACGCGCCGGGAGATCTGGAGGCTGCAAAACAGAACGGCGTCTGTTTTTATCCCATTCTGGCAGACCGGGAGGCGGAGAGCTGGAAGGAATTTCGGGAAACCGGACTGAAACATTTACTGGAGCAGACTTACAGCGGACCGTATCAGAGGGAAAAAACAGAGCAGTTTCTTATGAGATTAAAGGAGGATTAAACTTATGGTAGATATGAAAGCAAAGCCCTTTTACCTGTCAGAGGAGGACTGCAGGTGGGTGGAGGATACCATTGCAGATATGACGGTGGATGAAAAAATAGGCCAGTTATTTTTCAATATGGGTTCCAGCCGGG
Source organism: Lachnospiraceae bacterium JLR.KK002 (assembly GCA_036941025.1). NCBI lineage: Bacteria > Bacillati > Bacillota > Clostridia > Lachnospirales > Lachnospiraceae > Lachnospiraceae bacterium JLR.KK002. The sequence continues at coordinate 324,827 of JAYMNP010000001.1, forward strand.
AGGAAGATTATCTGAAAATGACGGTGAAGGATTATCACATCGGCGGAATCCGGTACAATCCGGGAACGTCAGATGAAATTTATGAGCAGAACCGGATTTTACAGGAAAACAGCAAAATTCCCCTGATTATTGCCTGCAATACGGAAAATGGCGGAGACGGCGCCTGCACCGACGGAACCACCATCGGAAGCCAGACGAAAATTGCCGCTACCGGAAATGCGGAATATGCTTATCAGCTTGGATATATGTCCAACAGGGAAGCGGCGGCTGTGGGCTGCAACCTTTCCTTTGCGCCGGTCAGCGATATTCTGTATAACTGGGAAAATCCGGTGATTGGTCTGCGTACGTACGGAAACGACCCGAAACGGGTGGCTGAACTGACAGAAGCCTACATGGAAGGGGCCCATGCGAATCCGGGGTTCTGCTGCGCAGCCAAGCATTTTCCGGGAGACGGGCTGGATTTCCGCGACCAGCACGTGGCCAACAGCGTGAACTCCATGAGCTGTAAGGAATGGGACGAGACCTTTGGTATGGTGTATCAGAATCTGATTGACAACGGGCTGGAAGCCATTATGGCGGGACATATTATGCAGCCGGCCTATGCAAGGCATTTTAATCCGAATCTCACCGATGATGAGATGATGCCGGCCACATTATCCCCGGAGCTGATACAGGGCCTTCTTCGGGAAAAGCTGGGCTTTAACGGCATGGTACTGACAGATGCTTCCCATATGGTGGGTCTTACCTGCCGTATGAAGCGCAGTGATGTGCTTCCGGCCGCTATTGCAGCCGGTGTTGACATGTTCCTGTTCTTCAATGAGATGGAAGAAGATTTTGCCAGCATGAAGCAGGGCTATCTGGACGGGAGAATTACAGAGGAACGTCTGGATGACGCCCTGCATCGGATTCTGGCGCTGAAAGCCCATATGGGGCTTCACATAAGGGCGAAGACAGAGCTTATGCCGCCCGGAGAAAAGATCCATGAAATCGTGGGCTGCAAGGCTCATAAGGAAATGCAGGAAGAAATTTCCGATAAGGCCATTACGCTGGTGAAATATAAGGACAAACATGTGCTGCCCGTTACCCCCCAGCGTTATAAACGGATTATGATTGTCTATGTGAAGGGCCTGTCCGCGCCGGGAATCGGGGCATTTTTTGCAGCGAAAAAATCTCCCGCGGAGGTACTGAAAGAAAAGCTGTGTGCCCAGGGATTTGACGCATTTATCTATGAAAGCCCCATAGAACAGATGCAGAAAAAAATGCAGGCCGGAGAGAAGCCTGATATCAACATGTATTTTGCGGGGAAAACCCCCATTAAAGAATTCCGGGAACGTCAGGATCTGATTATTACTCTGGTGGATATTCCCGGAGGTTTCCAGCCTGTTGCCCGTCCTGCATTCGGCATGACAAAGGGCGGCGGGGAGATTCCCTGGTATGTATTTGAGCTTCCGGTGGTGGTAGTGGGAGTACAGCACCCCTTTGTGCTGGCGGATATCCCCCAGGCCAGAACCTATATCAATACCTATGACAGCAAAGAGCCTACGCTGGACGCTCTGGTGGCAAAACTGATGGCAGGGGAAGAAGCATTTACCGGAACAGATCCGGTGGATTCCTTCTGCGGGCTTTTTGACACACGGATTTAGCAGGGAAAGGAGGGATATTATGCAGATGACATTTCGCTGGTATGGGGAAGGGAACGACAGCATTACCCAGGAGCAGATTAAACAGATTCCCGGTGTGACCGGGCTGGTGTGGGCATTGCATGGCAAAGCGGCGGGAGAGGTCTGGGAAGTGGATGAAATCGAGAACATGCGCCGGCAGATTGAGGGATATGGTTTTAACATGGATGTGGTGGAAAGTGTCAACGTCCATGATGATATCAAAATCGGCCTGCCTTCCCGCGACCATTATATAGAAAATTATAAACAGACACTGCGCAACCTTTCCCGGTTCGGTGTGAAAGTGGTGACCTATAATTTTATGCCGATTTTCGACTGGACCAGGACAGATTTGTTCCATCCCATGGAGGACGGTTCCACCGCATTGTTTTATGAAAAAGCCAAAATTCAGGAAGATTATAAAGAGATGGCAGATTATATTCTGAAAAACCTGCATGGAATGACATTTCCAGGCTGGGAGCCGGAGCGTATGGCCAGACTGGACGAGCTGTTTGAAGCCTACCGTCCCGTGACAAAAGAAAAACTCTGGGAAAATCTGAAATATTTCCTGGAGGCCATTATGCCCGTCTGCCATGAGACAGGCATTAAGATGGCTATTCATCAGGACGATCCGCCCTGGGATATTTTCGGCCTTCCCAGACTGCTGGTGGATAAGGAATCCATCGGCCGCCTGCTGTCCATGGTAGACGACGACCATAACTGCCTGTGCCTGTGTTCCGGCTCCCTGGGAGCAAATCAGGAGAACAATGTGCCGGATATTATCCGTTCTTACTGTGACCGGATTGCCTTTGCCCATATCCGCAACGTGAAGCATTTCCCCAACGGGGATTTTACCGAAGCCTCCCACCGGGACTGTGACGGAGATGTGGGAATTCTGGAAATTATGCGGGCCTACCACGACTGCGGATATGACGGATATATCCGCCCCGACCATGGCCGCCATATCTGGGGCGAGCAGTGCCGGCCGGGGTACGGCCTGTATGACAGAGCCCTTGGCATTATGTATATGTGGGGCTGCTGGGATATGCTGGAGCGGGAAGCCGGGAATATATAAAAGGAGAAAAGCAATATGAGGACATTTATGGATGAAAATTTTCTGCTGTCAACTTCCACAGCGGAACAGCTTTATCACGAGACAGCGGAAAAACTTCCCATCCTTGATTATCACTGCCATATCAGCCCCAGGGAAATTGCAGAGGATCGGAAATTTGAAAATATCGCCCGGCTCTGGCTGGGCGGCGACCACTATAAATGGCGGGTGATGCGGGCCGGGGGAATTACCGAGGATAAAATTACCGGGGATGCTCCGGATTTGGAAAAATTCCGGGCTTTTGCCGGTGTTATGCCGAAACTTATGGGCAACCCCATTTATCACTGGAGCCATCTGGAACTTCGGCGGGTATTTGGAATTACGGATTTGCTGACCCCGGAATCTGCGGATGATATTTACGATTGCTGCAACGAAATCCTGAAGGGGTATTCTCCCCGTTCCCTGATGAAAAAATTCAATGTGCGGGCCATCTGTACCACGGACGACCCCCTGGACAGCCTGATATATCACGATAAAATCAAGGCAGACTCCGCCATGGATATCAGAGTGCTTCCGGCGTTCCGGCCGGATGGGGCGGTCAGTATTGACAAACCGGGATTTGCAGAATATATCCGGAAACTGTCGGCAGTGACAGGACGTAAGCTCGCCACCGCAGAAGATGTGGTGGAAGCCCTGGGCGACCGCATGGATTACTTTGAGGCCCATGGATGTCTGTGTGCAGACCATGGACTGGATTACTGTATGTTTGAAAAGCCGGACAGAATGGAGGCGAACCGGGCTTTCTCCATGGCCATGGAAGGTATCTGCCCGGAGCGGAAGCTGGGAGACGCCTATAAGACGCTGGTTACCATTGGATGCGCTGTCAAATATGCCCGGAAGAACTGGGTTATGCAGATTCATTTCGGATGCCTGAGAAATACCAGAAAGGCTCAGTTTGACCGTCTCGGCCCGGATACGGGATATGACGCAGTCAACAGTCAGTCCGGCGTGGAACATGTGGCGCCCCTGTTAAATGCTTTCGAAGAATATGGGGATCTGCCCAAAACCATTCTCTACTCCCTGAATCCTGCGGATAATACAGCCCTTGCCACCATTATGGCATGTTTTCAGGGCGGAGGCATACCGGGGAAAATCCAGCAGGGCAGCGCCTGGTGGTTTAACGATAACCGTCATGGAATGCGCAGCCAGCTTACGGAACTGGCGGCCAACGGGGTACTGGGCTGCTTTGTGGGAATGCTGACGGATTCCCGCTCTTTTCTGAGCTATACCCGTCATGAATATTTCCGCCGGGTGCTCTGCGAACTGGTGGGAGAATGGGTGGAAAGCGGCCAGTATCCTGCAGACGGGAAGGAGCTGGAGCGGCTTATCCGGAATCTGTGTTATCAGAATACATTGAATTATTTCGGGTTTTGGTAGCAGAACATTTTTGCAGCAGAAAGAAAGGAAACAGAACTTATGTTGGAATTACCATTAAATATTGATTTTACCGATAAAGTCGTGGTGGTGACCGGGGCCGGAGGCGTGCTCTGCGGCACCATGGCAAAAGCCTTTGCACAGGCGGGAGCAAAGGTGGCGGCTCTGGATTTAAACCAGGAAGCGGTGGAGAAGCTGGCGGAAGAATCCAAAGCGGAAGGGTTTATTTTAAGGGGATACAAAGCAAATGTACTGGAGGCGGACGAACTGGAAAAAGTCCATCAACAGATTCTTTCTGATTTGGGGCCCTGTGACATTCTGATTAATGGGGCAGGCGGAAATAATCCAAAGGCCACCACGGATAATGAGTATCATCATGAGAGAACAGAAGGGCAGAAAACATTTTTTGATCTGGAACCCGGCGGAGTAGACTTTGTATTTAAGCTGAATTTTCAGGGGACTCTGCTGCCCGCCCAGGTATTTGCCAGGGATATGGCGGAGCGGGAATCCGGGTGTATCCTGAATATTTCCTCCATGAACGCCTATATCCCTCTGACGAAAATCCCGGCCTATTCCGGAGCAAAAGCAGCAGTGTCTAATTTTACCCAGTGGCTTGCCACCCATTTTGCCGGGACAGGAATCCGCTGTAATGCCATTGCGCCGGGATTTCTGGTGTCAAACCAGAACCGGACACTGCTGTTTCAGGAGGATGGTTCTCCCACGCCCCGTACCAGCAAGATTCTGGCGGGCACGCCCATGAGACGGTTTGTGGAGGAGAAGGAACTGCTGGGCGCGGTGTTCTTCCTCTGCGACGACTGCGCCGCCAGCGCAATTACCGGCGTGGTGCTGCCCATTGACGCGGGATATTCGGCATATTCCGGCGTGTAAACGGGTTCCCCGGTACAGAATACTGAGAAATCAGAAGGCTGAGATATGAGATTGGAGAAAAAAATATGAATGAATTTAACCGGAAAATATCAGAAATCGGCATTGTGCCGGTCATTAAGCTGAACCATCCCGAACGGGACGCCGCTCCTCTGGCAAGGGCGCTCTGCGGGGGAGGAGTACCTGTTGCGGAGGTAACATTTCGTGCGGCAGGGGCAGATAAGGCCATTCGCCTGATGAAGGAAGCCTGTCCGGAAATGACAGTGGGAGCCGGAACGGTCACCACAAAAGAGCAGATTGACGATGTGCTGGAAGCCGGCGGGGAATTTATTGTCAGCCCCGGATATGACCAGGAGCTGGTGGATTATGCGGCCAGAAAGAAGCTGCCCATATTTCCGGGCTGCACCACCCCTACGGATTATCACGCGGCTTTAAAATCAGGCCTTGAACTGATTAAGTTTTTCCCGGCGGAACAGTCCGGAGGCCTTTCCAAAATCAGGGCCATGAGCGCGCCTTTTCCCATGTTCCGGGTAATGCCCACAGGCGGTATTTCCCTGAAAAATCTGGAGGAATATATGGAATCCCCCATTATTGCCGCATGCGGCGGCTCCTATATGGTGACGGAGGAGTTGATTGACAGCCAGAACTGGGACGAAATTACGAAATTATGTAAAAAGTCCCGTGAAATTGTGGAGAAAGCCCGCAGACAGTAAAGACTGCGGTGAAAAATGAAAATGGAAAAGGAGAAACACCGGAAATGGCAAAAGTGATTACATTTGGAGAAATTATGCTGCGTCTTGCCCCGGAGGGGTATTATCGTTTTTTCCAGAATGACCGTATGGAAGCTACCTTCGGCGGCGGCGAAGCCAATGTGGCCGTGTCTCTGGCCAATTACGGAGTGGATACGTCATTTGTGACGAAGCTGCCGGAACATGCCATAGGCCAGGCAGCCGTAAACAGCCTGCGCCGGTATGGGGTGGATACCTCCGGGATTGTCCGGGGCGGAGAACGGGTAGGCATTTATTTTTTGGAGAAAGGGGCTTCCCAGCGCGGTTCCGTGTGCATTTATGACAGGGCCCGTTCTGCCCTTCAGATGGCAGCGGTTTCGGATTTTGACTGGGAAACTATTTTCCAGGGAGCAGAGTGGTTCCACTTTACCGGGATTACTCCGGCCCTTGGAGAAAATCTTGTGGAAATCTGCCGGGAAGCCTGTCGGGCGGCAAAAGCCCAGGAAGTGAAAATTTCCTGCGATTTGAATTACCGGGGAAAGCTCTGGAGCAGAGAGGAAGCCCGGACAGCCATGACGGACCTCTGCCAGTATGTGGATGTGTGTATTTCCAATGAGGAAGACGCAAAGGATGTGTTTGGCATAGAGGCGGAGCACACGGATATTTACGGAGGAAAGATCAATAAGGAAGGCTATAAGAGCGTGGCAAAACAGTTAGCGGACAGGTTTGGATTTGAGAAGGTGGCTATTACCCTGCGCACCTCCATCTCCGCCAGCGACAATAACTGGGCGGCCATGCTTTATGATGGAGAACAATACTGTTTCTCCAGAGAATACCATCTGCATATTACCGACCGGGTAGGAGGCGGAGACAGCTTCGGAGGCGGACTGATTTACGGGCTTTTGCATGGAAAAAGCACCCGGGAAGCGGTAGAATTTGCAGTGGCGGCTTCCGCATTGAAGCATTCCATCGAGGGAGATTATAATCTGGTAACTGTTTCAGAGGTGGAGAAGCTGGCCGGGGGCGACGGTTCCGGAAGAGTGCAGCGGTAAAAGACGCCGACCTGGCAGTGAAACATGGGAAAACAGAAAAGAAAACTGTGACGGAAGGAATCCTGTTTGCGAGAAAATCGTTTCCAGGATTCTTTTTCTTGCTTTTGAGAAAAAGATATTATATGATACAGGCAGGAAATGAAACAGACAATCGAAAGCAGCGCCATCAGAGGAAAAGGAGACATAGCAATGTGTACGAAAAATGGACTGAATACAGTGGTACAAAGACTGGCACATATATATCGTTCCGTGTATGGCGGAGAGCTTGTTCAGGTGATTCTGTACGGTTCTTATGCAAGAGGAGATTATAGTGGAGAATCTGATGTGGATATTGTTGCCATCGTACATGGGGAGCGTACTGTACTGCAGGAACAGTTAAAAAAAGTATGGGATTTGTCATGTGAACTGGAATTGGAGTATGGTATGTTAATTTCTCCTACAGTGATTCCCTATGAAGAATTTGAAAAGTACAGGCAGGATCTGCCTTATTACCAGAATATTGCTCAGGAGGGAGTGGTGGTAGTTGCCTGAAAACAGAAAAGAGCTGATGGAGTACCGTCTTGAAAGTGCCAGGGAGCGTCTGAAATCGGCAAAAGTGCTGCTGGAATGCGGAAGTTATAAGGATTCTGTGGGAAGGTCTTACTACGCAATGTTTACGGCTGTCAGAGCGCTTCTGGCAAAAGACGGAATTGATTATTCCAAACATGCCGGAGTCATTTCTTATTTTCAGAAAGAATATATCAAAACAGGACAGCTCGATAAAAAGTATTCCAAATATTTGAGTCAGGCATTTCAGATAAGAAATAACACAGATTATTCAGATTTTTTTATGGTTTCTCAGTCAGACGCAAAAGAGCAGTATGACAAAGCAGAGGAGTTTCTGGATGTAATTGGAAAATATCTGGCATAGTAAAATGTACAGTTAAATTTATGGGATTTGTAAGATTCTTTTTCGGACTTCTTCCAGCAGCAGAGGCTGTATCAGGGGATACGTCCATTCCTGTTCTTCTGGCAGTTTGTCCACCAGAATAATTTTTTCTATTTCACTGTGGAGTTCGGGCTCGAAACTTTGAATATCAGCATAAAACAGCATTCCGAAAGAGATTTCTCCGGTCTCATTTACTCTGGTTTTACCGGTTACGGAATAAGCGCATACAGGCTGCAGGGTGAAAGAAACTGCGCCTGTTTCTTCATACAGTTCCCGCCGGGCGGTCTGAAAGATGGTTTCCTGTCCTTCCCTCCGTCCGCCGGGACATTCCCAGGTAGCGCGCTCTCTGTGCCTGCAGAATACCCATTTTCCATCTGCTCTGGCGGCAATAACCGCAAATTTCAATAACATGTCTTCTGCCTGTTCGTAAAATTCAACTTTCATCTATACCTCCGGAAATGCTTCTCTGTACAGATATTATACCATAATCACTCCGTGATAAGATATGGTAATCTATGCGCACTTCGGCGCGTATAATATCTGACGATATTATAGCTTGTCCACAGAGGAAGGTCAAGGGAGTTTCCAATAAAAACAGAACTTATATTCGAATAAATAATTTTAGAAAATGTTTCTTGACAATATAATTTATCTGCATATAATAGTTCCATATAAAACAATTAAAATTTGTTTTCAGGAGGCGCGCCATGAAATGAACAGAAAAAATACGCTGGGTTTTCTGATAAAAACGCTGGATAATCTGTTTTTTCGGAATATGATTGCATTTGAAACCAGTCAGAAAGGGATTGATGAAGTGACGGTTATGCATGGCTGGATTCTGGGCTTTCTGTATGAGAATGCCGGCAGGGAGATTTTTCAGAAAGATATAGAAACGGAATTTTCCATTGCCAGATCCACGGTCACCAGCATTGTCAAGCTGATGGAGAAAAAAGGATATATCTGCCGGGAATCCGTAAAGCAGGACGCCCGCTTAAAGAAACTGGTTCTGACCGAAAAGGGCAGAGAGATTCATGAGCAGCATATCGGGTATATTGATATGCTGGAAGAACAATGCAAACGGAATATTACACCGGAGGAAATGGAGCTGTTTCTGAGGGTTGCAGGAAAACTGAAGCGGAATCTGGAGGAAGATATTGGGCGCAGTTATTCACAGATTTGCGTTTCCAGGAAAAAACAGAAGAAGAGTGATTTCAGGACGGATAAGGAGGGACAGGAATGGTAAAAACAATTTTGGGACAGGTAAAGGAATTTAAGAAAGATTCCCTTATCACACCTGTCTGTATGATTCTGGAAGTGATTATGGAAATGCTCATACCGTTGTTAATGGCTGCCATAATTGACAACGGTGTGGAAAAAGGGGATATGAATTATATTTACAGGACGGGGGCTGCCATGATGGTGCTGGCGGCACTGGGCCTGCTGGCAGGCATGATGGGGGCAAAATATGGAGCCAGTGCGTCTACAGGTCTTGCAAAGAACCTGAGAACTGCCATGTTTGATAATATTCAGAGTTTTTCCTTTGCCAATATTGACAAATTTTCCACAGCGGGCCTGGTAACCCGTCTGACTACGGATGTTACCAATATCCAGAACGCATATCAGATGATACTGCGGATGTGCGTGCGTGCGCCCATCAGTATGATAACCGCCATGATTATGGCGTTTCTGATTAATGCCAGACTGGCAAGTATTTACCTGATTGCCGTAATTCTGCTGGGATGCTGCCTGTTTCTGATTATGAGAAAGGCTACCGGATATTTCAGAGAAATATTTCCAAAATATGATGATCTGAATGCCAGTGTACAGGAAAATGTATCGGCCATCCGGGTGGTGAAGGCTTATGTGCGGGAAGATTATGAAAATGAGAAATTTACCGGAGCCAGCGGTAATATTTACAATATGTTTACCAAAGCGGAGAATATTCTGACCTGGAATGCACCCCTTATGCAGGTGGCCGTCTACGGCTGTATTCTGGCCATAAGCTGGCTGGGAGCCAAAATGATTATCACTGACGCCCTGACCACCGGGCAGCTTATGAGCCTGCTGACCTACTGCATGAATATTCTCATGAACCTGATGATGCTTTCCATGATTTTTGTTATGGTGACCATGAGTATGGCCAGCGCGGAACGTATCGCAGAAGTGATTAACGAAACCAGCAGCCTGTCCAACCCGGAACATTCCGTGACAGAAGTGCCGGATGGAAGGATTGTCTTTGAGCATGTGGACTTTGCCTATCATGCAAAAAGTGAGGAACCGGTATTGAAGGACATCAATCTGGAAATCCGGGCAGGAGAGACCATTGGCATTATCGGCGGCACCGGAAGCGCCAAGTCCAGCCTGGTGAACCTGATCAGCCGCCTGTATGATGTGACTGCCGGCAGCGTGTCCGTGGGCGGCATTAACGTAAAATCATATGATATGGAAGCATTGCGGAATCAGGTGTCGGTGGTGCTCCAGAAAAATGTGCTGTTTTCCGGTACCATACTGGAAAATCTCCGGTGGGGAGATAAAAATGCCACAAAAGAAGATTGTGTCCGGGTGTGCAAAATGGCATGTGCCCATGAATTTATTAAACAGTTTCCGGATGGATATGATACTTATATTGAACAGGGCGGAAGCAATGTGTCCGGCGGCCAGAAGCAAAGGCTCTGTATTGCCAGGGCGTTGCTGAAAAAGCCGAAAATTCTGATTCTGGATGATTCCACCAGTGCTGTGGATACAGCCACCGACAGTAAAATCCGGCAGGCCTTTGCCACGGAAATTCCGGATACCACAAAACTGATTATTGCCCAGCGCGTTTCCAGTGTGCAGAATGCGGACCGGATTATTGTGATGGATAACGGAAAGGTGGCTGATTTTGGCAGCCATGAAGAATTACTGAAAACCAGTGAAATCTACCGGGATGTGTATGAGTCTCAGACGGGAGGCGGCGGAGATTTTGACCAGCAGGGAGGTGAAAAATAATGGCAGAAGCAGGAAAAGCAGAAATGCATAAAAAGCAGGAAAACGTACGGAGCACAGGGCCTCAGCCAAAAGGGCCTGGGGGAAAAGGGCCGCGGGGGCCGAAACCGAAGATTAAGAATCCTGGAAAACTGTTTGCCAGGCTGATGAAGTATATTTTTGCCAACTATAAATTTCACATTATCTTTGTGGCGGTGGGTATTCTTGTGGGGGTGTTTGCAAATGTGCAGGGCACTCTGTTCATGCAGACATTGATTGATGATTACGTTTTGCCTTTGATGGGCACAGAGCATCCGGATTTCGGCCCTCTGACGGCAGCCATCGGCCGGGTAGGTGTGATTTACGGTGTGGGGGCCCTTTTCACCTGGGCCTATAACCGGGTGATGGTAAAAGTGACTCAGGGAACGCTGCGCAGGCTCCGGGACGAGATGTTCACCCATATGGAAAGCCTGCCGATTAAATACTTTGACACCCATTCCCATGGAGATATCATGTCCGTATACACCAATGACATTGATACGCTGCGGCAGATGATCAGCCAGAGCCTGCCTCAGCTTTTATCCAGTATTATCATGGTGGTGAGCGTTCTGGCCAGCATGATGATTCTGAATGTACCCCTGACCGTTGTTACCCTTCTGATGGTGGCGGTCATGTTGTTTGCCACCAAAACATTTGCGGGAAAGAGCGGAAAATATTTCATTGCCCAGCAGAAGGATCTGGGAAAAGTCAACGGCTATATTGAAGAGATGATGGAAGGACAGAAAGTGGTAAAAGTATTCTGCCACGAGGAGGAGAGCAAAAAGCGCTTTCAGGATTTGAATGAGGAACTGTTTGCAAGCGCCAACAGTGCGAATAAGTTTGCAAATATGCTGGGCCCTGTGAATCTGCAGCTTGGAAATATGAGTTATGTGGTCTGCGCTGTGGTGGGCGGAATTCTTGCTCTGAACCATACGGGCGGTTTTACACTGGGAGGACTTGCCAGTTTTCTGGCCTTTAACCGGAGCTTTAACATGCCCATTAACCAGGTGAGCCAGCAGTTAAACAGCGTAGTGATGGCTCTGGCAGGAGCAGAGCGTGTATTTGCCCTGCTGGATGAAAAACCTGAGGCGGACAACGGATATGTAACGCTGGTCAATGCCAGAAAGGAAAACGGTGTTCTGACAGAGTCAGAGCAGCGGACCGGACTGTGGGCCTGGAAACATTTCCATCAGGCAGAAGGCACCACAGATTATATTGAACTGACCGGGGACGTGGTGTTTGATGATGTGGACTTCGGATATAATCCGGACAAAATCGTCCTCCACAACGTAAAAATGTTTGCAAATGCAGGACAGAAAATCGCATTTGTAGGTTCAACAGGAGCTGGAAAAACCACCATTACCAATCTGATTAACCGGTTCTATGATATTCAGGACGGAAAAATCCGGTACGACGGAATCAACATTAATAAAATCAGAAAAGCAGACCTGCGGCGTTCTCTTGGAATTGTACTGCAGGATACCCATCTGTTTACCAACACGGTTATGGAAAATATCCGGTATGGGAAGCTGGACGCCACGGACGAGGAAGTCATTGCCGCCGCAAAACTTGCCAATGCGGATAAATTTATACGCAGGCTGCCGGAAGGATATCACACCATGCTTACCGGAGACGGAGCCAATCTGAGCCAGGGACAGCGGCAGCTTCTGGCCATTGCCAGAGCAGCGGTGGCGGACCCGCCGGTACTGATTCTGGATGAAGCTACCAGCTCCATTGATACCAGAACGGAACGTCTGGTACAGGACGGTATGGATAAACTGATGAAAGGCAGAACTACCTTTGTCATTGCCCACAGGCTTTCCACGGTGCGAAACAGCGACTGTATTATGGTGCTGGAGCAGGGCAGGATTATTGAGCGGGGTACCCATGATGACCTGATTGCCCGGCAGGGCAGATATTATCAGCTCTACACAGGGAAAATGCCGGGACTGGCCGCAGAATAAAAAGCTGGAAATTTCGGAAGAAGTGTAGTATATTTACACTGAGTTTACACTGAGGAGGGACCCAACGGAGTTGGGAGGAGACCTGAGTGTGCAGAAACTGAGGAGGGACCCAACGGAGTTGGGAGGAGACCTGAGTGTGCAGAAACTGAGGAGGGACCCAACGGAGCTGGGAGGAGAAGAAAAATGCAGAAGACAGAGAAAAGCAGAAAACTGCTGGGAGCTGCCCTTGGCGTGGCGGTCATGCTTATTTTGATTATCGGAGGAAGCTCCGTGGGCATTCTTCAGCTTGTTTCAAATGGAAAAATGTCCGTTTTTGACGGAATGGTGGCACTGGTTGTTGTTGACATTATTATTCTGGCAATTGTACTGGCGGCGGGAAAGAGGCTGTTTGACAGGATACATATTATTGTGGGGAATCTTGGCAGGATTGCGGACGGAAGCCTGACGCTGGAAGATAACAGGCTGGCAGAGTGGAGAGATGAGCTGGGAGAAATGGTACGCTCCATGAATTCTCTGGTGGTGTCTTTTGCACAACTGATTACCAGTGTGAATAATGCCACAGATTCGCTGACGGAAGTTTCGGAAGATTTTAACGATTCTTTTCGGAATCTGGCTGCCGCTATGGAAATAGTGGACAGAGAAGTGGGTTCCATCGGAGGAAATACAGCTTCCCAGGCAGAGCGGACACAGGATATCAGTATACAGATTACGGAGATGAGCCATGCCATTGACGTGATTGCAGAAAATGTGGGAATGCTCACCAGAAGCGCGGATACCATGAAAAACTGCAGTGAGACTGCCGAGAAAATTATGGGAGATCTGGTTTCTATCAATCAGACCAGCAGTCAGGCCATTTCAGAGGTAAGAGCTCAGACAGCTGTGACGAATCAGTCAGCCATGCAGATTCGCACCGTTACGGAGATTATTGCCGGAATTTCCAGTCAGACCAATCTTCTGGCATTGAATGCCAGTATTGAAGCGGCAAGAGCCGGAGAACAGGGCAGAGGATTTGCGGTGGTGGCAGAGGAAATCCGTACGCTGGCAGACCAGTCCGGAGAATCTTCAGAACAGATTAATAATATAGTAAATGAACTGATTCAGAATTCCAATGTGAGTGTGGATATTACACAGAAAGTTGCCGAAGCCTTTCAGAGACAGACGGAGAAAATTCAGGAGACAAAAGGAATTTTCACATCGCTGAACCATGAAATTGAGCAGGTAGGAGACTCCATCGGCGGAATTGCCTCAGAAGTAACGGGACTGAAAACTTCCAAAGATACCATAGAGGACGGCGCAGCCACATTGACAGAGACGGCGGAAGCCAATACCAGGAGCGCTCAGGATACTCTGGAATCCATGGAAGAATTTAAGGAAATCGTGGAAAAATGCAAATCATCCACGGAACAGATACAGACTGTATCCGGGGAACTGATTGAAAATATCCATAAATTTGATATCAGAAAATTAAAAGAAGAAGTCCGGGAAATTTTATAATTCCCTGCCGGAGCAGGAAAAGGACCGGAACATAAGAAAGACCCCCGCTCGCACGGAACTATGTGAGCGGGGTTTTCTTATCTTATAGGAAACACCGTGTTACTGTGAAGTACTAAAGTGTATGGATTTCCTATAAGATAAAACTCTTCCGTCAGCAAAATAAAATGCAACATTCTGGCAGGAAAAGGACTCTTATAATATAAATGGAGAAATGAAAGAGATATGTACATAGATTAGATAAATCCGGATATCCGATTCACTTCAGGAGGGAGGCTCCATATGGAAGAATTTATGCGGTGTTATGAAAAAGTCTATCCGCAGATGTACCGAACAGCCTGGCTTTATCTGCAGAACCGGCAGGAAGCAGAAGACGCAGTGCAGGACGCGGTACTGGCTGCGTATGAAAAATATGATCAGCTCAGGGACAGAGAAAAATTCGGGCCCTGGATTATGCAGATTCTGGTAAATCGCTGCAGGAGAAGGAGTAAAACCTGGTTTCGCAGGGAGGAACGTATGGAGGATATTTCTTCCGCACAGGAAAAATCCCTGTCCGTAGAACCGGATTTTGCCACGGCGTCTGCAGTGAAACAGGTTTTTTGGGAGTTGAAAGAGGAGGAACGGTTTGTGGTGGCTTTATCCGTGTTTGGCGGATATACCAGCGAGGAAATTGCGGGCATTCTGGGAAAGAACCACAGTACCGTCCGCTCCGGGTACCGGAGGGCGCTCCAAAAAATGAGAAAGAAGCTGGAGGTGTAAGGATGGGCAGACAGGAGAATAAGGAGACATGGACAGAAGAAACCATAAGGGAATATCTGAGAAAATCTGCAGAGGCAGAGGAGATACCGGAAAGCCTGAAGCCGGACCGGATGGAAGCCTGGCTGAAGGAAAATACAGAAAAGAACAGGAGGGAAGCTATGGACAATAAGAGAAAAGAAGACAGCGGCAGGAAGAAAAGTTACCGCGGATGGTGGTGCGGCACAGCAGCAGTTGCAGCCTGCATGGCAATCGTTCTGTTTGCAGCAGGGCGTTCCATAGACCTGGACGGAGAATTTGATTCAGAAACAGCCTCCGAAAGGCCCCGGACAGAAGAAAAGAGCGGGAAAGAAACAACCTTTGAGAAAGTCACGGCAGACAAAGGAGAACTGACAGAGGGTACCACTTATCAGGAGCTGTATCAGGCTTTTTCAGAAGTGTGGGAAGAACAGGAATCCATGGAACTGGTGACAGACGAGAGAGCCATGGATACCGCCGGAGAGGAAAGCGCTGTTTTTTCAGAGGGAAAAGCGGCCGCGGAAGAAGAAGTGACGGAAGATGGGGCCGCAGATACCGGCGCTCAGGAGGATTCCGGTGAAAATATGTATGGGAAGACCAATCAGCAGGAAGCGGATGTGGAGGAAGCAGATATTATTAAAAATGACGGAAGATATCTCTATCAGGTGATTGCCCGGAATGGAAAATCCTCCGTTCAGATTGCAGACACGGAGGGCGGACTGAAAGAAACCGCGGAAGTGGGAAGTTTTGACAATGAAATCAGCAACATTTATGTGTGGAAAGACAGTCTGGTTGTGATTGAAACCGGATGGGTGAGCGAAGCTGTTTCAGAGCAGGACCAGGCAGACACTGACAGCAATTTTCTGGATACCATGAAACAGGCGGTGGCAAATCTGTTCAGCTCAGAGAAAGAGGAACCATACCGGGAAACATCCTACAGTAAAATCCATGTATATGATATCAAAGACCGGACGAAGCCGGAGGAATACCATACTTTTACCATAAAGGGGAACTACCGGGAATCCAGAATTTCAGACGGATATCTTTATTTTTTCACTCAATGCAATACTTACAGGCCCCGGCTGGAGCAGGATTACGGAGCCTACGTTCCTGAAGTGGACGGAAAGACCCTTTCCGCAGATAAAATTTATCTGCCGGAGGAGACAGATACCGCCTCTTATCTGGTTATGGCTTCCATTAATATGGAACAGCCGGATGCATTTACGGATACGGCCGCCGTTGTGACTGCTGCGGATAAATTTTATGTGAGCCGGAACAACATTTATATAACAGACCGGAAGTATGTGGAGTACGGTCAGCAGGGCCCCCAGAGCGACAGTACCAGAATCTACCGCTTTTCTTA
This sequence comes from Lachnospiraceae bacterium JLR.KK002, assembly GCA_036941025.1. NCBI lineage: Bacteria > Bacillati > Bacillota > Clostridia > Lachnospirales > Lachnospiraceae > Lachnospiraceae bacterium JLR.KK002. The sequence continues at coordinate 341,158 of JAYMNP010000001.1, forward strand.
CCAGGACGGGAAGATGAAAAAGGAGGCGGAAGGCACGGTAAAAGGAACGCTGCGGGATGATATGGCCATGAATGAATATCAGGGTTACCTGCGGATGGTGACCACGGTGGAATCTCAGAATGTGCAGGAAATAAAGGATGACATTACCGGAGAAGTGCTGGGATATGACGGAATGGATGCGGCGACCACCAACAGCCTCTATGTGCTGGATGACAAACTGAATGTTGCCGGGAAAATTGAAAATCTGGCGAAAGATGAACTGGTCTATTCCGCCCGGTTTATGGGAGATACAGGATATTTTGTAACATTCCGGCAGACGGACCCTCTGTTTTCCGTGGATTTGTCCGACCCGAAACAGCCAAAGATTCTGGGTGAACTGAAAATCAGCGGATTTTCCGAATACCTGCATTTCTACGGGGAAAACCTTCTTCTGGGAATCGGTATGGAAGCAGATGAAAATACAGGAGTTACGGATGGGCTGAAGCTGTCCATGTTTGATATTTCCAATCCCTCTGATGTAAAGGAACAGTCCAGACTTCATCTGTCCGGTTATGATTATGCCCAGGCACTGTACGAATACAAAGCAGTTCTGATTGACACAGAGAAAAACATATTCGGATTCCAGGCAGAAGGTTACCGGGAAGAAGAAAAGAACAGCTATCTGCTGTATTCCTTTGAGAACGGAGCGTTTAAAGAGATTATGAATATTGACTGCAGCGACATGGATGTTTACTCCTGGAGGGTGCGGGGCACTTATATCGGAGACTGTTTTTATCTGATGTGCGGAAACGGAAGGATAGAAGGTTACAGTCTGACAGACGGAAGCAAAGTGACGGAACTGGTTCCGTGAACAGAATAAAGTGAGATGGTATACGCTGACGTGCCGGACTGCCAGGTGCCGGTGGCACCTGGCAACGGCCGGCAGAACGTGCAGAAGACCCTGCGCATAATTCCGGCAATTGAATCCGTACAGGACATTTTGTTTTACCATAAAGCGTTAAAGTTTGTAAAATTCAGGCTTCCGGTTCCGGAAAACCGTATAATATGCAAAGCCTGCCTGTTTTAACAGTTCAGGTACTTTTGAAAATTCGTATGCTACATCTGAAGGTTTGTGAGCATCCGCACCGATGGTGATAAGTTCTCCGCCCAGTTCCCGATAACGCCGCAGCACGCATTCTGCGGGGTTGGGATGGCCGAGCCCGTACCGGAAGCCGGCGGTGTTGATCTCAATTCCTTTGCCTTTTTCAACCAGAGTGCGCAGGATTTCGTCCAGCACATCGGAGAACTTGTCATAGCAGTAGTACCGGTTTTTATTGGGGCCGTACCGTACCACGTAATCAATGTGCCCATATACGTCAAAGCAGTCGAATACAGCCAGATTTTCCAGAATGGATTCAAAATATTCCCGGTAGGCCTCATCCTCCGTTTTACCCGTGTAATATTCCGGATAGTAAGGGTCCTGGCCGTGAACCACATGGGAAGAGCCAATGACAAAATCAAAGGGATGTTCCTCAATAATTCCGGGAAGAACGTCCTTAAGATGGGGCTGCAGTCCGATTTCGATTCCCGTACAGACGGGGAATTTATTCAGAAATTCTGCCTGAACTGCCTGCATTTCCTTAAAATATGCGGGAATGTCCAGCATGAAACGTTCAGGAGAACTGTCATAGCCGATATCCAGGTGGTCCGTAAAGCAGATTCCGTCCACGCCGGCCTTCATGGAAGCACGAACCATCTCGTGAGTGTCCGCCTGGCTGTCAGTGGAAAAATGTGTGTGCATGTGTGTATCCCAAAGCATGAAAAACCTCCTTGCCATGTTTGTTAATCTTTTAACAGAATAATAGTCTACATTTTCAGGATTGTCAAAATGGAAATGAATTTTTTTGACGAAAATGAGAAAGTGTACAAATAAAATTTTATTGCGAAAACAGGTGAACAAAGTTGAAAAAGCCCTTGAATTTTTCCTGGATATTAGTTAAAATATAAGCAAGTTGGGTATTATATCCAAGCAAAAACAAATTCATTCAAAATTAGGAGGAATTATCATGTCAGTAAGAGTAGCAATCAATGGTTTCGGACGTATCGGCCGTCTTGCATTCAGACAGATGTTTGGTGCAGAGGGATACGAAGTAGTAGCAATCAACGATTTAACAAGTCCCAAAATGTTGGCTCACCTGTTAAAGTATGATTCATCTCAGGGCAAATATGCATTGGCAGACAAGGTTACTGCCGGTGAAGATTCCATTACTGTTGATGGAAAAGAAATCAAGATCTACGCTTTCCCGGATGCAAATAACTGCCCATGGGGAGACTTAAAGGTAGACGTTGTTCTGGAGTGTTCCGGATTCTACACCTCCAAAGACAAAGCACAGGCTCACATCAACGCAGGCGCTCGTAAAGTTGTTATCTCTGCTCCGGCAGGAAACGACCTTCCTACAATTGTTTTCAATACAAACCATGAGACATTAAAAGCAGAAGATACTATCATTTCCGCAGCATCCTGTACCACAAACTGTCTGGCACCGATGGCTGACGCTCTGAACAAATATGCAGCAATCCAGTCCGGTATTATGTGTACCATCCACGCTTACACAGGCGACCAGATGACTCTGGACGGACCGCAGAGAAAAGGCGATCTGAGAAGATCCCGTGCAGCTGCAGTTAATATCGTTCCTAACAGCACAGGCGCTGCAAAAGCAATCGGCCTTGTTATTCCGGAATTAAACGGAAAATTAATCGGTTCCGCACAGCGTGTTCCGACTCCTACAGGTTCCACCACTATCCTGACAGCAGTTGTTAAGGGCAATGATGTAACTGTAGACGGAATCAATGCAGCTATGAAAGCAGCAGCAAACGAGTCCTTCGGATACAACGAAGATGAAATCGTATCCAGCGATATCGTAGGAATGAGATTCGGCTCCTTATTTGACGCTACACAGACCATGGTTTCCAAAGTTTCCGATGATTTATTTGAAGTACAGGTTGTTTCCTGGTATGACAACGAGAACAGCTACACAAGCCAGATGGTTCGTACAATCAAATATTTCAGTGAATTAGCATAATAGAAATAATTACTGCAGAGGACAGGCCGCCTTTTTCAGGGACAGGCTGTGCAGAATGCAGATAAGGCTCAGAAAGGGTCCGGTCTTTTAAGGACCGGGCCTTTTTTCTCTTACAGGAAATTCTTTCGGATTTCCTGTAAGAGAAAAACAATTATGCGCACTCGTGCAATAAGATAATAACGAATCAGGAGGAATTTGATTATGTCTTTAAATAAAGTATCCGTAGATGATATCAATGTAAAGGGCAAACGTGTTCTTTGCAGATGCGATTTTAACGTACCTTTAAAAGAGGGAAAAATTACGGACGAGAACCGTCTGGTAGCAGCCCTTCCCACCATTAAGAAACTGATTGCCGACGGCGGCAAAGTAATTCTCTGCTCTCATCTGGGCAAGCCCAAGGGAGAGCCGAAGCCGGAACTTTCACTGGCGCCGGTGGCAAAAAGGCTTTCTGAATTACTGGGACAGGAAGTGAAATTTGCAGCAGATCCTGAAGTAGTAGGGCCCAATGCAAAAGCAGCCGTAGAGGCTATGAAGGACGGGGAAGTTATTTTACTGGAGAACACCCGTTACCGTGCAGAGGAGACCAAAAACGGAGAAGCATTCTCCAAAGACCTGGCTTCCCTTTGCGATATTTTTGTAAATGATGCATTCGGAACCGCACACAGAGCACACTGTTCCAACGTAGGTGTTTCCGAACTGGTTGAGACAGCAGCAGTTGGTTACTTAATGCAGAAGGAAATTGATTTCCTCGGAAATGCAGTGGAGAATCCCGTAAGACCGTTCGTTGCAATTCTGGGCGGCGCAAAAGTAGCAGACAAGCTGAATGTTATTTCCAATCTGCTGGAAAAATGCGATACTCTGATTATCGGCGGCGGAATGGCTTATACTTTCTTAAAAGCACAGGGCTATGAAATCGGTAAATCTCTGGTAGACGATACAAAGGTAGACTACTGTAAAGAAATGATTGCCAAAGCAGAAAAACTTGGCAAAAAATTATTACTGCCGGTTGACTCCGCAACCATTGAAGAATTCCCGAATCCCATTGACGCACCGGTAGATGTGGTAATGTGTGATGCGGAAAATATGCCTGCAGACCGGGAAGGCTGCGACATCGGACCGAAGACATCAGCTATGTTTGCAGACGCGGTAAAATCTGCAAAAACAGTTGTATGGAACGGGCCTATGGGCGTATTTGAAAACCCAACACTGGCAGAAGGTACTATTGCAGTGGCAAAGGCTCTGGCAGAGACAGACGCAACCACCATCATCGGCGGCGGCGATTCTGCAGCAGCAGTAAACCAGCTGGGATTTGGCGATAAGATGAGCCATATTTCCACCGGAGGCGGAGCTTCTCTGGAATTCCTGGAAGGCAAAGAGCTTCCCGGCGTGGCAGCAGCAACTAATAAATAGGCCCAAAAGCAACTTCTATCATGTATCAGATAAAAGAAAGAGGATAAGATTATGGCAAGAAAGAAAATTATTGCAGGAAACTGGAAAATGAATAAAACTCCGAGTGAAGCAGTGGCTCTGGTAAATGAACTGAAACCGCTGGTGGCAAATGATGATGTGGACGTGGTATTCTGCGTACCGACTATCGACATTATCCCTGCAATGGAAGCAGCAAAAGGCTCCAATATCAATATTGGCGCTGAGAATATGTACTATGAGGAAAGCGGCGCATATACCGGAGAAATCGCTCCCAATATGCTGACAGACGCCGGTGTAAAATATGTGGTTATCGGCCATTCTGAAAGAAGAGAATATTTTGCAGAGACAGACGAAACCGTAAATAAAAAAGTGCTGAAAGCATTTGAACACGGAATTACTCCGATTATCTGCTGCGGAGAATCCTTAACCCAGAGAAAACAGGGCATTTACATTGACTGGATTCGTATGCAGATTAAGATTGCATTCCAGAACGTAACTGCAGAGCAGGCAAAAGGCGCAGTGATTGCATATGAGCCAATCTGGGCAATCGGAACCGGTGAGACAGCTACTTCCGATCAGGCAGAAGAAGTGTGTGCGGCAATCCGTGCATGTATCAAAGAGGTATATGACGAAGCAACTGCAGAAGCAATCCGGATTCAGTACGGCGGTTCTGTAAATGCAGGAAACGCAGCAGAACTGTTCTCCAAACCGGACATTGACGGCGGACTGGTTGGAGGAGCTTCTCTGAAAGCTGATTTTGGTAAAATTGTCTGCTATAATAAATAAAATATTTCGCTGGTAACAGGAACATAAAAAAGAATTTCGTTTTACTCCCTTCCGGTTATGGAATATCCATAACCGGAAGGGAGTTTTATCTTACAGGAAAGACCTTGTCACGCTAAAGTGTGAAAGTGTCTTCCTATAAGATAAAACCATTATGCGCACTCGCACAGGAGGAAAATATTGCTTTGCAATTGTGCCCGGCGCAGCAAACCGTCCAGGTCCCTCATGATTGAGGGATTCAGGGAGCCCTGCGGACCTGTCCGCTTTGTTCTGATTCACTGTCTCTGTTTTCCTTTTCGCTCCATCCGGCAGTCTGCAATCCTGAAAGTAATCTTGCAACTTCTGTCAGATTCATTTCCTGTCACATCCCTTTCTGCTTCATGAAGACTGAGCCGATACAGATATTTGAAATTGCATAACTTTTGAAACAAAATAATTTATTTTGAAAACTTTTAAAATAAAAGTTGACAAACCAAGAAAAGGTTGTTATTATAACAATATAAACTTTCGTATCAACAATGAAGAAACAAAAAACTTTTGGTACAAAAGAAAGTGATTCACGTATGATATCGCGAAGCAATTATGGTATAATGGAAGGAGCAGATGCTTATGAAGTGAAAGAACGGAACCATGGCTGCCATCCGGCTGTGGATTCCCAGGAGGTATGAGAATGGATGCAATGGAACAGCGCAGGAATGCAATTGTAGATTTGATAAATCAGAGCGGAAATATCAGTTTTGCACAATTGAAGAAACGATTTCCGCAGATATCTGAAATGACACTGCGCACAGATTTAAAAGCTCTTGATGAAGCAAAGCGGATTGTCCGTGTGCACGGAGGTGCAAAATCCGTAGACGTTGTAGTGGGAACAGACGATATGTTAAGCCGGAGGCTGGTGCGCAACATTGAGGCAAAGCAGTTGATTGCCGGGAAAGCACTGGAACTGATTCGGAAAGATACCACAATTTTTCTGGATTCCGGAAGTACCACCACAGCGCTGGCGTCCTGTATGATGGACCAGTCGAACCTGATATATACCAGTTCCCTGACCTGTGCGGCGGAACTTTCCCGGCTGAAAAACCCTGCGGTACATGTGCTGGGAGGAACCATGAACCGGTACAGTATGAGCGTATGCGGAATTCATACGATACAGGAAATACAGAGAATCAATTTTGAACAGGTATTTATGGGTGTAACCGGCTACTGTGAACAGACAGGATTTACCTGCGGCGTGGACGAAGAAGCAGTTCTGAAAAGGACTGTTATGGACCGGGCCGGACAGAAAATTATCCTGATGGATTCATCCAAAACAGAGGTGAAAAGTACATATTCCATCTGCGGGCTGGAGGATGTGGATCTTATTATTTCCGACGGCGGCCTTTCAGAAGAATTTCAGAAAGAATGCAGGAATTATAAGATACCGGTCATCTGATGCACAAAAGGCGATTCTTTTATCCGGGATTCCGTATCCACATACGGGACAGTTATTTTGCAGTCAGGAGCAAATCAAGGTCAAAGGAGATAATTTATGAAAAACGGAGTTCAGCGTTTTGGTAAATTTCTCTCAGCAATGATTATGCCCAATATAGGCGCGTTGATTGCGTTTGGTTTTCTGGCGGCGTTTTTTAACGACAAAGGCTGGATACCGCATGAGGGATTTGCCACCATTTTTTCAGCTATTTTAGTTTATTTAATTCCAATCTTAATCGCTTCCACAGGTGGAAAACTTATTGGAGGCGAACGGGGCAGCGTAGTGGCTGCAATCGCGGTGGTGGGAGCCATAATGAGCGATCCGGACACCACAATGCTGATGGCGGCCATGATTATGGGGCCTCTGGCAGGATTTTGCATCAAAAAATTTGACAAAGCCATGGAAGGGCGTATGCCGGCAGGCTTTGAAATGCTGATTAACAACTTTTCCGTTGGAATTCTGGGAATGCTGCTGGCCATGTTCGGATTTCTTGCAGTAGGGCCTTTTATGAATGTGATTCTTGGGATTTTGTCCGCAGGAGTGACATTCCTGGTGGAACACAGTGTTCTTCCGCTGATTGCGGTTTTTATCGAGCCGGCGAAGGTACTGTTTCTGAACAATGCACTGAATCATGGAATTTTCACACCCATTGCCACTGCTCAGGCGGCAGAGACCGGAAAATCCATTATGTACATGCTGGAAGCAAATCCCGGCCCCGGCCTTGGCGTACTGCTGGCTTACATGTTTTTCTGTAAAGATAAGGAAACCAGGCAGTCTGCCCCCGGTGCGGTGATTATCCATCTGTTAGGCGGTATCCATGAAATTTATTTCCCCTATATTCTGATGAACCCCCTGGTGATTGTGGGGCCCATTCTGGGCAATATGGCGGCGATTTTCTGGTTCAATCTGACAGACTGCGGACTGGTGGGGCCCGCTTCTCCAGGTTCCATTATCGCATACCTGATGATGACGCCTGGAAACAGAATGGTTCAGGTGATTGTAGGCGTACTGATTGCCACTGTGATTTCTTTCCTGGTTTCTTCTGCCATCATCCGCATGTCCAAAGGCAAAAGCCTGGAGGAGGCACAGGAAGAACTGGCCAGCCGGAAAGCGGAAGCAAAAGGAACCGCTCAGACTCCGGCGTCCATTACAGCAGAAGGTGTGAAAAAAGTAGTATTTGCCTGCGACGCAGGTATGGGTTCTTCCGCTATGGGGGCAACGAAGTTCCGAAATCGTATTAAGGCCCAGCGGCCGGATCTGACGGTAATCAATACGTCTGTGGATACCATTCCGCCGGACTGCGACATTGCAGTGGTGCAGATTACGCTGGTGGAACGGGCAAGGAAATCCGTGCCCAACGCCCAGATGGTGACCATCAACAATTTCCTGGCTGACCCGGCGCTGGACACTCTGTATGCACAGCTGACAGCGGAAGGTGGAACAAAACAGGAAGATAGCGCACCTGAACAGCCGAAGGAAGAAAACACTCCGGCGTCATCCGGAACAGGAATTCTGGTCAGGGACGGAATCAGGCTGAACCTGAAATCTGTTTCCAAAGAAGAGGCCATTCAGGCGGCAGGAGAACTTCTGGTGAAGCTGGGGTATGTGGATTCTTCTTACATTGATGCCATGCAGGAGAGGGAGAAAATAGTGACCACCTATATGGGCCTTGGCGTGGCTATTCCCCATGGAACTTCTCAGGCCAAAGGGACTGTGAAAAAGACGGGTATCGTGGTTCTGCAGTATCCGGAGGGCGTTGTGTTCGGAGAAGAGAAAGCACAGCTTGTATTCGGTATCGCAGGTGTAGGCGACGAGCATCTGGAACTGCTGGGAAAAATCTGCGGAATGCTGGAAAATGAAGCAGTTCTGGAAGAATTTAAGACAACGAATCAGATTGACTGGGTATTGGAAAAATTAAATTAAAATCAGGAGGAAATAAAATGAAAGCAAGAGGCGTCAGACTTTACGGAGCAAATGATATCAGACTGGAAGAATTTGAACTTCCCGAAATAAAAGAAGATGAAATTCTGGTAAAAGTAGTAAGCGACAGTATCTGCATGTCTACCTGGAAAATGGTGCAGGCAGGAAAGGAACACAAACGGGTGCCGGAGAATGTGGCGGAACATCCGGTTATTATCGGCCATGAATTTACCGGAGATATTGTAAAAGTAGGCGAGAAATGGAAAAATCAGTTTCACGAAGGGAAAAAATTTGCCCAGCAGCCGGCCATTCCCGGACAGATGGAATCACCGGGATACTCCTATGAATTTTTCGGCGGCGCCACAACCTACTGCATTTTTCCCAACGATGTAATCGAAAAGGGATGTATCTGGGAATACGACGGAGACAGCTACTTTGAGGCTTCCCTTGCAGAACCCATGAGCTGCTGTATCGGCGGATATCACAGCAACTACCACAATGAACATCTTTCCTATGAACATAAAATGGGTACCCTGGCCGGAGGAAACATTCTGATTCTGGGCGGCTGCGGCCCCATGGGACTGGGAGCAGTGAGCTATGGCCTTACCTTTGAAAACAAGCCGAAGCGTATTGTGGTGACAGATATCAATGATGAGAAAATTGCCAGAGCAAAAGAAGTGGTTCCGGAAGCAGAAGCCAGAGAAAAGGGCGTGGAACTTCATTACATCAATACTGCAAATATGGAAGACCCTGTTGCAGAGCTTCGCGCCATCACAGAAGGCGTGGGATACAGCGATGTATTCGTCTATGCTCCGGTACAGAGTATCGCAGAGATGGGTAACCGTCTGCTGTCTGTGGATGGCTGCATGAATTTCTTTGCAGGGCCTACGGATACACAGTTTTCCGCAAGCATGAATCTCTATGACTGTCATTATGCCAGAACCAAGATTATGGGTTCCACAGGGGGCAATACCAATGACATGAAGGAGGCCATTGAAAAATCAGCCAAAGGCCTGATTAATTCGGCAGTTATGGTCACACATGTAGGCGGCATGGATTCCATTGCGGAGACGACGAAGAATCTGCCCGCTATCCCCGGCGGAAAAAAACTGGCCTATACCCAGTTTGACATGCCCATGACAGCCATTGAAGATTTCGGAAAACTGGGAGAAAAAGACCCCTTCTTTAAAGAACTGGATGAATGCTGTAAGAGAAATAAGGGGCTCTGGTCAAAAGAAGCGGAAGAGATGCTGTTTGAGCATTTCGGAGTAAAATGAACAGGAATCTGAATTTTTCAGGTTGCACCTGATATAAAATAATAAGGCGTTTGCCCCGATTTACAGGGGTGAACGCCTTATTGACAGGAAAGCTCTTTAAATGTTCTGTCAGCCGAACCGGTTTAATAGTCGTTGTTTCATTCCATTTATAAGGTATCAGATTTTTTTGGGAAATTCTTGAATAATTTGTGATGGTATGTTATATTATAAACATAAGAGATGCTACCGATAGACGGTTAGCCCGACATGTAGCAAAATAACCGCTTAGTTTGTCAGACTGGGGGCGGTTATTTTTGTGTTTTATGGTTATCTTTGCTTCCGATGGCGTATCCGAGACTGAAGCAAGCCACGCATAATCCAAGTACAGAAATCAATCCTTCAATCGTCAACATCCACTTAGCCCTCCTTTTCCGAATTCCCTTTCAGGTTTTTATGTAATCAGAGGGTCACAGTCCCTCTGCAGAGGGCTAACCGCCTACCATCCTGGTAGCACCTGACATAATTTTACCATATCATAAAATGCTTATCAATGTAAATCGACATTTCCTTTCAGCAGTTGTTTTGCTGTATTATCTACCCCTCTGAATTTGAATATTATAGTAACGGGAATATCGAAAAAGGAGGGTTTGTATTTTACAGGGAATCCCTGTAAAGATTTTGTCGGCCGAACCGGTTTACTTCCTGATTTTGCCAGTGGATTTTACATTGCTCCACGGGCCATACAGGGTTTCTTTGCCGGATTTTTTATAGCTGCGGAGCCTTACATAATATTTTTTGCCTGTTTTCAGCTTTGTGAAAGTATAGGAGGTTTTGGACAGGGTTTTGGATTTCATATTCTTTTTGAATTTTTTGTCCGTGGCAACCTGTACCTGATATCCGGAGGCCATTTTATCCTTTGTCCATTTTACGGTCAGTTTTCTGCCTGCCGCTGCCTTTGCTGATTTCACGGACTGCTTCTTCGGGCTTACCTTAACCGTCACTTTTTTGGATATGGTTCCTGCCTGGATGGTTATGGAGGCAGTTCCGGTATTTTTGATGGTTACCTTTCCGGTGTTTCTGTCTACCGCGGCAATCTTCGGTTTGGAGCTTGTAAAGGTCAGACTGCTGTTAGATGTGGCGTTGATTTTGAAAGGCTTTGCACTATACACAACCTTGTACAGAGTCTTTGTACAGGTAATGGTGGGAGCAGACTGGTCGTTGGTATTGGGCTGGTCGTCTGCACCAGGCTGCTCATTTGAGCCAGGCTGTCCGCCTGTACCGGAGGGATCTGGTGGGCTGGTAATGGTAAAATGTACGGTTTTACTGCCAGTGTACCGGTTCTGGCCTTCAGCGGCTGTCACCGTTACCGTAGCGGTTCCCACATTGATATGGTTGCTGTAGGAGACGGTATAATCGGTACCAGGTGTCAGTACGGCCTCTCCGGATGTGACTGTGACTGCCGGGGTTTTTGGAGTTCCGTCATAAACGTAGCTGTCCTGTTCCAGAGTTACGGTGGCTGTGAAGAGTTCTGTTGGGGTGTTATCATCGCCCTGGGAAGGTTCGCTGCCAATCAGGCGGAAAGTAATACCATATTTATTTGCATAGGTCTCTGCGGCGGAACCGCTTATGCCATAGATGACAAGGTTCTTACTGCAGTTTCCAAAAGCAAAGCCACCAATAGTTATTATGGCATGGCTTTTGTCTATATCCGATAATCTCTGTAAGTCTCTGTTTATGGGCAATTCCGGCATTTTCCCCTTTCAATACTCTCCGTCAAAAACTGTAAATTTACGGAAAAAGGTGTCAGAAATTGTGTCAGGGAATCCTGTCAACCCCTTTACCCGATGACGGTTGCGGGGAAACCGGGGGTTTACTGGATGAAGTTCATATGCCGGGAATCCCAAGAATGGAAAAAGGGATGTTCCAAATGCATTTTATTGGAACATCCCTTGATTACTATTTTTTTCTTTTAAATATTCCTTTAATACAAGATTAACGTATTGTGAAAATGACCTGTCGTCCTGTTCCGCTAACTTTTTAATCTCATTTATAATTTCCTCATCAAGTGTGATACTTACTTTTATTTTAAGAGGTTTCATATTACTACTCCTTTTTAATATAATATATCACCCTATAGCTTTTTATATTGTTTCATCGCCTAAAGTAGTGTTAAGTAGTATTATTGATAATTTATTCCTGTTTATTATTCTTATCTCTTAAAAACTCTTTCAAGACAAGATTAATGTATTGTGAAAGCGACCTGTCGTCCTGTTCTGCTAACTTTTTAATCTCATTTATAATTTCCTCATCAAGCGTAATGCTTACTTTTATTTTAAGAGGTTTCATGTTATCACTCCTTTTTTACAATATATCATTTCATATCATTTCATATTGACTTATCGCTTTAAGTAGTATAAAGTAGTATTATTCATCTAATTTAGAAATGAGGTATATATTATGGAAAAAAACAAAACCCGGAAACTGTTGTATGAAGGGCTAAATCATGACGAAATCGAATTGTTGGAGTGGTACCATGAAAATCCATTGTCTGTGTATATTGAAATCGCTTTAATAATAATGGCCGACATTGAGATAATTACGGAGGAACAGCGCAGAGAATATAAGGCACGGGTGGAGGAGAATGCGGGCAAATTGAAGGAACTTCTGCTGAAAAAGGAAGATGGCGCCATAACGAATAAGGACGGACTGAAAAACTTTCTGTTTGACATTATGAATAAGTATAATGGGATGTTTGCAGACATATCTCTGGATGATGAAACGGACACGATTTTTGTGAATACGGTAGACGGTGGGCGGTTCATTGTCACTGTCAGCCCCGTGACTGCGGACGAAGCCCTCCTGGAGCTGTGGGCGAAGAAGAACCCGGAACGGATGTCCCTTGCGCTCGGCGTACTGAATATGCGGGATTTAGGAGCATTTACGAAAGAAGAAGCAAATGAGTATCTTTCCGTCATTCTTGAAAATGCGGATAATTCCGTAACCGAAGATTTGAAGTCCGGATTAGGGACGGACGGAAATAATAAACATTAATTAATATAAGGAAAAGAGGGAGCCGGTATAACCGCCGGTTCTTTTTTTATCTTATAGAAAATACTATGTCACGCTAACGCGTAAAAGTATCTTCCTATGAGATAAAAAATAATATGCGTAGGGTCTTCTACACTCCGTTTCGGTCGTTGCCACTCAGGTGCCACTGGCACCTGGCAACCCAGCGAAGCGAGGGTACTCGCACAGGAGGAAAATATTGTTTCGCAATTGTGCTTAAACGCGATACGTTCAGCATACTGCGTATGCTCTGACGCACCACAAATGGCGCAACAAATCGTCCAGATCCCTCATGATTTTCGCCTGTTGTTCCTGTTATCCAAATAGGCAAGCAATGCAATCAGGAAGTTATCGCCCAAAAATAGCAGGCTTAAAATTTCATATGTATTTTCCATCTGCACCACCTTGTAACACGAATGTTCCCAAGTCAGATTATAGCACTAAAGTTATCCGGCGATCTGTTTTTCCAGCCCAGCCGGACACAAAAAAGCCAATGAGCCTGTGGGCCCCTTTGCTGAATGGCACTTGCAAAGCAAGTGGGGGGTACAGAGCAGATTCCCGGCAGAAATGACCCTGGCATGGAAAAGGGATGTTCCAAATGCACTTTATTGGAATATCCCCTGGTTATAATTTTTTTCCTGCCCTCCGTCAATATCCTTAGACAGTGATATTTTTACAGGTATTCCGTCAGACGTTCCCCATACAGGAACGTCAGCTGGTTCAGAACCTGGTCCCAGTTGCGGTATCTCTGCGTCCATTTTTTTGTTACATTCCGGCTTGCCAAAAACAGCATTTTCTCTAACGATGTATCGCTGGGGAATACGCTCTTTGTCCTGGTTACTTTCCGGTATTGGCGGTTCAGCCCTTCTATGATGTTCATGGTGTACATGATACGGCAGATGTCATCCGGAAACTGGAAGAAGTGGCTGACGTCTTCCCGATTGTTTTCCCAGATGCTGATGGCGTAAAGGTATTTTCTCCCCCATGTCTCTTTTATATTCTCCAGTTCTGACAGGGCTGTTGCCTCATTTGGGGTATTGCAGACTGCCTTGAAATCGGAGGCGAATTTCTTCAGGTCTTTGTAACGGACATATTTGAATGAGTTGCGCAGCATGTGGATGACGCATCTCTGTATCTGTGCTTTGGGGAATACCGCCTGTATGGTCTCCTTAAATCCCGGCAGCGTTTGTTATCAGTCTGCACATCCCCTTTGAGGTTCTTTTCATATCCGAAGATGGTAGTTCCTGCAGGATGTTCTTAAAACTGTTCCTGAGGAGGGCATAGACATCAGCTACGCTATTTAGGTTGTTTTCTGAGATAATATGTCGAATTTGTTCCTTTGCTACTGGTATAAAAACACTCCTTTTCGATAAGAATTTCCATATCCTGATTCTTACCGGAAAGGAGCCATTTATTTCCAAAAACACAAACTTATTTACACTACCTCTGAGAATCTGATTTGATTCTCTATGAATTTATTAAAATCAGAAACGTATTTAATTTCATTCATATCTATTCTTGAAAACATTTGTGGCATTATTTCTTTGGCAAATAAATTTGCTTCAAGTTCAGTGATACTTTCGGTATCAGTATCAAATAATTCAAATGCGTTAAGATTTCTATGTAATATATAGTGCCCAAGTTCATGTGCACATATGATTTTTTGTGAATATAAGTCGAGTTTCTTGTTGATGTAAATGGAGTCATCTAATATGAATCCTTTCAACTCATCTTTGAGTGAACATATATTAATGTTTATTTTTAATACCTTAGCAAGGTAAAATGGATTATTGTTAGTTGATAAATTAAGTAATTTATGGGCTTCCCTTTTTAAAAAATTATATCGTTCTTCTGTTAATATCTCCCTCATTCTTCTCTCCTAAATTTGTACTGCGGCTTTTTGCAATATTTGCCATTTGAATAATTGATTCATCGGATAAATTTTTAATGCCGTTAAATGCAGCTATCTGATGCATTTCTAAATATTTTCTGGCTTCGTTTGGGTCAGTAAAAAATTCTTTTGCCAATTCGGTGTTTTCATGTCTGTTACCTGCAGTAGAATCATTTGAAATATTATCGAAATTATCTATCTCTTTTGTGGTTTTAATATCATTTGTTCTGTTTATGGTACTAAAAGTAAGATTTTTCTTTTGTGGTTTGGTCTTGAGAGTAATATTTTTGTTGCTATCTCTTTTTATTACTTTATCAAAGCTGTTAATATCTGAACTTAAAATGTCAAAAATTAATTTTTCAAATTTATCAGTAATATTTGAGCGGCAAAATGCTTTTATAGAATCCTTACTTACTGATTTCATAATATTGCTATCACTAAGATAGTCTATCATTTTTTGCCATTCATCTTCTGAGCGAGAAATGTATAAAAGCATTTCCTTTACAATTTCATAAAAATTTTTGTGTATTACCATGGCATTAAATATGTCCATCATAGAATATTCAGTTTTTTTATCAATAGTAAGTGAAAATGCGTTTATAGAATATAGAGCTTCTGTCGAGATTTTTAATTCTTTTGAAATACTTGTAAACATTTCTTTTTCCCAT
This sequence comes from Lachnospiraceae bacterium JLR.KK002, assembly GCA_036941025.1. Taxonomy (NCBI): domain Bacteria; kingdom Bacillati; phylum Bacillota; class Clostridia; order Lachnospirales; family Lachnospiraceae; species Lachnospiraceae bacterium JLR.KK002. The sequence goes on from JAYMNP010000001.1 coordinate 356,703, forward strand.
CCCATTAAATAAGCAGGAGTAGTATTTAATATTTTTGCAAGCGGTTCCAGGACAGTAATGGGAAAATTTTCTATATTGTTATTTTCATATCTATATATTGTGGCACGATTTTTTCCAAGACGAGAAGCAACTTCATCTACAGACAATCCCAGTTCAGTTCTTCGCTGTTTTATTCGTTCTCCTATATTCATTGCAGCACCTCCATTGTCAATTATATGATACCATATTATTCGCAAATATGCAACAAAATAATTATAAAAAATAAAATATTCGCATGTGATTCGAAAAAAATATTGACATGCAAAAAATAAAATGATAATATAAAGGTAGTTGCATAATATGCAAAAAATAAATGACAACAAAAAAAGATAGTTGCATAATAAGCGACAAAAAATAAAAAAATTTTATTAAAATGTTGAAGTTGATAATTTATATTCAGGTAGTGAAGGGGGTATGGGTATGTTAGAATTTTTAACATCTTTTTTAGTTACTGTCATGGGCGGAGTGGCTTGCCACTACATAGTCAAATGGTTGGATGAGAAGGATAATAACAGATAGATTTAGCCCCCGGATAGCTATCCGGGGGGGGAGAGAAAGGAATTATAGGGAATATGACGCAGTATCCTCCTCCTGCTGTTTCCGGAACAGCTCAAAAAATTCTTCCTCCGGCATGGGTTTTGCATAGTAATATCCCTGTACCTGGTCACAGCCGATACTGCGCAGCAAATCCACCTGTTCCCTGGTTTCCACACCTTCCGCCAGCAGGCCCAGATCCAGTTTGTCAGCCATCATCACCACATGTTCCAGAATCAGCCTGCCCTTTTCCGATACCATCATATTTTCCATAAATTTCCGATCCAGTTTAATCACGTCGAAAGGAGTTTCCAGCAGAATATTCAGGGAGGAATAACCGCTGCCGAAATCATCCATCAGCAGCGTAAACCCTTCTTCTTTCAACTGCAGGGCTTTCAGGCTGACCTGCTGATCATCGGCAGTTTCCGTAATTTCCAGTTCCAGCAGGTTCCTTGAGATGCCGCTGTCTCTTATCAGCTCATCCAGAAAACGAATACATGCGTCGTCCTTAAGATGAACTCTGGACACGTTGACGGAAATGGGACAGGGAGTAAGGCCCTGCTGATCGCATTTTTGGATAAATCGACACGCCCTGGACCAGATATAGTAATCCACGTTTCGGATAAAACCATTTTCCTCTATAATGGGTATGAACTGATCCGGATAAATCATGCCCCGCTCCGGATGACGCCACCGCACCAGAGCTTCCGCTCCGATAATTTTATTTCGGGTTATACTGTATTTGGGCTGGAGATACATCATAAACTGGTGTTCCGTAATGGCGTTCTGCATGTTTTCTTCAATGAATTTCCGGTTGTACAGGGAATCTTTAAACTGTTCTTCGTAGAATAAAATATTGGTCAGTACATTGCGTTTTGCGGCCTTCCGGGCCATTGCCGCCCGGTCTTCCATCTGCCGCAGTTCCATGCTCCGGTCTTCCACCATGTATATGCCGTAAGACATCTGGATTTTTACATCTTTAAAAGCAACGGTCTGCACGCTGAGCCGGTGAATCAGCGACGTCAGTTCTTCTTTCCGGTCGTATTCCGTCACAATCATAAAAACGTCGCTGCGGAGATTAATAAAAAACTGCTCCTGACTGCAGACGTTACTGAGCTGTTCGCGAATGAAATCCAGCATTTCATCTCCGAATTTTTCGCCGTACAAATCGTTGACAATTTTGAATTTGCGGATATCAAACTGGATAAAAGCAATGTCTTTTGCGGAAGAAAACAGGAGCTGGCTGACATTTCTGCGGAACCGCTGGAGCTTGCCGATATTTTTCAGTACGCCCCGCATAACATTGTTTTCCGGGATGTCTTCCAGACGGATGCTGCTCTCTGCTGCGTCTTTCAGAAAATCTTCCAGCATGTCTTCCAGAATCTCAATACTGGTGTCAAGAGCCTGGGGGCATTTTGCCAGAATCAGCCCTTCTTTGCGGATGGCTGCCATTTCTTCCGGCACGGAAATATCTTTGCCCAGAATATCCCGGCAGTTTACAGCGCCCTCCATCCGCTCTGTAAAAAGCCGTATGAATTCTTCCGTTTTTTTATTGCCGTAAAGTTCCAGTTCCCTGTCCTGGGAATCGTAAAATCCCAGAGCCATGCCCAGTACCAGCAGAGAAGCGGTAATACAGCCGCAGATTCCGCCCTGGCGCATACCGCCTCCGAAACAGGTGCTGATTTTAAATGCAGTTTTTAAATCCAGGCCAAAGTCCCCGGCAAATGCTCCGAATAATGCCTGAGAACAGTGATATTGCTGGTGCAGAAGCTGTTCTGCTTTCTCTTTGTGTGTCATAGGATACCTCTTGTCCGGCAGGGCCGGTGCATGAAATTTTCTGTGATTTTTCGCTGTGTTTCCTGTTTGTGAGTATATCACATTTGGACGGTAAAGTCCATGGAATACCCGCCAATGCTGATAAAACCGTAACAGTCACTTGCCATTTCACCGGGATACAGGTATAATCGTACATAGCGAAAACAAAGGAGATTTGAAGTTTCCATTATGGAAAATATGAAACAGGCCGGGATTCTGTTTGGAAAATAACCGCCTGATTTTAAAGCAGCACAGGGCGGAAAGGAGCGGGACATGAAGAAAATACTTGCTGTGGACGATGAAGAGGACATCCGCAAACTGCTGAAAGAATACCTGGAAATGGAAGGGTATCTGGTTTACACGGCCAGAAACGGTATGGAAGCCATGGAAAAACTGAAACATCAGCCGGATTTGATTATTATGGACGTAAATATGCCGGATATGGACGGCTATACGGTCTGTGAAAAAATCCGGGATTATGTGGACTGTCCCATTCTGTTTCTCACAGCCCGAACGGAAGAACAGGACAGGGTCAGCGGATTTAAGGCAGGGGGCGACGACTATATTGTCAAGCCTTTCGGCATGGACGAAATGCTGGCCAGAGTGGAAGCACATCTGCGCCGGGAAGAACGAAGGCAGCAGAACAGCAATATCTATATGAAGGGAGACCTTACGGTGGATTTTTCCGGGCGTCAGGTGCTGGTGGACGGAGCGGACGCGGGGCTGACCAAAACAGAATTTGCCATTGTGGAACTGCTGCTTACTCACAGCGGCCAGGTATTTGAAAAAGAGCAGATTTATGAGCATGTCCGGGGATTTGACGGAGAGGCGGACGCCGCTATTATTGCAGAACATGTGCGCAGAATCCGTCAGAAAACAGACCGGAACACGAAGCATATTGAGACAGTCTGGGGTGTGGGCTATAAATGGATTGGTTAGAGGAAAAGACAGGACAGTTCCTGAAATTTATGCAGGAGAAATCTCTGGTTCGCTCTCTGGTGTGGTATCTCTGTATCGGTATGACAGGCGTTGGAACCCTGTACTGGATTACCCGGAACCTGTGCCTGGCCTGGCTGGATGTACTGGGCAGGCGCATGATGGACGGACTGGGTGGCCAGCAGTATCAGGGACATGAAATTATGATGCGGGGGCCGCTTTTAAAGACGGCCATACAGCTTTTTTACAACAACTGTCTGTATCTCTATCTTGTAATCTGTTTTGTGATTGTGGGGAGGTTTTTTCTGGAAACGAAAATCAAACCGGGAATTACAGCCATTACCCAGGGCCTGAATTACATCAACCTGGGGGATTACAGCCATGAAATGACCTGGCGTAGCCAGGACGAGATGGGGCTCCTCTGCCAGGAAGTGGAGCAGATTCGGAAAACACTGCTTAAGAATAAGAAAAACCAGTGGAAACAGCAGGAGGAACAGCGGAAAATCAATGCGGCCTTTGCCCATGATATCCGCACGCCCCTGACTGTGATTCGGGGCTATACGGAATTTCTGCAGAAATATGTGCCAGAAGGCAGAGTTACGGAGGAGATGCTGCTGGAAAAACTGAATACCATGCATGAGCAGCAGGAGCGGCTGCTGCGGTTTTCCACCACCATGACTACCATTCAGAATATGGAAAAATGGGAGCCGGACGGACACTGGTACCATGTTTCGGAACTGACAGAACAGATGGAGGCAGCTCTGGAAGGGCTTCGCAGCCAAACCGGGAAGGAAATCAGCCTGCATGTAAGTATTCCGGAGCAGGAGCTGTTTCTGGATAAAAATCTGCTGATGGAAGTGTTTGAAAATCTTCTTAGCAATGGGCTGCGCTATGCCGGAAAAGCGGTTCAGGTGGAAGTGGCCATGCAGGAACAGGAATTTACGGTGTTTGTAAGGGATGACGGGCCGGGATTTTCAGAAAAAGCATTGCGAAGAGGAATGGAAACGTATTTCAGTGAAGAGGAAAACAGCCGGGAGCATTTCGGAATCGGCCTGTCCATCTGCCGGATGCTCTGTGAGAACCATGGCGGGAGCCTTTCTCTCCAAAACAGCGTAAATCAGGGAGCCATTGCGGCAGCTACCCTGACGGCAGGGGTGAAAAACAGGTAAAACTCCGGCAAAAGTTCATGGCTGATGCCAGGAATGGCGTATCGTAATTCAGGTCATTGCCTGGAATTATAATTTTATAGGAAATTTGTAGATAAATTCTTTTTATACTGTTCTTCAGATTCGGAGCACAGGCTGACAGCTTTGAAGCAGAAAGAGAGGAAGGAATATGGATACCAGAATAGAAATCAGGAATTTATCGAAAAATTTCGGAAGAAAGCAGGCTTTAAAACAGGTGAATCTGGAAATCGGGCCGGGGATGTTCGGCCTTCTGGGCCCCAACGGAGCCGGTAAAACCACGTTGATGAAGGTGCTGACCACTCTGACCAGAAAGAGCGGCGGAGACGTATTGCTGTGCGGGATTCCCGTGGAACAGTGCGGCCGGGTGAGGGAAATCATCGGTTATCTGCCCCAGGATTTTTCCATGTACGGCAATATGGGAGCTTACGAAGGGCTGGACTATCTGGCAGTGCTGTCGGGCATGAGTAAAAAGGAGCGAGCAAAAAAAGTGCCGGAAATGCTGGAAAAAGTAAATCTGGGAGACCAGCATAAGACAAAAATAAGAGCCATGTCCGGCGGCATGAAGCGGCGCCTCGGCATTGCCCAGGCAATCATTCACGACCCGAAAATCATTGTGGTGGATGAACCCACCGCCGGACTGGACCCGGAGGAACGGGTGCGGTTTCGGAATCTGCTCTGTGAAATTGCAAGAGACAGAACTGTGATTCTCTCCACCCATATTGTGGGGGACATTGAGGCTACCTGTGAGAATATTGCAGTACTGAATCATGGGGAAATTCTGTTCCGTGGAACTGTGTCCGGGCTGCTGGAAGGAGTGAGGGGCAAAGTTTACACCATGGAAGTGTCCACCATGGAGCTGCCTCTGGTAAAGGAGCAGTTTCTGGTAACCGGAATTCTCACCAGCGGAAGTGCTGCCACTGTTAAAATCATTGCGGAGGAATCTCCCGTGAAAGGAGCTGTTGCGGCCAGCCCCGATGTGGAGGACGCCTATATGTATCTGATGAACCATGCTTCTGCCGGTCGCGGCAGAGAATAGGAGGTGGGAGCATGTTCGGAACTTTATTTTTAAAAGAATGCAGGCAGATATTAAAGAGCATGGTCTACTATCTTTATGTGGTGCTCTTTGTCATGTTCCTTTCCAGTCAGATGGGCGAAGTGATTACGGAGCGGCTGGAACGACCGGAACCGGGCCAGGAAAGTTACGGTACGGTCAACAGCCATGAAGAATCGGCAGTGATGGAAAAAATCCTGGCAGGACTTATGATGGAGACAGAGCGCAATACCTACGCTACCTACCCCATGGGATTTTACCGGGGCGTTACCCTGAATGACACAGAGCGGAATGAGATAATTTCCATTCTTGAAGAGTGCACCGGAAAAAGTCTGGAAGAACTGGAGCGGGAAGAGCAGGAGCACTATGAAAAATATGATTCCTCCACCATGGAAGGGGCCATACAGGCTCAGACGGGATGTTCCGTTGTACCCAGGGAGTCGCTGACGTATGAAGAATTCTGTGAACATATGGAGCGGGTCTGTGAGATTATCGGCGCCGGAAGTTCTTACAGCAGAGAGGAGCTGGAAGCAGGCGTGGGAGTTCCCATGACCTATGAACAGGCAGTGGAAGAATTTGAAGCCCTCTGTGAGAAAGACAGGGTAACCGGAGCTACCGCAAGGCTGTTCTGTGATTATGCGGGGATTATTCTTGCGGTTCTGCCCATTTTTCTGGGAGTAACCCGCTGTCTCCGGGATAAGCGGGCGCAGGTAAATCAGGTGGTGTATGCCCGCAGAGCTTCTGTAGTTCAGATTGTGGGAAGCCGCTATCTGGCCAATGTGTGCATGGCGTTTCTGCCGGTGCTGATTACCATATTCGTCATGCAGATGCCCTATCAGTACCATGCAAAAACCATGGGCGTTACGCCGGACACACTGGCCTTTCTGAAATACAGCGTAATCTGGCTTTTGCCGGAAATTATGACAGTGCTGGCTTTATCTTTTCTTATAACGGAGTTTACGGAAAATGTGATTTCCATTTTTGTCCAGGTATTCTGGGCCATTGGCAGTCTGTTTGCGTCCGCCACACTGGCGGGAAATTTCGGTTTTCATCTGATTGTGCGCTGGAACGCTCTGGGCGATACCGGTGAATTCTGGAGCCAGCGGCAGGAATTGTTCCTGAATCGGGGATATTATTTTATACTGGCCGTACTGCTGCTGTGTCTGACTTTTGTAATTTATGAGAAGAAACGCAGGGAAGGAGAGACTGTTTATGGAAAAATATTTAAGCGCGGGAAATAGTTTCATCCGCAGGCAGTATGGGCCCCATCTGCTGGTTACCCTGCTGTTCTGCTGTATGTCAGGATTTTTCGTGAGTTTTCGGAATCTGGATGAACAGCAGGCGGCAAAGGTAATGGAAATGTATGCGGCCTTTACGGGTATCCTTCTGCTGACGCCTCTGTTTATGCCGGAGCAGAACCGGGAAATCTGGCTGCTGGAAAAATCCAGGGCCACGCCTCTCTGGAAGCTGTATCTGGTACGGTTACTGGAAGCCCTTACGGTTCTGGCCCTGGTGGTGACGGTATTTTTATGGCTGATGAAGGAGGGAAACAGCCAGTTTGCCATGGGCAGGCTGTGGCAGGGTTCTTTTTGTGAAATCTGTTTTCTGGGCGCCGTTGGATTTTTTGTCAGCGGGGTTACCAACCAGGTGGTACTGGGCTACATGGCGGCGGTGGTATATTTTTTTGTGAACATCGGTGCGTCGAAATACCTGGGAAAGCTGGCTTTGTTCCAGATGATGAAAGGGGAATATGATTTTATGTTTCCCATGGCTCTGGCGGCGCTGCTTCTGACAGGGGGAGGGATTCTGCTGCGGGAGAGGTTCGGCTCCGTATAGCCGGACCGTATCAGGGGTTTGGATAAGTAAGGAAGGACAGGAGATTAAGGAGGAAGACAATGTACGAACACGGCGGAGACAGTTATCGCTATCCTGGTTTCACAGATTTTTCTGCGAACATCAACCTGCTGGGGGCGCCTCAGCGGGCAGTGGAACGGGCCAGAGAGGCTCTGGACGGGATTACCCGTTATCCTCAGGTGGGGTGCGGCAGGCTGCGGCAGGCCATTGCAGGACTGGAGCAGGTGAAACCTCAGGAAATCATCTGCGGGAATGGTGCGGCGGAGGTGATTTTTTCCCTTGCGCTGGCCTTAAAACCCAGGAAAGCGCTGGTGTTTGCGCCCACCTTTCAGGAATATGAGCAGGCCTTAAAAAGTGTGGACTGTCAGGTAATCCGGGAGTATCTGAAACCGGAGCAGGGATTCCGAATCACAGAGCATTCTCTGGCTCCGATAGATGATACGGTGGATATGGTGTTTGTCTGCAATCCCAATAATCCCACCGGGGTGCTGACGGAGCAGAATATGCTGGAGCGGCTGCTGGAGCGGTGTCGGCAGGCCGGGGCAGTCCTTGTGGTGGATGAATGTTTTCTGGACTTTGTATTGCCGGAGCAGGAAACGACCGGTGGTTCTTCCCGGCTTTTCCCAGGAGAAGACGGGGCTGGCTGTCAGGCGGATTCCATGAAGCCTTTTCTGAATAAATCTGAACATCTGTTTGTTGTGAAAGCCTTCACAAAGACCTTTGGAATGCCTGGGCTGCGCCTGGGCTATGGCCTTTGCGGCAATTCCGGAATACTGGAAAAGATGCGGGCAGTTACCCAGCCCTGGAACGTGTCGGTCCCGGCGCAGGAAGCAGGTATTGCGGCGGCCGGGGAGCAGGCATTTCTGGCTGAAACCAGGAAGGCTGTGGCGAGGGAAAAAGCCTTTCTGCTGGAACAGCTTTCCGCATATGCTCCGGAACTCCTGCAAATATACGGTCACGAGGCAAATTTTATTTTTTTCCGAAGCAGAAAAGGACTGGACCAGGCGCTGGAAGCCCATGGTATCCGAATCCGTAACTGCAGTAATTTTCCGGGGCTGGAGGAGGGCTGGTACCGGATTGCGGTGCGCAGCAGAGAAGAGAACAGGATTCTGACAGAAGCATTGAGAAAGATACTGGTTCCGTGAACTATATGAACTTATTTTCCTGAAATGATTGACGAAAACCGACAAAGTGGGTACAATGATAGCAGAGATGTTATAGAAAAATACAAACATGGGAGTACAGGGAATATCATACAGCAGGTTTCTTTTGTTTGCATTCTGCACATGGCATCTGTCCGAAAGTCCGATATGGCCTGAGTAATCCCAAAAGGCATGTGGAAGAATTCGGAAATTTAGGAAGAAGGATGGAGAAAGAAATGTTAGAAAAACTGAATAACATGCAGATTATGGAACGACTGAAGAAATCGTTTACGCTGATTTCAGGAATGATGGCAGTTGTTGCAGCTATCGGGGTGATAGGGTTAATTGTTGTATCCCGGCTTTATTCCGGCGCGCTGGTTAATTACGGGTTTGCCCAGGGAGACGTGGGAAGGGCAATGGCAACTTTTGCAGACACAAGATCCGCATTGCGAGGCATCATCGGATATGAAGAACAGGATGCCATTGATTCCATGGTAGCACAGCATGACCAGTGCAAAGAAGAGTTCCAGAAGGAATTTGACGGACTGAAAAAAACCATGGTAACGGAAGCCAATAAGAAGATTTATTCGGAACTGCAGGTAGAACTGGAAGAATACTGGAAGGTGGAACAGCAGATTCTGGACATGGGCGCCACTACGGATAGGGAGCAGTGCATCAAGGCGCAGGAGAGGGCAATGGGAGAACTGGCTCCCATGTATGAGGAGGTTTACAGTGATCTGACAGAAATCATGGAAATCAAGGTTTCCAAAGGAGAATCCTTATCCGGTCAGCTTTCCGTTCTCAGTATTGTGCTGCCTGTCGTAATCGTGGCAGTAATTGTGGGAGCTATTTATCTGGCTGTGCATCTGGGTACCAGAATTGCAGAAAGTATTGCAACTCCTCTGATTAATTTAAAGAATCGGCTGGAGACTTTTGCAGCCGGAGATCTGTCTTCTCCGTTCCCGGAGGTGAATACCAGGGATGAAGTGGCAGAAATGATAGAAGTGGCAGGCCATATGGCAGCTACGCTGAACTTTGTCATTGCAGATGAAGAACGTCTGCTGGGTGAGATGGCGAATTCCAATTATGACGTTTACTCTGAGGATGAGAAGCGGTATACGGGAGATTTTGAACAGATTTATCTTTCCCTGCGTGAATTAAAGAAGCAGATGGTTACCACGCTTCAGTCTATTGACGAGGCTTCCACACAGGTTTCCGCAGGTGCTACGAATCTGGCGGAGGCGTCCCAGAGCCTTGCAGAGGGTGCAACGGACCAGGCAGGCGCCGTACAGGAAATGCAGGCTACGATTATGACGATTACGGACAATATTGTGATGGCAGCGGAAAAGGCGGAGGAGTCTTACCGTCTGGCACAGCAGTATGCGGATGAGGCAGACCACAGCCGGGGCGAAATGGAAATGATGGTAGCGGCTATGGAGCGGATTAACGAGGCTTCTCAGAAGATTGGAAATATTATTTCTGAAATTGAAGATATTGCGTCTCAGACCAACCTGCTTTCCCTGAATGCTTCGATTGAAGCGGCAAGGGCAGGAGAGGCAGGAAGAGGCTTCTCCGTAGTGGCAGATCAGATTCGACAGCTTGCAGAGCAGAGTTCCACAGCAGCAGTGGAAACCAGAGAGCTGATTGAGGGTGCCATCCGGGAGGTTGAAGAAGGAAATGAAGCAGCAGAACGGGCTTCTGCTTCTATCCGAACCGTAGTGGAAGGAATCGGAAAGATAGCATCTTCCTCCAAAGCTGTAAGCAGCACTGCAGCAGACCAGGCGACTGCCATGAAGCAGGCAGAACAGGGCGTCAGCCAGATTTCAGAAGTAGTTCAGTCCAACTCTGCTACTGCAGAGGAATCCTCTGCAACCAGTGAACAGTTGTCTGCACAGGCAATCTGTCTGGATGAGCTGATTGGCAAGTTTGTACTGCCTTCCGATATCTGATAAGTTATGTACATAATATGACAGCAGGATAAAAAGGGTTACTGTTCGCAGGATACCAGTGAACAGTAACTGAAAAGGGAACCGTTTTGCATTGTGTGCAGAGCAGGTTCCTTTTTTATTCTGTTTGTGATAAAATAAAAAAGATTTACAGAGCTGCATTTTGGACAGCAGGCCGGAGAAGAATCGTACAAGACAGATAAACAGACAGGGAGAAAACAGAAATGGCGAAATCAATTATGATACAGGGTACCATGTCAAATGTGGGAAAGAGCCTGATAACGGCAGGTTTATGCCGGATTTTCAGACAGGACGGCCATAAGACCGCACCTTTCAAATCTCAGAACATGGCATTGAATTCCTTTATTACAGGAGAAGGACTGGAAATGGGACGGGCACAGGTGATGCAGGCGGAGGCTGCCGGAGTGGAGCCTTCGGTTCGGATGAATCCCATTTTGCTGAAACCTACCAGCGACACAGGCTCTCAGGTGATTGTCAACGGTAAAGTACATGGAACTATGAGCGCCAGAGAATATTTTGCTTATAAAAAGCAGCTGATACCGGATGTTCTGGCGGCTTACCATGGGCTGGAGGCAGAGTATGATATTATTGTAATTGAGGGAGCGGGTTCTCCGGCGGAAATTAATCTGAAACAGGAAGATATTGTAAATATGGGAATGGCAAAAATGGCAAAGGCTCCGGTGCTGCTGGTGGGAGATATTGACCGTGGCGGTGTGTTTGCCCAGCTTGCAGGAACGATTTTCCTGTTTGGAGAGGAAGAGAAAAATTATGTGAAGGGAACGGTTATCAACAAATTCCGCGGGGATAAAAGTATCCTGGAGCCGGGGGTGAAAATGATAGAGGAAATTACAGGAGTTCCGGTGGTTGGAGTGGCTCCTTATATGCAGGTGGATGTAGAGGAAGAAGACAGTCTGACGGAACGTTTTTCTTCCCGCAGGGAAGGAGGCCCCGTTCATATTGCAGTGGTGAAGCTGCCGAGGATTTCCAATTTTACGGATTTTGCAGTGCTGGAATGTATGGAACAGGTGACCCTTACCTATGTGACAGCGGCGGAGCAGTTAGAAGGAGCGGATATGATTATCCTTCCGGGGACGAAAAATACCATGGGAGATTTGAAATGGCTGCGGCAGAGCGGAATGGAAGGCGCCATTCTGCGGGCGGCAGAACGGGGATGTGTGATATTCGGTATCTGCGGCGGATATCAGATGCTGGGTGAACTCCTGTCTGACCCGGAACAGGTAGAAGAAGGGGGCGCTCTGCGGGGAATGGGACTTCTTCCCATGGAAACCACTTTCGTTCAGGAGAAAACCAGAACCAGGGTAGCGGGAACCTTTGGGGAGCTGACGGGAGCCCTGGCAGGGCTGAGCGGCATGGAGCTGGAGGGCTACGAAATTCATATGGGCAGGACGAAAAGCAGCATTAACCGGACAGAAGAAATCATGGATGGAGCTATGACGTATCTCCGTATGCAGTCTGACAAAGAGCCTGTCAGCAGGAAGCCGGACGGCTGTTACAGAGAACATGTTTATGGAACTTATGTTCATGGGATTTTTGACGGAGAGGGCATAGCTTTTGCTCTGGTGAACATTCTGGCGGAACGGAAAGGAATATCTCTGGAGATGGCGGGACAGACAAACCGTTACCGGTATAAGGAACAACAGTACGATTTGCTGGCGGATACGCTGCGCCGCCATCTGAATATGGAAAAAATATATGAAATTCTGGAGCGAGGCATATGACAGAAAAAGGTCTGATTCACATATATGAGGGAGAAGGGAAAGGGAAAACCACAGCGGCTGTGGGGCTGGCTGTCCGGTTTGCAGGAGCCGGAGGGCACGTTCTGTTCACTCAGTTTCTGAAGAAAAATACCTCCGGAGAACTGGCGGTTTTTGAAAAAGTGGAAGCCATACAGCTTCTGCTCTGTGAAAAGAATTTTGGCTTTACTTTTCGGATGACGCCGGAAGAAAAGCGGGAAGCGGTCGTCTGTTACAGCGCCCATCTGCACCGGGTACTGGCTGCTGCACGCCAGATGGCAGACCGGTATCCGACCGGGACTTTACTGGTACTGGATGAAATCCTGGCAGTTTATAACCAGAATATGATAAACCGGCAGGAACTTCTGGATTTTCTGAAGGAGAAACCGGAAAATCTGGAACTTGTGATGACGGGGCGGAATCCTGCCCCGGAACTTCTGGAATTTGCGGATTATGTAACTGTAATGGAGAAGAAAAAACATCCCTACGACCGGGAAATCGGTGCAAGACGCGGGGTTGAATGGTAAAGGAGCAGATATGGGAAACTATTTTCCGATATTTATCAATATGGAAGGAAAGCAGGTGCAGGTATTCGGCGGAGGATTCATTGCCGCAAGACGGGTCTCGGTTTTGCTGGAATTCGGGGCCAGGGTATCTGTCGCAGCCCCGGAAATCTCCGAAGATTTGAAAGAACGGGCAGAACGTGAGACAAACCTTACACTGGAATACAGACCCTTCCGGCCGGGAGAGCTGCAGGAGCCGGATATGGTGCTGGCTGCCACCAATGACAAAACGGTCAATGACAGGATTTTCCGGGAGTGCCGTCATAAGGGAATTCCCGTGAACGTGGCGTCTGATAAGGAAAAATGTGACTTTTATTTTCCCGGCATTGCCAGAGAAGGTGATATTACCGTGGGGGTGACTGCCGGAGGAAGCAATCACAGGAAAGCCGCCCAGGTGACAGCGGATATTCGGAGGTTGTTGAAAGAGCAGAAAGGAGAATCTTTATGAAGACAGAGTTAGAACAGGTGCTGCCTCAGGAAATTGAGGCGCGCAGTTTTGAAATTATTACGGAAGAACTTGGAACACGTAAGCTGGAGGAAAAGTACGCGCCCATTATCAAACGTGTGATACATACCACGGCAGATTTCGATTATGCGGATAACCTGGTGTTTTCCCAAAACGTGCTGGACGCTGTCAGGGAGGCCTTTCAGAAAAGAGCCTGCATTGTCACCGATACCCAGATGGCCAGGGCAGGTATCAATAAAAAGGCCTTAAAGCAGCTTGGCATGGAATGTTATAATTTTATTTCAGATGAGGATGTGGCGGAACAGGCCAGAATCCAGGGAACTACCCGTGCCGCGGCAAGTATGGACAAAGCTGCGGCCATGAACCGGCCTTTTATTCTGGCGGTGGGAAACGCCCCCACTGCACTGGTGCGGATGTATGAGCTGATACAGGAAGGGAAAGTAAAGCCGGAACTGATTATCGGCGCTCCGGTGGGATTTGTAAATGTGGTGCAGGCCAAAGAAATGATTCTGGAGCTTCCTGTGCCCTATATTGTGGCCAGGGGAAGAAAGGGCGGCAGCAACGTGGCGGCGGCTATTGTGAATGCACTGCTCTATATGGTGTGCGAGCGCTGAGCAGAGGGAATTGAGGGAAGAAGATACAGGGGGATGAAATTATGGAAGGTAAGGGGAGTTCGGGATGGTTTACGAACAGAATCATAAATCTGATAACTGCTCATAAGGAAGATATTCCAAAAGGTTTTCAATTGCTGGAGGAGAATTCGCCGGAAAGCAGAAGCGAAGCTCTGGAATTTCTGGTAAAAATTTTTGAGGAAGAAGGAAAGGTAATCCAGGCGGAGCATGAGAAGCCTTATGTTACGGATGATTATGAAAATGGCGTGCGGCGGTTTGCAGCAGACCTGATGTCATTTCTGATATCCTTTCATGAATGGATAAAGGCAAATAAAAATTATAAGGCATTGTGCCGGAACCGGCATGTAGCCTGGGGGTATTATTATATTATTAACACAGGAGTATATGATGAGACGGTGATTTCAGAACCTGAGTACCAGAAGATTCTGTATCTGGGTCTGGCAGAATTTTATCGTAAGTTTTATGGTGATTTTTCTGACAATGAGGAAGCCATTGAATTACTGTGTAAATTTTATCCGGAGGACAGTGAACGCGAATTAGAGGAATATGCATCTGAAATAGCTGCTGCACTATATTGTCATGTTTCAAATGCAGGCACTCCCAATGATACAGGGTATGCGTATCAGGGGATTCATCTGATAACCAGATATATCGGTAATCTGCCTGATTACATGGTAGAAGCATTAATTCAGGAATATCCATTGTATGATATTTTGAATAATAAAATATCCAGACATCAGATTTTTACGGTGATAGAATATTCCGGATTTGAAAAGAGCAGAAAATTAAAATCCAAGTTCTGGTATCTGGACTCCCTGATGATTATGAGCCTGATCAGTTCTTTTCTGTTGGAGCAGATGGAAATGGAAGAAGGGAAAGAATTTGAAAATCCCTTTCATGATTATATTTATAGATTGTCCGATAAGGAGTTTGTTGCCTGCAGGGAACCATCGGTGCTTTGGAGCAATGATTTTAAGGGAGACAGGATTTTGTATGTGGACGGAAAGCCTTTGATGGGAATTGGTCTTTATGATGAACTGATAAATGTATATCATTTAAAAAGAATACGGCCAGTTCTTTTGCCATATCAATATACCGACTGGATGCTGGAGACGTATTTTGACGTACAGACCATAGAAGAAATACAGAATTTTGTGTTGGGAAACGAAAACCGCGGAAAAGAATTCCATGGTTCCATGGTATTTTCTCTGGTCTGGCTTGACCATTACAGAGGACTGCGAAATCAGGTCATTGATTTTGACCACAGATTTTCCTTTGACAGAAAATCCGCCATATCAGAGCGAAAATCGGAGCATGGGATTCCCCATATTTACGGAAAGTCCGTGTATTCCCTGTCCTGTATGGTGGGAAAGAATGCCACCGGGAAAACCAGTGTTATGGATTTCCTGCGGGAAACCTTTTTCAAACTGCTGAAGCTGATAGAAGAAGGAAAATTATCCTGTGAAAAAGGATGTGTGAAAGAGGAAGAATATAAGGATTATCAGCTTCTGGATGAGAGTGCCAGATTTCTGGCAGTATTTTCACTGGATGAGAAACCGTATTTCCTCACCAATCTGCCAGAGATAGAGGGAGAAGGAGTGACGCCGTTCCGCAAAGGAATTTACGGAAATATCCGGGAACTGAGCAAGGCGGCTTATTTCTCCGGTCAGTTACGGGGAGACCAGAGAGAGCTTTTACAGGACAGCCCGGAAGAAGCAGTTTATGATGAGGAGAAAAGGGAGAAGCGGAGAGTATCTAAAATAAATGACGGATTTCGGCAGGTGGATTATTCCGAGACAGGAAGTTTTATCCGGAAACGGAAAGCAATGGAGCTGGTACAGGATGGGTGGAGTATTACAGCGGGCTTTAACCGGGAACTCTGCTATCAGATTTCTTTTCTGAAAAAATGCGGCAGAAAAAAACTCTGCGAATATCTGGATATGACAGAAGAAAAAGAATTTTGCCTGCTCAGCCGCCTGCAGGGCGAGAAAAGGAAAAAATTCCGGCTGGATGAGTTGCAGAAGGAGACAGATATCACGGAAGAACTGAAGGAATTTATGCAGTTGCCGGATGCAACAATGGGGTACTTTTCCGCAGGCCAGTATGCAAAGCTGTCCTTTCTGTCCAGACTTCACTGGTTTCTGGAGGGGGATTTGGAAGAAATGGACAGGTATAATGGGATGGCAGCGGAAGCCGCATTCAGCAGGGAAGAAGTGTTGCTGGAGGGCGAGGCGGCCCTTATTTTTATTGACGAGGGAGAAATCTATTATCATCCGGAGTGGCAGCGAGGTTACCTGAAAGAATTGCTGGAACTGGTGAATTCCAGAGAACGAAAGGTTCAGATTGTGGTGACTACGAATTCTCCCTTTCTGATTTCCGATATCCGAAATGAGGATATTACTTATCTGTCAGGAAGTGCAGGAGACACAGGAAGTCGTAGCAGAGAAGAAACTATGGGACAGAATATCCATAAGCTGCTGAAAGACAACTTTTTCATGAGTTATACCATAGGGGAATATGCCAGAGAACTGATAGAAAATATCATGGACTGTTTACAGCAGAAAGTAAATCCGAAGCATGTACTGGAAAATTATTTTGATGAAACAGAGGATGAATATGAATCACTGGATTTGCTGACAGAACAGATTGGGGAGCCTGTATACCGTTATCAGCTGAAAAAAATGCTGGCGGAATCTGATTATGGGAAACAGAGAAGTACCGGGAAAAAAATCAGCGAACTGGAAAGAGAAAAAAGAAAGCTGCAGGAGCAGATAGACAGACTGAAGGAGATGGAATAATTGATAAAACTGGACGGATATTCCAGGGATTTTGAAGAAGAATACTGGGAAGGCGTTGCAAAAGTTCTGGATAAAAGTGTCCAGGAACAGATACTGGAAAGCAGCAGGGCATTTCTTCCGGAGAAATTTTTTGTGAAAGGCAGTACCGATTTGAAGGAACTGGTACTGGCGCCCTTTGCAAAACTCAAAGAGACGGAAGATTATATCAGAACTGTTTCCGGAAGTATTATGGATAAAGAATGCTTTCAGGCAAAAAGCAGGAAACTGAAACATCCCTGGCTGGAATTTTCTCAGGCTTTTGTAAAAATGGCAGACGCCAGGAGAGACAAAGACTCCATGCGGGTGAGGATTGTGAAACAGGCAGGTCTTACCGTATGCCCCTACTGCAACCGGGACTATATCAACTGCCGGGCAGGCCATGTGTCAGGGGCCCAGCTGGATCATTTTTTCAGTAAATCAGAGTATCCGGTGTTTGCCATATCTCTGTACAATCTGGTTCCGGTATGCGCGAACTGCAACCGGGTGAAAAGCGGCAGGAACAACATATTTGCTTCGCCCTTTGACGAAACCCTGGACTGGGAGAAGGAACTTACTTTTGTGTTTCAGATGGAGAGTCTGGATCATGTGGAGATTGATATTATATCTGAAAATCAGGCAGTCAGAAATAATCTGGAAGCTATGCGTATCCGGGAGGCTTACCGGATTCATGAACTTGAAGTGAAGGAGATTCTGGAAAAGCACCAGGCATATTCCAGGAGTCAGCGGGAAGGAATCAGGGAAGTTCTGCGAGGAGCAGACATTTCTGATGATGAAATAAAGCAGGTAATATTCGGCACGGAAATTACGCCGGAGGACCGGAAGAAAAAGCCCCTTGGAAAGCTGCTTCATGATTTGCAGAAAGAGCTGGAATTATACTGAGTGGAAGATGTGTCAGCCAAAATGTTTCGACTTCTCATCGTTCCTGTGTTATAATAATGAAACTACAGACGAAAGAAAGAGGTGTTTCCGATGGATGACACATCTGAAAATAAGCGGAGTAAGCATAAAACATATATCAGCGCCGGCCTTCTGGCCCATGTGGACGCAGGAAAGACCACATTGTCGGAAGCATTGCTGTATACAGGGGGCGCTATCCGCAAAATGGGCCGGGTGGACAGAGGAGACGCCTTTCTGGATACCTTTGAGCTGGAGCGGGCCAGAGGAATTACCATATTTTCCAAGCAAGCCGTGCTGCAGACAGAACAGGCGGTATTTACGCTGCTGGATACGCCGGGCCATGTGGATTTCTCGGCGGAAATGGAGCGCACCCTGCAGGTTCTGGACTATGGCATACTGGTTGTCAGCGGAGCGGACGGTGTTCAGGGCCACACCCGCACCTTGTGGCGGCTGCTGCAGCGGTACCGGATTCCGGTCTTTTTGTTTGTCAACAAAATGGACCAGCCGGGAACGGACAGAGGACTGCTGTTAAAGGAGATTCAGACAGAGCTGAACGGGAACTGTGTGGATTTCACGGAGCGGGACACAGAGGAATTTTATGAAAACTGCGCCGTGTGCGAGGAACATGCCCTGGAATATTTTCTGGAGCATGGCAGGCTGGAGACAGACCGGCTCAGAGAACTGATAGCAGAACGCAGCATATTTCCCTGCTTTTTCGGTTCCGCCCTGAAAATGACAGGCATTGGGGAGTTTCTGGAAGGACTGGAGCAGTATACCCGCGAGCCGGACTATCCGGATGAATTCGGCGCAAAAATATTTAAAATTGCCAGAGACAGCCAGGGGAACCGGCTCACCTGGCTGAAAATCACAGGGGGAAATCTGCCGGTCAGAACCCCTCTGACGGATAAACAGGAGAAAGTCAGCCAGATACGCCTGTATTCCGGAGAAAAATATGAGACTGTTCAGGAAGGGGAAGCCGGGATGGTCTGTGCGGTTACCGGACTGAGCGATACACGTCCGGGCACCGGGCTTGGAATTGAGGCGGACGCCCCTTTGCCTCTGCTGGCTCCGGTGCTGACGTACCAGATGATTTTGCCGCCGGGATGGGATGCGGCTGCCATGCTGCCCAAACTGTACCAGTTACAGGAAGAAGAACCGGAGCTTCATATTGTCTGGGATGAGAGGCTGCAGGAAATCCAGGTGCAGATTATGGGGGAAGTGCAGCTCGAAATCTTAAAGAGCCTGGTGAAAGAACGGTTCGGAGCGGATATTTCTTTCGGTGCCGGAAAGATTCTGTATAAGGAAACCATTGCCCGTCCGGTGGAGGGCGTGGGACATTATGAGCCCCTCCGTCACTATGCGGAAGTACATCTGCTGTTAGAACCCGGCGAGCCGGGCAGCGGACTGGTGTTTGATGCCTGCTGCAGTGAGGATGTGCTGGACAGGAACTGGCAGCGGCTGATTCTGACCCATCTGGAAGAAAGGGAACACCGGGGCGTGCTGACTGGCTCACCCATTACGGATATGAAAATTACCCTGGTCACGGGCCGGGCACATCTGAAACACACCGAGGGCGGGGATTTCCGTCAGGCCACATACCGGGCGGTACGCCAGGGGCTGATGGAGGCGGAAACGGTGCTGTTAGAGCCTTATTATCAGTTCCGGCTGGAAGTGCCGGAAGATACGGTGGGGCGGGCTCTGACGGATCTGGAGCGTATGCATGGAGCTTTTGGAGCGCCTTTGCTGCAGGATGGAATGGCGGTAATTACGGGCAGTGCTCCCGCGGCGGCCATGGGAGATTATCAGCGGGAGGTGATTTCCTATACCAGAGGAAACGGAAGGCTGTCCTGTACCCTGAAAGGCTATGAACCCTGTCACAATCAGCAGGAAGTAGCGGAGCAGGCCGCCTACGACCCGGAAGCAGATGTGGAACATTCTCCGGATTCCGTATTCTGTGCCCACGGTGCAGGATTTTCGGTAAGATGGAATCAGGTGAAGGATTATATGCATGTGGAAAGCCCGGATTTTCTGAGGAAAAGCCAGGAGGATGAAGAAGTTCCGGGGAAGTTTCCGAAACGGGCGGCAGAGGCGGAAGAATTCTTGGAGGAACCCTGGATTGGGGAAGAAGAAGCGAAGGCCATCCTTTCCCATACGCTGAATGCAAATAAGCGGGAAAAGCAGGCAGGAAGAAAGGGATTTCACAGGAAAAAAGCCGCGTCCTCCCAGCACATTCCTGCAGGAGTCCGCACGTACCGGAAACCGGAATCCAGGGAGGAATACATGCTGGTGGACGGTTATAATGTGATTTTTGCCTGGGAGGATTTACGGGAACTGGCGGAAGAAAATGTGGACGGAGCCAGAGGAAAACTGCTGGATATCCTTTCTAATTACCAGGGGATAAGAAACTGTAACCTGATTGTGGTGTTTGACGCTTACCGGGTACAGCGCCATAAGACGGAACTTCTGGACTATCACAACATTCATGTGGTGTTTACGAAGGAAGCGGAAACAGCAGACCAGTATATTGAGAAATTTGCCCATGAACATGCGGGAAAATACCGGGTAACGGTGGTAACCTCAGACGGCCTGGAACAGATTATTATCCTGGGCCAGGGCTGTGGCCTGATTTCCGCCAGGGAATTGCGGGAGGAAATCCATTCTTCCATGGAACAGCTCCGGCAGGAATTTACCGGGAAACAGGAGCCGGGCAGAACTTATCTGGGTGACTCTATTCCGGAGGAAGCGGTCAGGCAGATAGAAAAAGGGAAACTATAAATTCAGAGAAATCGGGAGGAAAGTAAAATGGAATTAGTCAATCGTCCCCGCCGGCTGCGGGGAAGCAGTGTGCTGCGGAAAATGGTGCGTGAAACCAGAATGGATAAATCATCTCTGATATATCCCATGTTTGTGATGGAAGGAACTAATCTGAAAGAAGAAATTCCTTCCATGGCCGGGCAGTACCGTTACAGTGTGGACAGAATGGAGGAAAAACTCACGGAGCTTCTGGACGCGGGAGTAACCGGGGTCATACTGTTCGGAATTCCCGGAGAAAAAGACGAGATGGGAAGGGGCGCCTATGACCCGGACGGAATTGTGCAGAGAGGATTCCGCAAAGCGAAAGAAGTCTGTCCGGATTTATATCTGATAGGGGACGTATGCATGTGCGAATATACTTCTCACGGACACTGCGGAATTCTCCGGGGACAGGAAGTGGACAATGACCGGACCCTGGAATATCTGGCCCGGACAGCTCTTTCCCAGGTACAGGCGGGAGCAGATATGGTGGCCCCCTCGGATATGATGGACGGACGTGTGGCGGCAATCCGGAAGATGCTGGATGAAAACGGGTATGTGAATACTCCCATTATGTCTTACGCGGTGAAATTTGCATCTTCTTTTTACGGGCCGTTCCGGGATGCGGCAGATTCCGCCCCGGCCTTCGGAGACCGCAAATCCTATCAGATGGATTATCATAACCGCAGAGAAGCCTTAAAAGAAGCCATGCTGGACGTCCGGGAAGGAGCCGATATCCTGATGGTGAAACCTGCCATGGCTTACGGAGATTTAATCCGGGAGGTAAAAGACAGTACGAATCTCCCCGTTGCCGCTTATTCCGTCAGCGGAGAGTACGCCATGGTAAAAACCACTGCACAGGCAGGATTTATTGATGAAACCACTATTATGTGCGAGATGGCGGTCAGCGCCTTCCGGGCGGGAACGGATATTTATCTTACCTATTTTGCAGAAGAACTGGCCAGATGCATGGACGAGGGAATGATCGGATAAAATAGCTGTAATAAACACAGGCAATTGCGAAACTCAGTAATTATACTGATTTCATGTACAATTCAGAAAGTTTGAGTACAAATATTTTCTCATACGAAAGGTGAGAAATGCATTTCAGCACCATGGAGGCGAGACTCAAAGAAACATGGAAGCCTCTGCTGAACATGATTCTTTGTATTCAGAGGCTCGCCGGAATGTTCGGTGCGTCTGACATTTCGGCCTTTTGTATGATGAAAATATTTAAGAAAACGGTGGTAATTGTACATGAAATTTTGATAATTGAATCGTTTCGTAATTGCCTGTGTAATAAACGCGGAAAAGGAGCATAATATGACGAAATCGGAAACATTATTTGAGAGAGCGGTAAAGGTAATGCCGGGCGGAGTGAACTCTCCGGTGCGCGCCTTTGGCTCAGTGGGGACTACGCCCCGGTTTATCAGGAAAGCTCAGGGAGCGTATCTTTATGACGAGGATGGAAATCGCTATATTGACTTTATCGGCTCCTGGGGTCCCATGATTCTGGGCCATGGCAGTCCGGAAGTGCTGGACTGTGTGGCGGAAGCCTGCAAACGCGGACTGAGCTTCGGGGCAGCTACTGCCGCAGAAGTGGAAATGGCAGAACTGGTATGTGATTTGATTCCCTCCATGGAAATGGTACGGATGGTCAATTCCGGCACGGAAGCGGTTATGAGCGCCATACGTCTGGCAAGGGGTTATACGGGCCGGAATAAAATAATCAAATTTACCGGGTGTTATCATGGTCATTCTGACGGGCTGCTGGTCAAAGCAGGTTCCGGAGCCATGACTTCCGGCATCCCGGACAGTATGGGCGTGCCTGTGGGCTGTACACAGGATACCCTGTCGGCAGACTATAACAGTCTGGACAGTGTAAAAGAGCATTTTGAGCGGTGCGGAGAAGAAATTGCCGCAGTCATTGTGGAGCCTGTGGCGGCCAATATGGGCGTGGTTCCGCCTCTGCCCGGTTTTCTGGAAGGACTGCGCAGCCTTTGCAGCCAGTATGGGGCTCTGCTGATTTTTGATGAGGTGATTACCGGATTTCGCCTTGGCATTGACGGAGCCCAGGGGTATTACCATGTAACGCCGGACCTTACCACTTTTGGTAAAATTATCGGCGGCGGAATGCCTGTGGGAGCCTACGGAGGCAAACGTGAAATTATGGAACTGGTAGCCCCCTCCGGAGGCGTTTATCAGGCAGGCACCTTAAGCGGCAATCCTGTTGCCATGGCGGCAGGTATGGCACAGCTTACCCTGTTGAAAAATCATCCGGAATACTATACCGCTCTCCATGAAAAAGCCGATGGATTTTATGGGAACCTGCAGGAAATTCTGAAAAATAGCGGACTGCCTTACCGGGTGAACCATGTGGGTTCACTGGGCTGTCTGTATTTTACGGAGAAGGAAGTAACAGATTATGACAGTGCAAAAACTTCTGATACGGGAGCTTTTGCAGATTACTGCAACTATATGCTGGAACATGGGATTTATCTGGCTCCCTCTCAGTTTGAGGCCATGTTTCTGTCACTGGCCCATACGGAAGAACTGCTGAATGAAACCCTTGGGACTGCGGAAGAATACTTTTCAGGGCTCTCCCGGTAACGGGATGCCGGCAGCTGAATATACAGGAATACTTCTTACTTTTTTCTTACAAAAAATTTAAAGAAAGTTAATTCTTTTTAGCGAAAAAGGGTGTATACTAAGGGAAGAACAAAGGAAGAATTACATGCCGGCGATGCACAGGTATGTATTTTCAAAATTTACAAAAAGAGCGGAGAGATTACAGTGACCAGTGAAGAGAGAAGAAGGAGAGAAGCATATTTAGCCAGAAAACGCCGCAGGAAACGCCGCAGAACCATACAGCTTGTAAAAAGATGCGTGCTCCTCTGTCTGGGAGTATTTCTGATTCTGTTTGGAATTACGAGAATTTTCCATAAGGATAAGGCGCCTGACGAAGTACAGGCCAAAAAAGTAGAGCAAAATGGCAGGAAGGCAGCGGAAGATGAGGAAGATAAATTCCGGCAGAAGGTAATCGCTCAGACCCCGGATTATCAGGTGGAGCTTTTAACGCCCAATCCCTATTCCAGGCCTCAGACAGCTCTGGAGGAAGTGAAAGGAATTGTCATCCATTACACAGCCAATCCCGGCACCACGGCCATTCAGAACCGCAGTTACTTTGAGAGTCTTAAGGATACCCAGAAAACCAAGGCCAGCAGCCATTTTGTGGTAGGTCTGGAAGGGGAAATCGTACAGTGTATTCCCAGTACGGAGATTTCCTATGCTTCCAATGACCGCAACGTGGATACCTTATCCATCGAGTGCTGCCACAAGGATGAGACGGGACAGTTTACCCAGGAGACCTATGATTCTCTGGTGGAGCTGACAGCCTGGCTCTGTGGAAAATTCAATTTGCCTGTGGATGATGTAATCCGTCACTATGATGTGACCGGGAAGGAATGTCCCATTTACTATGTGAAAAACGAAGATGCCTGGAAACGTTTCAGGGAGGATGTACAGAAATATCTGGATACATATGGGACGGAGCCGGAAGCATAGAGAATATACAGCAATCTGAGCCTGTCTTCGGGAACTGCCGGAGACAGGTTTTTTGTTCTATAGGAAAGACCGTGTTACTGTGAAGTACTAAAGTATATAGATTTCCTATGAGAGAAAGCCCTCCGGGCGGGATGCGCAGCTCGCGGAAAGGAAATTTATTGCCAGGCAATCCGCTCGCGCGCGGCAAAGCAGCCAGGTCCCTCATGAATGAGGGATTCAGGAAGTTGAAGCGGACCTGTCCGCTTTTTCATTGCTTTTCCTTATGTAAGAGGGTATACTGTAAACATTGATAAAGTGGAACGTTTGAAAAATAAAAGTGGCAGGAAAGAGGTGGATTTGTACATGAGAACCATAGGAATCGGACATCAGGATTTTGAAAGAGTCAGGGTAAAGAACAATTTTTATGTGGATAAGACAGGATTTATCCGGGAATGGTGGGAAAGGGATGATGACGTGACGTTGATTACCCGTCCCGGGAGATTTGGAAAAACTCTGACCATGAGCATGGTGGAAAAATTTTTTTCTGTGGACTATAAAGGGCGGGAAGATTTGTTTCAGGGGCTTAAAATATGGGAAGATGAGGAATACAGGCAATTACAGGGGACATATCCTGTGATTTTTCTGAGTTTTGCCGATGTTAAGGTGTGGATTATGTGGCAGTTTCGGCTATCGGAACACTGGCTGAATATTTGCATCACTATTATGGAAAAAAGTGATTATCCTGTTGGATGAATATGATACTCCTGTGCAGGAAGCATATGTATTTGGTTACCGGGAGAAAATGACTGAATTTATCCGGGGACTTTTTCACTCCACATTTAAAACAAATTCCAGTCTGGAGCGGGGGATTCTTACAGGAATTACAAGGATTAGTAAAGAAACTATATTTTCTGACCTGGATAATCTGGAGGTTGTGACCACAACTTCAGACAGATATCAGGATATCTTCGGTTTTACGAAAGAGGAAGTTTTTACTGCGCTGGATGAATACGGACTTTCGGAGCGCCGGCAGCAGGTAAAAGACTGGTATGATGGTTTTACTTTTGGAGATGTGACAGACTTTTCAAAAAGGGGCAGTCTGGAGTTTTCTTCTTGCGGCCGGATATTTGAAAGTAGTACATGGGGATTTGAGGAACGGGCAGGGAATTTTTGTTATCAGCTTTCCCTTACGAATAAAGAAGTGAGGCTGATGTTTGAAAATATGATTCGCGACTGGTTTCAGGGCTCCGATGACGGTTATAATGATTTTATCAAAGCTCTGCTGCAAAATGATATCAGAGCAATGAATCACTGCATGAATAAAGTCGCACTGGCCACCTTCAGTTATTTTGATACCGGAAAGAATCGTTCTGAGGCAGAACCGGAACGATTCTATCATGGATTTGTGCTGGGATTGATGGTGGATTTGTCTGACAGATATGTCATTACCTCCAATCGGGAAAGCGGGTTCGGCAGGTATGATGTAACCGGAACGTATCCGAACATACGGGTTTGTCTTTCATGGAAAAAAGGTTTTGATTGGAGGCGGCGGCAGGAACAGGGAGAAGTAATGGAGAAAGGCCCGGAACTGCGAGTTTCCTCCTATTGCCAAAAACAGGATAATACAGTACAATAAGGCCATAAGAATTTCCAGGAACAGGAGAACCATATGGTAAAAGAACAATATGAAAGCCTGAAAACGGGAAAGAATCTGAGAAAAGATCTGATTGCCCTGAAACAGGAGCTGAAGCAGGAGGAATCCAGACAGGAACTGCTGGACATTCTTCAGGGGGAATATAATTTTCTGCTGGATTTGCTGCACCATGAGGACGGGAAAGTCCGGGGAAATGCGGCAATGGTGTTAGGAAGGCTGAAACAGGATGCATTTGCCGCACCTTTGTATGAAGCGTATGAGAAAGAGAGTAAACTGTTTGTAAAGAGCAGCTATCTTTTCGCCCTTTCGGAACTGGATATCAGTTCCCACAGATCAGGGCTGGAAGAAAGGCTGAACCGTCTGGAGCAGTATAAGCCGGCGGAGGAAGAAGAGAAGCATATCCGGGAAGAACTGAAAGCCCTGAGAAACCTGCTGCATACGGGACAGAATCACCCGAAACACAGATTTCGGGGCTATGATGAGACATATGAGCTGATACTGACTACCGGAAGCCTGTATCAGAAGATAACTGCTTCCCAGGTGCATGGCGGGAAAATAACCATTCTGAAAAGCGGTGTACGGGTGGCCACCAGCCAGATTCGGCCCATTTTAAAAATTCCCACATACGGGGAACTGCTGTTTCCGCTGAATACAGGGAAGGTGGAGCCGGAGCCCAGGCAGGCGGCCAGAGCACTGGCTCAGTCCAATCTGCTGGAGCTGCTGGACAGGGCCCATAAAGCAGAAGACAGCTATTATTTCCGGCTGGGGGTTCACAGCAGGATGCCCCTGGATAAACGGAGTGATTTTGCCAAAAAATGCGCCTTTGCCCTGGAACAGGAAACAGGCCGCAGGCTGTACAACTCCACGTCGGATTATGAAGTGGAAATCCGGCTGATGGAGCGGAAAGACGGAACTTTTCTGCCGCTGGTGAAGCTGTATACCTTTGGGGAAAATCGTTTTGCCTACCGGAAGCGGACCGTGGCCGCTTCCATCCGGCCGGAGCAGGCGGCGTTGATTATGCGCCTGGCAGAGCCTTATCTGGAAAAACATGCTCAGATTCTGGACCCTTTCTGCGGGGTGGGAACCATGCTGATTGAGCGGGACAGGCTGTGTCCGGCAAGGGTGATGTACGGGATTGACATGTTTGGAGAGGCTATTGACGGAGCAAGGGAAAATACCGCGCTGGCCGGGAAAAACGTCAACTATATCCAGCGGGATTTTTTTGCATTTCAGCATGATTATCTGTTCGATGAAATCGTTACCAACATGCCCGACAGAGGTAAAAAAACCAGAGAAGAGCAGGATTTGTTTTACAGAGATTTTTTTGCAAAAGCCCAGGAGGTGCTGACGGGGCAGGGCAGGATTATTCTGTATTCCAATGAGAAAAATTATGTGAAGAAGCAGCTTCGCCTCAGAAAAGAATTTGTATTGCTGCAGGAATACGGTATGGATGAGAAAGGTATTTACAATTTATTTATTATTGGGAAAAGGGATTGGAACAGGCTATGAATATGGAAGAAAAACACACAGAGGGAGCGGGAAATTTGCTGCCGGAAACAGGGGATATGGGCGTATATATGTCCGGGGTGGAAATTTTAAATAACGTAGGATGCGGAATCTGCGTATGCTCTTCAGAAGAAAAACTGCTGTTTGCCAATGAAAAGTTCTGCGGATTTTTCGGAGGCAGGCTGGACGGAAGGACGGTAAAGCTGCTGCTGGCTCAGGCGCTGGACGACGAACAGCAGGAGAGCAGCGGCGAGCTGTACATAGAGGAAGACGACCGCTGGTTTGATGTACATCGGCGGGAAATCCGCTGGGTGGATCAGAAAACAGTGGATTTGTATACGGTATACGATATTACGGAAACAAAACGATATCAGCAGAAAATCGAAAGACAGGCGAATAATGATTTTCTGACGGGCCTGTATAATCGGATGCGCTGTGAAAAGGATCTGGAGGCCCAGATTGCCCTGACCAGGGAACAGGGCGGAGAGGGCGCCCTGATGTATATGGATCTGGATGATTTCAAACATATTAATGATGGTCTGGGGCATCAGTACGGCGATGTGCTGCTGCGGGCAATTTCTCACAGCCTTCAGCGGATTTCCGGTATCGAGAGCACCTGTTACCGTATGGGCGGCGATGAATTTATAATTATTGTCACGGATAAAAAATATGCCATGATGGACAGGATACTGGAAGATATTCTGGAGATTTTTGAGAAACCCTGGTTCCTGAAAGGAGCAGACTATTACTGTACCATGAGTATGGGTATTGCCCGGTTTCCTTCCGACGGCGATACGGTGCAGGATTTGATTAAAAAAGCGGATTTGGCCCTGCTTGAAGCCAAGAAGGCAGGAAAGAACCGTTATGAATTCTATAATGGGGCAGTGGACGGGGTTTCTTTCAAGCGTCTGGATCTGGAAAAGAATATGAGAAACGCTACCATGAATGCCTGTGATGAATTTGAGGTGTATTATCAGCCTATTGTGGATGTGTCCAGACCGGGCAATCCCTGTATGGGAGCGGAGGCGCTGATACGCTGGAACTGCGAAAAGCTGGGATTTATTTCCCCGGCGGAATTTATTCCGCTGGCGGAATATCTTGGACTGATTAATCCAATCGGAGATCATGTGTTGCTGCAGGCCTGCCATCACTGCAAAAAGTGGAATGACACGGGTCATCCGGAATATAAAGTCAATGTCAACCTGTCGGTGGTACAGCTTCTGAGAAATGATATGGCGGACCGGGTGCGGGAAGTACTGGAGGAAACAGGACTGAACCCTGCCAACCTCACGCTGGAAGTAACGGAGAGCCTGGCCATTAACGATATGACCAGAATGAAGACAATTCTGGGACAGATTAAGGAGCTTGGCGTGCGGGTGGCGCTGGACGATTTCGGTACGGGCTACAGTTCCCTGAACCACATACGGGAAATGCCTGTGGATGTGATTAAAATAGACCGCTGCTTTATTGAAGATCTTGGAAAAGATGAATTTGCAGATGCTTTTGTGCGGATTGTCTGTGAGCTTGCGGCGGTGATTGGTATGAACGTCTGCGTGGAAGGGGTGGAATACGAGCGCCAGTATGAAATCCTGAAAAACATGCAGATACAGATGATACAGGGCTTTTATTTTGACAAACCCATGCGCTCAGAAGAATTTGAAAAAAAATATGTATAAAGCAGGAAAAAACCATTGACTTTTTCAGCGAAATTTGTTATTATATATTAGTCGTCGGAAATGCGGAAGTGCTGGAATTGGCAGACAGGCAAGACTAAGGATCTTGTGGGTGTATGCTCGTGTGGGTTCAAGTCCCATCTTCCGCAGTAAAAGAGGAAACCTTGTGAATGATGGGGTTTCCTTTTTGTTTTATTTCTTTACATCTGTATTGCTTTTAAATTTGTGCTTTCTGTAGATTTCTCTTTTCCATTTCTGCCAAAAAAGTTCTTCCACCTTCATTATAAATGAAAATCCTAATCCCCAGCTATGCTGGGGAGAATGGAGTAAGCGGAAGCGGTGAGGATATAAGAAAAAAGCCTCCTATGTTAGAATGAGAATGGTGTCGTAAGCCAAACTCATGAGTGTCCCAGAAGTTCCTGCACATCTTTCGGGGCTGCCCCGTTTGATAACAGATTGCTCGTATAGGTGTGCCGCAACTGGTGGAAGTGGAAATTTTCAAGCCCCTCTACGTGTTTCTGAATCAGCCTGCATACATTGGAGAGGGTTGCGGTTGATTCATAGGAACCATCCTGACGTAAACATACAAAAGACAGTTCTTCGTAATCGTCCGCTATCTCCTCCGTACTTTGCAAAGAATACAGATCATAATGCGTCCTTCCCTTTTCCATTACTTTCTGATAGTAATTGCGGAAATACATTTCGCCACACTGGAAACGCTCTCTGTGCTGTTGCTTTCTGGCTTTTTTTAGTATCTCTGCCAGTGTGTCGCAGAAGTCCACTGTACGGATTTTTTTCCGCTTGGTTGCACCGATTTCCATCTTGTGGCGGGTGGCATTGTAACGCATACTCCGGCGGACGGTAAGATACTGTTCCTCAAGGTTGATGTCCTGCCATGCCAGCCCGCATACCTCGCCAATGCGTAATCCAGTATAATAGGCTATCTGCACCGGCAGGAGTGCCGGATTTCTTTTTTTACGGAGATAATCCGTTATCTCCGTGTACTGCTCATGGGTAATGGTCGGGATGTCTGTCTCATTTTCCGCATTTCCCTCAAACAGTTCCACTTCCTCCTTTTTTACCCGCATGCGTACATACTGCATGGGATTAAAAGTAATATAGCATTTCGGGAATACCGCAAACCGGAACGAGCCCCGCAGGACTGCCGAAAACTGGAGCATATAGTTTTTACTGATGGGCTGAGCCTCCGTTCCGTCCGGTCTTGTTCCTCCAAAAGACAGGAAATCAATATACTCCTGTAAATGGTCGGCAGTTATGCTTTTCAGCTTACGCTGTCCGATAGGATGTTTCTTAATCTGTCTGGCGGTAGTGGTATAGGCAATCAGCGTCCCAGTGCTTAATGTACCGGGCTTTACTTCTTCCTCCAGCCATATATCCAGCATTTCCCCCAGCGTGATATTTTCCGTCTTTGCCACAAACTTCTTTTCCTCGTAATCCTCCATTGCCTTGCGGAGAAGTTTCTCCGTTTCTGACTTGCTCTCTGTTCCTGCGTACTCCTTCTGCACCAGATTTCCGCTCTCATTCTCCACATAAAAGTGGTAGTACCATTTCTTTCCTTTTTTTCTTACAGAACCTTTTGCCATAATAAAATCTCCTTTCCTAGACGCAATCTGTTATTGCGTTGGCAATCGGAACTGATAGATATGCTTATTTGCGTGTAGGCATATCAAAACTCCGGCTGCCCTGTCACAAGGAATGTTCACTCAGAAGATTTTTCAGCCTCGTCCTCGCAAGTTCCGGCTGTTTGGCATACACCCTTACAATGTCGCTGATTTCACTCGTGCTGTTGATGAAACGCATAACCTCCCGCAGAAACATGACGTTGTTAAACTCCTGTTCAGATTCAAATCCCATGACCTTTGACATTGCCTCATTGAAATCCCCGCCCTTACCATACTCTTTAGCCGCATGGGTAAAAGACTGGTTAAACATACGGTACTCATAAAGGAACAAAAGCAGCAAATCCTTTGAGAAATCGCTTTCTTCCTCTTTCATGTCAAGCGGGAAATCGCCCATTATCCGGCTCATGGCGGATTCAATCTTAAAATCCCTGCTGTCCGACATATCCGCCCCCATATCCTCTGTTTCGCCCCGGAGCCATGCCGCTGATACATGAAGTGCATCCGCTAATCCCTCAACAATCAGTTTCTTTGTGTTGTCAATGCTCCCATTCTCATACCGCTGGATGGTGGTCTTGTTCACGTCCATCTGTCCGGCAACATACTGGAGGGGGAGTTTCAGCGACTTGCGGCGTTGTTTCGCCCGTTCACCGATTGTCCTGCGAAGTTCTTTCTTCTCCATCGTGACCTCCTTGCACTGCGTTCCCCCTGCTTGTTATAAGCTGTTAAAGGGAAATCTGTTTCGTTGTTACAAGACTATAATAACACACAAAAACAGATATTGCAATATGCAAAATAGAAATAACCGCAAAAGGACTTGACAAAACCATCGTATTTATTATGTATTTTACATCGTTGCATAATGCAATATTGTAAATCAACAAGAAAGGGGATACGGATATGAGCAGGAATGAAAATGCAGGAAAAACAGGTTATCGGAAAAGAGGGAGGATATTTGTATGGCAGAGATTAAGATTGGAATGACGATAGAGGAAGCGTCCGAATATACGGGCATTGGCAGGAACACCATGCGGAAACTGGTGGAATGGGAGAAAATCCCGGTGCTGCGGATTGGACGGAAAGCAATCATACGCAGGGATGTGCTGGAGAGGTTTATGGCAGCAAATGAGGGGAAAGACCTGCGGAACCGCCCGGAAGTAAAAACTGTCCGGACATGATAAGAGGCAGCCATAACGGCTGCCCCATTGGCAATCAGACCGGAGTCTTGATATACCTACACGCAAGATAAGTGTATCACAGACTTCTCCGGTTATCAACCGGAATTTTTCTTTGGCAGGACAGGAATGGTGTAGTTTTGGTGTAGCAATGGTGTAGATTTTTTCTACACCGTTCCTACATCATTTTTTGAAATACTACACCATTCCTGCATCATTTGGGGCAAAGCCTACATCAAAACTACACCATGACAGGGGAATCAATGGGAAAAGTGCCTGCACCTCTGCCTGCACTCTGCCCGCACCCAAATTAGGGGAAACAGACAGGTGCCTGCACCTGTGCCGGTACTTATGAAGATTATGCAGTTACTTATGCCTGCACCTGTAGGCAGTATGCTTACACCATGCTGGCACTTATGTTTATCCGCAGTATTTTACTTTGGCAGAATACAGGTCAGCGGCAGATGGTTTCTCCGGCAGGCAAAATAACAGGCAAAAGCTGGATATACACCCGCTTGAACAAGCCCCCGGCAGGGCCCCCGCATTTTTGGCTTGACAAAAATGCTAGGGGGTTATCATTATCGGCAGAGCCGAAATGATAACTGCACCCCGCCACGTTCCCATCAGCCCAAAGGAAAATCGGAGACGTAAAATGATTGATAAGGAAACCAGCCGGAAAGGAAATGACAAATAAGAAAAAAATTCCTCCGGCAGAGAGGGGGATGTGATGAATGAAGTATCATACAGTGCCCATATCAGCAACGGGAAAAGTGCCCTCAACAGCAAAGGCAGGCTGTCCGGTGTGGCAAAACACAACCTGCGGAAATACCGTTCCAAAGAGTATGACAGGGAGAACATTGTCCTGCTCTTTGGCAGTACAAATCTTATGCGGGATGTGAAAAAAGTCTATCAGGACACTTTTTCAGAAGCACTGGAGCAGTATAACCAAAAACAGACAAGGGCAGACCGACGGATTGACGATTATTTTGAACATCTGTCCGGCAAGAACCAAGACATGGCAGTGAAGATTATTTTCCAGTGCGGGGATAAGGATTTCTGGGAAGATGTCTTTATGGAAACAGATAAGGAAAAGCAAAACAAAGAAAATATCTGCAAGGTATATGACACCTTACTGGAGCAGTTGCAGAAAGAAATGCCGGATTTCAAAGTTGCAAATGCGGTAGTCCACTTTGATGAAGCAAGCCCGCATATGCACGTTGTAGGCGTTCCCATAGGCAGGGGATTTAAGCGCGGGCTGGAAACAAAGGTTTCCAAACGCTCTGTTTTCACTCCGAAAACGCTGGAGAATATTTTACAGAACAGCCTGCGTCAGACCGCAAGCGTAGAAATGCTTATCCACTTCGGAGTGCTTGTAAAAGATAAGCAGAAAGGGAAAAACTATGACCTGACCGTTGCGGAATATAAGGTGCAGCAGGAAACGAAGCGGCTGGAAATGGTGGCGGGATTCCTTGAAGAAAAACAGGACAGGCTTTTTAATGCCAACCAACGTCTGGAACAGGCAGAAAAAGAAGTTTCCGAAGCAGAACGGCGGTTGTCTGACACGAAAACAGAGATTATCGGAGCAGAGGAAGATTTGATACAGATAAAAACAGAAGGCAGGGAAATGAAACAAAAACTGATGGCAGAACAGGAGGAAATACGGCAGGAAAATTTGTCCTTAAAAACAGATACGCTTATCCTTCATTCTGATAAAGAGCGTCTTTTGCGTGATGTCAGGAAAGCAACAGATGAAAAGGAACAAATACAGGTAAAAAAAGAGGGGTTTTTAGAGGATATCGGTGTGTTGGATAAAGAGTTTGAAAAGCGTCTGGATTTCATCAACGTACTGGATAAACTCAAAGCACTCTTTTATAAGCTGTTATCCATGATTCCGCTGGTGCGGGAGTTTGCAAAGTTTGTAGAAGAAAAAAAGGATATACGGGCCGCCTCCCCTTATGGCTATACCCCTCTCGGCAGGCTGTTAAGGGAGTACCGTACCTCTCTCCCTCAGCATGACAGGCTTGTCACGTTCCCGGAGATTGCCTCGTGGCAGACTTCCACAGGGGAAGTGGTTCCGGTGTATGAGGACTATAACGGACGGGGAACGGAGTACAGGCTGGCGGGATTCTGGAATGTGCAGAAGGAACAGGCTGTAAAGGTTTCTGAAATAAGAGAGGAAATCATGCCGGAGAACCGGATATGTACGTTAGAGCTGGCAGAGGTGTATGTAAAGGCGGTGGAGAGTTTCATGGAGGATATGGAACCGGAAGAACGTACAAGGGAGAACCGTCCTATGTATCAGAGACAAAACGAGGAATATATACAGGGCAGATAAATAATTCCGTTGTTAAAAGGCATAGATGAAATATTCTATGCCTTTTGCAGTGCAATTAACTTACAATTAACATATATGCACTTTTAGAGTTAACATTGGGGACGGTATACTTGGTTCATACAAAAAAAACAAAGGAGTGTGTTCAATATGAAAAAATTTATTATGATTGCAACCGTTTTTACACTTATGACAGGGGTATTGACAGGATGTAGCGGCAATGCTGGTTCGTTCACTGACAAAAGTACAGCAAATGAGACAACTACAATAGCCACCGACGGTTCCACTTCAATGGAGAAAGTCATTGGATTTTTGAGTGAAGCCTATATGGAGGAACATGGAAATATAAAGGTTACATACAATCCAACGGGTTCTAGTTCCGGTATACAGGCAGTAGCGGAAGGAAGATGTGATATCGGACTGGCAAGTCGTGACCTGAAGGAAGATGAAACAGCAGATTTACAGGGAACGGTAGTTGCCATTGATGGAATCGGAATCATAGTCAATCCTGATAATCCGGCAACAGATTTAACAATTGATCAGATAGGGAAGATTTACAGTGGTGAGATTACCAACTGGAAAGAGGTTGGCGGCAGCGACGCACCGATTGTCTGTATTGGGCGTGAGGCGGCTTCCGGCACAAGAGACGGTTTTGAGGAAGTGACAGGCACAAAGGATAAATGCAAGTATTCACAGGAACTTACGTCTACGGGCGATGTCGTGCAGACGGTATCCGGCAATCCAAATGCCATTGGCTATGCATCGGTTGCCTCGGTTGGTGATACGGTAAAGATGGTCAGCGTGGAAGGGGTAAGCCCGACAACAGAAAGTATTCAGGATGGGAAATACAAAGTCCAGAGAAACTTCGTGCTGGTCACAAAAAAGGACACTGCTCTTTCTAAAGCTGCACAGGAGTTTTTCGACTTCGCTACCAGCGAACAGGCAGACAGCCTTATTACAGAGGCAGGTGCTGTTCCTGTCAAACGGTAATTACAGGAGGGGCTGTTATGGAAAAGATAAAAAAGACAGCAAGGTGGATGGAAAGGGCAATGAACCTGTTGTTTTTGGTATGCGGTCTGCTGACGATACTGTTTGTCGTCCTAATTACTATATTTCTCTTGATAAGCGGCATTCCGGCAATACGGGATATCGGTCTGGGAGATTTCCTGTTTGGGAAGGTCTGGGCATCTACTTCTGCAAAGCCTTCCTATGGAATCCTTCCCTTTATCCTGACATCCGTATACGGAACTCTGGGGGCAATCCTCATAGGAGTTCCGATTGGACTGCTATGTGCTATTTTTCTGGCAAAGATGTCCCCAAAGAAAGTTAGCAGTGCAGTAAGGAATGTGGTAGATTTGCTTGCCGGAATCCCGTCTGTCGTTTATGGGCTGGTGGGAATGATCATCATTGTTCCATGCGTAAGGGAGATATTTCATCTCCCGGATGGTGCAAACCTCTTTTCGGCAATTCTTGTCCTTGCTGTTATGATTCTGCCCTCTGTCATTTCCGTATCGGAAACGGCAATCGGGGCGGTGCCAAAGGAATATGAGGAGGCTTCTCTTGCTCTGGGGGCGACAAAGACGGAAACCGTATTTAAGGTGGTTGTGCCTGCCGCAAAAAGCGGCATTGTCACTGCGGTTGTATTAGGCATTGGCAGGGCAGTCGGGGAAGCGATGGCGGTTATGATGGTAGCGGGAAATGTTGCCAATATGCCGAAACTGTTTGGCAGCGTCCGGTTTCTGACTACTGCTGTTGCCAGTGAAATGTCCTATTCTTCCGGCTTACAGAGACAGGCATTATTTTCCATCGCACTGGTGCTTTTTCTGTTCATTATGGCAATTAACCTGATATTAAATGTAGTAATTAAAAAAAAGGTTTGAAGTTCCACTATTGCATGAAAATACCATGCCAAGTGGAACTAAGGCAAACCTATCAAGAACGCAAAAACAGCGTTCTTGAGGAAAATGGAGGAAATACATGTGACTGATACAATATCGAAAGCAAGAAAAATTAAGGATACTATCTTAAAGCTGATGATGGTTTTATCAGCAGGATTGATTTGCTCTCTCCTGCTCGGACTGATTGGATATATCCTGTACCGGGGCATTCCACATATCTCATGGATGCTTGTTTCTACGAAACCAAGCCTTTTGCGTGGTACGGTCGGGATTCTGCCAAACATCCTGAATACCTTATATATCATTATCATAACGCTTGTAATTGTACTGCCGCTTGGGGTAGGGGCTGCGATTTATCTGAACGAATATGCAAAGAATAAAAAACTGGTACGGGTCATTGAACTGGCAACAGAAACCCTTGCCGGAATCCCATCAATTATATATGGACTGGTGGGAATGCTCCTGTTTGTGCAGTTTTTCTCTCTGGGAACCAGTCTGATGGCCGGTTCGCTCACCCTGGCAATCATGACATTGCCCACGATTATACGCACCACACAGGAAAGCCTGAAAACGGTGCCAAAAGCATACCGGGAAGGTTCGCTTGGATTAGGGGCAGGCAAATGGTATATGATTCGTACAGTTGTCATTCCCTGTGTCATTGATGGGATTGTTACCGGCTGTATCTTATCGGTGGGCAGAGTGGTAGGTGAAAGTGCCGCACTTCTCTTTACGGCAGGGATGGCAAATGAACTGCTGTCCGTACCAGAGGCAGTGCAGGCGGGAAATGCGGGTTCTACCCTGACCGTTGCCATGTATGTATATGCGAAAGAGCGCGGGCAGTTTGATGTTGCGTTTGCGGTTGCCGCTATATTGCTTGTACTTACCTTTCTTATCAATATGTCGGCAAAGATAGCGGCGGTTAGACTGAAACAGAAACGAGGTTAAAGTTATGGAACACATTATCACGACAAAGAATTTAAACTTATGGTATGGTGCGAGCCATGCCCTGAAAAGTATCAACATGGAAATCCCGGAAAAGAAAATCACTGCGCTGATTGGCCCCTCTGGCTGTGGAAAATCCACTTATCTGAAAACATTGAACCGGATGAATGATTTGGTGGAAAGCTGCCGTATCGAAGGAGAAATTATGCTTTCCGGCATTGACATTTACAAGGGGATTGATGTAAACATTTTGCGGAAACGTGTTGGCATGGTCTTTCAAAAACCGAATCCGTTTCCAATGAGTATTTATGATAATATTGCCTATGGTCCAAGAATACATGGAATCAAATCAAAGGTTAAGTTGGATGAAATCGTGGAGCGTTCCCTGACGCAGGCGGCAATCTGGGAGGAATGCAAAGACCGTTTGAAAAAGAGTGCATTGGGCATGAGTGGCGGCCAGCAGCAGAGGCTCTGCATTGCAAGGGCACTGGCGGTAGAGCCGGAAGTCCTTCTGATGGATGAACCGACGTCTGCCCTTGACCCTATTTCCACTTCAAAGATTGAAGATTTAGCAATGGAACTGAAGGAAAAATATACGATTATTATGGTAACCCACAATATGCAGCAGGCAGTGCGGATTGCAGATAAGACAGCATTCTTCCTGCTGGGCGAGGTGGTGGAGTTTGATGATACGCAGACCATGTTCTCCACACCGTCTGACCAGAGGACAGAGGATTATATTACAGGGAGGTTTGGATAATGCGGAATAAATTTGACAGACAGTTATCGCAGCTTAATACAGAACTTGTTACCATGGGAGCCTTATGCGAGGAGGCAATTACCAATGCGGTAAAATATCTTACGGATAATGAAGAAAACAGCAAAAATATGTGTCTGGATGCGGATACGCAGATTGATAAAAAAGAGCGTGATATCGAAACCCTCTGCCTGAAACTGATTTTGCAGCAGCAGCCCGTGGCAAAAGATTTGAGAGTTGTTTCAGCCGCTTTGAAAATGATATCCGATATGGAACGGATTGGAGATCAGGCATCGGATATTGTGGAGATTGCACCTTATGTGGCAAAAAAGGGAACGCTTGGCGAAACCCATATCCGGGAAATGGCAGAAGCAGCGATCAAAATGGTGTCAGAAAGTATTGAATCTTTTGTAAAAATGAATCTGGATATTGCCTGGCTGGTAATTGAACATGATAATATCGTGGATGATTTATTTGACAAGGTAAAGCGGGAGTTGATAAAATCAATAACGGAGAGACACGACGATGCGGAGGCTCTTATGGATTTGCTGATGATTGCAAAATATTTTGAGCGGATTGGCGACCATGCAGAAAATATTGCGGAATGGGTTATTTATTCCATTACCGGAGAGCATCGGAAAAGACCTGAAAATAAGGAAAGCTCCACCAAAGGAGGAATCGGTTAACATGATTTATCTGCTGGAAGATGATGATAATATAAGAAAGCTGGTATGCTATGCGCTGTCAAAAGAGGGATTTGAAGTACAGGGGCATTCTTCTCCAAAGGAATTTTGGCAGGGACTAAATACGGAACTGCCGGAATTGGTTTTGCTGGATATTATGCTGCCGGAAGAAGACGGGTTGTCGATTCTGAATAAACTGAAAGGTAATGCAGCGACTGCGCATATCCCTGTGATTATGCTTACCGCAAAGGGCAGTGAATTTGATAAGGTCACAGGCCTTGATATGGGAGCGGATGATTACGTGGCAAAGCCTTTTGGAACGATGGAACTGATTTCAAGGATCCGGGCGGTACTGAGGCGTTCCCAAAAAACGCAGGATGACAGAACGTATACGATTGGCGGGCTGTATGTTAATCCTGCAAAACATATTATTACGGTATCAGGGGAAGCGGTATCGCTTTCCTATAAGGAATATCTGCTGTTGATGGTTCTGCTGGAGGCAGAGGGCAATGTAGTGGAACGTGACAGGCTTTTAACCAGTGTCTGGGGGGAATATTATACAGAATCCCGGACGCTGGATGTGCATATCCGGAAACTGCGGGTAAAACTGGGGGATGCCGGAAAACTCATTCAGACTATAAAAGGAATCGGTTATAAATTAGGAGGCGATTGGAATGAATAAAAAAATTTTTCGTTCGTCACTGCTTACCGT
Source organism: Lachnospiraceae bacterium JLR.KK002 (assembly GCA_036941025.1). Classification (NCBI taxonomy): domain Bacteria; kingdom Bacillati; phylum Bacillota; class Clostridia; order Lachnospirales; family Lachnospiraceae; species Lachnospiraceae bacterium JLR.KK002. The sequence continues at coordinate 395,685 of JAYMNP010000001.1, forward strand.
CTGTCTTGTATTGGCAGCTACCATTGCATTGATTATGGGGCTTTTGTTTCATTTTTTTGAAAAGCAGATACAGAAAGAGCTTGCCAATGAGGCCGGCTTTCTGGCACATGCTCTTGAAAATGAGGGAGCCGGATATTTTGACAGTTTTGATAACAAGAATAACAGACTTGCCGGAAATAACCGTATCACATGGATTGATGAAAATGGAACGGTATTGTTCGACAGCAGGGCAGATGTGTCCGAACTGGATAATCATGCCGACAGGGATGAAATTAAAACGGCAATGAAAGAGGGGAAGGGCATGAGTACGAGGTACTCCAAAACCCTGACGGAAAAAACAGTGAATTATGCCATACGGCTTTCCGATGGCAGCATACTGCGGGTTTCGACAGAACAGTATACGGTAGTAACCATTCTGATGGGGATGCTTCAGCCGATTTTATTCATTATGTTTGTCGCATTGATTTTAACACTGGTGCTTTCCGCAAGGGTATCAAAAGCCATTATAGAACCAATTAACAAACTGGATTTGGAAATACCGGAAAATAATGACACATATGAGGAATTAACACCTCTGTTACGGAAAATTGCAGACCAGAAAGAAACGATAGGGGAACAGCTTGCGGACGCCCGCAAAAAACAGAAAGAATTTAACCTTATTACAGAAAATATGAGTGAGGGCTTTCTGGTTATTGATGCAGACGCCAATCTCCTGACCTATAATTCTGCCGCATTAAACCTGCTTGAGATTACCCCTCCGGCAGACAGGAGTGTCCTGTTGTTCTGCCGGGCAAAAGAGTTCAGAGGCGTTATATCCGATGTATTGTCAGGAATAAAGGCAGAGAATACGATGGTGCGGGAGGAACGCAGTTACAGTCTGATTGCCAATCCGGTTTATGAGAAGGAATCCGTAATTGGGGCCGTTGTGGTTATTCTGGATATTACGGAACGTGAAAAAAGGGATATGCTGCGCCGGGAGTTTACGGCAAATGTTTCCCATGAACTGAAAACTCCGCTGACGTCTATCTCTGGCTTTGCCGAACTGATGAAAGCAGGCGATGTTCCGGAAAATGATGTGACTGACTTTTCAAAATCCATTTATGATGAGGCACAGCGGCTGATTACGTTAGTCAATGATATTATTAAGATTTCTGAACTTGACGGGCAGAGTATTCCTTATGAAAAGGAAACGGTGGATTTATATGAATTGTCAAAGGAAGTAATCGGACGGTTGGAAAAAGAAGCCGATAAGAAGAATATTACCTTTCATTTGATTGGCGGCAGGGCAGAGATTATAGGCGTGCATAAAATTTTGGAGGAAATGCTCTATAACCTTTGTGACAATGCGATTAAATATAACAAGGAAAATGGTACGGTGGATGTTTTGGTAAACCAGACGGGAGATGGCGTGAATGTGATTGTGCGTGATACGGGAATCGGGATTCCTATATCACATCAGGACAGGGTGTTTGAACGCTTTTACCGGGTGGATAAAAGCCATTCCAAAAAGGTAGGTGGAACAGGTCTTGGTCTTGCCATAGTAAAGCATGGTGCTCTGTACCACCATGCAAAGCTCAGTCTGGAAAGTACTGTGGATGTGGGAACGGTGGTAACGATTGCATTTTCTAAAAAATAATAAAGATAAATATATGCCGGAAAACAGCCCGTATAAGGGCTATGCCCGGCATATTTTTAACGCAGTTTTAACATACTTGTTATCTGCCCTTTATGGTTTATCAGATGGAAATCGTATAAAATAACTTGTGTAAACAAGATAATTACTGGAATGGAGGAGCTATGAAAAAGAAGAAAACAGTGAAAAAGTTAAAAAAGAAAATTGCGGTTTTGGAAACAGAAAATCTGTCATTACAAGAGAGCGTTTTGCGGGCAGAGAACAACAGCAGGGAAAAAAGTGCTTTTTTATCCCATATGTCCCATGATATACGGACACCCCTGAATGGCATTATTGGAATGACAGGTATTGCCATGAAACATTTTGATGATAAAGATAGGGTTCTTGATTGTCTAGGGAAAATTGACAGTTCTTCCAAACATCTGCTATCCCTGATTAACGATATTTTGGATATGAGCCGGATTGAAAGCGGCAGAATGGTTATGAACCATGAACGGATGGATATACGTGAGGTGATTAACGGTTGTGCACTAATTGCAGAAAGTCTGCTGGCACAGAGAAAGGTGGATTTTGTCAGGGAGTTTGGTATATTCCATCATCCTCTGCTAATTGGCGATGAATTACATCTGCGTCAGGTACTTATCAATATTTTATCAAATGCCATTAAGTTTACCCCGGATGGAGGGAAAATCTTTTTTCAGGTAAAGGAGGTTTCTGCTGGAGACGGAAAGGCGACATACCATTTTGAGATTGAGGATACCGGAATTGGTATGAAACCGGATTTTTTGGAAAAAATTTGGGATTCCTTTACACAGGAAAATAGCGGAAATTGCAATGGGTATAAGGGAACCGGATTGGGAATGGCTATTACAAAAAAACTGGTTGATTTGATGGGGGGGATTATCAAGGTAGCAAGCAAGCCGGGAGTTGGCAGTAAATTTACTGTGGAGGTAACATTTGATACAGGGATAATGTCTGGCATTGCAGAGAAAGAGAATAAAATGGAAAGCATACAGGAACGGAACGCCCATCTGGACGGCATGAAAGTCCTGTTAGTTGAAGATACCCCACTGAATATGGAAATTGCAAAATTTATGCTGGAAGATGAAGGGATTGAAGTAATGACGGCAGAAAATGGACAGATTGCTGTTAATATTTTTAATAATTCGCCTGAGAATACTTTTAATGCTGTGTTAATGGATGTGAGAATGCCTGTGATGGATGGTCTGACCGCTACAAAATCAATCCGGACATTGCCAAGAACTGACGCTGTAACAGTCCCAATAATAGCTATGACAGCAGACGCATATAGTGAAGATATAAGAAGGACAACTGATGCAGGAATGAATGCACATCTGACAAAACCTGTCAGTCAAGAGAAAATGCTCTCGACTTTGGAGAAATTTTATTCTGTATAAATAATAAGCTCTTTTGGATATATATTTCTTTTGGCATTTTGAAAGAGATTAAAAAGCAAAATGAAAAATGCTTAAAAGCATTTTGTAAAAGATTTTAAGCATTTTTATGTCAAACTTTCCTGATTATCCTCTGCATCTATAAATATCTGTATTTCGTTGTTGAGATAAAACAAACCCATCGGTGTCCGATGGGTTGCATGTTTCAAGCAGATTATCTATTGCCAGTGCATTTAGTACATGGTCTGTCCATGCTGTGTTTTTTAATCCTTTCTCTGCTTTGTTACAGTCAATCCGTAGAATGTAACATAGGTTTTTCTTTCCCTTAAAGTTTCCCTCATTAGGGTTCATAACAGCAAGAGGGAGAAAATAACATAAGGGAATGCTCACCTTGCACAAATTTAATGTTTTCAGTAGTTAGAGCAGTTCATGAAAACAAAATATAAGAGTTATTAAATCCCTTAGATTTTGTGAAAATCCAATCGGAATTTATTATTGTCGGAGGTAAATATAATGAATGAATTGCAAACCTCTTTAACTCATTATCAGGTAAAAAAAGAAAACGGGGCTATTACAGTCCTTGCCAATAAACCTATTTGTGTTTGTGATCATTTTTGGGACTGCATGAATGAGGAATGGGTTTTTGCTGTTAAGTGTGACGATGGTCAAAGCCGTTATCACATCGACTATTTATTTTTGGATAATAATTTTGAGCTACTTAATGCACTTACTGAAGATAAAGGTGTAAATCCCCAGTTTTTGACAGCACAGGATAATACGGCTTGGGTGAGCCTTAGTTCAACCAGCACAGAGCGTGAGGGCGAAATTGTTCTTCCATTGCAAAATCGTTTTCGCATTACTAAAGAGATAGTACGCAAAGATCTTGGAATGGATGCGATATTCTGCCTAAATAATCAATGTTGCTCCTATCAAATTGATTTATTCAACCATAAAAAATATGATAAATTGTTTGTTTATCAGTTTGATAAAAACGGATTATATAAAACAAGAAAACAGTATATTCTTGAAAATATATGGAATGGATATCCGACAGTTACCAGAGATAAATGTTTTGTTACTTGCGGAAAATGGAGCAACTCTCTTTGTACGATACATGTTTCGGAAATCGACGAGAACGGTAATATTCTTTCTGATTGGAAAAGTGAAGCAATTGCAGATATGAACAGTGTCTTTTTACTGTCATATTCAGATACAAAAATGGAATTTATTACTTTCCATGAAAATCATGTGGACTATCTTGTTTACAGTTTTGAAGGAATTTTATTGTCACGAAAAATAATATATCAAGTTGAAACTAATATTAATATAAATTTTTATTCCAACTTTATTCCCAACGTGTTATAATTAAAAAAATAGGAAATAAAGTTGGGAATAAATTCGTATCGAGGAGATTGTCAATGGATATAAAACAGATTGTATTAGATTTATGCGCCATGAATGATGAAAAGGAATGGTTTGAATTTAAAGAGAATTGGTTTCAACCGGAAACATTAGGAGAGTATGTTTCCGCGTTATCAAACGCTGCAGCGTTCCACTATAAAAAATATGCTTATTTTATATAGGGAGTTAAAGATGAGGATCATGAAATAGTTGGAACGACATTCAATCAATATTGCGACTACAATAAAGAACCATATCAGAATTATCTGGCGAGAAATCTTTCTCTGAGCCTGAATTTTTCTTTTGAGGAAATTGAAATTCAGCAAAAGAAAGTTGTCGTACTGGTCATACCTGCGGCGTTTGAGATACCTACTGCATTTAAGGAAGAGCGGTATATAAGAATTGGATCATCGAAATGCAATATCAGGGACTATCCTAAGAGGGAGATTGAACTTTTTAAGATACTTGATGGGAGAACACCAGTTTACAACTTTTACAAATAATAGCCCTTTTGCCAGACAAGGTATTTCAAGGTTTTCATAAGGGCAGATGATTTTATTATACTTTCGCTCTTTTCTACGAAAGTGGCAAAAAATACCTCCTGCCGGATCCTTTCGCTGAGTGCAAACCTGAAATCCTGTACGCTTTCCTTACGGTATTTTGAAAATGTTTCATCCTGGTATGGCAGCAGCTTCATCGCGCAGTAAGCTATGTTGATCAGATTGACCAGCATTTCAATCCCTCTCCGGCTACGCACCATATAGCTGCATAGCGACCAGAAGGTTTTCTGCTCGTAATAGCCGATTTCAATATTCCATCTGAATGAATATAGGAACAAGGGGATGTAGTTCATCCATGCACTTCCCGTCTGGTTCAGAGGAACCTTTTCCTGCCATGCACAAAAAATCTGCAGCTGTGTTGGGAAGGCCGTACTGAAGAACAGGCGTCTGGAACCGCCTTCCTTCTCTGTGGCTGTCACATAGGCAAGGACTTCCCTTGTGCCGAAAATATTTGTAAGGACACGGCGTGTTCCAATATAGTAGCCGCCTATTTTTTCGTCCGAAAGTGTAAAATCCCTATCCGCTGAAAGGCGTTTCCCGTGTTTTGCAGGCCGCCCCCTTTTTCCGGTCGGCTGCGGGGCAAGGTCATAAAGGACAGAGTCGTACCTTGCATTTCCGACCAGGTCAAGGTTCGGGTATTCATCCACGACAGAAACCAGGGAGCTTTTAGTGTACCAGCTGTCGCACAGGATGATTACATTTTTCTTTTCCGATAACTCAGGCATGACCTGCCGTACCATGGAAGCGGCAAGTTCCAGTTTGGACTCTTTTTTCTGCCACATGCGGTAGGAAAGCGGCAGCGCCTGGTAAACAATCCTGTCCTTATCCCACACCGGCACGCAGAGCATGACGCTCACAAAGCAGTGCCCGTTCAGGTAGCCGCTGCCGTTATGCGCGGAATGGTCAAAGAGTTTTGAGACATCCTCAAATTTCTTTCCATATTTGGGGACAATAGTGTCGTCAATACATAGAAAGACAGGCTGTGTCCTAAGGTTTTCCGGGATCAGCTTCAAAGCCATGGATGCTGTTGCATTGATAAACCTGGAATAGTCCACTTTGGCATAGGAGCAGGCATAGTAAAAGGCATTCAGGGATTTATCTGTAAGCTTCGACAGGAAATGCCTGTAAAGGAAACGGATGGAATCCGCTGACTCCAGTGTCAGTATGGACAAAAGAAGCAGGATTAATGTCTCAGCCGTAGGAATGGAACAAGTCTCAAAATAAATGTAAAAATAATGATAAAGTCTACCAATTATAGTTTTTTCGTTGTATAATAAGTTTGTCGTACAGGATCACTTTCTTTCGTATTTTTTTGTTTGCAAACTTATTATACATCAGAAAGTCCTGTATGACATTTTTTATGGAAAAGTTGTAAAGTGGTGATGGGAGAACAGAAACCATAGAAACAATTCCGGCAAAATATCAGGAACTTACTTTCTAAAAATTGTTTGGATATTATGGATCAAAAGGAATCGTTTTAAATGATAAAACCTTTATAAAAAATTTAGGTCTGCGCAATGAAGAAGGACAATTTAATTTATTGGCGCAGCTGCTTTCGGATGATTCTCATTTTCCTCTCAGAGTATCTATATATCATACAGGCAGATGAAACAGACAGGGTTGTGGAAAGGAAAGAGGTGCCGCTGTTTGATAACAAGGCATTTCGGGAAGCAATCATCAATGCTGTCCTGCATAACAAATGGACAGAGGGAAACGAACCGATGATTTCCGTTTTTTCTGACAGGATAGAAATCTTATCAAGAGGCTCTCTACCACCCGCACAGACAATGGAAGGCTTTTATTTGGGGGAGTCTGTGCCTGTGAATGAAAAGCTGTCGGAGATATTTCTGCAATTGCATATAAGTGAGAAATCAGGACGGGGAGTCCCTGAAATAACGGAAATTTATGGTAAAGAGGCGTTTGCATTTAGAGAAAATTCAATTGTTGTAACAATACCATTGAAAAAAATTAAAAAAGCCTCGAATAAGGTTGGAAATAAAAAAACTTTAAATGTAAGAAGAAGGAAAATTCTGACAGAAATGAGGGACAATCCCAACATAACGGCTGAAGAACTTCGTAAAATCTTAGGAGTTAGCAAAACAGCTGTAGATAACAATATTTCATTTCTGCGTGAAAATGGCTATATTGAGAGAGTAGGATCAAAAAAAGCAGGATATTGGAATGTATTATAGACGCCATTATATGAAATGCCTGTGAATTGTGGGAGCAATGTTGCATTAAAATCCGGAAATATCAATGAGATTTATAGAGGAATTGTCATACAAAGTGGAACGGTAGATTTGGTTGTAACATTACCACCGTACCCTAATGCGTTTGACTGTCATTTCTGTCTGAAGTCTGCCCAGAAGTTCATCAAGTGAATTATAGTGGAGATAAAAAGTATGTCTGTGTCTGGTATTGCTGGTGCCGTTTTTGTGGCTGGCACCGGCTTTTATAAAGGCATTTACAAGTGATGTGCAGATTATTGAAGTGGGAGTTGCGTTTTTGCGGGCATATGCGTGGGTGGTGCCTTTTATGGCGATACAGATGTCCATGATGTGTACTTTTCAGGCTACAGGGGACGCCCTGCGTGCCATGATGGTAAACCTCGGACGCCAGTGCCTCTTTAATATTCTGTTTCTGTATCTGTTTAACCGGCTGTGGGGACTCGAGTATTTTATTATTGTCAATCTGGAAAATGGATTTCTGGCATTGCCATGCAACAGCATAGAGCGGTATTGCGATGTGCCGCCTCAGTGCCTGAATCCGTTGCCATATCTTATACGAACCGGGAGTACGCAGTATATTCAGCAAATTGCCAGTATAGGCGGCGTGCTGGTTCCCCTGCTGGATTTGGAGAGTTTGAAATTGTGATAATACTTCAGGCGAATTGCTATAAAATGGCAGTCGTCTGAAGAAAGAAAAATATAAGTGGAATATAGGAACTGTGTATGGTAAAACAGGAAATGAAATTTGAATGATGTCAGTATGCTGCATCCGTTATAGAGATTACTTTAGTAATGAAAGGGTTGAAAGTATGAAAGGTATATGGAAGGCAATGACTTATTTTGTTTTGTATTCCGGATTAACAATAATTTTACAAATGCTGTTATCAATAGTATTTATGGCAGCAGGTTCGGCGAATGGTCTCAATGATGATATCCAAATCAGTTGATTTTTATAATGAAATAACCCCACTGTCCGGTACCGTAATGATGGTAGCTAATTTATTAGTAATAGCTCCTGTTGCAGAGGAGATTGCATTTAGAGGAATTGTATATACAAGAGTTGAAAAGACCACAAATGCAGTAACAGCTATTATAGTGAGTTCTGTTTTGTTTGGCCTGATGCATTTTGTGGCAGGCGGATTTTTGCTGGTAACGGGTGCGGCATTGATGGCATTGGTTTTCGGGTATATATTTTATAAATTTAAGTCATTATGGGTATGTATTATAGCTCATGCCGTTGCGAATTTGCCAGACTTTATTCTTTATAATAAGCCAGATATTTCGGGCGGTATATTCTGGGGGTTAGTAATATTTTTTGCATGTGTGTTTATTGCAGGCGTGTGTGTGATTCATAAAACAAATCGTTCCGTATCTTTTATCATATGATAACCACAGAAGTTTGCATACGGACGAAAGATAAAATTGCGATTCGGAGAGGTGATGACATGGAAGAACGGTTAAAAAAGCAGATAGCATTTGTTCTGGAAATAGACAAGGTAAAAAATATATTCAGACAGACTCATTTATCTTCACACGGAAGAAATGAAAATGATGCTGAACATTCATGGCATCTGGCAGTGATGGCATATCTGCTGAAAGAATATGCCAATGAAGAGGTGGATATTGCAAAGGTAATGTTAATGTGCCTGATTCACGATATTGTTGAAATTGACGCAGGAGATACCTATGCATATGATACGGAAGGGCTGAAAACACAGAAAGCCAGAGAAGACGCCGCCAAAGAGCGGATATTTTCCATGCTGCCCGAAGAACAGAAGGAAGAATTCACAGCATTATTTGATGAATTCGAGACATATGAAACTGCGGAATCGAAGTTTGCCCATGCCATGGACAATCTCCAGCCGCTGTTACTGAATAACAGCAACAACGGCAGTGACTGGCGGGAGCACAATGTTACTGCTGAGCAGGTGTACCAAAGACAGCGTAAGACCAGAGCGGGTTCGGATAAACTGTTTGAAGTGACAGACAGAATCATCCGGGATAATATCCGGAAGGGAAATCTGAGAGAATAAAGAAGCTATTTTACTGGCATATAAGTATCAAGATATTCCGGTATTTTCCGCATATATGCGCCATATATCTGATTGTCATTTTGCAGGCCGTGGCCCGAATGCTCACATAAGTAATAATCATGGGGCACCTTGTTGTCCTCAAGGGCCTTCAGAAGTCTCCGGGAGCCTTCGTATGGCTGGATTTTATCATATTTCCCATATGCCAGGAGCGTGGGAACACTGTCTTCGTTTATCCAGAGCAGAGGGGAAATGTCCCGGATTTCTTCTTCGTATTCAGGAGTGCCGAATTCTGCTTTGAGTTCTTTGCCAGCCATTGCTCCGAACATTTCCCGCGCGGCAGCGTCGCTTTCCTCGCTTCTTATCATGTTATCATTCCTCTCTGATTTCTTGACTTTTGAAATCCTGTATGTTACGATTTCGGTGAGATATCTGTATCGCCAATACAATTGTATCATCCATATTTGAAATGTCAACAGGAGGAAAAAAATGAGACAAAACGGGGAAACTGTATCACCCATGAGCAATGAAGGAAGAAATACTTATGTGACAGAGCATATCACGAAATCTCTCCTGGCACTGCTGAAGGATAAGGCAATTGAGGATATTTCCATCAGTGAACTGTGCGGCAGTGCAGGCGTTGGCCGGGCTTCTTTTTACCGCAATTTTAACAGTAAGGAAGATATTCTCAGGGGATATATCAATCAGCTGTTTTACGGATGGAAAAATGACTGGGAGCAGAATAACAACATGCCTCTCAGCGCGGTGATTGGTATGATATTCGAACATTTTGAGCAGCACAGAGATTTTTATCAACTGCTGAATGAACGTCATCTTATTTATTTACTGAAGGACGTTATTCTGGACATTATGGGATTAAGGCCGGATTTGCCCGGCGGAGAGGCTTATGCGAAAGCATTTGTGGCATATAGCCTGTATGGCTGGACAGAAGTATGGTTTCAGAGAGGAATGCAGGAATCTTCGGAAGAAATGAAACAATTGTTTCAAAGTCAGGGACTGTAAAACAGTTGTTTTACAACCGCAGTTCAGGAGGAAAAAATCAATGAAATTAAAAAATATTCTGATTGTCGTAAAAGATATTGAAAAATCAAGACAGTTTTATCATGAACTGTTCGGACTCGATATGATACTTGACAACGAGGGTAATATGATTCTGACGGAAGGCCTTGTGCTCCAGGATGAAAAAATCTGGAAGGAATTTCTGGGAAAAGATATTATTGCAGAAAATAATTCCTGTGAACTGTATTTTGAGGAACCGGATATAGAAGGGTTTCTGGAAAAACTGGAACGACTGTATCCTTCCGTCCGGTATGTGAACAGGCTTATGACCCACAGATGGGGGCAGAAGGTCATACGCTTTTATGATCTGGACGGCAATCTGATTGAAGTAGGAACACCGATATAGTAAAAAAGCTGTTCATATGTCTTCCGGATTCCGATATATAAAATGATAAAACCGGTATAACCCGGAGACAGGAGGCGAAATGTACATGAAAGTAACAGGTTATACAGCAGGTCAGATGTTTTTACCGGATATTTATAACAGAGGGAACCAGAAGAACAGGGATATTACAGAAAGCAGGAAAAAATTTTCTCTGGAAAAACCGGAAGAACAGCGGGAAAGGGAGAAAAAATCCATATCAGAGGAGAATATAACTTCCGAAACGGACACGGATATTATTGTGAAACCGGACGGCTCCAGGGTATTGGTGGTGACTGTGCACACAGGGGGAATGGAGACAACCATGAGCCTTGAAATTTCAAAGCCCACAGATTTGCCCAATGAGAGCCGGGAGGAAGCTGAGCGTTCCGGACAGGATACGGGGAGTTTTTCGGCCTCCGTTTCTGATGACAAAGGCTCAGAAACGGAGGGGCAGACAGATATGTGAAGGAACAGGTTCTTTTCCTGTTTTGCAGGAAAGGCCCTGTCCCCTGACAGGTGAAAACGGTTTAGCGTCCGCCACATTTTTTCCCACGAAATAAACGCCGGCCAGCATTTCACCTGCGGATAAACCAAGTAAAAGGCCGGAGAGAAAATCCTTTACCGAAGAACCGCCAAGGGTCTGAGAGAGGGCCAGCAAGGCAATTCCCATTACGAGAAGTGTTCCTTTCCGGTAAAATCCTTTGATACAATCTGCCAGATACAGGTTTTTTCCAGTGCCTGCGGCGGAAAATCAAAAGAATTCCCTGACTTTGTAAGACATTGGATGATACGGTTCAGAGCGTGTTCCTTTTGAGCTGTTTCTGTGAGGAAGACAACGCGGCCGCTTCCCGCAACGCTTTTGTATCTGAAGCTGTAGCTGCAGGGGTTGTCCGGTGTGCCGCAAACAAGTTCATTTTTGCAGTCCATCTGGAACCAGATATTGGGGTTCTTCTTTAAGATGTCTGTTTTCCTGCCTTCTTCTGCACTGTGCAGATATAAAACCAGCTCTGTTCCCCGGCGGTCAAAGCCAAAATTCAGGGCGGCTCCGTATGGCATACCGGATTCGTCCACCATGGAAATATGTATCACATCGCAGGATTCGATTACGGCAAAAATATCATTGATGTTTTTGATTTCACGTTCTTTTCTTCTCAATTTTATCATCCTTTTCATATTTGTTCAGATTCAGAATAACTTCTGTATACCAAATGGGCCTGCCAGGCGCAGGTGGCAATTTACAGCGGAAAAACTGTTTTGTGGGTCTGCCGGAATTTCCCTGGCGTCATTCCGGTCAGTTTTTTAAACATTTTTCCAAAATAAGCGCTGTTATGGAAGCCTGTCATAAACGCTATATTTGTGACAGATTCATCTGTTTCCCGCAAAAGACGTTTTGCCTGTTCAATCCGGTAATGAATGAGATAATCCACAGGCGTCTGGTGAAAGGCATTCTTAAACGAGCGGATACATTCTTTCGGACTGATGTTTGCATACTCGGAGATGCTGGCAACCGTTATGTTTTCCTGATAATGTTTATGGATAAAACTTAAAATATCTTTGATGCGTTCATGGGTATGAACAGCCTGGCGCATCCTGGTTAAGGAGTGTAAAAGTTCCAGGAATTCTTTCCTGCTTTCTGTATCTTCTTTTATGATAATAACTTCAATGGATTGATTCTGCAGGACCGGGTTCAGGTATTTCGTTTCAAAAATGCTGCGGTAATGCCCTGCAAGCAGGATGGGGTGAAACAGGTGGGCGTGTTCAATGGCGGAGGACGTCCCTTCCGCTTTCCTCTTTGTGTTCATTATATTGGTATTGATAAAACAGGCTTCTCCCTGCCGGATAGCATACGTCCGGTTTACCGTTTCCACAATAACAGAACCTTTATACGCATAATTAAATTCCAGTTCTTCATGCCAGTGCCAGGGAATCGTAAAACTGGTCAAATCTCTTTCATGCATGGTGTATGGGAACTCATATGTAATCCCGTCAATCTGTTCCACTGCGTTTGCATCCTGTATAAACGAGTGATTCATTGTATGTCCTCCCACATTATGTCAGGGCTTCTTCTGCGATTACTGAAAACTGATTTATTATAAAAATATTCGCCGTTTTGTCTTTATATTTATATTATAAGTCTCCAAACTCATATTTTCAATCTGCTTTTTTTGATATAATCCATTTATCAATATGAAAGAATCAGGCATAGCGCCGACGGAAGAACAGATTCATGAAATAGCTGTGCGGTGTGCAAAAGCCTGCGGAGGACAGAAAGGGTCGGCTGAAATACTGTATCAGGATGATGTGGAAGAAATATACCGTATGGCATTGTAAAAATGACGCAGGCTGGAGAAATGAACGCCGGGAAAAATATCTGAAGAAAAGAACCGTTTCATTTTTCCTTGACAGAAAAAATTTTTGCATGTATAATTGACAAAAATTATTTCAGGAGGAACATGTATGTTAATTGCAATTGTAATGGAGAAAGCAGCAAAATAAATACTGCACAGACAGGTATTGCTTTCGTCTGGAAGTCTGTCCATTTTCAGGATGGAACGGGCCTGTCATAATTTCGCCTTACAATTGCTGAATCATCATGTGTGTCAATGGAACTCCGGGGAGAACAGGGACGCGTTCCTGTATTATAGCGGACGATAGGAAAGCATGGCTGTATGGCCATGTTTTTTTTATTCTACAGGAAAGACCTTGTCACGCTAAAGCACGCAAGTATTTCCTGTAAGAGAAAAGCCCTCCGGGCAGGATGCGCAGCTCAGGGATTTGTATGGCCATAGAAAAACTGACAGAGAGGGAAAGAATCGTGAATTTTGAAAAACAGATTGAATTTGATAAAGTAAAAGATTTGTGGATGGGTCTTGCAATGACGGAGTCTGCCAGAGAAAAAATAAGGCAGGCAACTTTTATTCTGGAGGAGGGAGAACTGCGAAAACAAATCAGAGACACTACCAACAGCAGGAAGCTGCTGGAGAAACTGGGTATGCCGCCTTTGCAGGAGGTGGAAGAAATCAGGGAAATCCTGGCGATTTCTGAGAAAGGGGACTGTCTGACGCCCTGGCAGCTGGAGCGGATGGAAAAAGGAATCACAGCCATCCGGCGTTTGAAAGATTATCTGGACAGGGGGAAAATGTATGAGAACCCGCTGGCATATTATGAAGAAAATCTGTATGTGGCGGAAGAACTGGGGGAAGAAATCAGCAGGCAGATTCGCAGTGAAGCGGTGGATGATTACGCTTCCGGGGAACTTCATCAGATTCGGAGCCGGATAACAAAATGTGAGGAGCAGATGAAGCAGAAAGCGGAGCAGATAATGCGGGCGAATCAGAACTATATGGCTGACAGTTACTGTACCCTCCGGAACGGAAGAATATGCGTACCTGTGAAAAAAGAATACAGAGGGAAGATTTCGGGGAGCGTGGCAGACAAATCGGCCACGGGAAATACTTTGTTTGTGGAACCGGCTGCTGTGGGAAAATATTACGAAGAACTGCAGATGTTAAAAATTGAGGAAGAAAATGAAGTGTACCGGATTTTGTACACACTGACAGCAATGGTTGCAGATGCGGCTGAGGAAATACAGGAAAATATCAGAATAATGGAAAAGCTGGATTTTATCTTTTCCAAAGGGAAACTGAGCATGGATTTGAACGGTACAGAGCCGGATATCAATACGGAGCGCAGGATATATCTGGAAGACGCAAGGCATCCTCTGATGGATTCTGCAGTCAATGTGCCTCTGCAGTTTGAACTGGGCGGGGAATTTCACGGTGTTGTGATTACCGGGCCCAATACCGGAGGAAAAACCGTTGCAATCAAGACGGTGATGTTAAACTGCATGATGGCCCAGTGCGGCCTGCACCCGGCCTGCCGGAAAGGAAATATCTGTATGAATAACGGATATCTGTGCGATATCGGCGACGGACAGAACCTTTCCGAAAATCTCTCCACTTTTTCCGCCCACATTAAAAGCGTACTGGAAATTCTGGAAGAAGCAGACCGGGACAGTTTGGTTATTATGGACGAACTGGGGTCCGGTACGGACCCGGCCGAAGGCATGGGCATAGCGGTGGCGGTGCTGGAGGAACTTCGGAACACCGGGGCGAATTTCCTGGTAACCACCCATTATCCGGAGGTGAAGGAATACGCAAAGACAGCGCAGGGCATGATAAATGCCAGGATGACCTTTGACAGGGAGACGCTGCGGCCCACCTATAAGATGGTGATTGGAGAAGCCGGGGAGAGCTGTGCGTTTTATATTGCAGACAGGCTGGGAATGCCGGAACGTATGCTGCAGAATGCAGTCTGCGCCGCCTATGGGGAACAGGCAGCCTGGGAATATCGGCAGCAGAGAGCCAGGAGCTTGCAGAAAGTCCGTTCGGCGGTCTGTCAGAACCAGGCAAAAGGCAGAACTGCCGGGGAGCCTGACTCACAGGCGGCAGGAGAATATTGCCGGAAGGAGAGCACAGCGCAAAAGAAATCCATACTTTTTGAAACCGTGGAATACCGGAAAGCAAGACATGAGATGGAGCGGAAATATACAGAAGAAGTCATCCGGTATGAAGAAAAATAATTCAGACTGCGGTTTCCCTGTCGGGGAGGAAGGGTATCCGTATCGGAAAAGATGGAAAAATACGGAAAAGGATGTTATAATCAGGAAAAGAAGCAGTGCAGCCGGAAAGGAGCAGTTGGAAATGAAATTTATTTCATGGAATGTAAATGGCCTGCGGGCCTGTGTCCAGAAAGGATTTCTGGAATTTTTCAGAGAAGCGGACGCAGATTTTTTCTGTATACAGGAAACAAAATTGCAGGAGGGACAGATTTCCCTGGATTTGCCGGAAGGATATGAGTCATACTGGAATTATGCCCGGAAAAAAGGATATTCCGGTACAGCCATTTTTACGAAGCATAAACCTCTGTCCGTTTCTTACGGAATGGGACAGGAGGAACATGATATGGAAGGTCGGCTGATTACGCTGGAATATGAGGTGTTTTATCTGGTGACCTGCTATACGCCCAATTCTCAGAATGAGCTTAAAAGGCTTCCCTACCGCATGGAGTGGGAGGAAGCTCTGCTTGGGTACCTGGATGGCCTGAAAAAGCAGAAATCCGTAATTTACTGCGGAGATTTGAATGTGGCTCACCAGGAAATTGATTTGAAAAATCCCAAAACCAACCGGAAGAATGCAGGATTTACCGATGAGGAACGGGAGAGATTTACCTTTCTTCTGAACCATGGTTATGTGGATACGTTCCGGCATTTTTATCCGGAGCTGGAGCAGGTGTATTCCTGGTGGTCTTATCGGTTCAAAGCCAGAGAGAAAAACGCGGGATGGCGGATTGACTATTTTGTGGTGTCGGAAGATTTGAAGGACAGGCTTGTGGATGCGAAAATTCACACGGAGGTGTTCGGTTCCGATCACTGTCCGGTGGAGCTGGAGACAGGATCCCTTACGGTATAATCTTTATGTGATTTGCGCGCAGGCATGGAAACAGAATATGTCTGCGTCAAATCCTGCGTTTACGTCAGAGAGGAACAGAAATGGAAAAAGGAGAAATCAGACTTCGGAACGTTATTGTACATATCCTGGATTCCACAGTGGGAATGCCGGTGCTTTCCGATACGCTGCTGGAGTACGGTTCCGACTTTGGAGATTTCCTGCGGGAGCATATTTACAGAGTCGCAGCCACAGATGACAGGAAAACCTGCCGGTTTCACAGAGAGGAGTCAGAGGTGTACCGGCAGCTGCAGGCTTTTGCGGAAGCAGGAATGAGCGATGAAATGTTTGTGGAAACAAGCCGACGTCTGGCAGAACGCCTGTATGGAATCATGAATAAAAATATTGAGATTCCTCAGGCGGATTTTGTAGTAGCTTTGTTTGAGACAGATGGAGAAAAATATCTTGCGCTGCTGAAAATGGATTACAGAACCTCCTATACCCACCAGACCCAGTCGGATGCTTTTGGAAATACCAATGAAATTATTAAATTCCGGGCAATTCTTCCCACAGAGACCCAGAAACTGTCGGAGGCCGCCCTTATCAGCCTGTCAGATTATACGATTTTCCTGACGGAGAAGAAATATGAGGTCAACGGGACAAAGATAAATTATTTTTCAAAACTGTTTTTAAACTGCAGCGGGGCCCTGTCCCCAAAATCCCAGCTTTCCATTGTCACCCGTGCCATTGATACGGTGCAGAAAAAGTATTTTAACGACGGGGAACAGTTTGAGGTACAGATGGAAACAAAGCAGATTATTCATGAACAGCTGGCGGAAACGGGAGCGGTAGACGTGCCTTTTGTGCTGGATCAGGTGTTCCGGGAAAAAGAAGAATACAAAGAAGAAGTGCAGGAAAAGCTGGAAAAATACAAAATGGGAACGGATGTCCGGATTGAGCCGCAGTCGGAGCATACGACCCGTAAATTTGAAAAGCAGCATCTGACTACCGATACCGGAGTGGAAATCAAAATTCCCATGGAGCAGTACCGGGACGGAGAACATATTGAGTTTATCACCAGTCCGGACGGGAGCATTTCAATTTTGATTAAAAATGTGGGGCATATTGACGCCAGGTAGCATATAGAGGGTCAGGGTGAGGAAACGGACGCGGAGAGGGCGGGAAAATGATGGATAATTTCATGGAACAGTATCAGAATGAGCTGACATATCAGGAAATCAGATCAAACAGATATACCATAAAAGGATACTGCTGGTTTCTCATGGCAACGGCTTTTATGTGGCTGCTGACAGTGACAGGTTTTTTTGAGGTGGATAAAAGGCTGATTACAATTGCCTTTTTATCCAACCTTGTATTATTTGTTCCGGCAATCGTCGTTTATTGTAGAGTAATCTGTCCGATGCATGGATTAAATATTTTCTCTTGTCGCTGATTTGTGTGGGCTCGGCAGTGATTGTCTCCTTTTTATCTTTTCATGCGGTGCTGCTGTACGTGGCGCCTCTGCTGTTTGCTGTTTTGTACAGAAGGCGCAGTACCATCTGGTTTGTGTACGGGGTCAATACGGTTACCATGCTTGTCAGCTCCCTTATCAGCTTTTTTTACGGAATCTGTGATTTGAATCTTCTGCTGGAAAGCCAGCATGTCAGAAGCTGGTATCTGGATATTATTACGGAGAACGGGCTGAACATTCCCTTTAATGAAAATCCGGTTTTTATTATTCTTGTATTTGAAGTGTTTCCGAGAAGTGTTATCCTTCTGGTATTTGCGGTTATGCTGCAGTATTCTGTGGTCAGCAGCAATGAAGATGCGTATCGGATTGCGCAGCTCACCTGCCTCAAAGAGACAGATATGGGAACAAAGGTGTTCAATAAAAATAAATATGTGGAAATGTCGGAGGAATATTATCCGAAGATGGAGCGGATAGGGGTATTATTCTGGGACTTAAATAATCTGAAATGTATTAATGATGTATATGGCCATGCCGCAGGAGATAAGGCCATAGAAACATTGTCAGCGATTCTTCTGGCCCATTCCGGTGATGACTGCCGCATTTACCGAATTGGCGGAGATGAATTTCTGATGATACTGGACAATCCGCAGGAAAATGAGCCGGAGCGTATCATACAGACGGTGCACAGAGAGCTGGAAGCTGAAAACAGAGACAAAAGAGTTCAGATATCAGGCGCGGTGGGATATGCATCTGGAAAGGGCAGGGATATTGCAGAGGTTGTAAAAGCAGCAGACGCCCGTATGTATGAGAATAAAAAGCAGAGCAGGGAGGGAAGAAGGGGATGAAAAGATTTAAGGTCGTTGCAGGATGGGTCTCCGGTCTGGCAGCCGCAGTTTTTTTGCTGATGTATGGCCTGTATCGTTATGTTTTCTGTTTTCCGCCGGAAAAACGTCCCGATGTACGCAGCATTCCCAATAGCAGGCTCTACCGGCAGCACCGCACCCGGATGCTGGAAATTGTGGAGAAAATGGAGCAGGGGCCTTATGAGGAGGTCTCTGTTCTTTCCCAGGACGGTCTTCGTCTGTATGGAAAATTATATTATATAAAAAAGGGTGCGCCGATTGTTATTTTCTGCCACGGCTACCACGGAACAGCGGCCTGGGACGGATACGGATTTTTCAGAGCCTGCATGGAGAACGGGATTAATATTCTTATGACAGATCAGCGGGCCCATGGAAAGAGTCAGGGCAGAGTCATCACTTTCGGGATTATGGAGCGGTATGACTGTAAAACCTGGAGTGAATATGCTATGGAGCGATTTGGAACCTGGACAGATGTTTTCCTTGCGGGGGTATCCATGGGCGCAGCTTCTGTTATCATGTCCTCTGAGCTGGGCCTGCCCCGGAATGTCCGGGGCCTTATGGCAGACTGCGGCTATTCCAGGCCGGCTGCAATCATAATGGAAACAGTGAAATCAATGGGACTTCCGGTAAAACCGGTATATCTGCTTTTGAAGTATGGGGCGCGTCTCTTTGGCTCCTTCAATCTGGAGGCCGCCACCGGGCTGGAAGCTGCTCAAAAATTAAATATTCCGGTTCTGTTTTTCCACGGCGGACAGGATACCATTGTGCCCCTGTCCATGGGGAAGGAACTTTATCAGTCCTGTGCCGGAACCAGGAGATGGGTGACGATTGAAAATGCCGACCATGCGAACAGTGCAATGACGGATTATAAAACATACGAAACAGCAGTGTTGCAGTTTATGGAGAAGTGCCTGGAAGAAAAAGAAAACCAGTTCAGCCGCACCCCTTGAGACAAGCCTCAGACCGCCTGTCAGGCAGGCTGACCGCTGCCGTTACAAAAAAAGTAAAAAAAATGAAAAAAAGGTGTTGACAAATTTCCCCATAGCAGATATAATAGCTATTGTCAGTTGTGCAGGAGTGGCGGAATTGGCAGACGCGCAGGCTTCAGGTGCCTGTGGTAGCAATATCGTGTGGGTTCAAGTCCCATCTCCTGCATTTGAATTTCAAGAAGAGCTGTTGCAGATAGCAATAGCTCTTTTTCTTCTTATTCTACAGGAAAAACCTTGTCACGCTAATGCGCGAAAGTGTCTTCCTGTAGAATAAAAATTAAGATGCCCACGCAAATGCAAAGAAATACCGGAAAGGAGTACTATGTTATACAGAACAAATCCAAAGAATCAGCAGCAGTTGTCTGTTTTAGGGTACGGATGTTTACGTTTTTCAAAAAAAGGTACCTCCATCGACCAGGAAAAGGCAGAGCGTGAACTGCTCCTTGCTCTGGAAAACGGGGTAAATTATTTTGACACAGCCTATACATATGGGGGAAGCGAGGCCTGTCTGGGTAAATTTCTGGCGAAAGGCCACCGTGATAAGGTAAATATTGCCACAAAACTGCCCCATTATTATCTGAAACAGCCGGGAGATATGGAGCGGTATTTCAGGGAGCAGTTAGATCGTCTTCAGACAGATCATGTGGAATATTATCTGATGCATATGCTGAACGATGTGGCGGCCTGGGAAAGAATAAAAGAACTTGGCGTCGAAGAATGGATTGCGGATAAAAAAGCTAAAGGCCAGATACGGAATATCGGCTTTTCTTTTCATGGAAATACGGATAATTTTCTGAAAATACTGGAGGCATATAACTGGGATTTCTGCCAGATTCAGTACAATTATATGGATGAGCATTCCCAGGCGGGAAGGCGGGGACTGAAACGCGCCCATGAAAAAGGAATCCCTGTTATCATTATGGAGCCTCTGCGGGGCGGACGTCTGGTGCAGGGGCTTCCAAAAAGGGCTGCCAGAATTCTGGAAAAAACCGGGTACAGTCCGGCGGAATGGGGACTGCGCTGGCTCTGGAACCAGCCGGAGGTAACGGTAGTGCTGTCGGGCATGAATGACGCCGCGCAGGTGAGAGAAAATGTACGGATTGCTTCAAAGGCCAGGGCGGGCTGTATGACAGAGAAGGGAATGGCGGTTCTGGAACAGGTGAAAGGGGAAATCAACCGATGTATGAAAGTGCCCTGTACAGGCTGCGGCTACTGTATGCCATGCCCCGGCGGCGTGGATATACCGGGCTGTTTTGCCGCATATAATACCAGGTACACAGACAGCTGGTTCAGCGGCATGAAAGATTATTTCATGTGCACCACCCTGCGCACCAATCCAACCAATGCTTCCGGGTGCCTGAAATGCGGGAAATGCGAACAGCACTGCCCTCAGAAAATTTCCATCCGGGAGGAGCTGGAACAGGTGAAAAAGCATATGGAAACACCTGCCTGGAAGCTGGCAAAGGCCATTGCAGGGCGGATTGGAAATTACTGACAGGGCGCCGGGAACCCTCGGATTTCGACCATATTTTTCATGTCAGGCTGCTCCTCTGTCCGGGTTTTGTAAAAATCTGCGGATTTTTTGTGAAAAATAAAGGAAATGAGGAATTTGTGCGGAATATATCATATGAGAGGTGATGGGAAATGCTTATCAGAGAAAATATGGAGCTGCTGGAGCGAACCTATTTAAGCCCCTTTGCTACGCTGAGCCAGAATTCCAGGGGACGTGACAGAGAGGAACCTCAGTGTGATATCCGTCCGGTATTTCAGAGGGACAGAGACAGGATTCTCCACTGCAAATCGTTCCGGCGGCTGAAGCATAAGACGCAGGTATTTCTGACGCCAAGGGGCGACCATTACCGTACCAGACTGACCCATACTCTGGAGGTATCCCAGAATGCCCGCACCATTGCAAAGGCTCTGCGGCTCAACGAGGATTTAGTGGAGGCTATTGCGCTGGGCCATGATCTGGGGCATACGCCCTTTGGACATGCAGGGGAACATATGCTGAATGAAATCTGCGAAGGCGGGTTCCGGCATAATGAGCAGAGTGTCCGCATTGTAGAGAAGCTGGAAAAGGACGGACAGGGACTGAATCTGACCTGGGAGGTACGGGATGGAATGATGAATCATCAGACCAGGCTGATGCCCTCTACCATGGAAGGAAAAATTGTGCGTCTTTCTGATAAAATTGCATATATTAACCATGATATAGATGACGCCATTCGGGGCAGGGTGCTTTCTGAGAAAGACATACCGGCAGAGTACCGGGAGATTCTCGGAGATACCACCCGGAAGAGGCTGGATACTTTTATACATAATATTATTACCAACAGCCTTGGCAGGAACGATATCTGTATGTCGGAGGATGTGGAGCAGGCCATGAAGGGCCTGCGGAAATTTATGTTTCAGAATGTATACCGGAATCCGGTGGCAAAAGGAGAAGAGGAACGGGCCAAGGATTTGTTAAGCCGGCTGTTTATCTATTATAACAGGCATACGGACTGCCTGCCCCAACAGTATCTTCAGATGATGGAGCAGGGAGAGAAGAAAGAACGTGTGGTCTGCGATTATATTGCAGGTATGACAGACCGCTATGCCATTGCCAAATTTGAAGAATATTTCATGCCGAAAGCCTGGCAGGTAAATTAAAGTGGCAAACCGGCCGAATGGCAGGGTTTCACATGTGTACGGACAGGAAAGGAGAAGTAAATGCCTTTTTATTCCGAGGAATTAATAGAAGAAGTGCGTTCTGCCAATGATATTGTAGATGTGATTTCAGGATATGTGCGTTTGCAGAAGAAGGGCAGTACGCATTTTGGGCTGTGTCCCTTTCACAGTGAACGGACGCCGTCCTTTTCCGTCTCTCAGGGAAAACAGATGTATTACTGCTTTGGCTGCGGAGCCGGAGGAAATGTTATTACATTTCTGATGCAGTACGAAAACGCCACCTTTCAGGAAGCCATGGAGACTCTGGCCGGGAAAGCGGGAATTGAACTCCCGAAACAGGAGCTGTCCGGCAGAGCCAGACAGGAAGCAGACAGGCGGGCCCGGCTTCTGGAAATCAATAAGGCGGCGGCAAAATATTTTTATGCCCAGCTTCGGATGGAACAGGGCCGGACGGGAATGGAGTATTTTGCAAACCGGGGCCTGAGCGGGGAGATTATGAAGAAATTCGGACTGGGCTATGCCAATAAGTTCAGTGATGATTTATATAAATATCTGAGGCAGCAGGGATATGAGGATTCCCTGTTAAAAGATTCCGGGCTGGTGTCCATTGATGAGAAGCGGGGTGGCCAGGATAAGTTCTGGAACCGGGTGATGTTTCCTATTATGGATGTGAACCACCGGGTGATTGGGTTTGGCGGACGTGTGATGGGAAAAGGAGAACCCAAATACCTGAATTCACCGGAAACCATGATTTTTGACAAGAGCAGGAATCTGTATGGCCTGAATCTGGCCAGAGCTTCCAAAAGGCCTTACATTCTGCTGTGCGAAGGCTATATGGATGTGATAGCGCTCCATCAGGCAGGATTTGACAATGCGGTGGCGTCGCTGGGCACCGCATTTACTCAGGGCCATGCAAATCTTTTAAAGCGTTATACCAAAGAGGTATACTGTACCTTTGACAGCGACGGAGCCGGGATTAAGGCGGCGCTGCGGGCCATTCCCATATTAAAGGAAGCAGGGCTTACCGCGAAAATCATAGACATGAGGCCGTATAAAGACCCGGATGAATTTATCAAAGCCCAGGGAGCAAAAGAGTATCAGCGGAGAATTGATGGTGCAAAGAACAGTTTTATGTTTGAAATTGAGGTGCTTGAGCAGAACTATGACCTGAAAGACCCGGAAGGAAAAACAGCGTTTTATAATGCCATTGCTGAAAAGCTGCTGGAATTTGAGGAAGAACTGGAGCGCAACAACTATATAGAAGCCATTGCCGGGAAATACCAGATGGGATTTGAAAACCTGCGGAAACTGGTGCTTCACATGGGAACAAAAGTGGGCATTGCCAGAGATACCCGCCCATTGAAATCAGGCGTCAGTGAGAAGAATAAAAAGCCGAAAGAGGACGGGATGAAGCAGTCCCAGAAACTGATGCTGACATGGCTTCTGGAAGAACCGGAACTGTTCCGGCTGACAGAGCCGTATATCGGGCCGGAGGATTTTACGGAAGACCTTTACCGGAAAGCAGCAGAAGCTGTTTTTACCCAGTACAGAGAGGAAGGAGTGGTGAACCCTGCCAGAATTATCAGTATGTTTGATGAGGAGGAACAGCAGCAGGAGATAGCCGGGCTGTTCCATGCAAGGCTGGAGAAGGTTACCACACAGCCGGAACGGGAAAAAGCCCTGAAAGAAACGGTCATAAGACTGAAAGAGAACAGTATCAGCTACCGTTCCCGTCATCTGGAGCCTTCGGATATGGAGGGGCTGCAAAAGCTGGTTGCTGATAAAAAGAACATGCAGCAGCTTCAGAAGGTGGAATTTTCCTGGTAGATGACAGCCGCCGGAGACGGCTGCCGGATGCTGCCGGGAAGAGCCCTCATGGCAAACTGAATATTTCCAACGAATAAGGACAAAATATAAACAACGAATGGAAGGATGAAACGAAATGGAAGAAAAAAGTAAATTTATCGAAAAGCTGCAGGAGTTGTTATCCATGGCGAAAAAGAAAAAGAATGTCCTGGAATATCAGGAAATCAGCGACTTTTTTCATGACATGGAACTGGATGCGGAAAAATTTGAAAAAATCCTTGACTTTCTGGAAGCCAACAATATTGATGTGCTGCGGATTTCCGATGATGACGATGACGATATCCTCATAGATGAAGAGGAAGAAGTAGAAGTTGAGAATATCGACCTTTCCGTTCCGGATGGAATTTCCATCGAAGATCCTGTTCGTATGTATTTAAAGGAAATCGGTAAGGTGCCTCTGCTCAGTGCAGAGGAGGAAATTGAGCTGGCAAAGCGCATGGAGCTGGGAGACCAGGAGGCCAAGAAACGTCTTGCAGAGGCCAATCTGCGTCTGGTAGTATCCATTGCAAAGCGTTATGTAGGGCGCGGGATGCTGTTTCTGGATTTGATTCAGGAAGGGAATCTGGGGCTTATTAAAGCTGTGGAAAAATTCGATTACCGGAAAGGCTACAAATTTTCCACCTATGCGACCTGGTGGATTCGTCAGGCCATTACCAGAGCCATTGCGGATCAGGCCAGAACGATTCGGATTCCTGTCCATATGGTGGAAACCATTAACAAATTAATCCGTGTCTCCAGACAGTTGCTGCAGGAACTGGGCCGGGAACCCTCTCCGGAGGAAATCGCGGAAGAAATGAATATGCCGGTAGACCGTGTCCGGGAAATTCTGAAGATTTCCCAGGAGCCGGTATCTCTGGAAACACCCATCGGAGAAGAAGAAGACAGCCATCTGGGAGACTTCATTCAGGATGACAATGTGCCGGTTCCGGCAGATGCGGCGGCATTTACCCTGCTGAAAGAACAGCTTGTGGAAGTGCTGGGGACGCTGACGGAGCGGGAACAGAAAGTGCTGCGGCTGCGATTCGGCCTGGACGACGGGCGTGCCAGAACACTGGAAGAAGTGGGAAAAGAATTTAACGTGACCAGAGAGAGAATCCGTCAGATTGAGGCCAAGGCACTGCGGAAGCTGCGCCATCCCAGCAGAAGCCGCAAGCTGAAAGATTATCTGGACTGAAATTTATAAAAAGATGAGTATTGACGAAACAGAGCAGGAGTTTGTATAAAATATGGTACAATTATCGAAAAGACTGCAGGCAGTGGCAGATTTTGTGGATAACTGCGGTATTTTGGCGGACGTGGGCACTGACCACGGATACATACCTGTCTGTCTGGTGGAATGGGGGAAAGCCAGGAGAGCTATTGCAATGGATGTGAATCAGGGGCCGCTGCTGCGGGCCGAAGAACATATCCGCCGGTATGGCATGGGGAAACGGATAGAGACCCGGCTGTCTGACGGATGCAGCGCACTGAAGCCCGGAGAAGCGGATGTGATTGTGATTTCCGGAATGGGAGGCGGCCTGATGATGGAAATTCTCCGGCAGGGAGAGCAGGTTGTCAGAACCGCCGAATCTCTGGTGCTGCAGCCCCAGTCAGAACTGATGGCTTTCCGGGAGTTTCTGTATGAAAACGGATATGAAATCAAAGCGGAAACCATGGTGCAGGAAGACGGCAAATACTATCCTGTGATAAAGGCGCGTACCGCAGCCTCAGCCGGCATGTCAGAGGAATCTACGACAGCCGGACGGGAACCGTATCTGCCTGCAAATCTGCCGGGGCACATTTCCGAAGAACAGTACGCAAGGATAGCCTTCCGGTACGGGCCCATGCTGCTGGCACAGAACCATCCGGTGTTAAGGGAATACCTGCTGAACCAGAAGGAGCAAAAAGAGAAAATTCTGCTTCATTTAAGGGAAAATGCCAGGCAGAACGCCAGAGGCCGTATGGAAGAAGTACAGCAGGAACTGGAGGATGTGAGAAAGGCTCTGGAATGGTTTGAATGTCCGGAGGAAAGGAGAATCATATGATTTGTCGGGAAATCATAGATATATTACAGGAGCAGTCGCCGGAACGGTATGCCTGCCACTGGGATAACGTGGGACTTCTGGTGGGAAATCCTGAGAAAGAAGTGAATACTGTTTATATCGCGCTGGACGCCACGGAGGAAACCATTGCAGAGGCGGCGGAAGCGGAAGCTGATTTGCTGCTGACCCATCATCCTCTGATTTTTCAGGGCCTGAAAAAAGTAAATACCGAAGATTTTACAGGACGCAGAGTGATAACTCTGATTCAGAATGATATTTCCTGTTATGCCATGCATACAAATTTTGACGTGAAAGGCATGGCGCAGCTTGGCGCCGAACGTATGGGCCTTACTGACTGTCAGGTTCTGGATGTCACCTGTCAGGAAGAACAGGAAGAAGGTATCGGGAAAGCCGGCCTGCTTCCCTGCACCATGACAGTGGCAGAGTGTGCAGGGAAAGTGAAAGAGGCTTTTGGGGTAGAGCTGGTGAAGATTTTCGGCAGGCCGGATGACAGAGTGGCAAAAGCGGCAATCTGTCCCGGTTCCGGAAAAAGCGTAATTGGAAAAGCAATTGCTGCAGGAGCCCAGGTTCTGATTACCGGGGATATCGACCATCACGACGGAATCGACAGCGCGGCTCAGGGCCTTGCCATTATTGACGCAGGTCATTATGGGGTGGAGAAAATGTTTATTTCCTATATGGAGACATATCTGAAGGAACGTACCTCAGGAATCAGGATTATTGCACAGCCGGAAAAACAGCCATTTCT
Organism: Lachnospiraceae bacterium JLR.KK002; assembly: GCA_036941025.1. Classification (NCBI taxonomy): domain Bacteria; kingdom Bacillati; phylum Bacillota; class Clostridia; order Lachnospirales; family Lachnospiraceae; species Lachnospiraceae bacterium JLR.KK002. The sequence continues at coordinate 422,492 of JAYMNP010000001.1, forward strand.
GTACCGGTAGATTTGCAGGACGGGAGAAAGAAGGTAGAGCAGGATGGAGGAAACCATATATCGTATTCGAATCAACGGGGAGGAAAAACAGTATAAAAAGGGGACGCCTTATCGGGAGATTGCAGAGGCATATCAGGAACAGTATGAAGACGATATTGTACTGGTACTGTTTAATAACCGTCTGCGGGAGCTGAACCGGAAGGTGAAATCAGACGGGGAGCTGTTCTTTGTGACCACCAGAGACCGGGCAGGAAGAAAGGCCTACCGCAGAAGCGTAACATTTCTGATGCAGCGGGCGGTGTACAATCTTGCCAGAGAAGATAAAAAGCATGTGACGGTGACGGTATCCCATTCTATCAGCCAGGGATATTACTGCGAATTAACAGGGGAAACTCCTGACGAGATGTATCTGGAACGGCTGGGAAAAGAAATGAGAGCTCTGGCGGGGCAGGAGATTCCTCTCCGGAAGGAAAGTATTTCCACCGACGACGCGGTAGCGCTGTTCCGGGATTTGGAAATGCACGATAAGGAGCGTCTGTTTGCCTACCGCAGAAGTTCCAGGGTAAACATATACAGTATCGGCAATTACAAGGATTATTTTTACGGATACATGGTACCAGATACCGGCTATCTGAAATATTTCGAGCTGAAACGGTATGAAGAAGGATTTGTGGTGCTGTTTCCTGATAAAAATACACGGGAAGCGGCAGAATTTTCTCCTTCTCACAAACTGTTTCACGTATTGAAGGAATCGGCGGACTGGGGCAGGAAAATGGACATAGGCACCATAGGAGCCCTGAATGACGCAGTTGCCCAGGGAAGAATCCGGGATGTGATTCTTGTGGCGGAAGCGCTGATGGAGCGCAAAATCGGTACGCTGGCAGAACAGATTGCCTCTCAGCCGGATAAGAAATTTATTATGATTGCAGGGCCTTCCTCCTCCGGAAAAACTACTTTTTCCCATCGGCTTTCCATTCAGCTGATGGCCCAGGGACTGAAGCCCCATCCCATTGCACTGGATGATTATTATGTGGACCGGGTAGACACTCCCAAAGATGAAAACGGAAATTATAATTTCGAGTGCCTGGAGGCGCTGGACATTGAGCTGTTCAATCGTGATATGTCCGCATTGCTGGAGGGACAGCGAATCGAACTTCCTACATATAATTTCCGTACCGGAAAAAGAGAATATAAAGGGATTTTCAAGGAACTTGGAAAGAATGATATTCTGGTGCTGGAAGGCATTCACGGACTGAACGGCAAGCTGTCTTATTCCCTTCCGGAATCCAGTAAACTGAAAATATATATCAGCGCCCTGACACAGCTTAATATTGACGAACATAACAGTCTGCCTACCACAGACGGGAGAATGATACGCCGGATGGTCAGGGACGCCAGAACCAGAAATATTTCCGCAAAAGAAACCATTGCCATGTGGGGTTCTGTGCGCAGAGGAGAGGAACAGTATATTTTTCCTTTCCAGGATGAGGCGGATATTATGTTCAATTCGGCGCTGATTTACGAGCTGGCCGTACTGAAACAGTATGCGGAGCCTCTGCTGTTTCAGATTGGCAAGGACTGTCCGGAATATATGGAGGCAAAGCGCCTTCTGAAATTTCTGGATTATTTCCTGCCGGTACCCAGCGAGGATATTGCGAAAAATTCGATTTTAAGGGAATTTATCGGAGGAAGCTGTTTTAATGTCTGAGGAGGGGCTGTATAAAGTTCATATGGAAAGCCTTGCTTTCCACCGTCAGATATGTTAGGATAACTGAGAAAAACAGGCAGGGTGGATAATCGCGGCTGCAGGTGTCGAAAGACCGCAGGTGAGGAAAGTCCGGGCTTCACAGGGCAGGATGCCGGTTAACGGCCGGCGGAGGCAACTCCAGGGACAGTGCAACAGAAATGTACCGCTGTCAGAACTGACAGTAAGGGTGGAAGGGCAGTGTAAGAGACTACCGCCCGGCTGGCAACAGCCGGGGCACATGTAAACCCCATCCGAAGCAAGACCGAACAGAAGCGTTGACGCGGCCCGCCAGCTTCAGGTAGGTCGCTTGAGCTGACTGGTGACAGTCAGACCAGATAGATGATTATCCACGACATAACCCGGCTTACAGCCCTGCCTGCCCCCGCAGCGAAGCTGCGGGGGTTTTTATGTGCAGCTCGCGGAGAGGAAATTTATTGCCAGGCAATCCGCTCGCGCGCGAAGAATGCGCTTGCGCATTCTTTGTTCCCACATAATACCAGGAATTAACAAAGTATAAAAAATTCTTAAAAGAAAATAACTCCATTGACTTCCCGGAAGTTCTGCGCTACCATTAACTGCAACGGAAAGAAAGACAGGAGTTGAGCATATGAGACAAAAGATGCAGCATTTTATGGCAGGACGATATGGAGCAGACCAGCTTGGACAGGTATACCTGGGAATTTCCATGGTATTTCTGATTATTTCCCTGTTTTCCCGGTGGAATATTTTTTATGTACTGGCTCTGGGGCTGATGGGGTATGAATATTACCGTATGCTGTCCAGAAAAGTGGAGAAGCGGTATCAGGAAAATCAGAAATTTCTGAACTGGCGTTACGGGCTGGCAGTGAAGAAGAACCGGAGAAAAGAGCAGGCGCAGCAGAGGAAAATTTACCATTTTTACAAGTGTCCTTCCTGCAGGCAGAAAGTAAGGGTGCCGAAGGGAAAGGGGAAGATTTGTATTACCTGTCCGAAATGTAAAACAGAATTTATTAAAAAGAGTTGAAGCCATGATATACATTACATGCTCAGGGTGTCAGAAGTACCTTTTGACATCCTGAGCATTAAAATATTCGGACCGCACGGTCTTATCCCTATAATGTATAACTGTATAACAGGGCGGCGGAAGCTGCTATCTTACACGCTTGTGTCCTTCATATTTTTCTTCACAGTATTTGCAGCGGTAAGTTTCCGTAGCAGGGTCGGTCAGCACAAAAATCTGATCCAGTTCCTGTTCAATGGAAGTGATACAGCGCGGATTCCTGCAGCGTACGATATTTTTAATTTCTTTTGGAAGATGAAGCTCCCGCTTTTCCACAATCTTTTCACCCTTGATAATGTTGACCGTGATATTGTGGTCGATAAAACCAAGTACATCCAAATCCAGCGTGTCGATATCACATTCCACTTTCAAGATATCTTTTTTCCCCATTTTGTTGCTGCGGGCGTTTTTGATAATGGCGACGCAGCAGTCAAGCTGGTCCAGCTTCAGGTCATGGTAAATGGACAGGCTGCAGCCAGCCTGAATATGGTCTAATACAAATCCCTCTGTAAGGGCGCCTACGTTCAGCATACTTTCACCTCCAGTAATGTAAGAATCAGAGCCATCCGCACATAGACTCCATACTGAGCCTGCCGGAAATAAGCGGCTCTCGGATCGTCGTCCACGTCCACGGAAATTTCATTTACCCTGGGCAGGGGATGCATGACAATCATATCGTCTTTGGCCAGAGTCATTTTCTTTTTGTCCAGAATATAGAAATCTTTCATCCGCACATAATCTTCTTCGTTGAAGAAACGTTCCCGCTGTACCCGTGTCATATACAGGATGTCCAGCTCGCCCATGGCGTCTTCCAGACGTTCCACTTCCTGGAAAGAAATATTGTTCTTTTTCAGCACATCCTCCCGGATATAGCCGGGAACACGCAGTTCTTCCGGTGAAATCAGAATGAACCGGATATGCGGATAACGAATCAGAGCATGGATGAGGGAGTGAACCGTACGTCCGAATTTCAGATCTCCGCAAAGTCCAATGGTGAGATTATCAAGACGCCCTTTCAGGGAACGGATGGTAAGCAGGTCGGTAAGGGTCTGGGTGGGATGCTGATGCCCGCCGTCTCCGGCGTTGATGACGGGAATTCCGGATTTCTGAGAAGCAACCAGAGGTGCTCCCTCTTTGGGATGGCGCATGGCGCATATGTCTGCGTAGCAGGAAATGACGCGAATGGTATCGGAAACACTTTCCCCTTTGGAAGCAGAGCTGCTGTCCGCACTGGAAAAGCCAAGGACGCTTCCGCCCAGATTCAGCATGGCAGCCTCAAAGCTGAGTCTTGTCCTGGTACTGGGTTCATAGAAGCAGGTTGCAAGTTTTTTGCCCTCACATGCATGGGCATATTTGCCGGGATTTCGTTCAATATCATTTGCCAGTGTAAGCAATCGGTCCAGTTCTTCCACAGACAAATCCAGCGGGCTCATTAAATGCTGCATAGTTTTCCTCCTGATTTTTAACAATGATTTTTACTATCATATAACAGAAGATTATAAATTTCAAGATAAAAATTGCAGAGAAAAGAAAAGTATAGTACAATTGGAATAACAGCGTAAATCAGAAAATTGATGAACAGAAATAAAAGAGGTGTTTTATGAGCGAGAACAGAGAATATCAGGAAAAAAAGAGGGTTTTGTTTTTCGGGCTTCCATGGACCTTTACGAAATACACCATTGGCCAGGAAATTCTGACCATCAACACAGGGCTGCTTCGGACAGAGGAGAATTACTGTTACATGTATAAGGTGCAGGATGTAAAACTGACCACCACACTGATGGAGCGTATCTTCGGCCTGGCTACGGTTGTATGTTATACCGGTGACGTAACGCATCCTCAGATTTCCCTGACCCATATCAAAAACGCCAGGGAAATCAAAGATTTTATTCTGGAGGCGGCAGAGGAGGCCAGACAGAAGCGGAGAACCATGAATACGCTGGACATCGGCATTTCAGATATGGAAGAAGTATAAGGCTTTTCCGGAAATCCGGCAGATTTGCCTGCTGCCCGTCAGTCAGGTATTCCGGAGAGATTTGCCGGATGTTTCGGAAGTACGAATCAGGAGCTTTTCAAAAATAAGCCCGGCAATCATCCAGTAAGGGGCGTAGTCCAGGCGGATTACTCCGTTTATACTGGTTTTTGCGCCGCTGTAGTCCCAGGGGCACATCCGGTATTTTTTCAAAATACTTCCGCTCACGTATTCTCCAAGAAAAATAAGGCATGAATAAAATGCTCCCCGAATCACAGGGGAACAGTGTTTCAGCAGGCGGCAGAAGGGCCTGAAACATGCTGTCATGCCGTAAATAGGGAACATCCACAGGGAGGTTTGCCCCATAAGCTGCAGTTCGCGTTTTCGGAAGGAGTCAAAAGAAGTAAACAGTATTTCCAGACACCATCCGGTTAATCCACAAAGTAAAAAATTCCGTTTCATAATCACAGTATGTCCGATATTTGGCATATTATGCATATTGACTGAATTTTTTGATGAAAAAATGATTGACGGACAGGGGAAAAGCGATTATTATAGTAATGTAGCTAAATTTACGAAAAGGAGTAATATTATGAGGAAAATGAAAAAAGTAATGGTTCTGCTGGCAGCAATGCTGGTAGCAGCGATGTTAGGCGGATGCGGCGGCTCTTTTGATGCCAGCCAGTATGTGAAGGCTTTGTTGGACAATTCCTACAAAAACGATTCAGAGGCTTTTGTAAAAGAAAAAGTGGGTACCAAAGAAGAAGCAGAAAAGCTCTATACCGAAGGAATTGATACGGAGATGGCGTCAATTACGACAGGAATGTCAGTTCCGGAAGACCTGGAAGCAGAGTTCCGGACAGTTCTGGAAGACGTATACAAGAATGTGAAGTATACTGTGGGCGATGCGAACAAGAAAGACAGCAAGACATATGAAGTGGAAGTAAAATGCGAGAAGATGAATATTTTCGGGCCTACCATGGAGAGTTTCTATGCTGCAGCAGAAGCATATGACGGAGATACCGAAGATGAAGCCGCACTGAATGAAGCGATTGTAACCATGCTGGCAGATGCATTTAAAGAGACACTGCCAAACGTTACTTACGAAGATGCAGAAACCGTAACGGTACGTGTAGAACTGGTGAACAATGTGTGGACACCCAACGAAGATGATATCGTAAAATTACAGGAAAGCCTGTTTGATACGGATGCAGCTTCCATGACCCCATAATTGAGACAGAAAATTTAAAATCAGGAAATACATACCCCGGAGGGCTATCCAGATGGATTACTCTCCGGGGTTTCTTTTTATCTTACAGGAAAGACCTTGTCATGCTAAAGTGTGAAAGTGTCTTCCTATAAGATAAAACCATTATGCGCAGGGTCTTCTACACTCCGTTTCGGTCCGCGCGGCGAGCAGGGAAAGAGGAACCTCCTCTGCCCGATTTTTACAGGAAAATCTTTGTTACATATGTCCGCAGGCGTCCATGGCGGCCTCGTATACTCTGGAAAAGGGCACTTTGCACTGTTTGGCGGCGGCAGCCACATCTTCATATTCCGGTTTGTATTTGCTGATGCCGTATCCGGTGCTGATTTTGACTGTAATTTCTCCGTAGGGGGTGCGGACTTTACGGAACTGGGCCTCCAGTGTTCTGCGGTAGCAGGGCTGGATACGAATGCCTCTTGTGGTGGTATGGGTCAGTATCAGTCTGCTGAAACGGCTTTCTTCTTCCAGATTGCACAGGCAGGTCAGCAGAAGTCCGGGGCGGTTTTTCTTCATATGCACGGAAGTGGTGAAAACATCCAGTGCTCCCGCGTCCATCAGAAGGCTGACTGCATAGGAAATTGCTTCCGGCGTCATATCGTCCAGATTACAGGAAAGTTCCAGAATCTGGTCAAGGTTGTGGAACTGTTCCGTATAAAAATCCGGGTGCGTTTCTTCTTCCGTAAACCGGGCCAGGGGTCTGGAGCTGTAAGAATCGGGAAGCTGTCTGGGAGAGGGAACCGGAAACAGGTTCATGTTTCCCTGGAATACCCGCAGGCAGTTGGCGGAGGGAAAATCTCCGGCGCCCATGCCGTAGCCTGTCTTTTCCACAGACATGGGAGGCATGGTAATGAACTGGCTGGCAAAATGTTTTAACAGGGCGGCGCCGGTGGGGGTGCACAGTTCGCCCTCAATGGTGCCGCAGTAAATGGGAACATCACGCAGAATTTCCGCAGTGGCCGGGGCAGGAACCGGAAGAATCCCGTGGGCACAGCGGACGCTGCCGCTTCCCACATGAACGGGAGAGGCGATAATCTGCTCCGGATTCAGAAGTTCCAGTAAAAGGCAGCAGCCTGTAACGTCCATCAGTGCGTCCAGTGTTCCCACTTCATGAAAATGAATCTGGGAAATATCTGTGTGATGGGCAGTGCTTTCCGCATTTCCAAGCAAAGTGTACACAGCCTTTGTGTGTTCTTTTACGGAAGAGGAAAGGGGCAGGCTGTCAATTTTGGCCAGCATTTCCGGATAAGTGGTGTGAAGGCTGCGGTGCTGGACGTCTTCCGGATGAGAATGGCGGTCTTCCTGAGAGAGGAGTTCTTCCTCCGTCTGTCCCAGAATTACCACGTTCATTTTCGTGCCCCAGATTCCGCATTTCTCGGAAGGGCTGGCGGAAAGCATAATTTCGTCCGGAAAAAGACCGTTCATGGTTTCCAGAAACCGGTTCTGTTCCGATTCCGGTAAAAGTTCATAGAGAGCGCCCATCAGCATATCTCCGGCAGCGCCCATGTTGCATTCAATAAAAAGTGTTTTCATATCTGATTACCTCCTGTATGATTAATCATGCTGGCAAGATAGCCGGCACCAAATCCATTGTCGATATTTACCACGCTGACGCCGCTGGCACAGGAATTCAGCATGGAAAGCAGTGCGGACAGGCCCTGAAAATTGGCTCCGTATCCGATACTGGTGGGAACCGCGATGACCGGACAGTCGCTTAAGCCTCCGATTACGCTGGCAAGGGCTCCTTCCATTCCGGCAACCGCAACAATAACGGTGGCCTGGGAAATGCTGTCCACATGGGATAGCAGCCGGTGGATTCCGGCAACGCCCACATCATAGAGGCGTTCCACCTGATTGCCCAGTACTTCTGCCGTAAGGGCTGCTTCTTCTGCCACCGGAATGTCGCTGGTGCCTCCGGTAGCTACCAGAATGGTGCCGGAAGCAGTGCGGTATTCCCTGCGGTTGACGATTCCGATACGGGAAAGTTTATCATAAGTAAGGGAAAAATGCAGGGACAGGTAAGAAGCAGATTCTTCGGAAAGCCGGGTAATCAGAATATTTTCCGAACAGTGGGATAACAGAGAATGGATGATACCCTCCATCTGTTCCGCTGTCTTTCCGGCGCCGTAAATCACTTCCGGAGTTCCCTGACGGATTTTCCGGTGATGGTCAATTTTGGCATATCCCAAATCTTCGAAAGGGCTGATTTTTAACTTTTCATAAGCAGTATGGATGTCCAGGGTGCCTTCCTGCACCTGCTGCAAAACGGACAGTATATGTTTTGATTCCATGGCAGCTTCACCTCCGTCTGAATAGTTATGAATAATTATAGAATTTTATCACAGAATAGTCAAGGAAGAGCTGGTATCACCTTCATGCAGGCATGATTCGCCCATAATTTCGGCGATGGCTGAACTGTTACTTTTCCGGAAAATATAAAAAATTTTCTGTCACGAGCCTGTCCGCCGAATTATTTGAAAAAATGTGAAAAATGCCAGTTTTTTTATAAAATAATAGAAAATCATGGGAATTTATACAAAGTCAAAAAGAAAGAACAGACATAAAGTACCAGAGACAGGTATAACAATATGGATAAAACGAAAGAATATTAGTAAAAAAGCTATATATTTTTAGTAATATTACCTGCAGAGACGGAAAATACGGAGTTGACAAAATGATAAAAAGGTGGCATAATTTGCCACAAGTTCAGATAAGAACTTAACTGTGTTTGTAAATGCACATGGATGACGGTTCCAGAGTGCAGAATCAGAAAGGATGAGAACTATGATGAATGAAAAAGTTATTAGATTGGCAGATGCAGATGAAGTATGTGATTTTGTACGTGCTGCTGGTATGTGTGACTTTGATATAGATATTTCGGACCAGCGCATGGTAATTGACGCCAAATCAATTCTGGGAGTAATGGGCCTGGGAGTGAAGAAGGAACTGACTGTAAAATATGGCGGGGAAGACCTTACCTTTGAGAATGTTCTGAGCAAGTATGCCATAGCATAAGGAACATTCCGCAATGTGAACAGAATCAGGTGAAACAGGGCTGCTGTACCGGGAAACATGGTGCGGCGGCCCTGTTTTGCAGGTCTACGCTCCGCTTCGGTCCGCGCTAAACGGACATCCACAGGATGTCCAGCGCCCCTCAGGATTGAGGGGGCCAGGTGAGTTGAAGTGGGCTTGCCCACTTTGTTCTCTTACAGGAAATATCGTGCCACTGTGAAGTACTAAAGCATGTGGATTTCCTATAAGATAGAGCTCTCCGGGCGGGATGCGCAGCTCGCGGAGATGAAATTTATTGCCAGGCAATCCGCTCGCGCGCGAAGAATGCGCCTGCGCATTCTTTTTTACAGGAATTACGCTTGCAAAAGCCTTTTCTGTCATACTATAATATTTATATTACTCCGGCAATCAAATACCCCGCTGCAAGCAACGGGGTATTTGGTCTCCGCTTCGCTTCGGTCGGTGCTGAACGTGTGCCACTGGCACACAGCACCCCTCGCGGCATTCGTCAAATAGCCATGCAAGCATGGCTATTTTCCTCATTGCTCGCGGGAATAAAATACCCGAAAGTCCAGTCAGCAGCGCATATAGGAAGGGACAGAAAACAGATGGAACGAATAAAAATCTCGATACGGAATCTTGTGGAATTTATTCTGCGTTCCGGCGATATTGACAATCGAAAAGGCCGGGCCATGCAGAAAGAGGCCATGCAGGAGGGCAGCAGAATACACCGGAAAATCCAGAGGAGAATGGGCGCTTCCTATGAGCCGGAGGTTTTTCTGAAAACGGAACTGGCGCGGGAGCGGTACATTCTGGTTCTGGAAGGACGGGCGGACGGTGTAATTACGGAGGAAGAAAAAGTAACCATTGATGAAATAAAAGGGGTGTACCAGGATGTGAATTTCATGGAAGGGCCGGTTCCGGTTCATCTGGCCCAGGCAAAATGCTATGCTTATATGGTGGCTGCGGAACAGGAACTGCCGGAAATTTCTGTTCAGATGACCTACTGTAATCTGGATACGGAGGAAATCCGCAGATTTCAGGAGCATTACACGCTGGAAGAACTTGAGGAATGGTTTGAAGAACTGATTCGTGCATATGGAAGATGGGCGGAATTTCAGTATGAGGCCAGATTGGAACGGAATACATCCATTGCCGGGCTGGAATTTCCCTTCCCCTATCGGGAGGGGCAGAGGGAACTGGCCGGCGACGTGTATCGTACCATTCACCGCAGGAAAACACTGTTTATCCAGGCGCCTACCGGAACAGGCAAGACCATCACTACGGTATTTCCGGCGGTGAAAGCTGTGGGAGAAGGGCTGGCAGACAAGATTTTCTATCTGACAGCCAAAACCATTACCAGGACTGTGGCGGGAGAAGCCTTCGGGCTGCTGCGGAACCTGGGGTACCGGGGACGGATTCTCACCATTACTGCGAAGGAAAAGCTCTGCCTCTGTGAGGAAATGGACTGCAATCCGGTGCATTGCCCCTGTGCAAAGGGCCATTATGACCGGGTAAACGACGCAGTTTTTGATTTGCTCCGGAAAGAATATGAAATTACAAGGGAGATTCTGATACGTCAGGCGGAGGAATTTCAGGTGTGCCCCTTTGAAATGTGTCTGGACACGGCCCTCTGGGTGGATGATATTATCTGTGATTATAATTATGTATTTGACCCCAATGTTTATCTGAAACGCTTTTTTGCGGAAGGAGTAAAAGGAGAATACCTGTTTCTGGTGGATGAAGCCCATAATCTGGCGGACCGGGCCAGAGAAATGTACAGCGCAGTTCTGTATAAGGAAGATTTTCTCCGTGTGAAAAAGATTTTAAAGAACCACAGCCTGAAATGCGTCCGGGGGCTGGAGCGGTGCAATAAACATCTGCTGGCAATGAAACGGGAGTGTGAAAACTGTGAGACGCTGGAAAGTATCAGCCCGCTGATTTTCTCCCTTATGCAGCTTGGGGCCGCAATGGAGGAATTCTTTTTAAAGGATATTGCATTTCCGGAGAAAAAGGAAGTGCAGGAATTTTATCTGGAGTTGCGGCATTTTCTGAACACGCATGAGCGGCTGGATGAAAATTATGTGATTTACACGGAGCATGAGACGGACAGGAGTTTTAAGCTGAAGCTGTTCTGTGTGAATCCGGCGGTAAATCTGCAGGAATGTCTGGATAAAAGCCGCAGTACCATCTTTTTTTCCGCCACTTTGCTGCCGATAAACTATTACAAGAAGCTGCTGAGCGCCAGAGAGGATAATTATGCGGTGTATGCCCGCACCTCTTTTCAGCAGGAACAGCATTTTCTGGCAGTGGGCACGGATGTGAGCAGCAGATATACCAGGAGAACAGAATCGGAATTTCAGAAAATTGCAGATTACATTTATGAGGCTTCCGGAGGGAAAACCGGAAATTATATGGTCTTTTTCCCTTCCTATAAAATGATGGAACAGGTATGGGAAAAGTTTCAGGCGCGGGAAGGAATCCGGGAGGAGCTGGACTGTGTCTGCCAGGAAAGCGGGATGACAGAACAGGAACGGGAGGAATTTCTGAGACTGTTTTCGGAAAAAAGAGAGAAAACCCTGATTGGCTTCTGCGTAATGGGAGGGATTTTTGCAGAGGGCATTGATTTGAAAGGGGAATCCCTGATTGGCGTGGTGATTGTGGGCACGGGGCTGCCTCAAATCAGCAACGAGCGGGAAATACTGAAACAGTTTTATGAGGAACGGGAACAGGCGGGATTTGCCTATGCATTCCGGTATCCCGGTATGAATAAAGTGCTGCAGGCGGCAGGGCGGGTAATCCGCACGGAAGAAGACCGGGGCATTATTCTGCTGCTGGACGAACGTTTTCAGCAGCGGGAATATCAGTCTCTGTTTCCAAGAGAGTGGGAGTCATACCAGCCGGTCCGCCTTTCCGGGGTACGCCATGCGGTGGAAGCGTTCTGGAACAGGAGGAGTGTATGAAACGAAGGAATTCCGGAGAACTGACAGGGAATTATTATAATCCCAAAACGGGAGCTTTTTACAGCAGGGAAAATAAAACAGGCCATGTGGTGGGCTGGGACGATAATTATCCGCGGGAGAATTTTAACAGCAATTTCCGGCCCGCTGCCAACGGAGCCTGGCTTGCCAAAGACAACAAGGGAGAAAAACATGGAAATCAGGGATATATCTGGATTTCCTATGAAGATACTTCTGTCCGTCTGAAAAATTTTACTTTTTTGAATTGGAGCGGACGGGAAATTATCAGTATAATTACCACTATGACGGGACTGCAGGCAGCGGCTGCGCAGGATTCAGCTATCCGGAAGGGGTTACCCTGGCAAATATTTTTACAGCAAAGACCCGGAACGGGAAGACTGCTTCCTGTAAAATAACGGTTCAGGCGGTGACAGATCAGGAAGAACTGAACATGCCAGAGCTGTATCATGTATCCAATCAGGAATCCGGTATCCGGCTGAAATGGAAAAAGTATCAGGCGCTGACGGGTATGATATATACCGCAGGACGCCCGGCGGGAAGTGGAAGCGGGCAGCGGTTATGATGATTCCGGCAGAAAAACCGTACGGTTGTATATGCCGAAGCTGGCAAAGATAAACAGCAAATCCCCAGGGACACTGACGGTAACATGGAAAAGAAACAGGAAAGCGGACGGTTACCAGCTTCAGTATTCCCGGTCTGGGAATTTCAAAAAGTCTGTCAGCCTGGAACTCCGTTCCGGAAACAAAGAGAAGAAAACCATCCGGAAATTAAAGAAAAAGAAAGTGTATTATGTGAGAATCCGAAGCTGGAAGAAGTCCGGAAACAGATTGTATTACAGAGGATGGAGTGAGACGGGGAAAGCCAGAGTAAAACAGGGGCCGGAATAAAATCAGGATAAGGGAGAGACAGCCGCAAAGCAACCGCTGTATACAGGATATGGCATTCGGCCCCAGGGAGCCTGATGTATATAGTGTAAATAAGCTGCCGTTTGCAGCCGTCTCTTCTTCTGTTCTGACGGAAAATATATTGCCGCGTTAAAGCAACCGTGCCCCTGTGTCAAAGGGCGCGAACCCCTTATTTTTTCGCAGGAATAACCTCCAGCCAGTATCCGTCCGGGTCTGTGACAAAGTAAATGCCCATGGCAGGATTTTCAAAGCAGATACATCCCATGGCTTCATGCTTTGCATGGGCAGCGTCATAGTCTTCTGTCTCGAAGGCCAGATGGAATTCGCAGTCGCCCAGATCGTAGGGGCCTTCTTTTTCTTTCAGCCAGGTCAGCTCCAGATCGAAAGTGCTTTCCTCGTTAGAAAGAAATACAATGATATAACTGCCGTCAGCAGCCTCATTGCGGCGGATTTCTTTCAGGCCGAAGGCTTCCTGATAGAAAGCGATGGATTTGTCCAGATCCTGTACGTTATAGTTTTCATGAACCATTTTAAAAGACATAGCAATTCCTCCTTGATATATTATGGTTATTGGACTTCTGCAACGGATAAAGGGCTTTTGTCTCTCAGGTTACAGAAGCCGGTTTAAAGGCAACAGTCCGGACACAGCCCATGTTCAGGCTGAACATACGCTATGACTGAACTGCTGCCCTTAAAGGCCGGATATATGGTCGTTAAGTTCTGGCAGCAGATTTAAAAATTCCTCTGTGGAGGGTGAAACCGGAAGTTCGGGATTGACGGCCGCTGTGATTCGGCGCGGGGGCATTTTCTCCCTGGTCCGGACAATGTAAAGTTCCGTCATATGTTCCGAGAGACAGTAATCGGGGATAAAAGCAATGCCGATACCGATTTTGGCCAGGTCAGTCAGCAGATCGTTGCTGCTTAACTCCATTTCCGGAATCAACTCCAGCTGGTGCTGTAAAAACAGGTTATGCAAAAATTCACTGGTGGTACTTTTCCGGTCCAGCATTAAAATCGGGTATTTGTTTAATTCTGCAAAAGAAATTTCCTGCTGCTCCAGCGGAAAGCAGGCGGGATTTGCAATAAACACATCCCGGAAAGAAGCCACAGTTTTCCGGATACAGGAACTGTCCATGCGGGAATTGGGATAATTGCTCACAATCAAATCCACCTTTCCCTGAGCGAGCAAATCCACGCAGCTTAAGGAAGTGGCATTTGTCACCTTGATGGGAACCTGGGGAAATTTCTCATGGAACTGTTTCAGATAAGGCACCAGGAAATAGCGGCAGATGGTGTCGCTGGCGCCGATATGAAGCTGTCCAAGACCCAGAGTACCGGAATCCGTAAGCTGCTGTTCGCCCCGCTCAATCAGGTTGATGGCGGGTTCAATGTGTTTCAATAACAGTTGTCCCGCAGAGGTAAGCTGAACCCTTTTGGTGCTGCGGATAAATAAAGGCTGTTCCAGTTTCTTTTCCAGCGTCTTGATGGACTGGCTGACGGCGGACTGGGAAATAAACAGTTTCCTGGAAGCCTCTGAAAAACTGAGGGAGGAAGCCACATGATAAAATACCTTGTACAGTTCATAATTAATGTCCACAGGCAGTTCCCCCTTCGTAACAGTCCGGATGTTTCAATGTTATAAGTGAAATCTGCTTTTATTATAAGTATGGATTATAAATATGTCAATAGGAGAAAAATAAATAAGAAATAAATATAAATAGCATTAAATATATTAATTGTACTAATTATACATTTCGTGTTATACTGTGTGGTAACAGGACAAATTAAGGAGGGAACCAATGAGCAACGTAAGACGAATTTTCGTGGAAAAGAAACCGGATTTTGCCATTCAGGCCAGGGAGCTCCAGTCAGAAATCAGAAGCTATCTGGGCATTCGCTCTGTGACAGGTGTGCGGGTGCTGATTCGTTATGATGTGGAGAATATTTCTGAGGAAACGTATCAGAAGGCTATTGCAACGGTATTTTCCGAGCCTCCGGTGGATGATGTATATGAGGAAGCATTTGAGGCCGGTTCTGCCCAGGTATTCAGCGTGGAATACCTGCCGGGACAGTATGACCAGCGGGCGGATTCCGCAGAGCAGTGCGTGAAACTGTTAAATGAGACGGAACATCCCATTATCCGTTCTGCCACCACCTATGTGATTGAGGGCGAGGTGAGCCCGGAGCAGCTTGAGGCCATCAAAAACCACTGTATCAATCCGGTGGATTCCAGAGAAACCGGGCTGGAGAAGCCGGAAACGCTGACGGATGACTTTGAGGAGCCGGAAGATGTGAAGATTCTGGATGGATTTACCGGGTTGCCGGAAGCAGAACTGAAGAATTTCTATGATTCTCTGGGACTTGCCATGACTTTTAAAGATTTCCGGCACATTCAGAATTATTTTCAGAAAGAGGAAAAAAGAAATCCGTCCATGACGGAAATCCGTGTGCTGGATACCTACTGGTCTGACCACTGCCGTCACACCACCTTTTCCACAGAATTAAAAGACGTTGCCTTTGGAGAAGGATTTTACCGGGAGCCCATGGAAGAGACTTACCAGGATTATCTGAACACCCATAAGGAAATGTACCAGGGCCGGGAGGATAAGTTTGTCTGTCTGATGGACCTTGCTCTGATGGCCATGAAACGGCTGAAAAAAGAAGGAAAGCTGGAAGACCAGGAAGAATCGGACGAAATCAACGCCTGTTCCATTGTGGTTCCGGTGGAAGTGGACGGGAAAACAGAAGAATGGCTGGTAAATTTCAAGAATGAAACCCACAACCATCCCACGGAAATTGAGCCTTTCGGCGGCGCGGCCACCTGTCTTGGAGGAGCTATCCGGGATCCTTTGTCCGGGCGTACTTATGTCTATCAGGCCATGCGGGTAACGGGAGCCGCGGATCCCACCGTATCGGTGCGGGATACCCTGGAAGGCAAACTGCCTCAGAAAAAGCTGGTGCGGGGAGCCGCTCACGGTTACAGTTCCTATGGGAACCAGATTGGGCTGGCGACGGGATATGTAAAAGAAATTTATCATCCTGATTACGTGGCAAAACGGATGGAAATCGGTGCGGTGATGGGGGCTGCCCCAAGGCGTGCCGTGCAGCGCCTTACCTCCGACCCCGGTGATGTAATTATCCTTCTGGGCGGACGTACCGGAAGGGATGGAATCGGCGGTGCCACAGGTTCCTCCAAAGCCCACAATACGGAATCCACCGCAGTCTGCGGCGCGGAAGTGCAGAAAGGAAATCCACCCACAGAGCGGAAAATTCAGCGTCTGTTCCGCCGGGAGGAAGTAGCCCATATCATCAAAAAGTGCAACGATTTCGGAGCAGGAGGCGTATCGGTGGCCATCGGCGAACTGGCTGACGGACTGCGTGTCTGCCTGGATAAGGTTCCGAAGAAATATGCGGGACTGGACGGTACGGAAATTGCAATTTCCGAGTCCCAGGAGCGTATGGCGGTGGTTATCGCCCCGGAAGATAAGGAGCAGTTCCTTTCCTGGGCAAAAGAGGAAAATCTGGAAGCAGTGGAAGTGGCTGTGGTCACAGAAGAACCCCGGCTGGTGCTGGAATGGAGAGGAAAGGAAATTGTAAATATTTCCAGAGCTTTTCTGGACACCAACGGGGCCCATCAGGAAACCTCTGTGAAAGTGGATATTCCCTCACAGGAGGAAAATTTCTTTGAGAAAAAAGAAATTCCCAAAGTGGCGGAAGCTCTGAAAAAAGGCGATATGAAAAAGGCGTGGCTTGCGACCCTTTCCGACCTCAATGTATGTTCCCAGAAAGGCCTGGTGGAAATGTTTGACGGCTCCATCGGCGCGGGCAGCGTATTTATGCCTTACGGCGGAACATATCAGCTGACAGAGACCCAGAGCATGGTGGCAAAACTTCCGGTGGCGGAAGGGAACTGCGATACGGTTACCATGATGGCTTACGGATTTGACCCGGAGCTGTCCTCCTGGAGTCCCTACCACGGAGCAGTGTATGCCGTACTGGAATCCATGGCAAGGATTGTGGCGGCAGGGGGCGATTACCGGAAGATTCGTTTTACGTTCCAGGAATATTTCCGCCGGATGAACGAACATCCATCCCGCTGGAGCCAGCCTTTTGCGGCCCTTCTGGGAGCCTACAGCGCCCAGATTGGATTCGGACTGCCTTCCATCGGAGGAAAAGATTCCATGTCCGGTACTTTTAATGAGATTGACGTACCGCCTACCCTGGTTTCTTTTGCGGTGGATGTGGCAAAAGAAGGGGATATTATCACACCGGAGCTGAAACAGCCGGGCAATAAGCTGATGATTTTTAAAATTGCCACAGATAAATACGATTTGCCGGTATATGGCCAGGTTATGAAACTGTATGAGGCCATTCATACATTAATTCAGCAGAAAGCCATTGTATCCGCCTATGCCCTGGACGGAAAAGGAATTGCGGCGGCAGTGAGCAAAATGGCCTTTGGGAATAAGCTGGGCGTTACCATGGAATCCGATGTGTGCAGCGACTGTATGTTTTCTCCTCATTTTGGAAAACTTATTGCAGAAGTTCCGGCGGAGAAAACAGATTTTGTGACAGAAACCATTGAGAAGGTCATGGAGCCCTGGGCAAAAGCGGAAACAGAGGAGGGCGGCTGCGGCCATCTGTCTTACTGCAGAATCATCGGCCAGGTAAATGATTCGCAGAAATTTGTTTACGGAACCACGGAAATTTCCATGGAAGAAGCCATTGAGGCCTGGACAGGCACCCTGGAAAACGTATTCCCTACCATTGCGGTGAAAGAAAAAGAGGAAGTCAGGACAGATTTGTTCCATACGGATAAAGTATATGTGTGCAGACATAAAGTGGCAAGGCCAACCGTGTTCATTCCCGTATTCCCAGGGACAAACTGTGAGTATGACAGTGCGAAAGCCTTTGAGCGGGCCGGAGCAGACACCATTGTAAAAGTGTTCCGGAACCTGAGCGGAACGGATATCCGGGAGTCCGTGGATGAATTTGTGGAAGCCATCGAGCAGTCCCAGATTATCATGTTCCCAGGGGGATTTTCTGCCGGGGACGAGCCGGAGGGAAGCGCGAAATTTTTTGCCAATGCCTTCCGTAATCCGAAAATGGCAGAAGCTGTCAATCGTCTTTTACAGGAACGGGACGGCCTGATGCTGGGTGTCTGCAACGGATTCCAGGCACTGGTGAAACTGGGCCTTGTGCCTTACGGGGAAATCCGCCAGCAGAGTGAAGATTCTCCCACATTGACCTATAATACCATTGGACGCCACATTTCCAAAATGGTCTATACGAAAGTAGTGACCGACAAATCTCCCTGGCTGGCACAGGCAGAACCGGGAAAAATATACTGTAACCCCGCTTCCCACGGGGAAGGACGTTTTGTTGCGCCGAAAGAATGGCTGGACAGACTGTTCGCAAACGGCCAGGTGGCGACCCAGTATGTGAATGAAAAAGGACAGCCCACCATGGACGAAGAATGGAATATCAACGGTTCTTATATGGCCATTGAAGGAATTACCAGCCCTGATGGCAGGGTTCTGGGTAAAATGGCTCATTCCGAACGCCGGGGCAGAAGCGTGGCAGTGAATATCTATGGAGAACAGGATATGAAGCTGTTCGAGAGCGGCGTGGCGTATTTTAAATAAAAAAATCAGAAAATTAACGATGATTGTTGGAAATTACAGAAGGGTATAGCGGGAAAATATATAAAAAATACGTATATTCAGAAGGGAAATTTGCATATAATGTACAAAAAGAATGCGGCGAAATATGTTTTAATTGACAGTTTAACAAAAAATGCATACAAGATGAAACAAAGTTAAAAAATTACGATTCATTTGGTGATTATATAAGAAGAAGTATTTGACGGAAAGGACCCTTATTATTCTGAGACAGGGTCCTTTCTTTTTATGCCATAGGACAAATTTATAAAGTACAATAAAGAGGGTAGTATATATGTATAATATTTGCAGGCCATTTGTTTTACACAATGATTTTCTTCCGCCGTCAAGAGAGGTTCATCAGGACTGGGACTATCTTTCTTATGGTTATTACGACGGTATTTCAGTAGGGAAAAATCTTTTTTCAGACGGAACGATTGATTAAAAAAAGTTATGGGAATATTTTGTAGAACGGAGTACCCTGATGACAGGAAAGTGTCAGGAACAGGTAATCTATGGATTTCGGAGCGAGAAAGACGGAAGTTGGGAAGGAAGTTTTTGGGATGACGCTATACTTATCAAAATTGCCTGACAGGAGTGACCACTATTATAGGAAATCCTAATCAGAGGGAAAAAGCGGTACATGAAACATTTACCAGTGCGCCGAAATCAGATAAAAAGCAGGCGGATTCCGGAAGTTTAAGCAGTATGCTGCGTAATGCATTTGGTGAGATGAAATTAATTAATAGTACGGATTGTGTGCGTTGTCACAATCTGAAGAAGGATTTGTATCAGACATTGAATGTATTGCAGAGATTTGAAACGACTTCTTTTTCAGATTATGTATTCCGAACATTGCTTATGCCCTTGCATATGGTAAAAAATATTATGGAAAAGGCATGTACAATAGAGGAAAAGGATAAGTTATTTGAATCTTTTTATGATTTGTTCAAAGGAATCAGTTTATATGCGCAGAATTCGGTAAAATCCGATCGGCAATTTACACAGTCTCTGGATTATAATATCAGAATTTATCAAACCCCGGTAAAGTTGAATGCATTTTATAACGCCTATATTTATAATCTGAAAGAATATTTGAATTCCATGGAAAATGACGATGGAAATTACTATTCGTTATTACAGGATTTCCCTTCAGGGAGAGCGGCTGGAAGAAATTCCGGAAGAATACTGGAAGGGACTGGAAAAAGTAGTAGAAGTTCGTTTACAGAAAAAGATGGGACAGCAGAAAAGCAGGGATTATATACAGAGCAGGTATCTGGGCATATCAGAAAAAGAAATAGAAAAAATGGAAGAAGAACTGGAAAAATACGGGGTATATAGCAGTATACTGAATCTGTTACTGCAGGAGAGTATGAAAGAAATTCTGGAAGAATCAGAAGAACTGTTTTCTTATCTTCTGGAAGATATATTTATGAGAACGCTGGAGAAATCTGATTCAAAAAATGCAGAGCAGGAACGAAAAAGGCTGAGGAAAAAATTCAGAAAATTACGAATGAATGGCTTACGGAGTCTCCCTGGAATAAGACCATGACGAATTTATCAGCGTCTATGGACTTGCTCATAGAGAATTTCAAGGAATGTGTGGCAGATGTGATAGGAATTTTAACGCTGCGGCTTTCCATGTTTGATTATCTGGATTCTGTTATTCAAAGCAACTCAGACCAGGGACGTGTTGATATTGTGAATACAAAAGCGTTGGTAAGATGCGCATTGGTTGTTTATTGTATGACAGAATCAGGGGATGATTTGAGATATTACTGGAGCCGCGAGGAACTGCAGAAAATCAATGAATCTGGTGATGAGAGAGTCGTTAAGTTTAAAAATAGTATAGGCAAGTTTTTAGAGGAGTATTTTTATGAGAAAGAATCTCAGACAAAATTTCCTGAAATAGCTGATTATAAAAAGAGTGCTGTGAATATCCTGTATGATGCATTTGTTCTGCAGGAATTGGGAATGTATTTATCTGTATGCAGAAAAACTTTTGAAGAACGTAATAATATGGAAAAAAGGTTTCAACAAAAAGAACTGATAGATGTATATAAATTGCAGCGGGAAAATAATATTGAAACATTTATTTTGGGAGTACAGAAATATATATTTGATTATCAGAATGTCGTGACTGAAAAGATGAGAGGATTAGCCGGGGAGAAGGATTATGGAAAAAACAGGAAGGCAAATATATGAACCGAATATTTGCAGATATGCAGTATTTCTTTTGGAAAAAAACTTTTCGGAATTAAAGGGAAAAATTAAGATATATGTACTTTGTGGAGAAAAAAGCAATGATAGTATAACAGGCTTTGAAGAAGGGTATGAAATACTGGCTGAGAAAACATCTGTTTTAAAGGATTCCCGTGTTCAGGGCTGGGGAAAGGAAAAAGCGGTCTGTTGGTTGTTTCTGGCAAAGGGGACGTCTGAAGCAGCGATGGCACTGGCAGAACTGGTATTGGATGAATTACAGGAAAAATTTACAGATTATCTTTATATTGAGAGATTGGAATCCATAAGTTCCGAATGGATAAAAGGAAAAGAGCTAAGTGACAGAAGAAGAGAGTATTTTTTTGGATTTATCCAGGATGGTGAAAAGCTGCGAAATGAATGTGTAAAAAAGATACTTAAGAAGAATCAACTTCCTCCCTGGCAGTTGTTAGTGCAGATATCTTCCCGGCTTTATGAAAAACGCCCATTGAACACAAGGTTATATTTTATTCCGGATGATACTTTTTCAGATGTGCCATGTGTTCGGCTGGAAGGCGATAGTTCAGATGAAAAATGGGAAGAAAAATATAAGCTCTCAGAGAAAAATCTGCGAACTGTAAGAAAACTGATGGAAGCGGCTCATGATGGTCAGGGAATTTTGGTATCAATGAAGGAATATGTAATACGGAAGATTGCCGGACAGGAAGATTGTGAAAAGATTGCGAGGGTATGTATTCACTTTCAGGGACATTTGAACTGGAAAGTTATTATAGAAGGGAAAGATGTACTTTGGTATCGAGGCGGAGAATATCAGTTTCCGGCGTTGGGAGAGGCAGAGCCGGAACATATTCAAAAACTGAATAAAATGGACCTTGACGGTGGTAAAAGAGAGAATATTAAGAAGATTATAGAAAAACTTTCCAGGCAACCTCACGGAACATCTGTGGTTTTTATAGATGAAAGATCTTTGAAGGATGAAATAGAACGTCTGGCCGGTTTGAACAGATTACATAAGGTGAAAGCATTTCAACTCATGGAGCAGGAAGATGGGATGATAATGGGAATTACTGCCATAGATGGTGCGTTAATGGCCAATCTGGATGGAATGTGCTGTGCAATTGGTGCAATTCTGGATGGGGATGCAGTAGTCAGAGGTGATCCGGGGCGTGGTTCACGATATAATTCTCTTGCCAATTATATCGCACGCTTTAAGCAGAAAAAGAAAGCAGGAAAAGGTACATGCTTTGCAGTTATTTTTTCAGAAGATGAAAGAATTGATATTGAAACAGCAAAATAATAAAAGCATTATGAAAATGACTATGAAGTGGGAGATGATTCTGATTTCATAGTCGTTTTTCTGTCAAAACAATTGATAAAGTCACACGGACCCGTTATAATGGCAGTACAGAGAACTCTGTGCCTGAGAGAGAATTTCACATAACTACATAGATGAAAAATAAAAAAGTGCAGTGGCATCCGGGATTTGTGGCGGCAATCACCCTGGAGCTGAAGCAGAATCGGGAGAACCTGCTGATTCAGAGTGAATACAACCTGAACACAAAGCCGCTGGAAGTAGACGTACTGATTATCCGAAAGGAAAAGACGGAAGAAATCAGGAATGAAATCGGAAAGTTTTCCGCGGCCACAACCTTCTGGAATATAAATCACCGGAAGACCATCTGGATGTGGACACCTTTTATAAGGTAACAGCTTATGCCGGGCTGTACAAATCCTATGGAAAAAGCCTGGATGAGCGAAAAGCCTATGATATTACCATCACTTTTGTTCGGGAGAAAAGGCCGGAAGGACTGTTCCGGTATTTCCGGGAACATGGACACGAGCTGTTAAAATCCTGTGAGGGAATCTATCAGGTGAAAGGAAATGTGCTGTTTCCCACGCAGATTGTGGTAACAGGAGAGCTGGATGTGGAAAAGCATACCTGGCTGAGGGCATTGTCCGGAAAAGTGGAAAAAGAGACAGCAGGAAAAAGTACCAGGTAAAACGTAACAGATCAGCCCACGCCCCTTTAAACAGGCCACAGACCGCCTGCCAGGCAGGCTGTCCGCTGCTGACGCAGCTCTTGTCTGCGGCTTAAGGGACGTTCCGTTCATAGTCTGTATTTTGTGCTCATTCATGCAGGCATGATTTGCACAGAATACAGACTATGGCTGAATTGTTACGATAAAACTGCTGGAAGGAAAAGAAGAAAGAGAACTGGCAGATTCGGTGCTGAAAGTCATGCTGGAGGCAAATCGTAAGAAGATAGAAACCTGGAAAGGGGATGAAGATATGTTTGAAACGCTGATGGAGATCATGGAGCCCCAGATACAAATGAGGGAAGCGAAGATAAGAATGGAAGAAAGAACAGAAGGGATTCGGGGAACAGTGGAAGCCCTCCGGGAATTCGGTCATGGAGATGGGGAAATAAAGACAGTGCTTATGAAGAAATATGGACTTATGGAAGAAGAGGCGAAGGGGTATCTGATGAAAAGATGATGGAGATATATATGCCTGAAAAATTTAATAATTCGTCAAATATCCGGCAGGCGCAGCTGCATGGCCCATTGCTCGTGGGAATAAAGTGGACATTCGGGCATTTCCAGGCTTCAAGGACATCCGACACAATAAGTTATAATTTACAGTTGAAAAAAGAAACGTTCCGTCCATGAATATCACAGACGGAACGCTTCTTTGGTTATAATGGTTTTTTTATGTTGTGAAAAAGTGGTTAGCATTATGTAAAGTTTTTATTTCCACTTAAGGGTATAATATCCGGAAGAAGTTTTATTATAACGTTCTACTTTTACATAGTAAGTACCAGGGTCAATACCAAAAGTTCTGCCAGTAGGTATTCCATTTCTGGTTTCCTCAATGTAATAGGAAGTGGAATCTTTTGAAACTTTCAGGTTTGCCAGGTCATAGTTATTGCTTCCCGATACAAATGGTTTACCATTGCTTGCGCAAAGAGTGAATTTAATTCCATTGTTATAATAAATAGAGGTACCGCTTGAAGATAAAACAGCACCGTTTGTTTTAGCACTGTAAGTTAATTTTAATTTCTGCTTTTTGGTCAGTTTGATTTTATACCAGTCAACAGTTTTATCGCCTGCGATAATAACGCCCGTTGCAGTTTTTCCCTCTTTCAGCGTTTTTGCTTTCCCCCTGGAAGTATTGGAACCTTTCTTAAGAGAAGTCACAGTTGCTTTAACCTTTACACCGCCCATGCTCTCTACTTTGAAGTAATAGGTGCTTCCTTTTTTTACTCCATAGGTCCGTGTGTAATATCTTGTAGCTGATTCGCTGGTATCGAAATATTCACGGGTCTGGCCAAGAGCAGAAGTTTTGCTTTTGTTAAATGTAATATAACCATAGGCACCGCCGGAAACAACGGAACTGTTATTTGATATCTTGATGGTAATATAACCGGTTACGTTAGATTTGAATTTGATAAAATTGGCTTCTTTGGTTGCACCCCAACATTCCTCATCTGAAATTGTAGCAGTAGATGTTCCCTTACCGTTAAAACTCAAATCTTCTGCTGCTTCCACCTGCTGAGGAGTTGCCACAGCAAATACGGAAACCATCATAACTGCTGCAAGTACAAGACTTACAATTTTGTTACATTTTTTTCCTTCTCTCATAATGTACATTCCTTTCCTGATTAAATTCTGACAGGAACTTTAACTTTCATATAACCAGAAAACGGATGATGATTTCCTGTATATATAAAGCTACTGTCACATCTTATCCTGTCTCTTATAATTTATAACATAACTTTGGAAATGTCAATATTTTGTGAAAAAAATGTGAAAAAAGGAGTAACAGTTCAGCCATAGCCTGTGTTCTGTGTAAGTCATGCCTGCATGTATGCGCACAGAATGCAGGCTACGAGCGGAGCGCCCTTTCATGAGCAAAAGTAGTTGCAGCGCAACGGAGAAGCACCGCAGGTGCGTTTTGCGAATGGCACGGGTTGAACTGTTACAAAAAGGGTGAAATGCTATCCCTGTTCCCGAAGCTCAGCCTGTCCACTTTTCCAGCATGGCGGCTACTCCATGCTGGTCGTTGCTCAAAGTGACGTCGTCAGCCTGGCTGCGAATTTCTTCCGGAGCATTTGCCATGGCCACGCCCAGTCCTGCAGCTTTCATAATGTCCAAATCGTTCTCGCTGTCTCCGCAGGCAATGGTGTGTTCCATTGAAATATCCAGGTAACTGCACAGCAGTGACAGACCTCTGGCCTTGGAGATGCCTGTTCCGGTAAATTCCAGATTGCCGTAGCCGCCGGAAAGATAGCTGATGTCCGGATACTGCTCCAGAATCCGGATGGCATTATCCCGGTCTGTGTAGTTCCCGTCGAGGTCTGTCAGAAAATTTAAGGTGAGCTTCTGGACGGGAGCCTGATGTTCCCGGAGAAAAGAAACCATATCCGGGATACTTTCACGGGTGGAGAGAATGTATTGTTTCAGAGAATCCGGGAGACTGTCTATTTTCAGAAAGGTTTCCCGGCACTGTTCGGGGGTATAGGCGTCGCCATGGATGAACAAATCCATGTGAATTTCCAAGTTCAGCAGTTCTTCCACAATATCGGCTGCCAGGCTGGCAGACATGCAGTTTTCAAACAGACATTCTTTTTCCGGAACCTTGTAAATACCGGCTCCGTTTGTGGTGATGGCATACCGGATGCCAAGTTCGGTCATCAGTTCCAGAGGAAGTCCCCTGTAAGGACGTCCGGTGGATATCACAAAAGTAATGCCCCGGCGGGCGGCTTCCCGGATAGCAGCTTTGTTTTCATCGGAAACCTGGCTTTCAGAGTTGAACAACGTACCGTCCAAATCCAGGGCGACCAGTTGAAACTTTCTTTTTGCATTCATAAAAAATCCTCCATGTGATAACAGTTCAGTCCACGCCCCTCAGACAGGCCACAGACCGCCTGCAAGCAGGCTATCCGCTGCTGATGCAGCTCCTGTCTGAGGCTTAAGGGGCGTTCCGCTCATCGCCGTCATTATGAGCTCCTTCATGCCAGCATGATTCGCTCATAATTTTGGCGATGTCTGAACTGTTAGTAACAGTTCAGTCCACGCCCCTCAGACAGGCCACAGACCGCCTGCAAGCAGGCTATTCACTGCTGACGCAGCTCCTGTCTGAGGCTTAAGGGGCGTTCCGCTCATCGCCGTCATTATGAGCTCCTTCATGCCAGCATGATTCGCTCATAATTTTGGCGATGTCTGGATTGTTAGTAACAGTTCAGTCCACGCCCCTCAGACAGGCCACAGACCGCCTGCAAGCAGGCTATTCACTGCTGACGCAGCTCCTGTCTGAGGCTTAAGGGGCGTTCCGCTCATCGCCGTCATTATGAGCTCCTTCATGCCAGCATGATTCGCTCATAATTTTGGCGATGTCTGAACTGTTACAAAAAAATTGTAAAAACCTCTTGACATTTGTCTTCATATCGTATTATAATAGTCAAGCAGTCGGCAGTCAAGACTGCAGACAACCATGGGATCTTAGCTCAGCTGGGAGAGCATCTGCCTTACAAGCAGAGGGTCACAGGTTCGAGCCCTGTAGGTCCCATTTTGTGATTCTTCACAGAATTTATGGTTGTGGCGGAATAGCTCAGTTGGCGAGAGCACACGGTTCATACCCGTGGTGTCGGGGGTTCAAATCCCTCTTCCGCTATTTTTAATATCAGTTATATAAGTTCACTACCGAATGATGAATCGGTAGTGTTTTTTTATCTTACAGGAAAGAACTTGCCACGCTAAAGCGTGAAAATGTCTTCCTGTAAGATAAAACCATTATGCGCACTCGTGCGAATGGAAGATGTCACTACGTGACCGCACTCGGCGCGACAAAATGTGCAATCCCCTCAAGACTGAGGGGCAGGGAAGTTGAAGTGGGCTTGCCCACTTTGTTCTGCACAGCTCCGTGCAGCGAAGACATGCCGCTATGCGGCGCACGGGTCGCGCGGCGAGCAGAGGAAGATAGCTCTTCCCTGCTCGATTCTTACAGGAAACACTTTCGCACATTAGCGTGACATAGTATTTCCTGTAAAATAAAACCCTCCGGGCGAGATGCGCAGTTCGCGGAGAGGAAATCTGTTGCCGGGCAATCCGCTCACTCCTGTACATCAGAAGAATCGAAGGCTCGGATAACCTGTCCGGAATCCTGGCTGACATACTCCACATGTACAGATTCCGTATCTTCTCCGGAGAAGGCGCCATAGAGTTTTCCGTACATAAAAAACGTCATGGCGGAATAAGAATCTGATGTTTCCAGCTTTTCCGAAGAAAGGAGGACGGTAAATTCTGTAAAATTTTCATTTGTACTGATTTCCCGGAATCTGGGATATTCTTCCGAAGCAGTCATATCCTCCAGTCCTTCACGGATAAAATCTGCCATACCTTCCATCAAATCCAGATGTTGCTGCTGGCTCATGCGCAGGGTGACGCTGCCGTCATCATGTAAAGCGGCATAGGGGTAGCCGGCGTCAGAAGCAATCTGCTCCAAATCCTCCTGAGTGACCGGGCCCAGGAAATCGGCGGGAATATTCAGCTCTACCGCCGAATCTTTTTGTTTCACTTTTATTCCGTCCAGAACATCCAGTTCCGGTGAAGAAAAACCGGTATCAATTTCTTCTGACGGGACAGAGGTGGAAGGGCTTCTGAACTGGTCTGCAGCCGGATGCTTTTTTGCAGATGCGGGTGCTTTTTCCGGCTGACTGCCTCCGCAGCCGGGAAAGAGCAGACAGGACAACATCAGCAGGAACAGGAAAGAAAAACGTTTCATAAATATATCCTCCATCTTATATAAAAACACAGTTATTGCAGGATTCCTTTTTATTATAGCATGAAAAAAAGAATTCAGTACATACTATTGATGGAACATTTTAAACGATCAGAGGGCAGGAGGAGATACCATATGATAAATATTGAAACAGAGTATCTGAAAGAAAAAGTGGAACACAGGCTCAGGGAAGAAAACAGCCACCGGAACAGACGGGAAGACCTGTATGAACTGGATCAGCAGATTACGGGACTGTACAGTACTTTTGAGCTTATCAGCAGCGCACAGGAGAAAGAACTGCGCCGTCCGGTCAGAGAAGCCATGGCTCAGCTTGGCAACTGTATGACCATTAAATCGTAAAAAAGAATGCGCACAGCGCATTCTTTTTTACGGACATATCAGCCTTCCCCTTCTCTGACGATTTCTTCCAGAACAAGAATCAGGTCCTGAAGGGTATTTAACTGAACGTTCCGCGCCAGAATGCAGTCCTGCAGTTCTGACGACAGTGTGTCAAACTGATCCCGTAAACCGGGAGCTACATAGGATGCCATATAATCACCTCGGTATAGTATGGTGCAGAAACAGAAAATTTATTCTTTTTCCATTGGGTGATTGTGCCTGAAGGAAGAAAGTATTATAATGGAGCCTGAGGAAGCGCTGATTAAATCAGTGCTTCCATGAAATGACACAGGTAATTGCGAAACTCAATAATTGTACCAATTTCATGTGCAATTTAAAAAATTCGAATGTAAATATTTTCTCATACAAAAGGTGAGAAATGCATTTCAGCACCATGGAAGCGAGACTTAAAAGAGAATGGAAGCCTTTGCTGACATGCTCTTTCGTAGTCAAAGGCTCGCTGGAATGTTCGGTGCGTCCGGCATTTCGGCCTTTTTGTATGATGAAAATATTTCATAGAAAGTGTAGGAATTGTACATGAAATTTTGATAATTTAATAGTTTCGCAATTGCCTGCATGAAATGACAGCGCAAAAGGAGAGGTAAGATGGATGATGAAAAGAAGTACGCTTTATTAATTGACGCGGACAATGTATCTTCCAGGTATATTGAAATTGTCACAAAAGAAGCCCAGACGCTGGGAAATGTCACAATACGAAGGATATACGGTGACTGGACTTCCAGTTCCAAAAATTCCTGGAAGGAT
Source organism: Lachnospiraceae bacterium JLR.KK002 (assembly GCA_036941025.1). Lineage (NCBI taxonomy): Bacteria > Bacillati > Bacillota > Clostridia > Lachnospirales > Lachnospiraceae > Lachnospiraceae bacterium JLR.KK002. The sequence continues at coordinate 451,236 of JAYMNP010000001.1, forward strand.
TCCCTGCTGGAAAATTCCCTGTCACCCATTCAGCAGTATAATTATACGGTAGGGAAAAATTCCTCTGACTCAGCCATGATTATTGACGCCATGGATATTCTGTATACCAGTCCGGTAGACGGTTTTATTCTGGTATCTTCCGACAGCGATTTTACCAGGCTGGCCATGCGGCTGCGGGAATCGGGAAAGCGCGTGGTTGGTATGGGAGAAAGCAAGACGCCCACTCCTTTTGTCCGGGCCTGCGAACAGTTTAAAACACTGGATGTTTTGTATAAAAATAATAATCCGCAGCCCAAAAACACCAGCCCTGAGCCAAAAGCGGCTCCTCCGGAGCGAGGGAGAAGACAGAATGGGAAAAATGCGGAGCCGGAGAAACCGCCGGTGAAAGACGCGGAGCCTATTACCAATCTGAAATCCATCAAGGCAATGGTAATTTCTCTTCTGGATGAGAATTCAGACGAGGACGGATGGATGTATCTGTCAGAACTTGGAAATATGATTCAGAAAATGTATTCAGATTTTGACTGCCGGAATTACGGATATCATAAATTTGGAAAGCTCATTGAATCTTTTCCGGAGCTTCAGACCAGGAAAGATGATTCCAGCAATGGGATTACGAAAATTGTGCTGGTGAAGAAAAGAGAAGATTAGCCGGTCTTCCCGGCAGCAGGCCCGGCCTGTCCTTTGCCCGGCCGGGCCCTGGGATTATTATGAATTTTCTGTACGTTGCTTGCGGACCAGACGCCAGATGGTGTCGTGCATCCAGCCCACTGTGTCGTTTAGTTTTTTATTTTCTTCCAGTAAAAGCCGGTTTTCCGTTTGTAATTTTTCTAACAGTTCCATATTATCGCTTTTGAGAATATTGCTAACTGCCATGTAATCACCTCATTTTTATTATACCAGAACAGCCGCCGGTTGGGTGTTAAAATTGTGGAAAGAAATGGGAAATTTCCGACATTTTTCCCGCAAAAAACAGAGATTTCTACAGAAAATGTGACGATAAGAGACGAAGAAGCTCAAAAAGAAAAAATTCTTGTATAAATGGCCGGTGTATACTATACTGAATAAGGATACGGAGATTTGTAATAAGGAGAGAAAATGAAAACGTATGATTATTTAATTGCGGGTGCGGGACTGTTCGGTGCGGTTTTTGCACAGGAAGCAAAAAAGGCAGGGAAAAAATGTCTTGTGATTGACAAACGGGAACATATTGCCGGAAATATTTATACCAGAGAGGTGGAAGGCATTCAGGTGCATGAATACGGCGCTCATATTTTCCACACTTCCAGCAGAGAAGTCTGGGAATATGTGAACAAATTTGCAGAATTTAACCGCTATACCAATGCGCCGGTGGCAAATTATAAAGGCGAAATATACAATATGCCGTTTAATATGAACACATTCCATAAGCTGTGGGGTGTGGTGACGCCCCAGGAAGCGAAGGCAAAAATCGAAGAGCAGAAGCGGGCCCATGCAGTGGAACATCCGAAGAATCTGGAAGAACAGGCCATTAATCTGGTGGGGACAGACGTATATACCAGGCTGGTGAAAGGTTATACGGAAAAACAGTGGGGCAGGCGGGCAGCAGAACTTCCGGCTTTTATTATCAAACGTCTTCCGGTGCGGTTTACCTATGATAATAATTATTTTAACGATAATTATCAGGGCATTCCCATTGGAGGTTATACGGGGATGATTGAGCGGATGCTGGAAGGAACGGAAGTGCGCCTTCAGGAAAATTTTCTGGAAAAGCGGGAATATTATCAGGATATGGCGGAAACCATCATCTATACGGGTATGATAGATGAATATTTTGATTACTGTTTCGGAGAACTGGAATACCGCTCTCTCCGATTTGAGACAGAAGTTCTGGAAGAAGAAAATTATCAGGGCAATGCGGTGGTTAATTATACGGAATATGAGATTCCTTACACCAGAATTATTGAGCATAAGCATTTTGAATACGGGACGCAGCCTAAAACTGTGATTACGAGAGAATATCCTCAGAGCTGGCACAAAGGGGACGAGCCATATTACCCCATGAATGATGAAAAAAATATCAGACTTTATGAAAAGTACAGAGAGCTTGCCTGCCGGGAAGGAAACGTAATATTCGGCGGAAGGCTGGGACAGTATAAATATTACGATATGGATGATACTGTGGAGGCTGCATTGCAGTGTGCACGGGAACTCATAAAAGTCTGAAAACTATAAGAGGAAGGATTGGAGGAACCCAAAATGAAAAAATTAGAAGACTATGTGAGAAGTATACCTGATTTTCCGAAACCGGGGATTATTTTCCGGGATGTGACCAGTATCCTGCAGGATGCGGACGGGCTTCATCTTGCCATCGACGGTCTGACAGAAAGCCTGAAAGACGTGGAATACGACGTGGTGGTGGGGCCGGAATCCAGAGGATTTATTTTCGGCGTGCCGGTGGCCTATGAAGCACATAAAAGTTTTGTGCCGGTGCGCAAACAGGGCAAGCTCCCCTGCGAGACCATTTCAGCAAAATATTTTCTGGAATACGGAAGTGCGGTCATTGAAATGCACAAAGACGCCATAAAGCCCGGTCAGAAAGTGGTGATTATCGACGATCTGATTGCAACGGGAGGAACCATTGAAGCTATTATCAGCCTGATTGAGCAGTTAGGCGGAGAAGTAGTGAAAATCTGCTTTGTGATGGAACTGGCCGGATTAAAAGGAAAAGAAAAATTATCCGGTTACGATGTGGAAAGTCTTATTACATACGAAGGAAATTAGTAAAGGAGAATCGGAAACATATATGAGAGTCGGGACAGGGTATGATGTGCACAGATTGAAAGAAGGCAGAAAACTGATACTGGGCGGCGTGGAAATCCCTCATTCCATGGGGCTGGACGGCCATTCCGATGCAGATGTGGCGGTACATGCCGTAATGGATGCATTGCTGGGAGCGGCGGCCCTTGGAGATATCGGAAAGCATTTTCCGGATACGGATGATACTTATAAGGGGATTTCCAGTCTGAAACTGCTGGCCCGTGTAGGCGAACTGCTGCAGCAGGAAGGATATGTGGTGGAGAATATTGACGTTACCATCATTGCCCAGAAGCCAAAGCTGCGCCCCTATATAGAGCAGATGGAGCAAAACGTTGCCCATACCCTGCAGATTGCCGGAAATCAGATTAATATAAAAGCAACCACCGAAGAAAGACTTGGATTTACCGGCAGAGAGGAAGGGATTTCCGCCCAGGCTGTCTGTATGCTGGCAGGTTTGTATGAGAGCAGCGCGGCTGTATATGACAGCGGCAGAACCTGCGGGGACTGCGGCGGGTGCGGCAGGCAGGCGGAACTTTCGGAGGGCAGCAGATAATGGAGACCATACGTTATCTGGCACAGACGGAAAAACAGCAGACCAGAACATTATATGAAAGGGCTTTTCCGGAAGATTCCGGTGCTTTTGTGGACTATTATTATCAGTGGAAGACAGCAGACAACCGTATTCTGGTAATGGAAGAAGAGGGCAGGATTCAGGTGATGATTCATCTGAATCCCTATACCTTCCAAATCTGCGGAGTCAGGCAGCAGATACCCTATATCGTAGCAGTGGCAACCTGGCCGGACTGCCGCAGGCAGGGAAAGATGAGGCGGCTGATGAACCGCCTGCTGCAGGATCTGGAACAGCAGAAATGTCCCTTTGCCATACTTCTGCCTGCAGACCCGGCTTATTATGAAAGCCAGGGATTTGTATTTGTGCCGAAACAGAACGAATGGGAAATGTTCCGGGCGGAACCCCATCTGAAAGCTGCGGAAGCGGAAGTCCGGAAGTCCGCGGAAACGGTACGGAAACCGGAAGTCCGGAGGTCCGCAGAAACGGTACGGAAGCCGGAAGTCCGGAGGTCCGCAGAAACAATACGGGGACTGGAAGTCCGGAAAGCCGGGGAAGCAGATATTCCGAAACTGGTAAAGCTGTCCAACAGTATTCTGCAGAGAAACAGCCAGATATTTGCAGTCCGGGACAGGGCATATTATCAGCGTCTGCTGGCGGAAACCCAGGCTGAACAGGGCGGAGTTCTTTTCCTGACTTCGCCGGGGAACATCCGGGGAATCCTTGTGTATGGAATGGAAGGGGCAGAAAGGCCTGCTGCAGAGATAAAAGAACTGTTGCAGGCCTTTCCGGCAGAACCGGAGGAACTCAGAACCCTCTGTGAAAAAGCGTTGCCAGGCTGTGAAATTTCGTTCAGCAGACCACGGATGATGGTGCGTATCGCCAGTCTGGAAACCCTGGTCTCCATGTTGAAAAGCGAACGCGCCTGGTCTTTTGCGGTGAAGGTCAGGGATTCTGCGGTGAAAGCCAACTGCGGATGTTTCCGGATTACGCTGAACGCAGACGGAGGAAAGCTGGAAAGAATCCCGGACAGGGGAGAACTGCCGGAACTGGATATTTCTGAGCTGGCATTGGAACTGTTGCAGGATATTTATCTGGATTTTCGGGAATGGGTATGACTTTTCTATTGACAAACAGGAGGTTTCTGCATAAACTAACAGGAAGAGAACAGAAATCTGTGAACCGGCTGAAACCGCGGATAATTTCGTCTCTTAGTGAGATGGATTATCCGCTTTTTATGCACACGGGCGTCCGGAGGAAATATGTCAGCTAAAGCTGACGGACGCCCGGCGCAGCGAGCAGCGGAGAAGTGCATACCCCTGCTCGATTGTATACGGGCACCCAGATGGAGTTATCCTGACAGAAAGGAAAACAGACAGAAAATGGGATTCTGGAAGCATGTGAAAGAAGAATTTGAAGTTATCCGGGAGCGGGATCCTGCCATAAAGTCTCCCTGGGAGGTGCTGCTTTATCCCAGCTTTCGGGTGATGATAAGCTACCGAAAGGCTCACAGACAGTATCTGCGGGGCCATTATTTCCGGGCCAGAAGAATTTCCCAGAAAGCAGCCAGGAAGACCGGAATCGAGATTCATCCGGGGGCAGTCATAGGAAAAGGATTTTTTATTGACCACGGAAGCGGTGTGATTATCGGTGAGACAGCCATTATCGGAGACAATGTAACCCTTTACCAGGGAGTGACTCTGGGCGGTACGGGAAAGGAGACGGGCAAGCGTCATCCTACCCTGTGCGATAATGTGATGGTCAGTGCCGGAGCCAAGATTATCGGCTCCTTTACCATAGGAGAAAACAGCAAAATCGGTGCGGGAAGCGTGGTGCTGGAGGAGGTTCCTCCCAACTGTACGGTGGTAGGCGTGCCGGGGAGAATTGTAAAGCGGGATAACATCAAGGTTCCAAGGAGCGATATGGACCAGATTCATCTGCCGGATCCGGTGATGGAAGACATTACCATTCTGCAGCATGAAAATTCCGCCCTCTGCAACCGAATCATAGATTTGGAAAAGGAACTGCGGGAACTGAAAAATAAGAACGGAAAATAACCAGGAGGAAGAACTTATGAGAGTATACAACACCCTGAGCAGACAGAAGGAAGAATTTATTCCTCTGGAAGAAGGAAAGGTAAAAATGTACGTGTGCGGCCCAACCGTGTATAACCTGATACACATTGGAAATGCAAGGCCCATGATTGTGTTTGACACGGTGCGGCGCTATATGGAATACAAGGGCTATGAAGTGAACTTTGTGTCCAATTTTACGGACGTGGACGATAAGATTATCAAAAAAGCGCTGGAGGAAGGAGTTACCGCCCAGGAAATTTCTCAGCGTTATATTGCTGAGTGCAAAAAAGACATGGAGGCCATGAACGTAAAACCGGCAACCACACACCCTCTTGCAACGGAGGAGATAGACGGTATGCTGGAAATGATTTCCAACCTGATTGAAAAAGGATTTGCCTATCCGGCGGCAGACGGGACCGTTTACTTCCGTACCCGCAAATTCGAAGAATATGGCAAGCTGTCCCATAAGAATCTGGATGACCTGCAGGCAGGCCACCGGGATATTAAAGTCACCGGAGAAGAAAAGGAAGATCCGCTGGATTTTGTGCTGTGGAAGCCCAAAAAAGAAGGAGAGCCTTACTGGGAGTCTCCCTGGTGCCAGGGAAGGCCGGGCTGGCATATTGAGTGTTCCGTTATGTCCAGAAAATATCTGGGCGAGGAAATTGACATCCACGCAGGCGGCGAAGATTTGATTTTTCCTCATCATGAGAATGAGATTGCCCAGAGCGAGGCCTGCAACGGTAAAATATTTGCCAGATACTGGCTGCATAACGGATTTTTGAATATCGACAATAAAAAAATGTCAAAATCACTGGGCAATTTCTTTACGGTACGGGAAATCAGCGAGAAATATGATTTGCAGGTACTGCGGTTTTTCATGCTGAGCGCCCACTACAGAAGCCCTCTGAATTTCAGTGCGGATTTGATGGAAGCAGCCAAAAACAGCCTGGAAAGAATCCGCAACGGTGCCTCAAACCTGAAACATCTGTCCCAAAATGCCCGAACGGAGCAGATGACAGATTCGGAAAAAGCAATTCTGGAAGAAAGCGGCAGATTTGTGGAAAAATTTGAGAATGCCATGGATGACGATTTCAATACTGCGGACGGAATTTCTGCCGTCTTTGAGCTGGTAAAATATATCAATACGAAAGCAGATGAAACCTCCTCGCGGGAACTTCTGGAGCAGCTTTCTCAGAGAATGGAGCAGTTATGCGGTATTCTGGGCATTGTCCTGGAGGAGAAAGAAGAAATCCTGGATGAGGAAATTGAGCGGCTCATTGCAGAACGCCAGGCAGCCCGGAAGGAAAAGAATTTTGCCAGAGCAGACGAAATCCGCGGAATCCTGCTGGAGCAGGGGATTATTCTGGAAGATACCAGAGAAGGGGTAAAATGGAAAAGGGCATAAATGAATATATTTTAGGAAAATTCGGTATGCAGCAGGCGGATATCCGCAGCTATTCGCCTCTGGTGCTGGCTTATATCGGGGATGCTATCTACGATCTGGTTATCCGCACCATAATGGTGGGCCGGGGAAATACCCATGTGAACATTCTGCATAAGAGAACATCCCAGCTTGTAAAGGCCCATGCCCAGTCAGAGATGGCGGAGGCCCTGCTGCCGGATTTGACAGAAGAAGAACTCTCCGTGTACAGGCGGGGAAGAAATGCCAAATCCTTTACTATGGCTAAAAATGCAACGGTGGCAGATTACCGCCGGGCTACGGGATTCGAAGCCCTGATGGGATATCTGTATCTGGAGAACAGGACAGAACGTATGATGGAACTGATTCTGCGGGGCCTGAAGAAAACAGGCGTCTGCAAAACCAGGCCGGAAACCAGGTGCCGGAACACAGGAAAGGAAAAACAGTCATGAGATATGAGGAACTGACCATTGAGGGAAGAAATGCAGTGATGGAGGCATTTCGTTCCGGAAAAACCATAGATAAGCTGTTTGTGCTGGAGGGCTGCCAGGACGGGCCTGTGCGCTCTATCACCAGAGAAGCCGGAAAACATGATACCATTGTGAATTTTGTCAGAAAAGAACGTCTGGACCAGCTTTCAGAAACGGGAAAACACCAGGGCGTCATTGCCTTTGCAGCGGCTTACGAATATGCCAAAGTGGAAGATATGCTCAAACGGGCGGAGGAAAAGGGAGAACCGCCATTTCTGATTCTCCTTGATAATATCGAAGACCCCCACAACCTGGGGGCCATTATCCGTACCGCCAACCTGGCGGGAGCCCATGGCGTCGTTATTCCCAAACGCCGGGCCGTGGGCCTGACAGCTACCGTGGCCAAAACTTCAGCAGGAGCCATCAATTACACGCCGGTGGCAAAAGTCACCAACCTTTCCAGTACCATTAAGGAGCTGAAAGAGCGGGGACTCTGGTTTGTCTGCGCCGATATGGACGGAACTGCCATGTATGAGCTGGATTTGAAAGGGCCAATCGGGCTGGTAATTGGCAGTGAAGGCGACGGAGTCAGTAAACTGGTCAGGGAAAACTGCGACTTTACCGCGGCCATTCCCATGGCAGGGGAAATTGATTCACTGAATGCTTCCGTGGCCGCAGGCGTTCTGGCCTATGAAATTGTGCGGCAACGTTTGTAACCAATTTACGAAGTAAATTGATTACCCAAATCCGATGGGAAGTAAACAGTAAGAAAATCAGGGGAAAAATCAGTGCAGAGAGATACCGAATACCAGAACCAGACCGATGAGGTGTTAATTGAAGAATGGCGGAAGGGACAGCCGGATATTATTGATTACATTATGGAAAAATATAAGTATCTGGTGCGCAGGCGCGCCAAAGCAATGTTCCTTATTGGCGGCGATACGGATGATTTAATCCAGGAGGGAATGATAGGGCTGTTTAAGGCAATCCGGGATTACCGGAAAGAAAAGGACACTTCTTTTTATCATTTTGCAGATATTTGTATTACCAGACAGATTTATCGTGCGGTGGAAGCGTCTCAGCGGAAGAAACATCAGCCTCTGAACAGCTATATTTCGCTGGATACGGGGCTTGGAGGAGAGGGAACCGACACATTGCTGGATTTGCTGGAATCTTTTGAAAATGCCAATCCGGAACAGCTTTTTATTGACCGGGAAAACGCCAGAGCCATACAGGAAAAGCTGGAAAACAGCCTCAGTTCTCTGGAACAGCAGGTCCTTGGCCTGTATCTTGGCGGTATGAATTACCGCCAGATTGCCGGTATTCTGGAAAAAGAGCCCAAGGCAATCGACAATGCCCTGCAGCGCATCCGGGGAAAATTTGCAAAAATATTGTAAAAAATATTGACAACCCATTCAGAATATAGTATAGTAGACAAGTCGGTTGGGAAACCAGCAGACAGAAGAAACGCTGCTGTGGCTCAGTCGGTAGAGCGTCGCATTGGTAGTGCGGAGGTCACGGGTCCGATTCCCGTCAGCAGCTTTGGAAAACCTTGAGGAATCAAGGTTTTTTTGCTGTTAAAAGAATCAAAATATATGTTCGCACGGGTACCCTTGCTTTGCCGGGGCATTCTGTTCCAGAACAATACCTGAGGAGGAATCCTTACGAATGAATTCATCTGAAAAAATCAAACGGAAATTTATAAAGGAACTGATATCGCTGATGGAACAGGAACAGCTGGACCGGATTACCGTAAAGGAGACCCTTTCGGGTATATCCCGATCCAGCTTGGCCACGAGGGTACAGGTACGGTGGTAAAGATTGGAAAAAATGTAACCGCAGATTATTCCGGTAAGCCTCTGGCAGTGGAGATAAGATTGTAACCGGGCTGAAACCCTGCGGAACCTGTGATACCTGTACAAAACATCCGGAACAGATTCACCTGTGCGACGGAGGAGAGATTTTCGGTCTTCTGGCCGGGGAAGAACATTTTTTTAACGGCTGGTTCGGAGAATATATCAAAATCAATGACGGGGAGTTATTTTCAATGTGTCCGATATGGAAGATCTGGACAGCCGTCTGCTGATTGAACCTGCTGCAGTTGTGGTTCATGCAGTGGAAAAAGCAAAAGAAATCTTTAATTTCAAACACAATTCTTATGTTTTGGTACAGGGCTGCGGCCCCATCGGCCTGCTTCTTCTGGCAACCGTGCGGACCATGGGCTGCCGGAATATCATTGCTTCCACCATATGGCATTATGTGTGCCGGGGCGGTTCCATGTGCGAACTGGGATTTTTCGTAAACAACGGCGACGCAGTTTACAATCCCCATCTGGATATCTGCAACAAAGAAATCAAAGTAGTGGGTTCCTGGACCTGTCAGACCAAAGACTGGCTGCAGGCAATGGAAATGCTGAAAGAAGCCATGAAACAGGGATGGCCTGTAGGAGAACTGGTTTCCCATAAATTCCCGTTAGATGAAATCAACGAGGCAATGGAGACAAATATCCGTATGGGCGGCCTTAAGATTGCCGTTGTCAATTCGTAAATTAAGACTATAATATAAGGTTCGGTTGTCAGAGGCCCCGAATCACATAATAAATAGCAGGGAGAAATCAGGGAAGCGCGGCAGGAAATGTTGGCTTCCCTGATTTGTTGATAAATGTACCAGTTCAGCCCGCGCCTCTTCAGACAGCATTCTGAGCTCATTCATGTATTTACCATGAGGAGGGACCCACGAAGTGGGAAGAGCCCTGATGGTTCCTCCTGTAAGAATCTTGTACACATAATACAGGCTATGGCTGAACTGTTGTAATAAAAATCAATATTTTTCTGGTATTTTTCCGCTGTTTCTGTTAAAATAAACATAATTATGTAATATACATGGCCAGGCCATGGGGAAAAGGAGTGTTGATTATGGCAGAATCTATGGAAGATTACAAGGAAGAACTGGAAGCCTCCTTCCGGAAAATCAGCGAGGGGGATATTGTTTCCGGGACTGTCATCGGTGTAAGCGAAGAAGAAGTGACACTGGATTTGAAATACTATGCCCAGGGAATTATTAAAGCAGAAGATTTGAGCAACGACCCGGCTTTTCGTATTATGGAAGAAGTACATCCGGGAGATGTGATAGAAGCTACCGTGGTACGGACGGACGACGGAGAAGGAAATATTCAGCTTTCCAAAAAGGAAGCCAACGATATTCTGGCCTGGGAGAAACTGCATACCTGCCTGGAGGAAGGCACAGAACTTTCCGTAAAAGTGGCTGGAATCGTACCCAGCGGCGTTGTGGCTTATGTGGAAGGAATTCGCGGCTTTATTCCCGCTTCCCAGCTTGCCCTTTCCTATGTGGAAGCCACAGAGGAATGGCTTGGAAAAGAAGTGAAGGTAAGAGTCATCACTGTGGATGAATCCAAAAAGAAGCTGGTGCTTTCCGCCAAGGTGATTCTGAAAGAACAGCAGCAGGAAGAACACAATCGGAAAATCGCCATGATGGTACCGGGAAGCATTCTGGAGGGTACGGTGGAATCTCTGATGCCCTATGGAGCTTTTGTGGATTTGGGAGACGGAATCAGCGGACTGGTACATATTTCCCAGATTTCCAGAAAGAGAATCGGAAAGCCTTCCGAAGTATTAAGCGTGGGCCAGAAAGTAAAAGTAAAAGTGCTCAATACCAATGATAATAAGGTAAGCCTCAGCATGAAGGCACTGGAAGAAGAAATGGTGGATGTGGACAGGCCGGAAGAAGTGGAAGAATATGTATCTCATGAAAGTGCTTCTACCAGCCTGGGAGATCTGCTTTCCAAAATTAAACTGTAACAATTCAGAAGTGACAGAAAGGAGTCCGTTCCATGAGAGTAAACGGAGTACAGAGTACAGACAGTACCGGAAACCAGACAGCGGCCCCTGTGGCGGCACAGAATGGAGATTTTTCTTCCTATCTGCAGACCACAGCTTCACTGGAGCAGATATTTGACGAGGCGGCCAGAACCTACAATGTGCCCAAAAATCTGATTAAGGCCATTGCAAAGGCAGAGTCGGATTTCAGGCCTGACGCTACTTCCAAAGCCGGCGCACAGGGAATTATGCAGTTAATGCCGGCCACAGCGCGGGAACTGGGCGTGACAGACGCCTATGACCCTTATCAGAACATTATGGGAGGAACCAAATATATCAGCCAGATGCTTGCAAAATATGACGGAAATGTGAGCCTGGCCCTTGCTGCCTATAATGCAGGAAGCAATAATGTGGCAAAATACGGTGGGATTCCGCCTTTCAAAGAAACGCAGAATTATGTGGTAAAAGTAACCCAGTACATGAATGAGGGCGTTTCAGCCCCCAATGCTTCCTATAGCATAAATGCCGGTGCGGCAGGCGGCAGCGGCAATGTGGCGGCGGCTTCTGTGGAAGAAGCGGAGGAAAGCTATTATCAGAGCATTCTGGAACAGCTTTTTTCCTATGAGGATTATCTGAAATTTATTGATTTATATACAAAGATACAGGAAGCACAGCAGGAAAAGGCAGAAGAGGAAGAACAGAAACAGCAGCAGGAACAGAACGATTCCTGGCGTGCATATCAGGACCTTTCCTATAATCCGGTAGCCATGAACCTGCTGGGAGGCGGCTTCTGATGGAGAAAATCAGAATAAAGTATTTTGATTCCGAGCTGGAAAAACTGACTTATATCGGCGGAAAATCGGACTGGATTGATTTGCGTGCCAGCGAGACCACAGAGTTGAAAGCAGGAGAATTTAAACTGATTCCCCTTGGTGTTGCCATGGAGCTTCCGGCGGGATATGAAGCCCATGTGGTGCCCAGAAGCTCCACGTTTAAGAATTACGGAATTCTGCAGGTCAACAGCTGCGGTATCATAGATGGCAGCTACTGCGGAAATGAAGATATGTGGCGACTGCCGGCCTATGCCACCAGAGATACGGTAATCCATAAAAATGACCGTATCTGCCAGTTCCGGATTGTGGAAAACCAGCCTGCCATTGTGTTTGAGGAGACGGAAGTTCTGGAAAATAAAAACAGAGGCGGTTTTGGAACTACAGGGGTAAAATAGGTATTTCGTCAATTTGTACAGAAAACATCAGTAATTTCGTTAAAGTAACGAAGAGACAGGACAGAAGTACTCTTTTCTGGCGAATGTGACAGGAAAGGGTACTTCTTTTTGTGTAGTTGGCGGGTGGTAATTCCACTGGAAGTCTGTTAGTATATTCACATAAACAATTCTGCACAGAGCAGAATATTACAGGAGGGAAATGAAAAATGGCAAGTTTATCATTAAAAAATATCTGTAAGAAATATCCGAACGGATTTGAAGCAGTTAAAGATTTTAATCTTGAGATTGAAGACAAGGAATTCATCATTTTCGTAGGACCTTCAGGATGCGGAAAGTCCACAACACTTCGTATGGTGGCTGGTCTGGAAGAGATTTCTTCCGGTGAACTTTCCATCGACGGAAGAGTGGTAAACGACGTGGAGCCCAAGGACAGAGATATTGCAATGGTATTCCAGAACTACGCGCTGTATCCCCATATGACCGTATTTGACAATATGGCATTTGGTCTGAAGCTGAGAAAAGTTCCGAAGGATGAAATCAAGAAGAAAGTGGAAGAAGCTGCAAGAATCCTTGATCTGGAGAAACTGTTAGACCGTAAACCAAAGGCTTTGTCCGGTGGACAGAGACAGCGTGTTGCTATGGGACGTGCAATTGTCCGTGAACCAAAGGTATTTCTGATGGACGAACCGTTATCCAACCTGGACGCAAAACTTCGTGTGCAGATGCGTGCAGAGATTGCTTCCCTTCATCAGAGACTGGGCGCAACGATTATCTATGTAACCCATGACCAGACAGAGGCTATGACACTGGGAACCAGAATCGTTGTACTGAAAGACGGAATCATCATGCAGGTAGATTCTCCTCAGAAGTTATACAACGAGCCGGATAACCTGTTTGTAGCAGGATTTATCGGATCTCCTCAGATGAACTTCCTGGATGCTGTATGTAAGGTAGAGGGAGATACGGTTAAGTTACAGGTTGGCGATACAGCCATTACATTACCGCCTTCCAAGGGCAGGAAACTGATTGACGGTCATTATAATGGCAAGACAGTTGTAATCGGTATCCGTCCGGAAGATATTGACGATTCCCAGATTGCTCTGGAGACTCATAAAGACAGTATCTTTAACACAAAAGTTACCGGATACGAATTACTTGGCTCCGAAGTACTGTTATACTACACCATCAATGGAACCAGCATGACTGCAAAAGTGGATTCAAGAACACCGGCCCGTCTCGGCGATTCCATCCAGCTTGCAATGGATATTGAAAAGATTCATATTTTCGATAAAGAAACTGAATTGACAATTACCCACTAATCCGGTAATATAATTTCATAACACTAATGTTCGGAAGCGATGCAGAGATGTGTTGCTTCCGTTTTTTGTTCCGTATTCGTATGCTCTGACATACCGTAAATGAAAACATTTTCAGGAGAAAACATATGCTGTCAAATCATAAATTACAGGTTACATTAGAAGAAATCAAAGAAATATCCAGAGTGGATCTGGCTCTTTACAGCGACAAGGGAAAGCTGCTGGCTTCCACGTATCAGCCGGAAGAGGAAATGGAAGATGCCATCCGGTTTTTTGCAGATTCCATGGCGGAAAGCCAGATGCTTTCCGGATGCCACTTTTTTAAGATTATGATAGAAAATGAACTGGAATATATTCTGCTGGCGCGGGCCGGCAGTGAGGAAGCCTACATGATTGGAAGGCTGGCGGCCTGCCAGATTCGGAATATGGTCAGTGCTTTTCAGGAGCAGTTTGACCGGAACAGCTTTATGCAGAATGTGGTGCTGGGCAATATGCTGGTGGTGGACATGTATAACAAAGCCAAGAAACTGCATATTGAGACAGCTCAGCGCGTGGTATTTATTATAGAAGTATCCGGCAAAAAAGACGGAATTGTGATGGAGACAGTGAAGAATCTTTTCGCTTCCACCACCAGGGATTTTATTACGGAGGTAGATGAGAAATCCGTGATTCTGGTGAAAGATGTACGGGAACTTCCCCAGGAAGAAGAGCTGGCAAATCTTGCGGAGATGATTGTGGATAATCTCCAGATGGAAGCCCTGGTAAAAGTGCGGGTAGGTTACGGCAACCGTGTGGAGTTGCTGCAGGACATTGCACGTTCTTATCAGGAGGCCAGGATGGCATTGGAGGTAGGAAGCATTTTTTACGCGGAAGACCACACGGTTTCCTACAGCAATCTGGGCATTGGAAGGCTGATTTACCAGCTTCCTGCCAGTTTATGTGAAATGTTCCTGAAAGAAGTGTTCGGGGAAAAAGTGCCGGATATTTTTGATGAGGAAACTACGGTAACAATTAACAAATTTTTTGAAAATAATCTGAATATTTCGGAGACAGCACGCCAGCTTTACGTGCATCGGAATACGCTGGTGTACCGTCTGGAGCGAATCGAAAAGGTGCTGGACCTGGATATCCGTACTTTCGAGGACGCCATGTTGTTTAAAATTGCCCTGATGGTTATTTCTCATATGAATTATCAGAGAAGTCTGACAGAAAAGAAAGCAGAAGAAGATTAACTGCCCGAAACAGGAAGAAAAACAGGATTAGCTGTCTGAAACAGGAAGGAAAAATATATGAAAATTTCTACAAAGGGGCGGTATGCCCTGCGTTTGATGCTGGATCTGGCACTGGAAGAAAATCAGATTGTCAGACTGAAAGATGTGGCAGAGCGACAGGAAATTTCCATAAAATATCTGGAGCAGATTATTTCTGTCCTTCAAAAATGCGGCTACGTGAAAAGCATGAGGGGACCGGGCGGAGGTTATACCATTGCCAGAAAGCCGGAAGAATATACGGTGGGGATGATTCTGCGTCAGATTGAAGGGAGCCTGGCCCCGGTAAGCTGTCTGGAGCAGCCGGAAAATGACTGTCACCGCCGGGGCGAATGTGTTACGCTGCGGGTCTGGCAGATGCTGTATGACGCCATAAATGAAGTGGTGGATAAAGTGACGCTGGCAGATTTGGTAGAATGGGAGCGGGAACTTCGGGGAACGGTGGATTATGTAATCTGACAGAACTTCCATTTATGACAGGAAATTGCCTTTTTGCACCATGCTATGTTAGAAAATTAAGGAAATTTCGGGAGAAACCGATATATAATACAGGTAAACAATGACGTGATTGGATTTCTGACAGCAGAAAGGGGCAGAGGCATGAAAATAGGAAAGGCAGCAGAACAGGAGACGCCTGTAAGAAACGGGTATGGAAAAGACCGTGTGGAACATCAGGCAGAGGAGAAACAGGGAAAAGAGAAACAGGGCCGGAGCATTCAGGCTTCCGAGCTGAATCTGTTCCAGGACGGGATTGCAGATAAGAAGAAAAAGGCAATGCAGGATGCCATGGATTTTGTAAAGCAGCAGTTTGCATCAGATTCTGAAGTAGATGCAGTGATGGATGAGTGCAGGACTCAGATTGCAGAAGGGAAGGAGCAGTCCCTGGAGGCTTCGAGAGAACTGAGAAGTATTGAGGAACAGAAAGCACAGTTGAAGGAAGAATATCCCGACGGCGGCGAAGAATATGACGCTTTTATGAAGGATTTAAATGAACAGGCAGGCCACTGGAAGAAAGAAATGGAAATGGGCCAGTCTGCGGTTTCCGATTCCACGAAGGCCATTAAGTCCATGAAGCAGGAAGCCCTGAAACACCATGGTATGGTGGATGCTGCGAAAGCGGCTGAGGAGACCCTGGAAGCTGCCAGCAAAGAAATGGTGGGAATGCTGCTGAATGAGGCAAAGGATACGGTGGATAAGAAACAGGAAGAGACCGTAGAGAAGGCTGAAGAAGCCAAAGAGGAAAAGACTGAGCAGGAAGAAGCAATAAAGGAAGCACAGGCGGAGCAGGAAAAACAGGCACAGGAAATCGAAGAAGCACTGGAGAAGCAGAAACAGACCAGGGAGCGCAGGCATATACCCCAGTCAGCATCCTTTGCCCCGGTGGAAGAACTCCGGAATAAGCAGCAGAAAATTCTGGAAAATACCCAGTTGATTCTGGAAGAACAGAGTCTGCTGCCGGAAGAGATAAAAGGAATTGTAGTAGACTTTAATTTATAAAAGGCGCTGCAGACATTGCCGGTGCTGCGGAGTTTTGATTGGAATTTGTTTGAAAACAGAGCAGAAAGCCAGACCTTCAATGTTATTTGACAGGGACTGGCTTTCTGTTTTATGCACAGGCCCACATAGAGGAACAGGTATATTCAGGGAAATATGCCAGCAGGATAACGGTGGAAATTTGTACAGGAGGAGACAGACGTTGAAAAACAGAAGAAAACAGATGCGGGGCAGAATCCTGCTGCTGTCTGTATTTGCCAGCTTTTGGATGGCAGGCTGCGGAAATCTTTTACAGGAAAGCCCGGCCGGGCAGAACAGCCAGTGGGAACGTGGTACGGGGCAGGACAGCCTGCAGGCGGAAAACAGCCAAAAAGGCGCAGCCGGCGGCAGCAGTGACGGAACGCTGGAAGTTCACTATATAGACGTGGGCCAGGGGGATGCTACGCTGATTCGGCAGGGCAGTCATGCCATGCTGATTGACGGCGGAAATAATGATAAGGGCACTGCTCTGCAGTCTTACTTACAGTACCAGGGGATTGAACATCTGGATTATGTAATCGGAACCCATCCTGACGCCGACCATGTGGGCGGGCTGGATGTGGTTATGTATAAATTTCCCTGGGATACGGTTATCCTTCCGGATTTGGAGAAGGATACCAGGACGTATCAGGATGTACTGAACGTGATTGCAGAACAGGGAAAGAAGATTACTTATCCCGCCGCCGGTACTGTTTATAAGCTGGGCGAGGCAGAATATACCATTATAGCTCCGGCAAAAGAGGATTACGGGGATAACTGGAATGATTATTCTGTGGGGATTCTTCTGCAGTTTGGAGAAAATCGCTTTATCTTTACCGGGGATGCGGAAGAACAGGCAGAACAGGATATGATGGAAGAAGGGCTGGATTTGTCTGCGGATGTGTTAAAAGCAGCTCATCATGGCAGCGATACGGCCAACACCATGGAATTTCTGGAAGAAGTAGAGCCTGATGCTGTAGTAATAAGCTGCGGGGAAGGAAACAGCTACGGCCATCCCAGAGCCGGGGCCATGAATAATTTCCGCAGTATTGGAGCGAAAGTATACCGTACTGATGAACAGGGAACCATTGTGGCAGTTTCCGACGGAAAGGGAATCACCTGGAACTGCTCCCCCAGTGAGAGCTGGAAAGCCGGAGAGCCTGGAGGAGGGCAGGAGGCAGAACCTGAACAGGCCGCCAGTACAGGCCAGGACACTGCAGGCAGGAACCTCTCAGGGGAAGACGATGCGGAAACGGAGTATGTGCTCAATACCAATACCGGAAAATTTCATCGGCTTTCCTGCGGCAGTGTCGTACAAATGCAGGAGGAAAACAGGGAATACACCGATTGCAGCAGGCAGGAACTGATAGAACAGGGGTATGAACCCTGCGGCAGGTGTAAGCCCTGAGCAGGCAGTATGTAAAATGCGCACAATAAAAAGAATCCGGCTTTGCCGGATTCTTTTTATTGTGCGACAGGAGGAAAATATTGCTTTGCAATTCTTATAAACGCGATACGTTCAGCATACTGCGTATGCTCTGACGCACCGCAAATGGCGCAGCAAACCGTCCAGCTCCCTCATGATTGAGAGATTCAAAGAGTTGAAGCGGACCTGGACGCTCTGTCATTTTCTGCATCTGAAGTATCGCTGCCTTCTGCCTCCGTACCGTCTGTTTCATCGGCAGATTCCGAAGATTCCGATTCCGAAGATTCGTCGGAACGGTTCCCGTTGACAGCTTTGTCAATGCTGCTGGGAGTATTTTCCACAGTGTCGTCCACCGGAATTTCTTCTGTGTTTTCCGGCTGCTCAGTCAGAGGTTTCAGCCAGGATATTTCATTGGAGCTTCGGAATATGGTATCAGAGGAACCCATCTGGTTGACCACAATGGTGTTGGGGCCCTCCTCAAAGCTGCTCATGGAAATCACCAGCTCCGTGTCACTGACAAAGGAAGTGGAGACTTTGGTGTCATTGATAAATACTTTGCTCCAGGGAGTGAAGTTGCTGCCGAAAATGTGCATTCCGTCTTCCCGTTCTTCCAGACGTTCCGCAGTTACGTTCTGCACGCCCATCTGCATGTCAGAAGCAGGGTATAAGTCCTCTCCATGGTATGCGTAGCGCTTCCCATACAGAATATCATACTGCAGAAGTTCCATGTCTCCGGAGGAGTCCTCTGTAATCTGAAATCCGTTGTTCTGATGGAAAGAGAACATGGTTCCTTCATGGATATTCACCTGATTCATGGCAGAAGCAAGTAACTGATAAGAAGTCAAATCCTGATTTACTTTTTTCATACCAAAATTGTTCCAGGTGGCGTATTTGGTTTTGAAAATGCTTCCGCTCTTCATATCCTCGTCGGTGAGTCCCATGGTGGGCAGGTGGTCTCCGAAAAATACCACCAGTGTTTTTTCATCCCGTCTGGAAAGCATATCCGTAAGGCTGGCAATAAATTTATCTACTTCATGAATCTGATTTACATAATATTCCCATTCGTTGTTTCTGGCTTCTGTTTCCCCTCCGGTCACGGTAATCTCCGGATTTTCAATGATTTTTTCTGTGGGATATGCACCGTGTCCCTGAACGGTAATAGTATAAATAAAGTCCTGCTGTTCTGTGGAATCCAGTGCTTTTTCCACTTCCCCGATAAGGATATCATCGGTGGGCCATGTGCCCAGAGGCGTATACTCCTGAATGTTCATCATTTCCTTGCTGATGAAGCTGTCAAATCCCATCTGGGTAAAAGCATTTCTCCGGCTGTAGAAGTTACCGCCGTTGTTATGTACCACATGGGAGCCATAGCCCAGATTTTTCAGGTCGGAGGCAACACTTTCACAGGAGGTGGATTTCAGGATGGTCTTGTAGGGATACTCGCCCAGTCCGAAATACTGCATACCCATACCGGTGAGAATTTCAAATTCCGTGTTGGCGGTGCCGGCCCCTACCACCGGAACGGTCAGGTAACCGGAAGAGTAGTTGTTGTACAGGTTATCAAAATTAGGCACCGGGTTTTCGGAAAAATTCAGAAAGTTTACTTCTTTGGGGTCCGTAAAGGATTCCAGCAGCACGCAGATAATGTTGGGCAGGTCTTCTGTTGCGGAAGGTTTGTCTTCTGCAGCGGAGAGAGCTTCGTCCACCGTTTCCTGAGAATAATCTCTGGGGGCGGTCATGCCCTGGTCCACCACGCTGGCGGAAAAGCTGTATACAAATCCATAGTCCTCATAGCCCTCGGCAATATTTTCAAAATAATCGGCCAGTATGTTGTTGCTCACTGCGGCCTGCGTTACCATGGGAATGAAAAATGCGAAAATCCCAATGGCGCCGATACTGGCAAAACGGTTCTGTTTCCCCTGATACCGGGGGCCTTTTTTCCATAATACAATGATTCCCGCCAGTACGACCGCAACCAGAAGGATTACGGCAAGGGCCTCGCCTTTACTGAAATAATTGCTCTGCATGGTAAACAGGTCGTTAATCAGCTTTACGTCCGTATAGGTAAAGGGTGTGACACGTTTGGCAAGGATGCATCCGTTGATGGTTCCGAGAAACAGCCATGCCACGCAGATGACGGTACGCATCAGGGCCCGCCTGCGGAAGAAATATACCAGATGCAGGGAGGTAAATACAATCATGGAATTATATAAAAATACCAGGCTCCGGTCGAACATAAACTGAAAAGCATCCACAAAAGAATGTCTGGAAATCATTTCTATGAAAAAGCAGATACTGCAGGCCAGCAGATAATGAAATACCAGAGAATAGCGGTTCAGGATATGTATCAGAGCTTTCTTCTGTTCCGGTTTCAGGATATGCTTCCGGGGACGTGCATTTCTTTTTTCCCGAAAAGCCTTGTATTTTGCTGCAACTTTCTGTAAAGTGTTTTTTGCGGTATAAAACATTACGTCACCATCCTTAATTTATGCTGAAAATCCAATATGTGAACTGATTGTGAACAAAATATGAATATTGCAATTTCCATAGCAAAGATTAGCTTACTTTTTGGGAAAAGTCAACTGATAAATACAATTTTTATACATACCATAATAAATATTAAGAATTTCTTTATAAATTTGGTGAAATTTCCAAAGAAATTTATTATCTTTTTTATTATACGAACGGAGAGGAAAGAAATATGTTAAATGAAAAAGAAGCACAGGAATTTCTGGAAGAGACAGGACGGACAGGGGGGATTCGGCCCGGCCTTGCTGTCATGCGGGCATTGATGAAGGAACTGGGCGATGTGCAGGATAAGCTGCACATCATTCATGTGGCGGGAACCAACGGGAAAGGCTCTGTGTGCGCCATGCTTTCCTCCGTGCTGCAGGAAGCAGGATACCGGGTGGGCATGTATACGTCCCCGGCGGTATTTCACAGGCGGGAACAGTATCAGGTGAACGGGGAATGGATGACCCCGGCGGAGTTCGCAGAGGTGATAAGCGATGTGAAAGAAGGCTGCGAACAGGTCAGGGCAAAAGGCGGCCGGCTGCCCACGGTGTTTGAGATTGAAACAGCAGCGGCTTTTCTGTATTTTTACCGGAAATGCTGCCAGGCGGTGGTACTGGAGACAGGCATGGGGGGAGCGGAAGACGCCACCAATATAATAAGGAAACCTCTGGTGAGCGTTCTCACATCCATCAGCATGGACCATATGAAATTTCTGGGAAACAGTCCGGAGGAAATCGCCCGCCAGAAAGCGGGAATCATCAAAGAACACGGAACAGCAGTGGTTCTCAGGCCCCGGCAGGAGCAGGTCAGACAGGTGCTGGAAGAAGCGTGCAGAAAGCGTCAGGCAGTGCTTTATTATGGGGAACCGGAGCGGGCCGCTCAGGTGCGCAGGGAGCAGGGACAGCTTTGCTTTTTCTGTGAGGAAACGGGAGAAATCCGGCTGTCCATGACGGGGAGGTATCAGGTGGAAAATGCAGTCTGCGTACTGGAAACCGTGAAAGTATTAAGAAAAATGGGATGGGATATTTCCGGAGAAGTTCTGGTCAGAGGGCTGGAACATGCCCGCTGGGAAGGGCGGTTTTCTGCGGTGTGCCGGAAGCCTTTGTTCCTGCTGGACGGGGCCCATAATGAGGACGCGGCAAAAAAATTGCGGGAAACTTTGAAAATGGGTTTTACAAATGGAAAAATAATCTATATAATAGGAGTACTTGCAGATAAAGAGCATGAGAAAATGTTAAAGCTCCTGCTGCCTCTGGCCTGGAAAGTATTTACCGTTACGCCGGATCATCCCAGAGGCCTGGACGGACAGATTCTGGCGCAGGAGGCCCGCCGGTATCACGATGATGTGACCTGCTGCCGGAAGGTTTCGGAAGCGGTATCGGCTGCGCTGGCCCTGGCGGAGCAGGAACATGCCATGATACTTGCCTTTGGCTCTTTGTCGTATCTGAGAGAGATTAAGGAGAACATGTGCCATGATAGATAAAGGGAAAATAGAACAGGCTGTAACCCTTCTGCTGGAAGGAATGGGAGAGGATGTAAACCGGGAAGGCCTGAAAGAGACACCTGGCCGGATTGCCAGAATGTATGAGGAGATTTTTGCAGGGATTGACCAGACGCCGGAGCCATATCTCACCAGGACATTTTCGGTGGAAAACAGCGGCATGGTGCTGGAAAAAGATATTGTGTTTTATTCCACCTGCGAACACCATCTTCTTCCTTTTTACGGAAAGGCGCACATTGCCTATCTTCCCGACGGAAAAGTGGTGGGGTTAAGCAAACTGGCCAGAACCGTGGAGGTGTATGCAAGGAGGCCTCAGCTTCAGGAGCAGATGACAGCTCAGATTGCAGACGCTCTGATGGAATATCTGCGGCCGAAAGGCGTGATGGTAATGGTGGAGGCAGAGCACATGTGCATGACCATGCGGGGTGTGAAAAAGCCCGGCACTCAGACCGTAACACTGGTAACCAGAGGGGCTTTTGCGCAGGAGGAAAAGCTACAGGAAGAATTCTGGCGGATGATGGGGCGATGATAATAAGACAGCAGTGAGAGGAGACATCATGAAGAACAGTATAAAGATAGGCAACAGAGTTTTTGACACGGAAACCCGCACATATATCATGGGAATTCTGAATGTAACGCCGGATTCCTTTTCTGACGGGGGCCGGTTTAACAGTTTTGACCGGGCCCTTGCCCATGTGGAGCAGATGGCGGCAGAAGGGGCCGATATCATTGATGTGGGCGGCGAATCCACCAGGCCGGGACATCAGCAGATTTCAGCGGAGGAGGAAGTGGAGCGGACAGCTCCTGTCATTGAAAAAATAAAAGCGCGGTTTGACATTCCTGTTTCCACAGACACTTACAAAACGGAGGTGGCCAGAGCTGCTCTGGAGGCGGGGGCCGATATGATTAACGACGTCTGGGGCCTGAAATACGACAGAGAACTGGCAGAACTGATTGGAAGCTCCGGGGCTGCCTGCTGCCTGATGCACAACCGGAAGGAAAGCCTTTACCGGAATCTGATGGAAGAACTGAAATCTGATTTGCAGGAAACCCTGGCAATTGCCAGAGCAGGAGGAATTTCAGATGAGAAAATTATCCTGGATCCAGGGGTTGGGTTCGGGAAGACATATGAGCACAATCTGGAGGTAATCTGTAAGCTGAAGGAACTGAAAAGCCTGGGATTTCCCATACTGCTGGGAGCTTCCAGAAAATCTGTGATTGGCCTGACCCTGGACCTTCCTGTAACAGAGCGAATGGAGGGCACGCTGGTTACCACGGTGCAGGCAGTCATGAGCGGATGTGCGTTTGTGAGAGTCCACGATATCCGGGAGAATAAACGGGCCATTCAGATGGCGGAGGCAGTCCGGGATGGATGGAAGCAGGTACAGGCGGAAAGATAAAGCCCGGACAAAGGCCTGTATGAAACGACAGAAGTGGAAGAAAAGGGAAGCAGATGCGGGAAAGGAAAGAGGGAAAGGACGACGGATATGGAAAATAGCAGAAATCCGGATAAAATACACATCAGGAACCTGGAAGTGTTTGGAAAGCACGGGGTACTGCCGGAAGAAAACAGACTGGGACAGAAATTTCAGATTAATGCAGTTCTTTACACCCATACCAGAGAAGCCGGATTAAAAGACGATTTAACAAAGACAATTCATTATGGAGAAGTCTCGCGTTTTATGTCTTCTTTTATGATGGAGCATACCTTTCAGCTTATTGAGACGGCAGCGGAGCAGATGGCCCGCGCCCTGCTCCTTGCCTTTCCGGCCCTGGAGAACATCCGGCTTGAAATTGTAAAACCTTGGGCTCCCATCGGCCTGCCCCTGGAATCCGTATCTGTGGAGATTGAGCGGGGCTGGCACCAGGCTTTTGTGGCTATGGGCTCCAATCTGGGAAACCGGGAGGAATACCTGCAGCAGGCAGTCACAGCCCTGAAGAACCTGGAGGACTGTGAGGTGGAACAGGTGTCCGGGATTCTTGCGACCAGGCCTTACGGGATGACAGACCAGCCGGATTTCCTGAATGGAATGGTAAAACTGCGGACGCTGCTGACGCCCTGGGAACTGCTGGAGCAGCTTCACCGGACAGAACAGGAGGCCGGCCGGGAACGTCTGGTGCACTGGGGGCCAAGAACGCTGGATCTGGATATTATTTTCTATGATGACTGCGTCATTGACACACCGGATCTGACCATTCCCCACCCGGATATGAAGAACCGGGAGTTTGTACTGAAACCGCTGGCAGAGCTGGCGCCTCAGTTCCGTCATCCTCTGCTGGGTAAAACTGCGGCACGGATGCTGGCGGAACTGCAGCAGATGGACACATAACCGGAAGAAACAGGCTTTACACTTTAAAGGCCGTCTGATATAATAGGAGCGGTAACTGGAAGATATGATGTATAAATGTTATATTGAGCTGAAAGTTACATTATCGAGCCTGGGTGTTAATCTTACAGAGCCTGACAGAATCAGAGAATAAGAAGAAAAGCGAGGGATAACATGTTCAGATAATCCATTTTGTATCAACAGAAAATTTTTTCTGATTGTTTGCCGAAGCGGATTCTGTACGTGATATTCCGAATGTTGTCTGCACAGACAGGTAATTGTCTGTACGCAGAGTACTACGGGAAAATTTATGATGTGATACCGGAATCATGTCCGGGAGAAATCTGCTTTCGGCGGCAATCCTTGCCTTCAGGTGAAAGCAGATTTTGACGTATTTCAGAACATGGGAATTTTCTGAATTCCGGTTCCGGAGCCGTACAGGAGGAGGTATCATTATGTTACAGTTGAAAAATATAACCATTACACATAGAAAAGACTTAAGGGAAATCGTAAAGGATTTTTCCTTTGTATTACATCCGGGAGATAAGGCGGTTATCATCGGGGAAGAAGGAAACGGGAAATCCACGCTGCTGAAGCTGATTTATCAGGAAGCTCTGATAGAACCCTATGCGGAATATACCGGAGAAATTATCCGCAATGGCAACCGTATGGGCTATCTGGCCCAGGAACTGTCCCCGGAGCAGAAGAGGGGAAGAGTAGACGAATATTTTTATCAGATTCCCGTATTTTTTGAAAAGACCCCCAAAGAGCTGGGAGCCCTGGCCAGAGAGCTGGGACTTTCCGGAAGTTTCTTTTTTGAAGACAGAGAAATCCGTACCTTGTCCGGCGGAGAAAAGGTAAAAATGCAGATGGCGGGAATTTTGCTGAACCAGCCGGATATCCTGTTGCTGGACGAACCTTCCAACGACATTGATTTGAATACGCTGGAGTGGCTGGAGCGGTTTATCAGCCGGAGTAATTTGCCGGTGCTCTATGTATCCCATGACGAGACGTTCATCCGGCGGACTGCCAATGTGATTGTTCATATGGAACAGGTGAAGCGCAAAACCGCGGCCAGGCATACCATAGCAAAAATGGGGTACGACCAGTATATCCGGGAACGGCTGAACGGTCTGCAGCGGCAGGAACAGCTTGCCCGCAAAGAGCGCAGTGAGCATGATAAGCAGATGGAGCGGTACCGGAAGATTCAGCAGAAGGTGGAGCATCAGCAGAATGTTATAACCAGACAGGATCCCCATGGAGGACAGATGCTGAAAAAGAAAATGCACAGCGTAAAAGCCATGGGCAGAAGGCTGGAAAAGCAGCAGGAAAACCGGACGGAACTGCCGGATACGGAAGAAGCTATTTTTGCCGCATTTTCCGGAGATATCCGAATTCCAAACGGGAAAATAATTCTGGATTTAACTATTGACACATTGTACACAGAAGAATATGGAAAGAAACTGGCGGAGAATATTCATCTGCGGGTACAGGGCCCGGAAAAAATCTGTATTGTGGGCAGAAACGGAGCGGGGAAGACCACGCTTCTTTCCAGGATTGCAGAGGAACTGCTGAAAAGAACCGATATTCATGCGGCCTGTATGCCTCAGAATTATGAAGAACTGCTGGAGATGGAAAAAACTCCGGTGGAATTTCTGCAGAAATCCTGTGACAGAGAGGAATATGGCAGAATCCGCACGTATCTGGGCAGTATGAAATATACGTCCGATGAAATGGGGCACAGTATCTCGGAGCTGTCCGGGGGACAGAAAGCAAAGCTGCTTTTCCTGAAAATGAGCATGGACGGTAATGACGTGCTGATTCTGGACGAGCCAACCCGGAATTTTTCGCCCCTGTCAGGCCCGGTCATCCGGCAGCTTCTGAAAAATTATGGAGGAGCCATTATCAGCGTGTCTCACGACAGGAATTATGTGGCTGAAGTCTGCCAGAAGGTTTACCGGCTGACGGAACAGGGGCTGGAGCCTGTTTCGGCTGAGTTTGGAAAGGAATCGTAACGAAGGGCACAGGGAGGATTGGGATGGAAGCACAGAGCTTTGCCTTTGAAAAAGTAAATGATGGAATCCGTATTCTGAGATGTTACGGCGTCAGCGGCAGAGTAACCATTCCGGAGGCACTGGAAGGCCTCCCGGTGACGGAGGTGGCAGATTATACCTTTGCGGAAGAGATGGACTGGGAGCCGGAAAATACCAGCGGCCTGCCCTGTATCTGCGGCGACGCATTAGAAGAACTGGATTTGCCTCAGACTGTCCGGCGGCTGGGCAGGTATGTGTTTTATAACTGTACCGGGTTTCGGAAGCTGTCCTTTTACAGCAACATTGCGTATATGGGAGCCGGCGGCTTTACCGGATGCGGAAATCTGGCTCATCTTGTGTGTTATCAGCAGGACGGGCCCTCCTGTCTCCGGGAAATCCTGCAGGATTTGAAACAGTCGGTGGTGGTGGACTGTTATTGGGACAGGGCTCCGGCGGCTGCCGGGGGTTCGGACAGCCAGAACCAGCGGGGGGAGGCGGAAGGCAGTTCTGAGAGGAGAAATCTCAGGTGCCGTCTGGTCTATCCGGAATTTTTTGAAGAAGCCGTGGAAAATACCCCGGCCAGAATTATTTCCACCCAGACCCATGGCATGGGCATCCAGTACCGGAATACCTTTCGGAATACCGGAATTGTTTTTGCGGAGTATGATAAACTTTTTGAAACAGGGAAATATAATATGGATTTAACAGATAATATAAAGATATCTGCGGCAAGGCTTTCCTGCCCCTGGGAATTATCGGAAGATGCCGAAGCCGGATATGCTTCCTGGCTGAGGCAGCACATCCGGGAAGGGGCGGCATATTTCCTGGAACAGGGACAGCGGGAAGAAATAAAGTGGATGGCCGAATCTTTTGCGGAGACAAAAGAGGAGCTGGACCTTCTGGTGCAGGCAGCCGGGGTTCGGAAGGACACGGAAGTTTTAAGCAGTCTGATGGATATCTCTCACCGGCGGTTTCCGGGGAAGCGGAAGCGGTTCGCTTTGTGATTCTTTATGAAAGGATGTCATGATGTTTGAGGAAGCATTACTGGAAAAAGTGGATATCTGCAACGAAATCCTGCGGGACGTAAGAAGTGAACTGTATCTGAATCTGCGGTTTCTGGATGTGGCCCTGCACAGCCTGGAGCCGGAGCCTTCCATGGCCCTGAGGACTGCGGCCACAGATGGTCTTCTCTATCGTTATAATCCGGAATTTCTTGCCGGGCAGTATAAAATCGGGACGGTGCCGGTGAACCGCTGTTATCTCCACAGTATCCTGCACTGCCTGTATGGGCATATCTGGAAACAGAGGCAGGAAGAAGAACTTATGTACTGGAATCTTGCCTGTGACATTGCGGCGGAATACGTGCTGGACAGCCTGCCTCTGCGGTGTCTGCGCAATCCTCCCAAACCTTACCGCCGGGCGGTCTACGACGGTCTCATGAAAAAAATTCCGGTGATTCACGGGGAGGGAGTGTTTCATTTGCTGCAGAAAGCAGAGCCTGATATCCGGGTGACAGCCAGACTGATACAGGAATTTACCGTGGATGATCATATGCTCTGGCAGCGGGAGCCTTCCGGGCCGAAATCTCCCCTGGAGCAGCAGAACCGCTGGCAGGAGATTCGGGATAAAATGGAGACGGAGCTGGAGACTTTTTCCAAAGAGGCAGCGGAGGATTCCAGAGGGCTGCAGGAACAGCTTCGGGTGGAGAACCGGGAACGGTATGATTACCGGGAGTTTCTGAGAAAGTTTTGTGTGCTGAAAGAAGAAATGCAGGTGGATCTGGACAGTTTTGACTATATCTTTTACAATTACGGCATGGAATTATATGGGAATATGCCCCTGATTGAGCACCAGGAGACCCGTGAAATGCAGAAAATCGAAGATTTTGTGATTGTGATTGACACCTCCATGTCCTGCAAGGCAGTGCTGGTGCGGAAATTTCTGGAGGAGACTTACAGTATCTTAAGCCAGTCGGAATCTTTTTACCGCAGGTTCTGCATTCATATCATCCAGTGCGACGAGCGGGTGCAGTCGGATGTGGAGATAGAAAACCGGCGTCAGCTTGAGGAATATATGGAGCAGTTCCAGTTGAAGGGCATGGGCGGCACGGATTTCCGTCCGGCTTTTTCCTATGTAAATACTCTTCTGGAGAAAAAGAGTTTCCAAAAGCTCCGGGGACTGATTTATTTTACGGACGGATATGGAATCTATCCCCTGAAAAAACCGGTGTATGATACAGCCTTTGTATTTTTCCGGGAAGATTATCAGGATGTGGACGTGCCTCCCTGGGCCATCAAACTGATTCTGGGAGAAGAAGAACTGCAGACATTATGAGAAAGAGGGACATAAGATTATGAATATCAGACGAGTGAAGGAAGAAATCAGAAACACCATAGAGGCTTATCTGAAAAAAGATACGTTCGGGGCTTATGAAATCCCTTCCATCCGCCAGCGTCCGGTGCTTCTGCTGGGGCCTCCCGGCGTGGGCAAAACCCAGATTATGGAACAGATTTCCAGAGAGTGCGGAATCGGGCTGGTAGCCTATACGATTACCCATCATACCAGACAGAGCGCCATTGGCCTTCCTTTTATTTCCAGAAAACAATACGGCGGCCGGGAATACGCGGTGACGGAATACACCATGAGTGAGATTGTGGCTTCCATTTACGATAAAATGGAGCAGACCGGCCTGAGAGAGGGAATTCTGTTCATTGATGAGATTAACTGCGTATCGGAAACCCTGGCGCCGGCCATGCTGCAGTTTCTGCAATGCAAATCCTTCGGCAACCATAAGATTCCCGAAGGCTGGGTGATTGTGGCGGCCGGGAATCCCCCGGAATACAACAAATCCGTCCGGGAATTCGACGTGGTGACCATGGACCGGGTGAAAAAGATAGAGGTGGAAGCAGATTTCGAGGTATGGAAGGAGTACGCTTACCATCAGGGAATCCATGGGGCTGTGATTTCCTATCTGAATACCAGAAAACAGCATTTTTACCAGATGGAAACCACCATAGACGGAAGGAATTTTGCCACTCCCAGAGGCTGGGAGGATTTGTCTGATTTTATAAAAGTGTACCGGCAGCTTGGGAAAACCGTGGACAGGGAAGTGGTGGGTCAGTATATCCAGTTTCCGAAAATCGCGAAAGATTTTGCCAACTATCTGGAATTATATGATAAATATCAGACGGATTACCAGATGGATGAGATTTTTCAGGGGCGGCCGGATGAAATCCTGCTGAAAAAAATTGCCCATGCTTCCTTTGACGAGCGTCTCAGCGTTCTGGGATTGATTCTTTCCAGAGTCAATGAAGAACTGAAAAAGGCGGTTCAGCGGGAAGACTACATGGAAATGCTGCAGTCCTGCCTGCTGGAGTTCCGGGAACTGACAGAAGCAGCTTCTGCAACAGCGGAAGGCGGCCAGTTGTTTGAATGCGTGTGCCGGAAATTAAATACAGATTATACTAATAAGCGAAAAGCGGAACTGCTCGCCCGTGAGGAAGAACGACAGTACCGCAGACTGATTCAGACCATGGAAAGATTTTTACAGACCCTGAAACTGGAACCGGCCGGAGAACCCAAAGAAGCATTTTGGCGTGTCAGAGAGCTGTTTGAAGGAGAAAATCAGAGCTACGAGAGGCAGCAGGAACTGGCCCTGCAGACGCTGGAATACGCCTTTGACTTCCTGGAAGGAGCTTTCGGCACCGGACAGGAACTGGTTATGTTTATCACAGAGCTGAATTCCGGATATTACAGCGTAAGATTTCTGCAGAATGGCGGCTGTGAACGGTATTACCGGTATAACCGGGAACTGCTGTTTGATGAAAAGCGCAGGAAACTGCTGGAGCGGCTGGAGTAGAAATATTGCACGCAGGCAATTGCGAAACTCAATAATTGTACTAATTTCATGTACAATTCGGTGAATTTGAGTACAAATGTTTTCCTCATGCAAAAGGTGAGAAATGCATTTCAGCACCATGGAAGCGAGACTTAAAAGAGAATGGAAGCCTTTGCTGACATGCTCTTTCGTAGTCAAAGGCTCGCTGGAATGTTCGGTGCGTCCGGCATTTCGGCCTTTTCGTATGATGAAAATATTTCATGGAAAGTGTAGAAATTGTACATGAAATTTTGATAATCAGATAGTTTCGCAATTGCCTGAAATATTGCACAGGAAGAAAGGAGACACTATGAGAAAGACAACGATTCTCTTTGATTTGGACGGAACGCTGGTCAATACGGAAGAGGGTGTTGGAAAAAGCGTGCGGTACGCACTGGATAAATATGGAATACCGGAACCGGACAGAGCCACTATCCGACGATTTATCGGCCCCCTTCTGGCAGATTCTTTTCAGCGGGAATACGGGTTTTCCGAGGAAAAGGCAAAAGAGGCGGATCTGGTTTTCCGGGAACGTTATGAAACCATCGGACTGTTTGAATGTGAGCTGTTTCCCGGTGTGGAAGAAGCATTAAAAATTCTGAAGGAAAAAGGATATAAAATCAGCGTGGCCTCCTCGAAGGAGGAAGTGCCCTGCCGCCGGATTCTGGAACGCCTTGGCGTGGCTCAGTATTTCGATTTGATAGGGGGAGCCAGACTGAAAGAAAATATAGGCACCAAGATAGAAGTGCTGCATGACGTTATGAAACGTCTCGGCATTTCCCATAAGGAAGAAGTGGTGCTGATTGGAGACAGCCGGTATGACGCCAGGGGAGCCAGAGAGGCGGGCATTGACTGTATCGGTGTTTCCTATGGATTTGAGGAAGATTTTGAGGAAATGAGAAAAGCCGGGGTAACGGAAATCTTTGATACGCTGGCGGAGGTAATTGAGTATCTGGAAAGGAGCAGGGAAGATGAGTATTAGAATTGGTATTTCAGGTTATGGAAATCTCGGAAGAGGCGTGGAGTGTGCGGTGAAACAGAATCCCGATATGGAGCTTGCGGCGGTATTTACCAGAAGGGAGCCGGAATCCCTTTCCATTCTCACAAAAGAAGCGGCTGTATGCCACGTTTCTCAGGCGGAGGAATGGAAAGATAAGATTGATGTAATGATTCTCTGCGGTGGGAGCGCCACGGACCTGCCGGAGCAGACGCCGGAGTATGCGAAATATTTCAATGTGGTGGACAGCTTTGACACTCATGCAAAAATTCCGGAGCATTTTGCGAATGTGGATGCGGCTGCAAAAGAAAACGGGCACGTGGGAATTATTTCTGTGGGCTGGGATCCTGGTATGTTTTCCTTAAACCGCATGTACGCCAATGCAATTCTGCCGGAAGGGAAAGACTATACGTTCTGGGGAAAGGGCGTCAGCCAGGGCCACTCGGACGCTGTACGCCGGATTCCGGGCGTGAAAAATGCAAAGCAGTACACCATTCCGGTGGACAGCGCCCTGGACGCTGTACGGGCCGGGGAGAATCCGGAGCTTACCACAAGACAGAAACATACCAGAGAATGTTTTGTGGTGCTGGAAGAGGGAGCAGACGGGGCGAAAGTGGAAGAAGCCATTAAGACCATGCCCAATTATTTTGCAGATTATGATACAACGGTGCATTTTATCAGTGAGGAAGAGCTGCTGAAAAATCACAGCGGGATTCCCCATGGAGGATTTGTCATCCGCTCCGGTAAAACCGGCCGGGAACAGGAACACAGCCACGTGATTGAATACAGCCTGAAACTGGATTCCAATCCGGAATTTACCGCCAGTGTGATTGCAGCCTATGCCAGAGCAGCTTACCGTCTGGCGCAGGAAGGACAGACGGGATGCAAAACCGTATTTGATGTTGCACCGGCTTATCTCAGTGCCCGGAGCGGGGAGGAACTGCGGAAGCATTTGCTGTAAAGGGTTGGAATGATTGATTTAATTTTATTTAACGATTCCGTTTCTATAGTAGAGTATATGTTGTATTTTTAAAAGGTTTGAGTCATATCCCATCAATCTAATGAATATATGGATTGATGGGATATGTGATATTTATGCATAAAACAGGAAAAAAATGGTGGAATATATACGGAAAAAGAATTATAATTGCTATAACAAATGAAGGGGAGGTAAAAATACTTGAGAAAAGGCATTTATCTGAATGATACTATTCATGGTTTGGTTGCATTGTCTGAGTATGAAAAGAGAATTATTTCTACTATAGGTTTTAACCGTTTGCATGATGTGTATCAGAATTCAACAGTTTATCTTACATTTCCGACTAACAGAACAAAGCGTTTTGAGCATTCTATTGGGACTATGAAACTTTGTTCAGATATGTTTTTTTATTCTGTATTGAACGCATCTGAAGAAATGTTGGATAAAATGTATCAAATTTTTGAGAATGAGTTTTCAGAGATTTTAGGGGAAATAAAAGAAAAACCAGATTTTTGTGATCAGAAGTTAGGAGGAGTAACTCCGGGAGAAATGCCTCAAATTGATTTTGATAAATTGCGGCATTCGCTGATACCTAATAATGTGTCCTCTGAATATCAGATTATCCACATTATTTTAATTCAGGCGATTCGGGCAGCGGCATTGCTGCATGATATTGGGCATCCGCCCTTTAGCCACGTTGTTGAGTATGCTTTAAAAGCGGTTTATCAGGAATACAAAAGTTTTGAGAGCACTGACAATCATAATCTTCAGAAGTATTTGGAAATTATGTCTAAATATTTTGAAGATAATAAGAAACTTCATGAACAAATGGGTGACGAAATAAGTAATAGTATACTATCAGAAATAATAACAAGAATTACGGATGAATATGAGAGATATAATGAAAATTTATTTGAAGTTCTTGTTTGGGAAAGCGTGAAAAGAATTTTTCAGGAAAAAGGTGCATTTGGCTCGTTGCATAGAATAATTGACAGCAGTCTCGATGGAGACAGACTGGATTATGTAACAAGAGATTCCATTAATTCAGGAATGAATTCAGGACAGATTGACTATACAAGAATTATTAATGATATGCAATTAATAGTAAATGGAGAAGAAATTTTGTTTTGTATTCCTCTGAAAGCGGTTAACTCTGTAGAGGATTTCATTAAACGTCGTTTTAATATATATAAGGATATTATTTACCATCACAGAGTCATTAAAACAGATTATTTACTGGAGTATACAGTAAGGGATCTTGTTAAAGAATATCTAAGTAAGCAGTCTGAAGAACCAAATCATCAAAATAATAAAGTAGTAATTCCTTTTGATGTGTCAGGATTATGGTTTCCATTAGGCAACGCTACAACTGTGGAAAAATCAAATGCGTTGTCACAATGGAATGATTCGTGGCTGATGACCGTATTAAAACAAATTTTTTATACGGAATATTATCGTAATAAAAATATAAAAAAAGGTTCATCAGAATACATTTTATCACAGCGATTATCCGAATTATTGCGTAATAACAAATGTTATTATTCTCTGATTAAACGTAGTGAGAATTTTAAGACTATTGATGATGCTGTAAAGGAAACTTTGTTACGAAGTAAGGAGGCTATTGGAAAAATTGTTTTAAAAGTGAATACATTGTCCGGTCAGTCAGGATTAGCTGCACCACCAGATGGTACTATGGTGGATATGAGTGCAACTTTGGATTTTATTGATGAAATTTTAGGCGGTACGGCCAAAGCTGCCGGAGGATTTGTAATGTCTTTTATTTCCAAACATTATAAGGCGATAGGAATGAGTTCTATAGAAACGCTTATACGGGATATTGTTACAGAAGAAACACAAAATATGTTTGTTAATGTAGAACTATATGATACAATTGTTGTATTTAAAAGTATTTCTATTGGGTTGGATCAGCCAATATACTTTTATGATAATTATGGAAATATATCTATATTAGATGAAATAAGTGGGATTTCTGATATATTGAGGCTTGATGCCGATTATTTGCCGGTTTTTTATATTTACGTATTGATGAAAGATGGAAGTTCTATAATAAAAGAAAAGAGAGATGAGCTTTTGGGAAAAATAGGAAACAGAATAGGCAATATGATTGTTCAAAAGATAATTGAAGCACTTAAAAAAAGAATAAATGAAATGGAGGAGCAAATATGTGTAGAGTAGTAATAAGCAATTCTAAAAGAGAGGCAGAATTTATAATTTATAATCATCTTTTCTCAAAAAAGAATTATAGGTTCACAATTCCACAGCTTGTTGGAGAATTGCAGGAGTACAAACTAAATTTGTCTCAGGAATATGTTCAGGCAGAAATAGATGAGTTTGTTGAAGCAGGATTAATTCATCAGAAATTCAGAACCTATTCTACCTGTAGCAGGTAGAATTTATAGTGGGAATACGGAGGTTTTTGTGTGAGTTTTTCCTGTTTTTCTAAGGCTGACTGTGAAATTACGGTTTTCAAAATGAAATGTAAAAGCAAGGCGAATATTGCTTCATAATTACAGGAAAATGCAGTTCTTTGAAGGTAGCGTTTGATAAGTGGCTGTTAATAAAAGAGATATAAAGGGTTTTCCGGAAACTGCCGATATGTACTTTAGCTACGGATGGCATTTATTTCCAGGGAGGATGGGAATAAGTGCCATTTTTTATCTTATAAGACAAAAACAAAGATGCGCACTCGTGCAAGAGGAAAATGTCACTTCGTGACCGTCCTAAGGTATCCCCCAGGCAAGCCTGGTACCCCTTAGGACAAATCCGCACTCGGCGCAGCAAAGTGTTCAGGTCTACGCTCCGCTTCGGTCCGCGCTAAACGGACATCCACAGGATGTCCAGCGCCCCTCATGGATGAGGGGATGGGGAGTTGCTGTGGGCATGGCCACTTTGTTATCTTATAGGAAATACCGTGTTACTGTGAAGTGCTAAAGTATATAGATTTCCTATAAGATAAAACCATTATGCTGCAGGAAAGGCATTCTTTTTTAAGGAGGAAACATTATGTCAGATAAAGTACAGGGAACTTTCGGAAACAGTTATTTTACACAGACAGTACAGGGCTATGCCGCAGGAGTAATACAGGAAGAAAAAAAGCAGGGAGCTTTCGGCGGAAAGCTGGCGGCGGAATACGCCCGCATGGAACAGGCAAGAATTCTGGATGAGATGGATCATTCTGCCGTGGAATACAGAGGTTACGGGGCAGACGGCATGTGGAAAGGCAACTTTTTCTCCGGGGATGCTCAGAATCTGAAGGAAGCGTATGATGGCGATAAGGACGGACAGGAAAAACAGCAGGATATGATGAAACATATATCTCCTGAGACAAAAGAAGCGGCAGTCCGGAAACTGACCGGGGACCGAAATGCGCCCTATTCCATACTGGCAGACGGAAACGGGGAGATAATTTATAATGGAGTAATCTTCCGCTGTGATTATGAAAATAACAGGCTCTGTCTGGGAGATGTGTCCAATCCGGATAACTGTCTGAATATCCCTCTGGAAAAAGGCGGCAGCCTGGTGGTAAACCGGAACAATATCGACGGGCTGGTGAAAGCCATCGGTATGTTTTCTCCGGCAGATGTGCGGCGGATTATGCAGGCTCTTGCCCAGGATGCGAAGGTGCGGCAGACAGAACTTCAGATTGAGGATGACACCAGCGGAGAGCAGGTTTTGGAAAAAGAAGATAAGAAAACCGGTGAAATGAAAGCACCGGGGGAAGACGATAAAAAAATCGGCGAAGAAAAAACGCCGGAAGAACATGGAAAGACCGGTCCGGTACAGACGTTGGAGCAGGAAAAAGAGGAATCCCATGAAAAAGCTGTGCAAAACCGGGAAAAGGAAGGAGAACATGAATCAGAAGAATAATCCTTACAGTAACAACGCAATGTTTAAATCGTGGAATGTCATTTATCCCATATTTATCTATTTTGTGGTGGCAAATCTGGCCATGTCGCTGTTTGCCATGCTGGCTTCTGTTCTGGGGGCTGATTACCAGAAACAGTACATGGCTCTGCAGACAGCAGCGGTGGCGGTAACCATACCATTTATTGCCAGATATTATCAGAGGGACAGAAAAGAGCCTACGGTATTCTGGGAACATATGGGGATGGAATTTGCCGGGAAAACCCGTGCTCAGAAAATCATCAACGGAGTGCTGATGTTCCTGGCAGGAGCTGTCATCGGCATGGCGCTGAACAATGTGCTGGCTCTGACCACCCTGGAGGAAATTTCAGAAGGGTATCAGGAGGCAACGGAGAATTTCTTTGCGGGCGGTATTTTCTTTGAACTGCTGGGCGCCTGCTTTCTGACGCCTTTTCTGGAAGAACTGCTTTACCGGGGCGTGGTGTATGGAAGGCTCTGTGATCTGATGATTCTGAACAATGAAAAAAAGACGGAAGAAGGCACAAAACGGGAAAAACGCAGCCGGTTCACAGCAATGTTATTCTCGGCTCTGCTGTTCGGAGTGCTGCATATGAATCTGGTGCAGTTCGTTTATGCAGGGGTACTTGGTATTCTTCTGGCCTGGTTTATGGAACAATCCGGGCATTTTTACGGAGCGCTGCTGGCCCACATGGGTGCCAATCTCACCTCTGTGCTTCGGGTGGAGACCAGACTGTTTGACTGGATGGAGCAGAGCAGAGGCGTGTTTGCAGGAGCCACAGCGGGACTTGGTCTGGCGGGAATTGTTCTGATTGGAGCAATCTGGCTGCAGAACAGAAAGGGACAGGATGTAACAGACGGTTAAAAGAGCGGCTGTCCTGCTGTATGACCATTTTCTGTTGCCATGGCCGCTACAATAACCAGACGTGGAGTATCGGCTGAAAGATTTGGCCGTACCGTGATATTTTAAGAAAAGGAGCTGTTGCAAAATACAGCTCTTTTTATGTTGCAGGAAAATCTTTCCTGTAACATAAAAAATCTCCGGCAGAACAGGCGGAGATTGAAATCTTATAAAATGGTTATACTAAAAATGCAACATTTCTTACAATAATGTTGCATTTTTCTTTACAGTTCTTATATCGGAGCTTCTCTGAAAAACTTTAGCCCCTGAATTTATTTTTCAGGAGAAATTCTTATGACAAATCAATTTTTGTAAAAACAGAATCCCGCTCGTCCTGTTCAATTCCAAGATATTTTTTTGTGACCCGGTAGGAAGAATGATTGAAAATGTCCATTAAAAGAGCAGGGGGAACCCCCTGTTTCCATGCATGATAACCGAAAGTTTTGCGGAGGGAATGGCAGCTCACATGAGAGGTGTGCAGTGTTTCCTCCGCCGCTTTTTTCATAATGCGGAAGGCCTGGGAGCGGCTCAGAGGCCTTCTGTAATCGGTTGTTTTTGTGAAAATATAATCTTCCGGAGCCGGATTGCGGCTTTTCATGTAAAGATGCAGCGTTTCTTTCAGGTGGTCATTCAGGGCCACCATATTTTCTTTTCCGGTCTTGTGCTCCCTGAGAAATAAATGCCCCCGAAAGCATTTTTCCTCAAAATCATACACATCTTCCCAGTTCAGATTCAGAATGTCGCTGATACGCAGAGCGGTGTGCAGTCCGAACAGGACCAGGGCATAGTTCCTGATGTTGGGCTGGCAGTTCTGATAATAATCCAGAAATTTTTTCAAATCATCTTTTCCCCGAATTGGCTGTGTTGTTCCCATATTCCATACCTCCATTCTGCAACATTATTGTAAGAACTGTTGCAAACGTTTTTCTTAAGTAAAAAGTTCTTTGGATTTCCCATATGACAGAAATTTTATCATGGTAAAGTGCAAAAGTACAGGGATTTCCGGTAACAGGAATCATGCAGCCCCGGATTGCAACGGTAAAAACTGGATTCCGGGAGAGAACAGGAGGTTGAAATGCTGAAATTATCAGTAAGGCCGGGAGAATATGTGCTGATTGGGGATGATATCAAGCTGGTATTTGCGGGAGGAAGTTCCAACAATCTGCGGATTCTGATTGATGCTCCCAGAGCTTATAACATTGTGAGAAGCGAGGCGCTGGAGCGTTACGGAATGGCAGCGGATCCGGGCAATGAGGTAAAGCATTACCGGGACAGAGAACTTTCTCCGGAGGCAAAGGAGAAAATCAAAGCCATTCTCATGGCGGAGCGCAGGAAAGCACGCCGGAAGGAGCGGGCGACGGAGCTGCACAGGTAATAATGCGGAGCAATCCTCTGCTTATTATAAATGCCGGCAGCAGTGCCGGAGTATAACAACATCCGCTGCCTCCTGCAAGAGAGAGGCGGGAGGCGGCCCACATGCACGCAAACGGATTTGCGGCATTAAAGACAAGGAGGAAAAATTATGTCAATGGTAGTACAGCACAATTTAACAGCAATGAATTCCAACAGAATGCTGGGAGTTACCACCAGCGCTCAGGCAAAATCTTCGGAAAAATTATCTTCCGGTTACCGGATTAACCGTGCGGCAGACGATGCGGCAGGACTGACTATTTCCGAGAAAATGAGAAAACAGATTCGCGGTCTGGACCGTGCGTCCACCAACGCAGAAGACGGTGTATCTGCAGTGCAGACAGCAGAGGGAGCTCTGACAGAAGTGCACTCCATGCTGCAGCGTATGAATGAACTGGCTACCCAGGCTTCCAACGGAACCAATTCAGAGTCTGACCGGGATGCCATTCAGGCGGAAATCAACCAGCTGACTACAGAAATCGACCGTGTGGCTGAGACGACCAAATTCAATGAAATCTATCTGCTGAAAGGCAACCGTGCCGGGGCAGTGACCACGCAGAAAGTGGCAGCCCATGACGCAGGCCTTAAGGGAACACTCACCGATTTGGGCGGCGGAACATCCACCTTCGCGCTGGATAAAGCTCTGGAAAACGGGGATAAGGTTACCATTGCCGGACAGGAATATACCATTGGTACCTCAGAAAACCATAAAGAAGCCGGGGAACTGAATACTTCTACGGACGGGTATGTAAAATCTACGGTTGCTCCTTTTATCACAACTACGCTGAATGCAGGAGACAGCGTAACCTATCAGGGAAATACCTATACTTTAACCGATAAAATTGCGGCTGATGACCTGAAATGGAAAGCAGGTGATAAAGTAAAGGTTGGAGGTGTGGAATTTACAGTAGCTGCCGGCAGCGGCGCCCCTGATGAAGCGGCAGGAACTGTTGGTGTGGATGTAGTTGCAAAATTTGTGGAATCTGCCCTGGCAGACGGAAAGCAGGTTGTGGGAACCAATGTGACCGTATCTGAAACAAAAGCGGGTACTACTGCTGCTGCAGATGTGACGAAGGCGGGAAACTTTACCATAGTTTCTGCTCTGGAAGCAGGAGAAATCAGTTCCGCAAAAGTAGTAGACAAAACAGCAGCAACCATTGCAAAAGCAGGTGCAGGACTTTCCACAACAGCTGCAACTTTCGACACAGGAGACAGCGTTACCATAGCCGGCGTTACCACAACTGCTACGGCAGAGACTCCGATTGCGGCAAAAGACGTATATGACGCAGTCAATGCACTGGACGTTGGAGACACGGTAATCGTTGGAAGCGGTACAGACCAGGTTACCTATACCATCGTTGACGAAGCAGATGTGGATGAAGAAGCCTTTAAACTTACAAAAGATGCGATTCTGGCAAAGATTCATGACGGTGACAGTGTCAGCACAGACGGAGGAACAACCACCAATACTGTTATCGGTGACATTGCCCTGCCAAAGAGCGATGAAAAAGTAATCAGCGCCAAAGAGGCTTATTCCATGATGGCAGAAGAACTGCAGAAGGCTTCCAGTATTGGAACCGACGAGGCAGCTGCTGTAACAAATGATGGAAATGGAAAATTCACCATTACACAGGGCTCTGTGGAAGTGAAAAAATCCCTGTCCTTCAACCTCCATGTAGGTTCTGACGCCGATATGACCAATAAGATTACTGTTGATATCGACGCCATGGACGCAGCAGGACTGGGTGTAAAGAACCTGAATGTATCCGATGAAACCGGAACAGCCGCAACCTATGCAATCGACGCCATTGCAGACGCAATTTCCAAAGTATCCGCTCAGCGTTCTGCTCTCGGTGCAGTTCAGAACAGACTGGAGCACACCATCGCCAACCTTGATAACGTTGTGGAAAATACCACAGCAGCAGAATCCAGAATCCGTGATACGGATATGGCATCCGAGATGGTGGAATACAGCAAGAACAATATTCTTGCACAGGCAGGCCAGTCCATGCTTGCACAGGCAAATCAGTCCACACAGGGTGTACTGTCCCTGCTTCAGTAAGCAGTGCAGCCTGTTATTCAGCAGACAGTATGATATGCTGCAATATAAAAGACGCCGGAATGAGCCGGCGTCTTTTTTTCATCTTACAGGAAAGACCTTGCCGCTATAAAGCGTTAAAGTCCATGACTTTCCTATAAGATAAAAATATGGATGCGCACTCGTGCGGACTGTATAAATTTTTTCAGTTGTAAAAAAATTTTCCGTATGATATAGTCAGGTCAGCGAATGGAATTTCCCCCCCACATACAATTCGTATTCAGGAGAGCCTGACAGAGGCTGATGTTGAAAAGGAAAGAGAAGGAGAAAAATCAAATGAAAGCACCGAAAAACACTTCAGGAGCGGGACTTCCCACCGGGGATCTGAAAAATATTCCGGGAATCGGGAAAAAATGGAACAGCATCTGAAAAATATTGGAATTCACCGTATTGAAGATTTAAATGGAAAAGATCCGGAAGAACTCTATGGACAGGACTGTCTGAAAAAAGGGTTTCAGGAGGACAGGTGCGCCCTGTATGTATACCGCTGCGCAGTATATTATGCGGAGCATGAACAGCACGAAGAGGAAAAATTAAACTGGTGGTACTGGAAAGAGAAAGAATATCCGGAAAAATGATGTCTTCCAGTCTGCAATTCTTACACAATTCTCACACAATTCGTAAAAATCTGAATTTCCTCCGGATTTTAAACGGTAAGACAAAAGAAAAATCAGGAAATATCAGCAGTGAATTGTTTGTAATCACTGCTTTTTATAAAATACTTCCTTATATTATCTGAAAATAATTATTTATATTTATATATAATCATATTATCTGAAAATAAAAAGAAAAAAACTGTTTACAGCGAAGGAAAAAAGGTGTATACTTAGTTCAGACAGAGCAATGATTTACCATGATAAAGTGCCAGGAATGGACAGCAGGGAGGATGAGAACATGCAGGAAACAAAAAGAACAGCCATGGGTATGTATGACCCCGGTTTTGAGCATGACAACTGCGGAATAGGTGCAGTTGTCAATATAAAAGGAGTCAAAAGCCATCAGACGGTGGAAAACGCATTGAAAATTGTAGAGAATTTAAAGCACAGAGCCGGAAAAGACGCGGAAGGCAAGACCGGAGACGGTGTGGGGATTCTGCTGCAGATTTCCCATAAATTTTTTAAAAAGGCCGCCCAGGAAGCGGGAATCACGCTGGGAGAGGAACGTGATTACGGAATCGGCATGTTCTTCTTTTCCCAGGATGAACTGAAACGGAACCAGGCCAGAAAAATGTTTGAAGTCATTGTAAAAAAAGAAGGCATGGAATTTCTGGGCTGGCGGAACGTACCCATTGCTCCGGATCAGCTTGGCCAGAAAGCCGTGGACTGTATGCCTTATATCATGCAGGGGTTTGTGAAGCGGCCCAAAGGGGTGGAACAGGGACTGGATTTTGACCGGAGGCTTTATGTGGCAAGGCGTGTCTTCGAGCAGTCCAGCGACGACACCTATGTGGTATCCCTGTCCAGTCGTACCATTGTATACAAGGGCATGTTTCTGGTGGAGCAGCTTCGCCTGTTTTTTGCAGATTTGCAGGATCGGGACTATGAATCCGCCATTGCTACGGTGCATTCCAGATTTTCCACCAATACCAATCCAAGCTGGGAGCGGGCCCATCCCAACCGTCTGATTGTCCATAACGGGGAGATTAACACCATCCGGGGAAATGCGGATAAAATGCTGGCCAGGGAAGAAACCATGGAATCCGAGTATTTAAAGGGAGAGCTGCAGAAGGTACTTCCGGTGGTCAATGCGGAAGGTTCCGATTCCGCCATGCTGGACAATACCCTGGAATTTCTGGTGATGAGCGGTATGGAGCTTCCTCTGGCGGTGATGATTACCATTCCGGAGCCCTGGGCCAACAACGGTCTCATGAGTCAGAAAAAAAAGGATTTTTACCAGTATTATGCTACCATGATGGAGCCCTGGGACGGTCCGGCTTCCATTGTATTCAGCGACGGGGATATTCTGGGAGCAGTTCTGGACAGGAACGGACTGCGCCCTTCCCGGTATTATATCACCGATGACGACAACCTGATTCTCTCCTCGGAAGTGGGAGTGCTGGATATTGACCACACCAGAATTGTGGCAAAGGAGCGTCTGCGTCCGGGAAAAATGCTTCTGGTGGACACGGTGCAGGGCCGGGTCATCGACGATGATGAATTAAAGGAAAAATATGCCGGCCGGCAGCCCTATGGGGAATGGCTGGACCGGAATTTAATCAATCTGGCAGATTTGAAAATTCCAAACCAGCGGGTGCCGGAATATGAAAAAAAAGAACGCCAGCGGATGCAGAAAACCTTTGGTTATACGTACGAATCTCTGAAGGAAGCCATACTTCCCATGGCCAGAAACGGTGGGGAAGGCACAGCAGCTATGGGAATTGATACGCCTCTGGCAGCGCTGGCAGGCGACCATCAGCCTTTGTTCAATTATTTTAAGCAGAAATTCGCTCAGGTAACCAATCCGCCCATTGATTCCATTCGGGAGGAAGTGGTGACCAGCACCACCGTATATATCGGGGAAGACGGGAACCTGCTGGAAGAAAAGCCTGCCAACTGCCAGGTATTAAAGGTTGAAAATCCCATTCTCACCAATACGGATTTGATGAAAATCAAGGC
Organism: Lachnospiraceae bacterium JLR.KK002; assembly: GCA_036941025.1. Taxonomy (NCBI): domain Bacteria; kingdom Bacillati; phylum Bacillota; class Clostridia; order Lachnospirales; family Lachnospiraceae; species Lachnospiraceae bacterium JLR.KK002. Next base: position 494,309 of record JAYMNP010000001.1, read on the forward strand.
CATGAAGGTGGAAGGGTTTAAAGTAGTGGAAATCCCCATTATTTATTACAAGAATACCAGCCTGGAAAAGGCCATTGACCGCCTGTTTGTGGAAGCGGACCGGGCTTACCGGGACGGAGCCAATATTCTGATTCTGTCGGACCGGGGCGTGGATGAGAATCATGTGCCCATCCCCTCTCTGCTGGCGGTGTCCGCATTGCAGCAGCATTTAATCAAGACGAAAAAGCGTACCGCACTGGCGGTGATTCTGGAATCGGGAGAACCGAGAGAGGTACATCATTTTGCAACTCTGCTGGGTTACGGGGCCTGCGCCATCAACCCCTATCTGGCACAGGATACGGTAAAGCAGCTTATCGACGACCATATGCTGGACAAAGATTACTATGCGGCCATTGCAGATTACAATCATGCGATTATTCACGGAATTGTAAAGATTGCGGCAAAAATGGGAATTTCCACCATTCAGTCTTATCAGGGAGCCAAAATTTTTGAGGCAATCGGTATCAGCTCCGATGTTATTGAAACATATTTTACCAACACCGTAAGCCGAATCGGCGGCATTACGTTAAAAGATATTGAGCAGGATGTGGACGCCCTTCACTCCAGCGCCTATGACCCGCTGGGACTGGAAACAGATCTGACTCTGGAAAGCAGGGGCCGCCATAAAATGCGCAGCGGCGCCGACAGCCATCTGTACAATCCCCTCACGATTCATCTTCTGCAGGAGTCCACGAAGCGGGGGGACTACCAGATGTTCAAACAGTATACGGAAGCGGCAAATGCGGAGGAGAAGAAAGCCAATATCCGGGGAATGATGGATTTTAATTATCCGAAGAAAGGAATTCCTCTGGAAGAAGTGGAGAGTGTGGATTCCATTGTGACCAGGTTTAAGACGGGGGCCATGTCTTACGGTTCCATTTCTCAGGAAGCCCATGAGACACTGGCAATCGCCATGAACCGCCTGCATGGGAAATCCAACAGCGGCGAGGGCGGAGAGAGTCCGGAGCGTCTGGTGACAGGCCCTGACGGGAAGAACCGCTGTTCCGCCATCAAACAGGTGGCTTCCGGGCGGTTCGGCGTTACCAGCCGCTATCTGGTCAGCGCGAAAGAAATCCAGATTAAGATGGCTCAGGGGGCCAAGCCGGGAGAAGGCGGCCATCTGCCGGGACAGAAGGTTTATCCATGGATTGCCCGTACCAGACTGTCCACGCCGGGGGTATCTCTGATTTCTCCGCCGCCCCATCACGATATTTACTCCATTGAAGATTTGGAGCAGCTGATATATGATTTGAAAAATTCCAACAAAAATGCCAGAATTACCGTGAAGCTGGTCTCAGAAGCCGGCGTGGGAACTGTGGCTGCAGGCGTTGCCAAAGCAGGGGCCCAGGTGGTGCTGATTTCCGGTTACGACGGTGGAACCGGGGCTGCCCCCAGCAGTTCCATTCACAATGCGGGGCTGCCCTGGGAGCTGGGACTTTCTGAAACCCATCAGACGCTGATTTTGAATGGTCTGCGCAACAAAGTGCGGATTGAGACAGATGGAAAGCTGATGACGGGCCGGGACGTGGCCATTGCGGCCATGTTGGGTGCGGAGGAATTCGGCTTTGCCACAGCGCCCCTGGTAACCATGGGCTGTGTCATGATGCGGGTCTGCAATCTGGATACCTGTCCGGCGGGAATTGCCACCCAGAATCCGGAACTGCGGAAACGTTTTGCAGGCAAACCGGAATATGTCATCCATTTTATGCGGTTTATTGCGGAAGAACTGCGGGAATATATGGCGAAGCTGGGAATCCGTACGGTAGACGAGCTGGTGGGAAGAAGCGATTTGCTGAAAGTGCGGGAGGATCTGACCGAGCGGGAAAAAGAACTGGATTTGTCCCGGATTCTGAACAATCCATTCGCAGGGCCAAAATCAAAGGTTATTTTTGATGCGAAGCAGGTCTATGATTTTGAACTGGAGAAGACCAAAGATGAAAAAGTATTGATGAAACAGTTGAAATCGGCGCTGGAAAGCGGCCAGAAACGCAGTATAGATCTGGAAGTCAGCAATACGGACCGTTCCTTCGGAACGATTTTCGGCTCAGAAATCACCAGACGGTTCGACGATACGCTGGAAGAAGATACCTTCCTGGTAAAATGCACCGGAGCAGGAGGACAGAGCTTTGGGGCTTTCATTCCCAAAGGCCTGACACTGGAACTGGTGGGCGACAGCAACGACTATTTTGGAAAAGGGCTGTCCGGAGGCAAACTGGTGGTCTATCCGCCCACCGGGGTGAAATTTAAGCAGGATGAAAATATTATTATCGGAAATGTGGCCCTTTACGGAGCCACCAGCGGCAAGGCATTTATCAACGGTGTGGCCGGAGAACGGTTCTGCGTCCGCAATTCCGGAGCCGTTGCGGTGGTGGAAGGCGTGGGAGACCATGGCTGTGAATACATGACCGGCGGCCGGGTGGTTGTTCTTGGCAAAACCGGGAAAAACTTTGCGGCAGGCATGAGCGGCGGGATTGCCTATGTGCTGGACGAAGAGAATGATTTATATACCAGAATCAACAAAGAGATGGTATTTTCAGAAGAAATCACTTCCAAATACGACGTGATGGAACTGAAAGATATGATAAAAGAACATGTAACACTGACCAATTCCCGGAAAGGGAAGGAAGTGCTGGACAATTTCAGTGAATATCTGCCCAGATTCAAGAAAATCATTCCGTATGATTACAACCGTATGATGATGGCCATTGTACAGATGGAAGAAAAAGGCTTAAGCTCAGAACAGGCACAGATTGAAGCATTCTATGCCAATATGAAACATTAGGGAGGGACGCGAACATGGGAAAACCAACAGGATTTATGGAATATGACAGACAGACAGCAGAGGCGGCTTCACCCAGAGAGCGTATTGGGAACTACCGGGAGTTCCACACTCCTTTAACCAGAGAAGAACAGCAGAGGCAGGGAGCCAGGTGCATGGCCTGCGGCGTGCCTTTCTGCCAGTCCGGCATGGAACTGATGGGGATGACCTCCGGCTGTCCGCTGCACAATCTGGTGCCGGAGTGGAATGACCTGGTTTATACGGGCAACTGGGAGCAGGCGTATAACCGCCTGGTGAAAACCAATAATTTTCCGGAATTTACTTCCAGAGTATGTCCGGCTCTCTGTGAAGCGGCCTGTACCTGCGGCCATTACGGAGACGCAGTTTCCGTGAAAGAAAATGAATACGGAATTATTGAGAATGCTTATGAGCAGAGCTTTGCCAGAGCAAAACCCCCGAAAGTCCGCACAGGTAAGAAGGTGGCTGTGATAGGCTCCGGCCCGGCAGGTCTTGCGGCGGCAGACCAGCTCAACAAACGGGGCCATCAGGTTACCGTATATGAGCGGGACGACCGGGTGGGCGGACTTCTCATGTACGGAATTCCCAATATGAAGCTGGAAAAGCATGTGATTGACCGGAAAATCCACATCATGGAAGAAGAAGGAATAGAATTTATTACAGGCGTGAACGTGGGAAAAGACGTAAAAGCCTCCAAACTTATGAAGGAATACGACCGGGTTATTCTGGCCTGCGGCGCCAAAAATCCCCGCGATATCAAAGTTCCCGGCCGGGACGCCGAAGGTATCTTCTTTGCGGTGGATTTCCTGGCAGCCACCACGAAAAGCCTTCTGGATTCTGATTTAAAAGATAACAAATATATTTCCGCCAAAGGGAAAAAAGTGGTGATTATCGGCGGCGGAGATACGGGAAACGACTGTGTGGGCACCTCCATCCGGCACGGGGCAGCTTCTGTTACCCAGCTTGAAATGATGCCAAAAGCGCCCGATGAGAGGGCAAAAGACAATCCCTGGCCCCAGTGGCCAAAGGTCTGCAAGACGGATTACGGTCAGGAAGAAGCTATTGCTGTGTTTGGCCATGACCCCCGTATTTATCAGACTACGGTAAAAGAATTTCTGAAGGATAAAAACGGCAAACTCTGCGGCCTGACCACCGTAAAGCTGGAGAGCAAAAAAGACGAAAAAACGGGACGCATGGTAATGGCGGAGGTGCCGGGTTCCGAGAAAAAGCTGGATGCGGATCTGGTACTGATTGCGGCAGGATTTCTGGGAACGGAAAAATATGTGGCAGACGCATTCGGGGTAGCATTGAATCAGCGGACCAATGTGGAGACCAGAAAAGAACAGTATGAGACCAGTGTAAAACATGTGTTTGCTGCCGGAGATATGCACAGAGGCCAGTCACTGGTGGTGTGGGCCATTCGGGAAGGCCGGGAAGCCGCCAGAGCAGTGGACGCCAGCCTGATGGGGTATACCAACCTGGGAGCGTAAAATGTTTTATTATGCACACCCGCAGGAATGGAATAATGTCGCTTCAGAGCGTCAGAAAGGCTGTCGGAGAATGAAATTTGCAGACAATATATGCAGAGAAACTCAACGGTTCACAGCTATATATTGCGTAAATCTTCTATTTTCCGACAGCCTCTTTGTTTTTATGTATGCTGCCTGACCGGACGAAGTATTATTCAAAAATCCGAATGTGACTTTCTGACAATGTCTCAATGGTCCGGGTCAGCGAATGGAAGTCAGACAGAAGGTCTTTGGAGCAGCATTCTGCCTTTTCATATATCCGGGGTAATTCTTCGGTGCGGCCCGAACGGACAGCGGCAATCATTTCCGTTCCATAAGAATGGAAGGTTTTGTGTTTGCTTTCAAGGCCTTTCCAGAGTTCCGTGACTGCCGGGTTTACAGGTTTGAAAGAATAGTAGAAATGGCCGAAGCCGCATCTGGTGCAGTCCGTCTGCAATACTTTTAACTGTCCGGTCTGAACGATATCTTTTAATGTATGTAACCAGTCCTGATGGGCTTTTATGGCGTTATTCAGACAGTTGAGGATAATCTGGTTGTCCAGCATATAAAATGCATCTCTTGCCATATTTCCCATAATTTTTGTGGATTCATCCAGGTGTTTTTCAATTATTTTGGATGGTTCCACAAGTTCTGCAATGGAATCGCTGGAAAGGGTCAGGGAATCTGTGTCCTCTTTCAGATTCTGGCACTGTTCGTTTACATGCTGCATCTGGTTGTCCAGTTCATTCATAGAACTGCTGATTTCTTCGCTGACAGCGGCCAGAGAAGAAACGGAATCTGTAATGCTGTCCATTCCGGCCCGGTTATTTCTGGTAATTTTCCATACGTTCTGAATATTTTCATTGATATGTTCCAGCTCGGAGACGGTGGTATCCACGCTGGAAGAACTTTTTCTGGAGGCGTCCTGGATACTGTCTGCAAAAGTGCCCATACGTCCTGTAAGAGCTCTTGTTTCATCTGCAAGTTTCCGTATTTCTTCCGCCACAACAGCAAATCCCCGGCCGGCGGTACCGGCACGGGCGGCTTCTATGGAAGCGTTTAAGGCCAGAAGGTTGGTCTGTTCTGAAATGGCATTGATTGCTTCAATTGCTTCATTCATATGCTGAATGATTTCCAGGAGTCCGTAAATATCCTGCTTCATTCCCTGAGCGGTGGAGATGGCGGAAGAAGACAAATCGGTAATAGAAGTAAGTTCGTTTTCACAGTTCCGGATATCTTCCATGATTTTGCCGGATTCGTCAGAAACTTCGATAATGGTTGCAGTCAGATTATCATGGGCCTTTGACACTTCCGTGGTAATGCCGGCTGTCAGTTCTGCCGATTCGCTGATGGCGCCTGCAGAGGCGGAAATAGAAGTGTTAATCTGTTCCACAGTGGCCACATTCGTTTCCAGCGTCAAATCCATGGAACTCATCTGGATGACTGCGTCCATGGTTTTTGTCACGGCCTGTTCAAATTCTTTCCGCCCGTTCATCAGACGCTGATGGATATTGTTCAGTTCTCCGTTGGCCGGCTCATATTGCATGTCAGTCAGCCTGGAAACAGATGCAAGAGCAGCATATAAAGATTTTTTTCTTAAATTCATGGTTATTTGTCCTTTTCTTCTTTTAAACATGCGTCACATATGTAGTTTATCTTTAAATCATAGGAAAGTATGGGTACGTCTATCTGTTTTTCCAGAGAAGCAGTCAGATCCTCCAGTACAATATCTGACAGTTTTCCGCATTTTCTGCACACCAGATGGTCATGCCGGGTCGCCCTGTCATAACGGTCCGGATATCCTTCAACGGAAATTTTCCGAATCAGTCCCTGATGATACAGAGAAGATAAATTGTTATAAACAGTAGCCTGAGCCACGGTCTGGTTTTTGTCTTTTAAACGCAGATATATCTGTTCTGGCGTTAAGTGGCATTCAGAATTGTTGATGATTTCCAGAATATTTGCAGCATTTTTCGTCATAGCACCTCCGCTGAAACAGGAAGACATGTTCGCGTATTATTTTTTATCTTATAGGAAGACACTTTCACGCTTTAGCGTAATAAGGTCTTTCCTGTTAAGATAAAAAACCACTAAAATTAGAATTGTTCTAATTCTAATTTTAGTGGTTTTCCATCATTTGTCAATAGTAAAATAGTATTTTGCAGGGTTATGGAGAATATACGGTGAATATGCCGGAGTCCGGAGGATAACAGGTAAACAGCATGAAACACAGGAACAGGAGAAGTACAGCACAATACAGGGGAAGGCGGTAAGGGCTGAGTCTGCAGGACAGAGTGAGGTTATAAGCGCTGAAATATGCAAGGACAGTGCCCAGCAGGAAAGAGAGAAGATCCAGGACAAACACGTTTTTTCCCAGAATAAACGTATAACTGTAAAAAAAGACCGGGATAAAAAGTGTCCCTGCCAGAATTCCGAAACAAAGAGAGGAGGCAATGCAGGGATAAGTTTTTTTCAGGTTCCGAATCATTATGGCTGAGAAAAGCAGCATTGGGAAAAACAACAGTTTCAGATGTTCCCAGACAGATTCATTTACAGGAGTAAACAGGCCCACCAGAAAGTTTCTGCCGGTCCATTCATACAGAAAGTGAGACAGGGTTCCTGTTATCAGAACGAAAAGGATGCCGGTCAGAAAATAGCATTTTAATTGTTTCATGAAAAATCACCTCAGGGACAGTATATGTGAAGGGCAGTATTTTATGCAGGCACGGATAAGAGAAAAAGAAATCAGAAGAGTATACCCGCCAGCTATGGTAGTGTATACGGAAAAAGTATTTGCATCATGGAAAAAAATATTATATTCTTTAACAGGTTAAGTGTAAAATATGGAATCGAAAATGCCATGGAGCAGGGTGTGAATTACTATGATACCGCATGGGGCTACCACAATGGGAACTCAGAGCTGGTAATGGGAAAGGCACTGAGCCGCTATCCGCGGGAGAACTTTTATCTTGCCACAAAATTTCCTGGGTACGACCTTTCCAATATGGACAAGGTGGAAGAAATTTTTGAAAAGCAGCTGGAAAAATGCCAGGTTTCTTATTTTGACTTTTATCTGTTCCACAATGTCTGTGAGATGAATATTGACGCTTATCTGGATGAGAAATACGGAATTTACAGGTATCTGACGGAACAGAAGAAAAATGGGCGTATCCGTCACCTGGGATTTTCCGCTCACGGAAGCCTGGAGGTGATGAAGCGCTTCCTGGAGGCATATGGAAAAGACATGGAATTCTGCCAGATTCAGCTTAATTATCTGGACTGGTCTTTCCAGGAAGCGAAAGAAAAAATGGAATTGCTGAAGGATTACAACCTTCCGGTGTGGGTGATGGAACCGCTGCGAGGCGGAAAACTTGCAAAACTGCCGGAGAAGGAGACGGAAATCCTGCAAAATCTTCGTCCGGAGGAAGGGATTCCGGCCTGGGCCTTCCGGTTTCTCCAGTCGCTGCCGGAGGTGACGGTGGTGCTTTCCGGTATGTCAGATTTGAGTCAGATGAAAGAAAATATCAGAACATTTGAGAAAGATATTCCGCTGAATCAGGAGGAAATGGATATGCTGCTCTCAGTGGCGGAAGGGATGCTGAACGGAACGCTGCCCTGTACCGCCTGCCGCTACTGTGTGAGCCACTGTCCGCAGGGACTGGACATTCCCTCTTTGCTGGAGCTTTACAATGAGCATAATTTTACCGGGGGTGGGTTTATTGCGCCCATGGCGCTGATGGCGGTGCCGAAAGAAAAACATCCGGACGCCTGCGTGGGCTGCAGAAGCTGTGAGGCAGTCTGCCCTCAGCAGATTAAAATATCAGAGGCCATGGCAGACTTTGCAGAAAAATTAAAGTAAGTTTCCTCACTTGACGGCTGCGGGGTTTCCGTTCATAATATATAGAAATAAAATCTACTGGTATGGGAGAATACGTTATGAAAGAAGCGCAGTCACTGCAGGGGCAGGCATATGATTATCTGATTGAAATGATAAAAGACGGGGAACTGGAAGCCGGGAAGATATATTCTCTGAATCAAATGGCCAGGAAGGCCGGGGTTTCCAGAACCCCTTTTCGCGATGCGGTGCTGCGGCTGGAGCAGGAACGTTACCTGGACATGCTGCCCAGCAAAGGGTTTATCTTACATAGTATGACAAAAGAAGATATTCAGGAGACCTATCAGATTCGAAACGCCATTGAATCTTACTGCTTTAAACAGCTTTCGCTGCACCTTGACACAGCCAGAGGGCAGGAGTACATTCTGAAAATGACCAATAAAGTCGTAAAGCAGAAAGAAATTTTTCACTCCACCGGTTCCAGTGAGGAATTTGGAAGAAAGGATTATGAATTCCACCGGAGCGTTGTCCAGTATCTTGGAAATGAATCCATGCTGGAAATTTACCGCAGTTTTATGTATCGGATTTTCTGGCTGAACGTTACTTCTTTTGCCAGAGAGGGACGAATGGAAGATACCATTACGGAACACAGAACCATACTGGAAACCGTACGGGAACGGGATCTGGACAGACTGGAATGGCTGATTGAGCACCATCTTACCATTGCCCAGAATATCAATCTGCAGTTTCTGGAGAAAAAGGAAGAACAGTTAAAACAGCAATTATCCGGCAAAATGGAAGATTCCTTTTAAATATAACTGAATGGAATTTAATGAAAATGGCGGCAGATATAACAGGCAGGAGCCCTTTCCCAGGCAGTGGAAAGGGCTCCTTCTGATAAAAGGAAACTTATGTTATTTTGCAGAATACGTCTGACATTAACCTATGGGAAAGCAGGCGTTAATCAGAAAGGTCATAATTAAAATAGCAGTTGCCGGCGGGTCAATATGGGAATCGGTTCCGCTGTTGACCATATTGCCTGTGATATCGGCAAGGAGCCCGGACAGCGTGCCGAACAGGATACTGACTGCAAGAGCAAGATACAGATTGCCGGTTGCCCCGTAAGACTGTACCACGGCGGCAGCGGCGATGATTACAATATGATGGCAGCCAAAGAAGTTGTGGCCCATGGCTGCGAAAGCCAGGCCGAATGCGGCCATACCGAAAATCAGCTGGGGATAGCAGCCGCCAAACCCGTCGATGGGAACGCCTGCATAAACGGCTCCCACATAGACGCCGCCCACCACAAGGCTGTAAGCCATGCTAATCAGAAGGGTGGTGGAGAAGGCCTTGCCTTTACTGATGAGTGCTGTTCCCGTTCTCAGTTTTCCTCCGCCGAACAGGAAGCGGACCAGGATGGCAGAGCAGAATACGGTAAGTCCTGGGGTATCGGTAACCAGACGGGGAGAAATCGTCCCGGCAAAGAGATTTCCCGCCACCAGTTCTTTGAACAGAAAGCCAATTACGCCGAAGATACCGCCCACCAGCAGTACGCCGGGTTCGTTCAGCCCGGACAGAGGCGTAATGATATCGGCGCCGTTTTCTGTGATACCTTTCTTTTTGGCAAAAGCAGAAGCGGCCACGCCTCCGGCAAAGGCCACATAAGGTCCGAAAAACGGTCCGAACGCAACATAGTTCAGTAAGATATTGGATGCATCGCCTGCGCCGCACATACTGGCCACAGAACCTGCAATGGCGAAAACACCGGTCAGGACGAATGATGCCAGTCCGCCGACAGAAGCGGCAAATACACCGCCTCCGAATGCAGCAATAAGACATAAAATATTTATCATAAGTAATAATACCTCCTGTGATTGAATGCAATACAATAAATATATACGTGTATATACATGAATGAAACTATTGATTTTACAGGTTATCTGCGCTATACTTGACAGTGAAATCAGAAGTTGCAGCTCTGATTTTGGGGAAGGCGCCTTTTCTGTAAATAATATTTGTCAAAACGGAATTTACGAAAAGGCGCCTTTCTGATTTTTACTAATCTTCGATTTCAGCAATACATACCACCTGACTGGAATCCAGTCCTTTGATTCTGAGGGGAGCATTGAAGAATCTTGTGATTTTTGCACCTTTTGGAATTTCGGATAAATGCATGTCTTCTACGCCGGTGACAAATTTTCCGGTATAATATCCAAGCATATGTCTGTGGCAGTCCGGCGGAAGTTCTCCTTCGGGACATTTGGAGGAGGCGGAGCCGATGGCAAGGAAATCCATGCCCACACCTTTCAGATTGGGAAATTCTTCTGTCAGGTAGTCGCCTGCATCCGGTGCGATATAAGCGCCTTCGTTCTGGTAAAGATTCTGGTTGGTATCCCGGTACTGCTCCATTCCCGTGCGAATCAGTGCAAAGGAAACCTCTGATAAAGTATCTGCAAAAGGCAGAAGGTCTGCTTTGTGGATACCTTCAGCAGGGCCTTTTGGGATTTCCAGCAGAGCTACTTTTGTATGGCAGAAATACTCTATGGGCAGTTCATTGATGTTCAGTCCGTCTTTTACAAAATGACGGGGCGCATCCATGTGGGTACCGCAGTGGTTGGGAAGTTCTGAGGTAAAACTGCAGAAAGGACAGTCCTCTGACACGTCTGTACACTGCTTTACCTGAACAACGGGTTCTCCCGGCCATGCATATCCTTCCGGGTCCAGGGGATGAGATAAAAACAGAAACATAATAATTCCTCCTTAATATGTAATATGGTTTTGCACATGTTTCATGGCTGCATTAAGATTTCAGCGGCTTCTTTCAGGGTGGAAATTTCTCCTACATTTCCGGGGAAGATGACATAGGGAGTCAGCGGGAATTTGCTTTCCGCCCCGGTCTGCCATACGGGAATGCCGGGCTTAATCTGTCCCAGTACGCTGGCTTTCTGTACAGCAAGGGCTTTGGTGCCCACGTCTGAGGAGGTAATGCCTCCTTTGGCGATGACGAAAGCGGGGACTACGGATAATCTGCCTACCAGGGACTGTACCGCGTCCGAGATTTTTACAGACAGCCGCAGGTCGTCTTCCTTATCTCCGGTATCTGCGGTAATCAGAGCCCTTGTGGTATAGACGCAGACCGTGGTTCCGGCTTTCAGATATTCTTCTTCCAGAGCAAGGCAGCGGGCTACCTCTCTGTCAAAAGCATCTTCCTCTCTGACCAGCGTGGCGTCCAGCTCCACAAATGCAATGTCAGGATTCTCCTTTAACATTTCAAGCTGCCGGGTGGTTTTTTCCGTATGGGAACCCACCACGATAATTCCGCCGTTGCCGGTTTCCCGGACTACCATCTGGTCTCTGGTCAGCAGGGGCTGGTCAGAAACGCCGCCCATTACCTTAACAATGGCGGCAGCGGTGCGGAACAGAAAGACTTTGCCTCTGGCCATGGCCCGGAACAGCGCGATACAGAATACTTTGATGTCGGCATAGTCAATGGCGTTGACTATGATTTTGTTAAATCCGGTGACCTCCATAAGCTGCTGTTCTATGGCGTCAAGACGCATTTCCCGCAGGTCTTTCAGGGAGATGGCGGTGACAGATTCTTTCCGGAAAGCTCCTTTTGTCTTTTCCTCCACGTATTCCTTCAGGTTGGAAACCGTGTAGCCGAAGGTTTTGTCTCTGGCAAATTCTGTTTCGGCTGCGGGAATCAGCCGGTCGCCGTCTTTGACGTAATGGACGTTGTCAATGGTAAAGCGGCCGCCTTCCCGGAAGAAGGGGCAGAGAATTTCACCGTCCACAGGTTTTCCGGTGTTTTTTTCATAAGATTCTTTCAGGACTGCGGTTTCCAGGGGATAATGTCCCCGGAGGGTGGAGTCGCTTCGGCTGATAAAAATGTATTCGGTTCCGGTTTCCCTGGAAACTTCATCCACAACAGCTGCAATTTCCTTATGCACCTGTTCTGTCTGCGCCGCTGTAAATCCCCTGGAATTTGTCAGTATGTAGAACAGTTTGTTTTCTTCTGCAAATCCCTGGGTGATGCTGTCTTTTGTCCAGCTGGTATATACGGAAATGTCATGGACGGTCTGGACGCCCGTAGGGTCGTCATCCAGCACCACAATTTTTTTGCTGTTTTTGGAAATTTCCTGCTCCAGGAGCGTATCGGCCAGGGATTCGTCCACCGGAGCGTAAGAATTCAGCACATCTGCATGTAATGACATGGGGACCTCCTTTCTATTCTTCTGTTTTTTTCACCTGCACGTCAGCCAGCCCTTCAAAATACTGTACGATTCCGCCGTGATCGTCGTTCATATGCCCGTGGATTTTCAGGGTCTGCAGGATTTCATACAACTGGGCGGAGTAGGGGATGGGTACATCCAGAGAGTGGGCGGTGTTCACTACATTTTTGATGTCTTTGTGGTTGATGGATATTTTGCCTCCGGGTACGAAATTCCGCTCCACAATCATGGGAATTTTGGCGTCCAGCACAGCGCTTCCGGCAAGGCCGCCCCGGATGGCATGGTATACCTTCAAAGGATCTGCGCCGGCCTTTGTGGCAAGGACAAAAGCCTCGGAGACAATGGCAATGGTGTTGTTGACAATAATCTGGTTGGCCAGTTTTGTAACGGAACCGCTGCCGCTGCCGCCAATCAGTACTGCCGAGGAGCCCATAATGTCAAAATAGGGCGTCAGAGCATCGAAATCTTTCCGGTCGCCTCCCGCCATAAAGGCCAGTGTTCCGTTGATGGCGCCGGGTTCACCGCCGGATACGGGAGCATCCACAAAGCCCACGCCGATTTTTGCCAGCTCGCTGTAACATTCCTGGGACTCCACAGGGGTGACGGAACTCATATCGCAGACGATAGTTCCGCTGGTCATGGCGGAGGCCAGCCCGCTTTTACCAAACAGGACGTCTTTGGATATGTCTCCATTGGGAAGTATCAGGAAAATTATGCTGCACTGAGCGGCAATTTCCCCATAGGTACCGGAAGCTGCGCCGGCCGCTGTCACTTCTTCCACCGCTTCTCTGTTCAGGTCGCATACCAGGAGCTCAACCTTTTCTTTTAACAGGTTCAGGGCCATGGGTTTTCCCATAATGCCGAGACCGATAAAACCAACTTTACTCATAACTTCCTCCTTTTTTATTTTATAATCCCATTATACGATATACCGGTATATCGGTCAAGAACTATTTTTGCATTTTGTACAAAAAATGAGAGAATTTTATCAGATTTTGTTGAAAAACAGATAAAAAATGATACAATAAAGGTAAGAATTTGTATAAGAAAAGATGTGAGGCAGAGTTATGGAGAAAAAGGCGTCATTTAATCTTGCAGGGAAAGAAGAATTTGAGCATATCATGGAAGTGTTCGGCAGGTGCACCGACGATTATCTGTTTTTGCTGGATCTGGACAACGGGGATTATATTATTTCTCAGCGTGCACTGGAAAAGTTTAATTTGCCTTCCACGCATTTTTCCAATGCGGGCAAGGTGCTGGAGCAGGTAATTTATCCGGAGGATTTTCCGGCTTTATCGGAAGATCTGGACCGTCTGAAATATATGGGCGGGACGGAACATGATATGGAATACCGATGGATGGACCGGGAGGGGCGCCTGGTCTGGATCAGCTGCCGCGGTGTGGTAATTCAGGATACCAGGGAAATGAGCCGGATGCTGGTGGGAAGAATTACGGAAATCGGAAGCAAGCGCAAGGCAGATGATGTGACGGGACTGTTTGCGGAACGTCAGTTTCAGCTGGATTATAAGAAAATCAGGAAGAAAGGAAGACGGGGAACGCTGCTTCGCATCGGCGTGGATAATTTTAAGGAAGTGAATGAGCGCTATGGGATAGAGGTGGGAGACGGTGTTCTGAAAATGATTGCCCAGTGTATGGAGCAGGTCAGCGGGACAGAACGCTGCTATAAAGTAAACGGAGACGAATTTCTGGTACTGTTTATGGAAGATGACGTGCAGGAGGCCCGGAAGAAATATCACCAGGTCCGGATTCTGATTGAAGAACAGCGCAGGGAGCAGGGATACCGGAACTTTTATACCATTTCTTCCGGCGTGGTGGGATTTTCCAGTGAAGAGCTGGATTTTGAGGATTTGAGCAATTATTCTGAATTTGCGCTGGGCATGGCCAAGAAAAACGGCAAGAACTGTTCTTATATTTTCCGGGAGGAAGATTATAAGGCTTATATGAAGAGTCTGGATATTCAGGAGAAGCTCCGTTATGCGGTGAATCACGGGTTCGAAGGATTTGAAGTGTTTTATCAGCCCATTATTTCCGTGAAGACAGAACAGATTGTGGGTGCGGAGGCATTGCTTCGGTTTTCCTGTGGAGAATACGGAATGCTTTCCCCGGGAATTTTCATTCCCATTCTGGAGGAGAGCGGCCTGATTATTCCGGTGGGAGAGTGGGTGTATCAGACTGCCATGCGTCAGGGGATGGAGTGGCAGGAAATGATACCGAATTTCCGCATCAATATCAATCTTTCTTTTATTCAGATCTGCAAGTCGGATGTGGTAAGCGGAATTATGGCGGCAATTCGGGAGCTGGGCATCAATCCGGGAACGGTACTGTTTGAATTTACCGAAAGCGGGATGATTTCCTATGATGATTCGGTGCAGCGGCTGCTGGATGTGCTGAATGAGAATCAGGTCAAGATTGCGCTGGATGATTTTGGGACGGGTTATTCTTCCCTTGCTTATCTGAAGAATCTCCGGGTGAATCTGCTGAAACTGGACCGGAGCTTTACCTCCAAGGCAGTTTCCAGTGATTTCGACTATAAGCTGATTGGCCATATTGTGGACATGGCTCACAGCATTGGCATGGGCGTCTGCTTTGAGGGAATAGAGACGGAGGAAGAACTGATGAAGCTGCGCAGGCTGAGTCCCGATTATATTCAGGGCTTCTATTATGGAAAGCCGGTGGACCGGCAGAGGTTTTATGAACAGAATCTGCAGGGGGTTGGGAATATGGAGTGAAAGAGAAATCAGCTGTCGCCTATGTGGATATAAGTACAGCACTGACTCGTGGGTACCGGAAGCACGCTGCTGCTTTCCGTGTGATAGTCAACAGGGGTGGTTTCTGTTCCGTTCCACATCATAAGGGGATGGGAGGACCATGGGCCGTACAGGCTGTCTGCCACAGCGTACTGGCGCAGGCCGGAATCCACCATATAATATTGATTGTTGTAGTGCTCCATACAGATTACGGAAATAATCTGTCCGGAAATCATTTTCGGATGACATGGGCTTTAAGACAACGCCCTCGTCTGTCCAGTTGTATAAATCGGTGGAACTGTACAGGTGGACTCCGGTGGCAGTATAGATTCCTCCGTATGATATAACTCCATTATAATGTGAATTAAGGTTTTTGCAACTTCTTTTTGGAAAATGGGAAAGTTTTCGGTAACAGTTCAGAACAGGACTTTGCACCTGCTGCAAAGTCCGTAAAATGTGTGAATTCTGTCAGAACGGAATCACAGATATTTTTTTACAATGTTCAGAAAATCATCATGGTGCTCTTTCACAAACTGTTCGTAAGTCATGCTGCGGGCAGCAATCTCCGTTCCCAGTTCCACGAGAAATTCAGGAATTTCAGATTCCAGCATAAGGCCCAGTTCCGTGCCGAATGCTTCCCGGCCCCGGAGGGGGCAGCCCATTTCATATACGGCAAAGGCCGGGCGCGGTCCGTCCGGAGTCTGCCGGACGCCGCCCCGAAAGCCAAGAGAAGCAATCTGATGGCCGGAGCAGGAGGAGGGGCAGCCGGAAATATGAATTTTGGGAAGCACTCCGTCAGGAAAATGCTCCTGACGGACACGTTTCAGGCAGGCAGCCAGCAGAGCCTGGGAATCTCTGGCGCCAATCTGGCAGATGGAAGCGCCGATACAGGATACGGAAGTTTCAAATAAGGTTTCCGCGCTGTCTGCAGTCAGGGGCAGCAGCTTTTCCGCTTCGGAGCCGGTCAGATTGAGAATATAAAGGCTCTGGTCCGGAGAAATCCGAAGCACCGCATCCTCCATGGGAAGGATGGCGTTGTACAGGCTGCGGAAAAATTCCGGGTGAGGGCTGCCGCCGGGCGGATGGTAGTGCAGGGCGTACAGCCCTTCCTGTTTCTGAGGGATTATACGGGGATGGCGGGGAGTGGTTCCGTCCCCCGGTTTGGCTGTTACCGGAATATCAGGATGAATATCCAGATGTTCTTCGGAATATGCCAGAGACAGCTTTTCCTGAAATGCCTGAATATAACCTTCGCATCCCAGAGTATCCTGCATGAAGCGGGTACGGGATTTTCCGCGGTTTTCATAGTTCCCGTAAGTGACAAAGGTATCCACCATTGCTTTGATACAGTAAAGGATTCCGGAAGGCTCCACATCAGAGGCCACCAGAGCTCCCATGCGGGGCTCCCGGCCCAGACCTCCTGCGCTGTATACGTCAAAGGTGTTTCGTTCTGTGGCCACAAACCCCAGATCCCGGAATGTGGCATGAGTGATGTTTTCCTGAGAACTGGAAAAGCATACCTTTAACTTCCGGGGAAGTTTTACGGTATGGATAAATCCAAGCAGATAGTCAGCGGCAGCTTTTGCGTAGGGAAGAACGTCAAAATATTCTCCCTTCTGTACGCCGGAGAGAGGGGAACACATGACATTTCTGGGATAGTCGCCTCCGCCGCCTCTGGTGATAATGCCATGGTCGAAGGATTCTTCTATCAGGGCGCAGACCTGCGCCTCAGACAGGTTGTGAAGCTGCAGACTCTGGCAGGTGGAAAAATGTACCAGTGTAATTTTGTATTTTTCGATACTTTCCGCAATAAACAGAAGCTGTTCTTTGCGGATTTCTCCGCCGGTCAGGCGAAGACGCAGCATACTGGAGGCGCCGCCTCTCTGGGCATAACTTCCGAAACCTCCGGAAAAGCGCTTATATTCTGCGATATTTATGTCTTTCCGGTAAAATTTTTCCGTCATTTCATGGAATTCCTGCAAATCTCCCCGAAATTCTGCTATATAATCTTTGGACATAATGACCTCCTGTGAAATTAGGATGACAGATAATACGAATACGGAAACAGTATTCCCATATTGGCAGAATTTAACCGGGAAAATAAAACAGAAAGATTTTTTATGTCAGGAGATTAATCTGGCAGAGGGGTTATGTTTGTGTACGGGGCAGGGATTCCACAAGCTGGATGAAATCCTGCATCTGGGAGGTAACAGGCTTGCTCTGGTTATGGCAGAGATAAAAATACCGTTTCATGGATACATTTTCCAGAGGCAGGGAACGGATTTCACCCTTTTCCACATACTCTGTGATACAGCGCCGGGACAGGATGCCAAGGCCCAGGTTATGGCGTACTGCATCCACAATCCCGCAGCGGCTGCTGCATTCCCATCTCGTTACAAAAGGAATGTGATGGGTCAGCATGATATTTTCAAAAATGGCACGGGTTCCGCTTCCCTTTTCCCGCATAATAAAATCCTGATGTCTGAGATCTTCGATGGATATGGAGTCTCTGGAGGCAAAGGGATGCTTATTGCCGCAGATGACGCAGAGGGAATCCTCGATAACAGGTTCCGTCATAATTTCCTGCCGGACGATGATTCCTTCTACCAGTGCAATGTCCAGTTCATTGTTAATCATCCGGTGTTCAATGATTTTGGTATTGTCCACAAATACGGTTACGTCAATGTCGGAGTGCAGGCGGTTCAGCTCTTCCACCAGTGCGCCCATCATGGTATTGCCGATGGTGAGGGTTGCGCCGATACGCAGGGGGCGCAGGGAATTGGCATGTTTCATGGACTGTTCCAGATGTTCGTGGCTTGCGACAATTTCTCTGGCGCTGTCTAACAGGAGCATACCTGCCGGGGTGATTTTCAGCTCTCTGGGGAACCGTTCAAACAGTCTGGTCTGATATTCGTTTTCCAGGTCTGAGATAATCTGGCTTACGGTGGGCTGGGAAATGTACAGACGTCTGGCGGCTTCGCTCATCTTCTTATATTCCACTACTGCAATAAAGGTTTTCAGTTGTTTTAAAGTAGCCATAATGACTCCTCCGTTTTCTTCCGTTTATCTATAGGATAATGCCTATGGTACTATTTGAATTTTACTATTTTACGCGGAATTTAACAAGTGCTATCATAATAATATAGAAAATTTTGTCGATTTTCAATAGATGAAGGAGGTATGAGATGAAAGTATTAGTTCTTGGAGGTGTTGCTGCCGGAACCAAAGTGGCTGCAAAACTGATGCGGGAAGACCGCGGGAATGAAGTGGTTGTCCTGAATAAAGGGGCTGACATTTCCTATGCAGGCTGCGGCCTTCCCTATTATGTGGGCCATGTGATTGAGGACCGGGAGCAGTTGATTGTGAACACACCGGAGAAGTATTCCAGACTGACAGGCGTTACCGTGTTGACAGAGACGGAAGCGGTAAAGGTTGACCCGGAAGGAAAAAAAGTTGTGGCCAGGAATCTGAAGACCGGAGAGGAACAGGTTCATGAGTACGACAAACTGATTATTTCCGTTGGAGCAAGCCCTGTGAAACCTCCCATGGAAGGCTGTGATCTGGAAAATGTGTTCTTTGTAAGGACGCCGGAAGACGCCATTCAGATTCGTGACGTGGTGGATGCGGGAAATGTAAAACGTGCCGTAGTAGTAGGCGCAGGTTACATTGGCCTGGAAATTGCAGAGAATTTAAAACTGCAGGGCGTTCGTCCTTTCGTGCTGGATATGGCGGAACATGCTCTTCCCGGATTTGACGCGGAGATGGCTGAATATGTGGAAGGCAAACTGCAGGAAAGCGGAATCCCGGTGGTAACGGGAGTGGCGGTAACCGGAATCGAAGGAGACGGAAAAGTTGAAAAGGTAATTACCAGTAAGAAAGCATACAAGGCGGATCTGGTGGTACTCAGTGCCGGAATCCGGCCCAACACGGCATTTCTGGAGGGAATCGGACTGGAAATGTTTAAGGGAACCATTATGACAAATGAGAACGGGGAGACAAATCTTCCCGATATCTATGCGGCAGGAGACTGTGCAATGGTTCACAACGCTCTGACCGGAAAGGCTGCATGGTCCCCCATGGGCTCCACAGCCAACATCAGCGGACGTCTGATTGCTCAGAATATCATGGGCGCAAATCTTGGATACCGGGGTGTGCTGGGAACTGCCGTATGTAAGCTGCCGGGACTGAACGTGGGAAGAACCGGACTGACAGAAGCGCAGGCTGAGGCAGAAGGCTTCCATCCGGTCAGCGTAATTACTGTTGTGGATGACAAAGCACATTATTTCCCCGGAGCAGGCACTTTTGTAATTAGTGTCTGCTGATTAAGCAAATATTTGCAACTTCCAACTCTTACATCTGCTCCAGTTACACCAAAATCGGATCAGATACAAAAGAGCATAAAGTATTCGCCTCTGAATCTTGAATAGATTCATCACAAATACAGATAATGCGACAGAAGTTAACTGCGTTTCCTCCAGCTTGGTGGTAATACAGTCCATGCCATAGCAGCGTTTGCTTAAGCTAAAAGTACGTTCCACTTCGATTCTGTCAGTATTATCCTGATACTCTTGTTTTTTATCAACTTTTACTGCAGCACTTGGTCTGCCCAGTTTTGGTCCTGACAGACGGATCCCATGCTCTTTGCAATAACTCCTGTTTTCTCTGGTCCGGTATATCTGATCTGCCAGCACACGTTTCGGATAATAACCGGTGCGTTCCTTGAAGCGTTCTACCGCTTCAATCAGGCAGGTGCTCTCGTTATATGCTTCAAACGATATTTTTTCGATGCGTCCGTATCCTTCACTGTCAAGGCTTAGATCAAACTTTGCACCAAATTCAACTGGGGCTTTTACTTTCCCCCTGACAATAGGACGAAGCCATGGCTGCGAGATGCTTACGATACGATGTTCCACTGAGTGTACTTTGTTATCGTACATGTACTTCTGCTGCTCGTACAGCGTGATGATAGTCAGATACAAACTAATTTCTTTATCTGTCATCGCATATCCGTCGCTCATGAACTTTTCCAGATATCCGATGTCTCTTGCAACGTAACCAAGCTGTTTGCGCAGTGCCTTCCTGATTTTCTTTGCACTATGTTTTTTACTTTTGGCAAATGAAAGATAATCTTTTCTGGCACGTCTTCTATAGCGTCTTGGCAGTGGAAGACCATAGGATTTGCAAAAACGGTAAATGATGGTTTCCAGTTTCTCCCTTGCTTCGTTCAGGAGTGAAATATCCTGGGGATAACGGATGTCTGCCGGTGCACAGGTTGCGTCCAGTGTCAGTGTTCCTTTGTTTGTGTCTTCTTTCAAAGCGTCATTATCGCCGGAGTTTCCGGAAGATGGTGGTGTATTGTTGTCATCATCTTTGTGAGCAAGAAGATACTCATTTACTTCCATCAGCATTTCAGCAGAAATGCGTTTGCGAAAAAGAACCAGTGTGCTTGCATCAAACGGAGCTTCTTCCTGATAGCCGGGAAGTCCGATAAAGTACTGCAGATATGGATTCTCTGTGATCTGTTCCACGAGTTCACGATCAGAATACTGGAACTTGGTCTGGATGATCAGGGCTCCTAACGCCATCCGAAATGGCTTGGCAACATTACCCGTACCACTCGGGAACAGTCTGGCATATTTTACTTCAAATTCATCCCATGGGATTCGGTCAGCCAGTTTGATCCAGCGGTTATCCGAGTTCATGTGGAGTCCCATAGGCTGGTTGAAATCGAGAAACGAGTGGTGTAACTTGTTAATAGGTTTGTACATTGATTTAGCCCCTTTATACATAAAATATGCAGAATAACTGCAAGAAAAACGGTTTGATTTTATCAAAATCCTTGCAGGTATTATACCATAAAATGCGGTAAAAGTCGGTAAAATCAAGTGTTTTAAACCTAATCAGCAGACACTAATTAAAATGATTGCAGATAAGGATTCCCTGAAACTTCTGGGCGTACAGGTAATCGGCGCAGGAGCAGTGGATAAGGTAGTGGATATTGCAGTTACAGGTATTATGCTGAAAGGAACCCTTACCGACCTGGCAGATATGGATCTGGCTTATGCACCGCCTTTTTCCACAGCCATTCACCCCTTCGAGCATACGCTGAATGTTCTGATGAACAAAATCAACGGTAAATTCGAGACATTTACCCCGGCGGAATATGCGGCAGGGGCGGCAGAAGGCTATAAGGTAGTGGACGCCTGCCTGGCGCCGTCCATTGAGGGAGCGCCTTATGTGGAGCTGACCACAGTGGAAGGGCCTGTAGAAGGTCTGGAGCCGGATGATAAGATACTGCTGGTATGTAATAAAGGCAAGAGAGCTTACCTGCTCCAGAACCGGTTGAAATTCTACGGCTATAAGAATACAAAGGTGCTGGAAGGCGGTATTACATTTAATGATGTGGAAGCATAAAAAACAGAAAAAGGAGATTGAGAGACATGGGATGCACAATTAAACCGGAAGAAATCAAAAGAGTAAAAGGACTCGGATTTCTGAACAACAAAGGAACAGATTTATTTAACGGACGTGTGATTACCGTAAATGGTAAAATCACAGCAGAACAGACCAAAGTGATTGCAGAGGCAGCAGAGAAGTTCGGAAACGGCGATGTGGAATTTACCACACGTCTTACCGTTGAGGTACGGGGAATTCATTTTGACAATATTGAGCCGTTCCGTGAGTACATTGCAAAGGCTGGCCTTGAAACCGGCGGTACCGGTTCGCTGGTTCGTCCGGTAGTATCCTGCAAGGGAACCACCTGCCAGTACGGACTGTATGATACCTTTGATTTATCTCAGAAAATCCATGAGCGTTTCTACAAGGGATATCATACCGTGAAGCTGCCGCATAAATTTAAAATTGCAACAGGCGGCTGCCCCAACAACTGTGTAAAACCTGACCTGAATGATCTGGGTATTGTGGGCCAGCTTATTCCGAACGTGGACGAAGATATGTGCAACGGCTGCAAGAAATGCCAGGTGGAAACTGCCTGTCCCATGGGCGCGGCAAAAGTGGAAGACGGTGAACTTGCCATTGACAAAGATACCTGCAACAACTGCGGACGTTGTATCGAGCAGTGTCCGTTTGATGTGATTGAAGAGGGAACACCGGGATATAAGATTTACATAGGCGGAAGATGGGGCAAGAAAGTTGCTCACGGACAGCCTTTATCCAAAATTTTCACCACGGAAGAAGAACTTCTGGATACCGTGGAAAAAGCAATTCTGTTCTTCCGTGAACAGGGCAAGACGGGAGAGCGTTTCGCAGATACCATTGCGAGAATCGGATTTGAGGAAGTGGAAAAACAGCTTATGGCAAATGATATTTTAGAAAGAAAACAGGAAATACTGGATGCACAGCTTCATCTGGCAGGAGGAGCAACCTGTTAATTTGGGAGGAATTTGAGAGATGGGTTCAAAGAAAAAATATGGCGCCATCATACTGTGCCTGGTGATTGGATATCTGGCGACAAAATCTACAGATTTGCAGTCTTCCGTATTCGGGCGCGTGGTTATGGGCGGACCGATGGTTGCATTATTAGTTTCCATGATTATCTGCAACATTATCCCTTCTGTGGATAAGGATTTTAAAGAAGGAACTACCTACTGCAGCAAACAGTTTCTGAACTGGGGTATTATCATGACCGGCGGAACACTGAGCTTTGCTGACATTATGGGAACCGGCGTAAGGGCATTGCCTTTAATCCTGTTCAACATCTGTCTGTCCTTTGCAGTTGCAATGCTGGTGGGCAGAAAAATCGGAGTTACAAAGAATACTTCTGTTCTGGTAGGCGGCGGAACCTGTATCTGCGGCGGAACTGCAATTGCTACTTTAAGCCGTATTATCAAGGCAACAGATGCGGAAATCGCATTTGGTATGGCGGCAATCTTCCTGTTTGATACAATTTCAGCATTCTCCTATCCGTATATTGCACCGGCAATCGGATTTACCGAGAATCAGTTTGCATTTGTGGCAGGAACAGCTATCAATGATACATCTTCTGTGGCCGGAGCTCAGGCAACTTACCAGGCCATGATTGGCAATCCGGAATTCAGCGGAGCTCTGAATGTAAAACTGGTGCGTACCACCATGCTGATTTTTGTGGCTATCGTATGGACTGTTCTGATGGCAAGAGACGCTAAGAAGAATGGTGAAGCAGGAAGCAACGACAGCATTCTGGCAGTAGTAAAGAAAACATTCCCCATGTTCATTCTCTGGTTTGTGGTAATGGCAGGCCTGAATACATATGGTGTATTCAGCGATGTGGGAAGTAATCTGCTGAAAGTGGTAAGTAAATTCCTGTTTGCTTCCGCACTGGCGGGCGTAGGATTTAAGATTAAGTTTAAGGATGTATTTTCCAAAGGCCTCAAGCCCATTGCTCTGGGGGGAATTACCTGGGCATGTGTGGCCGCATCTTCCTATATCTTTGCATTCCTTTTCGCAGGGTATATTGGCTAGAGACGCCGGAGGAATAATTTATCTTCCTATATGACGAAAAATATGTTATGCTGAATAAGCATAAGCGGGGCTGCCGGATGTGCAGCCTCGTTTTTTATCTTATAGGAAAGACAGGAAAGACCTTGTCACGCTAAAGCGTGAAAGTGTCTTCCTATAAGATAAAAATTAATATGCACAGCTCGCGGAGAGGAAATTTATTGCCAGGCAATCCGCTCGCGCGCGAAGAATGCGCAGGCGCATTCTTTTTCTATAAAACGCCACAAGGAGATGAAGGAAACCATGCAGTTTGGTTTTTTGGGGATAAACTATAAGAAAGCCGGACTTGACGTCCGGGATAAGACCTCTTTCACAGATGCCATGAAGCTGGAATTTTTCCAGAAAGGGGAAAAGGCAGGGGTGGAACAGTGTATGGTGCTTTCCACCTGTAACAGAAGCGAGGTCTATTATCTGTATGAGACAGAGGAGCAGCAGAGGCAGATACAGGAAATATATGAATCCATGTTTCCGGATGTGGATTTGAAAGAATATCTGATGAAGCTGTCCGGGAAGGAAGCCATGGGCTATCTGTTCCGGATTGCCGCAGGCATGGAATCCCTGGTGCTGGGGGAAGACCAGATTCTGGGGCAGGTAAAAGAGGCGCTGGATTATTCCAGAACCATGGGTTACAGCGGAAAGGAACTGAATAAAGTGGTGCGGGACGCCATCACCTGCGCAAAGCAGATTAAAACGGAATGGAAGGTCAGCGAAAAGCCTTTGTCTGTCAGTTATATCGGTGTGCGGAAGCTGCAGGAGGACTACGGTATCGGGGGGAAACGGATTCTGGTCATCGGCAGCGGGAAAACAGCGTCTCTTGCATTGAAATACATATATGAATATCAGGGAATCCAGGTCATTGCCTGCAGCAGGAATTATTCCCATGCGAAAAAGCTCCGGGAGGAATTTCCCCGGCTGGAGGTAATTCCTTACGAAGACTGGAGGCAGGCTGTCAGACAGTGTGAAATTGTGGTCAGCGCCACATCTTCGCCCCATCTGATTATACGGAAAGAGGATTTCTCTCCCGCGGGGCCTCTGGCTTTCCTGGATCTGGCGGCTCCCAGAGATATCGACACCGCCTTTGCAAAAGAACCCCAGGTGACCTTAATCAATCTGGATACGCTGCAGGAAATTGCGTCCCGGAATCAGAAAGAGAGGGAGCAGTTGCTGAAGGAGAGCGGGAAACTGGTGGATAGTAAGCTGCAGGAGACGGTGGAGTGGTTTTTCCAGAGCCGTATGGATTCCACCATAGAATCCCTGCAGCAGCGGTGCAGCGAGATTGTGACAGACGGCTACGATTACCTGAACCGGAAAATGGAACTTACCCCAAGGGAACAGAAACTTCTGAAAAAGGTACTGAACGCCTCTTTGCAACGTCTTTTGCGGGAACCTATACGGGAATTGAAAAAGCTGGATTCCGAAGAGGAACAGGAAGCATATAAGAAGCTGGTGGGACAGCTTTTTCAGATATAACAGAATGGGAGAAAAAATATGAAATATATGATTGGTACAAGAGGTTCCAGACTGGCCCTTACCCAGGCGGAATATGTATGTGAAAGACTGAGAGAGTTTTACCCCCAGGAGGAATTTGAAATTCAGATTATTAAGACCAGGGGAGATCTGGTTCTGGATAAACCTCTTCACGAGATTGGAGACAGGGGGGTATTTGTAAGGGAAATTGAAGAAAAACTCCTCTCCGGTGAAATTCAGCTCGGCGTGCACAGTATGAAAGATATGCCGGCCCGCCCCGCGCCCGGTCTGGTATTTACCAGAGCCTGGAAACGGGAAGACCCCAGAGATGTGCTGATTCTGCGTGAAAAAAACTCTCTGGCGGAGCTGCCCCAGGGAGCAGTGATTGGAACAGGCAGCAAACGAAGGGAGTTTCAGCTAAAACGCCTGCGGCCGGATTTGAATATCGTGGGAATCCGCGGGAATGTGGATACCCGGCTCCGGAAAATGGAGGAGGAAAAGCTGGACGGTATTGTTCTGGCAGCCGCCGGACTTCACCGGATGCATATGCAGGATAAAATTACACAGTATCTGGATTTGGAGGAAATGATTCCGGCTCCCGCGCAGGGAATCCTTGCACTGGAAATCCGGGAGGGGGAGGAAAGGCTGCGGGATATGCTGGACGCCCTCAGTGATGACGATACTGCCGCCGCAGCGGCAGGAGAGCGCAGTTTTCTGCAGGAAATGGGCGCGAGCTGCCATCTTCCGGTGGGAGCTGTTCTGGAGAAGGACGGAGAAGAAACCTTTTGTCTCAGAGCCATGTTCGGAAATGAGACAGGGAGCCGTCAGGCTTACGCGTCAGTATCCGGCAGGGAACCGGAGGAGCTGGCACGTGAAGCAGCCAGGGAAATCCGCAGCCAGCTTGCAGGAACGGTTGTTCTGGTGGGAGCCGGCCCCGGAGATCCGGGCCTGATTACGGTAAAGGGACTGAAAGAAATCCGGGAAGCCGACTGTATTGTCTATGACCGGCTGGCTGCTCCGGAACTTCTGGAGGAAGCAAAGCCCGGCTGCGAAAAGATTTATGTGGGAAAAGCCAGCAGCAACCACACCATGAAACAGGGAGAAATTAACCGTCTGCTGGTACAGAAAAGCATGGAATACGGGAAAACCGTCCGGCTGAAAGGCGGAGATGTGTATGTGTTTGGCCGGGGCGGAGAGGAAGGCATGTATCTGAGAGAACATGGAGTGAATTTTCAGGTGGTGCCGGGAATCAGTTCCTGTATTGCAGGGCCGGCTTACGCCGGAATTCCCATTACCCATCGCGGAAAAGCGCTGGGGTTCCATGTGGTGACTGCTCATGACCGGAACGACGAGCTGGCGGACATCAATTTCCAGGCCATGGCAGACAGTAAGGAAACCTGTGTGTTCCTGATGGGACTGAGCAAAGTGGGAGAAATTGCCGACAGGTTAAGGGAGGCCGGAATGGCAGGCACCGCAGAGATTGCTGTGATTTCCCAGGCCACCACGCCGGAGCAGAAAACATGTGTTTCCGATTTGGAGCATATTGCGGAGAAAGTGGATCAGGAAGGCCTGATTTCTCCTGCGTTGATTGTGGTGGGAGAAGTGGTTTCCCTGCGGGAAGAACTGAATTTCATGGAAAACCGTCCACTGTTCGGAAAGCGGTATCTGATTCCGAAAATCGGAGAAAAACCCACCCGGCTGAAAGAACTGCTGCAAAGCCAGGGAGCTGTTGTGGATGAAGTGCAGGTGGGAGTGATTGAGCGGGTGAAACAGATTCCGATATCGGAAGAACTGAAAGAGGGAGACTGGCTGCTGTTTACCAGTAAAAACGGTGTGGAAGCATTTTTCGGGAATTTCCGGGAACAGGGGCTGGATATGAGAAGGCTGGCAGGCTGTAAGGTGGCGGCTATCGGCAAAAAAACAGCGGAACTGCTGGGTTCTTACGGAATTTATCCGGATCTGGTACCGGAAGCATTTCACAGTGACGCCCTTGCAGATACCCTGCGAAGCCGTCTGAGCGGAACGGAATGCGTCTGGTATCTGAAAGGCGGCAATGCGGACAGCCATCTGAAAGAAGCTCTGGCGGACTGCTGCCGGTTTGAGGAAGTGGTGGTGTATGAGAACCGCTCCGTAACGCCGGAACCGGGGCTGCTGCAGTCTGTGGCAGCCTGCGACGGAGTGGCATTTACCTGTGCTTCTTCCGCGGAACGGTTTATGAATGCTGTGGGGAAAGACTGGGGCTCCTGCGGTGTGTACAGTATCGGCCCCAAAACTACGGCCTTTTTGAAATCAAAGGGTGTGGAACAGGTGCTGGAAGCAGAACAGTCTACTTATGAAGGATTAACAGAGCGTATATGCAGACTCCATATGAAGAATCATCCGCAGTTCAATAAGTAGTATATAGACAGAGAATGGAAACAGCAGAGAGGACAGGAATATGAGAAAAGCAGTGTTTTTTGATATCGACGGAACCATCTGGGATGAGAAACAGCGCATACCGGACAGCACAAGAGAGGCATTTCGGCTTATGAAAGAGCAGGGCCATTATCTGTTTATCAGCAGCGGCAGAACCAGGATTTTCATTCCTGACGAGCCCCTGATGCCTCTGGGATTTGACGGAATACTGGCAGGCTGCGGTACTTATGGGGAGTTTCAGGGAGAAGAAAAATTCTATTACAGAATCCCGCTGGAAAAGATTCAGCATATCAATGAATTTCTGCGGCAGATGGAAGCAGCTTACGTTCTGGAAGGGCGCCATCTGATTTATCTGGATACGGAGCGGTTCCCGGAGGATTCCCCCTTTCCAAAAGGGCTGCGGGGGACGCTGGGAGAAAAGATGGTGCGGGTGACCGGAAATGAAGCCAGCCTGGAAGTGAGCAAATTCTGCGTGAATTATTTAAAGGAGCGGGAACGCCAGAAAGAGCTGGAACAGGAAATCGGAAAAGATTATACCATTATCCACCGGGGCGGAGATTTTATGGAAATTGTGCCGAAAGGGTACAATAAAGCCACGGGAATCCGGGAAATCTGCGAGATTCTGGATGTCGCCCATGAAAATACCTACTCCTTCGGAGACAGCACCAACGATTTGGATATGCTGGAATATACCGCCCATTCCATCGCCATGGGAGATGGAATGCAGCAGGCAAAAGACGCGGCGGAATATGTGACCGCAGCCCTCCGGGAAGACGGAATTTACCAGGGCTGCAAACATTACGGGCTGATATAACATCAGCCCGCTTTTCTCTTATAGGAAATACCATGTTACTATGAAGCGTTAAAGTTAATGGATTTCCTATAAGAGAAAACAATTATGCGCGGCTCGCGGAGAGGAAATCTATTGCTGAGCAGTCCGCCTGCGCACTCGCATGAATGGAATAATGTCGCTGAAGCGACCAGGCTCGGCGCGTCAAAGTGTGCAATCCCCTCAAGATTGAGGGGCAGGGGAGTTGAAGTGGGTTTGCCACATTGTTCTCTGATTGCTCTTTTTATCTTTATTTCACATGTGACATTCTTCCTGTATTATTCCCAAATAATAAAAAAATGATACTTTTGACCTGAAAATCCTATAAGTGGGTAATCCAATTATCGTGAATATATACAAAAGAAATCCGATAAATTTGAATAAATTGCCGGAAATATAAAAAGTACTTGATGTTTCAGAATCAGGTGCTATAATATACTTAATAATTGGATTACCCAATAAAAGGAAAAATGTAAGAATATCGGAATATTTAACTGTATTCTACATAAAAAAGAGAAAAATAACAATATTGGATTATCCAATTTAAAGGGAGGAGGAATACTATGCTGTTATTGGAATTTGTACTTGCGATGCTGCCGATTATCTGGCTGATTGCGGCACTCAGCGGCCTGAAAATGGCCGGGCATAAGGCCTGTGTCATTGCACTTTTTATTACGGCAGCTCTGGCGGCGGGATATTGGGGGTTAAGTATCCTGTGTATTTCAACAGCAGCTCTGGAAGGCGTTCTGAATGCGTTATGGCCTATCTGTCTGGTGATTGTGGCAGCTTTGTTTACTTATAATCTGACGTTGAAGACCGGGGCTATGGAGTCTGTCAAGAGAATGCTGGCGGGTGTTTCCAGAGACAGGCGTGTTCTGGCTTTGATTATCGGATGGGGGTTTGGCAATTTCATGGAAGGAATGGCCGGATTCGGAACAGCAGTTGCAATTCCCGCGTCCATGCTGACAGCCATCGGCCTTGATCCCATGAGCGCAGTTCTGAGCTGCCTGGTGGTAAATTCCACCCCTACCGCATTCGGCTCCGTAGGAGTTCCCACGGTGACGCTGGCAACGGTAACGGGCACGGATTTGCTTTCACTGGCAGGCAGCATTGTAAATATACAGTTTATTCTGACTTTTATATCTCCGTTTTTGATGGTCTGCATTTGCGGAAAAGGGATAAAGGCGTTAAAGGGTATGATTCCCACTACGCTGGTTGCGGCCTTATCCTTTACCGTACCATGGTTTTTAACCGCACATTTTATCGGGCCGGAACTTCCTGATATTATCGGCTCCATCTGCTCCATGGGATGTATCATCGGAGCAGCCAGAATTTTTAACCGGGAGCCGGAGGAAGCATACGCCATTCAGATTTCCGAAACAGCAGGGGAGAAAACTTCCATGGGAGTGGCGGAAGGGCTGAAAGCCTGGAGTTCCTTTCTTCTGATTTTCCTGTTTCTGATGGTAACTTCCACCTTATGTCCGCCTGTACATAATGCCATTGCCGGAATTAAGAGCACCCTTGTGGTGTATGCCGGGGAAGGCGGGAATGCCCTCAGCTTCAGCTGGATTAACACACCTGGGGTTATGATATTCCTGGCAGCCATCATCGGAGGGGCCATACAGGGAGCCGGTGCGAAAGATATAGCGGATGTTTTTCTGGAAACGCTGAAAAAATACTGGAAGACCATACTTACCATCTGTGCTGTAATGGCCACTGCGAAAATTATGAGTTACAGCGGAATGATTTCTGATATAGCGAAATTTTTAGTAGCTGTTACCGGTTCTTTCTATCCGCTGATAGCACCGCTGATTGGAGCGCTGGGCGCATTTGTAACAGGTTCCGGAACTTCCACCTGCGTGCTGTTCGGCGGGCTCCAGAGCGAGACAGCCGCAGCCCTTGATTTGAATCCCACCTGGATGGCGGCGGCGAATGTGATGGGAGCCGGAATCGGCAAGATGATATGTCCCCAGGGAATTGCCATCGGTGCGGGAGCCATCGGGCAGCCAGGCTCGGAAAGTAAGATTTTAAGTAAAGTTTTTAAATATTTTATATTGTTTGTAGTTCTGGCAGGCATCATCTGTTATGCCGGGTCCCTGATGGGATTTTAATGGAACTTTGATGGAAAAGAAAGCAAACAGGTTTCTGAATACAGCAGGAAAAATAAATGTTCAAGGAGGTAGCAACATGTACAACAAACTGACACCTGAAATTGTGGAGCAGCTGAAAGCAGTCACGGATTATGTTTTCCAGGGAGAAGACATCAATCCGGATTATGCGAAAGATGAGATGCCGATTTACGGAACTCATATGCCGGATGTGGCAGTTCAGCCCCGTTCCACGGAAGAAGTAGCAGGAATTATGAAAATCTGTTATGAGAACAACATCCCTGTAACGCCCAGAGGAGCAGGTACCGGACTTGCAGGAGGAGCGGTGCCTCTGTATGGAGGCGTGCTCATGGACATTTCCAAAATGAATAAGATTAAATCTTATGACATGGAGAATTTTGTGGTGGAAATCGAAGCAGGGGTACTGTTAAACGACCTTGCGGAAGACTGCCAGAGCCAGGGAATGCTGTATCCCCCGGACCCCGGAGAGAAATTTGCATGTGTGGGCGGAAATGTGGCAACCAATGCGGGAGGTATGCGTGCGGTGAAATACGGAGCAACCCGTGATTATGTGCGGGCTATGACCGTTGTACTTCCCACAGGTGAAATTACCCGTCTGGGAGCAACCGTATCCAAAACATCTTCCGGATACTCTCTGCTGAATCTGATGATTGGCTCCGAAGGAACCCTTGGCATTATTACGGAACTGACCTTAAAGATTATACCTGCGCCGAAGGCGGCGGCTTCCCTGATTATCCCATTTGAAGACCTGCATTCTGCCCTTGCAACGGTTCCGAAATTTAAGATGGCCCATATGGACCCGCAGGCCATTGAGTTTATGGAGCGTGAAATTGTGCTGGCTTCCGAGCGTTATATTGGAAAATCCGTATTTCCCCAGGAGCTGGACGGAACGGAAATCGGCGCATACCTGCTGGTGACACTGGATGGAAATTCAGAGGAAGAAGTGGACGCGCTGGTAGAGCAGGCCGCAGAGCTGGTACTGGAAGAGGGAGCCATCGACGTGCTGGTGGCAGATACTCCATCCAAGATGAAAGACGCATGGGCTGCACGTTCTTCTTTCCTGGAAGCAATTATGGAAGAAACAAAGCTGCTGGATGAGTGCGACGTGGTGGTTCCGGTAAACAAAATTGCCGATTACCTGGAATTTGTCAATAAAACAGGGAAAGACTGCGGACTGACCATTAAGTCTTTTGGTCATGCAGGAGACGGAAACCTTCATATTTATCAGTGCTCCAATGATTTGGAGGAAGAGGAATTCAAGAGCCGGGTAGATAAATTCTTTGACATTATATATAAGGAAGCAACAGACTGCGGCGGACTTGTTTCCGGTGAGCACGGGATTGGCTCCGGTAAGGTAAAATATCTGGTAGATTCCGTTGGAGAGACCAACATGGGAATTATGGAAGGCATCAAACGTGTATTCGACCCGAAAATGATTCTGAATCCGGGCAAAGTTTGTTACAGATTATAATTCAGATGTTTAAAATGAGGAGGAAGCATTATGAATATTTGTGTTTGCATGAAACAGGTACCTGATACGAATGAAATCAAGGTAGATCCTGAAACTCACACCCTGGTCCGCAAAGGCGTTCCCAGCATTGTGAATCCCTTTGATACCTACGCCCAGGAAGTTGGCGTGAGACTGAAAGAACAGCTGGGCGGAAAACTGATTGTGATTTCCATGGGGCCGGAACAGGCCAAAGAAGCCATCAAATCCTGCCTTGCAGTAGGAGCGGACAACGGATATCTGATTTCCAGCAGGAATTTCGGCGGTTCCGATACCCTTGCCACCAGTTATATCCTTTCTGAGGCTATTAAGGCAGTAGAAGAAAAAGAAGGGCTGAAATTCGATTTAATCCTCTGCGGAAAACAGGCAACAGACGGAGATACCGCTCAGGTAGGGCCTGAGATTGCAGAACATCTGGATTTGCCTCAGATTACATATGCGCTGGATATTGTGGAAAAGGACGGAGAAATTCAGGTAAAGCGGGAATATGACGCAGGTTATGACATGATTTCCACCAGACTTCCGGCAGTGGTAACGGTTGTAAAACTGCCCTACGAGCCCCGTTATCCTACCATTAAGAGCAAAATGGCTGCCAAGAAAAAAGAAATTCCGGTACTGACCGAAGAAGATATCCCATCCATCAAACTGGAGCTGTGCGGATTAAACGGCTCTCCCACGAGGGTGAAGAAGACCTATACGCCGGTAAGAGAAAAATCAGGCGTGAAGCTGGCAGGCATGGAAGCAGCAGATGCGGCAAATGAAGTAGTGAAGTTGCTGGAAGAAGCAAAACTTTTATAAGGAGGGGCCGGATATGAGCAATCTGAATGATTATAAAAATATATGGGTGTTCATCGAAACAGAATGCGGAAAGGCAAAAAATGTGGGCTATGAACTTTTGAATGTGGCAAAACCGCTGGCAGACCAGAAAGGATGTCCGCTGGTGGCAGTCGTTATCGGCAAAGATATTGAAGGTGTGGCAAAAGACGCCATCTGCTACGGAGCAGATTCCGCCATTATCGTAGACGGACCGGAATATGAATACTACACCACAGACGCTTTTACGAAAGCAATGGTTACGTTAGTGGAAAAATATAAACCGGAAACATTGATGATCGGCGCAACCAACAATGGCCGGGATATGGGCCCAAGAGTGTCCTGCCGCCTGCAGACAGGTCTGACTGCAGACTGTACCGGTATTGACATTGACGAGGAAACGGGAAATATTGCCTGGACCCGTCCCACCTTCGGCGGTAACCTGATGGCAACAATTATGTGTCCGGAACATCGCCCCCAGATGGGAACGGTAAGGCCCGGCGTATTCAAAAAAGGCGCATATGAGGAAGGACGCACCGGAGAGATTATAAAAGAAGATATTCATGTGGCTCCGGAAGAAATCCGTACCACTCTGGTAGAACGTGTCAGTGAAATTGCAGAAGCTGTGAATCTGGAAGAAGCTGAGATTATCGTATCCGGCGGCCGGGGCGTTGGCTCTGCAGAAAACTTCGGACTGCTGGAGGATCTGGCGGCAGAACTGGGCGCAACCCTTGGCTGCAGCAGAGCAGTGGTAGACGCAGGCTGGATGCCCCATGCCCATCAGGTAGGGCAGTCCGGTAAGACGGTGGCTCCGAAGCTCTATTTTGCAATCGGTATTTCCGGAGCAATCCAGCATCTGGCAGGCATTTCCGGTTCCGATACGGTGATTGCCGTAAATAAAGACGAAGACGCACCGATTTTTGACGTGGCAGATTATGGAATCGTTGGAAATCTGAATGAAGTTGTGCCGGCGCTGACAGCGGCATTTAAAGCGCGGAAAGCATAAATTGAGGAACATATAAAAGGTGTGTCTGAGATATTTTGATACACAGGATAAGAAAAATGAGGAGGAAATGTTATGGATTTTAAAAGAGATGAATTACACCAGGATATTCTGGACATGGTACATGAGTTTGCAGTAAACGAAGTAAAGCCTCTGGCGGCAGAAATAGATAAGACAGAAGAATTTCCCATGGAAAATGTGAAGAAAATGGCAGAAATGGGACTTCTGGGCATTCCCTTTCCGGAAGAATATGGCGGAGCCGGCATGGATACGCTGGCATACATCCAGACCGTGGAAGAACTGAGCAAATACTGCGGTACCACAGGAGTTATTGTATCGGCCCATACATCCCTCTGCTGTACGCCCATTTACCAGTTCGGAACCGAGGAACAGAAGCAGAAATATCTGCCGAAATTATGCTCCGGCGAATGGATTGGCGCATTTGCACTGACAGAGGCAAACGCAGGAACAGACGCCTCCGGACAGAAAACGGTTGCTGTGGACAAAGGCGACCACTGGGTGCTGAATGGCTCCAAAATTTTCATAACAAATGCAGGGGTGGCAGACGTATTTTTCGTGCTTGCCATGACAGATAAATCACAGGGTACCAAAGGGATTTCCGCATTTATCGTAGAAAAGGGATTTCCGGGATTTTCCATCGGGAAACTGGAAGACAAGATGGGAATTCGTGCATCTTCCACCTGTGAGCTGATTTTTGAAGACTGTATCGTTCCAAAAGAAAACCTTGTGGGAGAATTGGGCAAAGGCTTTAAGTACGCCATGATGACACTGGACGGCGGACGTGTGGGTATTGCGGCTCAGGCCCTTGGCATTGCAGAAGGAGCCATTGAGGAGACCGTAAAATATGTACAGGAGCGTACCCAGTTTGGCCGACGTATTTCCCAGTTCCAGAATACCCAGTTTGAGCTGGCACAGATGCAGGCCAACACAGAGGCTGCAAAACTCCTGGTATATCAGGCGGCATGTGCCAAAGATGACCATGAGCCATTCTCTCATAAAGCGGCTATGGCAAAACTGGTGGCTTCCAGAAATGCTTCCGACGTAACTCGCCGCTGCCTGCAGCTTTACGGAGGATATGGATATACAAAAGATTACCCCATTGAGCGTATGATGCGTGACGCCAAAATTACAGAGATTTACGAAGGTACATCCGAAGTACAGATGATGGTAATTTCCGGTTGGATGGGTGTGAAATAGAGGTGAACTTTATGGATATGAAACTTCCGTTTTCCAGAGAGGGCATGATGCTTCATCTGGATGATAATTTAGATTATGAGGTTCTGGAATCTTCCATTGCATCCATGCCGGCGGCAGATAAGACAGAGGATGAAATCGTTCTGGAAGCCATGGAGCATCCCATCGGCTCCCCGAAGCTCTCCGAGCTTTCCAGGGATAAACAGAAGGTAGTTATCATCTGCTCAGACCATACCAGACCGGTACCAAGCAAACATATTATACCCTTTATGCTGAAGGAAATCCGGGAAGGGAATCCCGGTGCGGACGTTACGTTGCTGATTGCAACAGGGTTCCACCGGGCTACCACCAGAGAAGAACTGGTGGGCAAATTCGGTCAGGAAATTGTGGAGCAGGAGAACATTGTCATCCACGACAGCCAGAATATGGATGATATGGTAAATCTGGGCACACTGCCTTCCGGGGCTCCTCTGCTGATTAACAGGATAGCCGCAGAAGCTGATTTGCTGGTAAGCGAGGGATTTATTGAAACCCACTTTTTTGCAGGATTTTCCGGCGGACGCAAAAGCGTTCTGCCCGGTGTATCCAGTGCGGTAACAGTTCTCGGAAACCACTGTTCCGCATTTATAGATTCTCCGTACAGCCGCACAGGCGTACTGGAAAACAATCCCATTCACAGGGATATGGTTGCCGCCAGTAAAATGGCGGACCAGAAGTACATTGTCAACGTCATCATTGACGCAGACAAAAGAGTTGTACATGCGGTGGCCGGTGATGCAGTCGAGGCACATGCAGCCGGCTGCCGGTTCCTCCGTCAGTATTGCCAGGTAACCCCTGAGAAAGCCGCAGATATTGCCATTTCCACAAACGGCGGTTATCCGCTGGACCAGAACATGTATCAGTCTGTAAAAGGAATGACAGCCGCAGAAGCGGCTTCTGAAGAAGACGGTATTATTATTATGGTATCCAACTGCGGAGACGGTCACGGCGGGGAGGGATTTTATCAGGCGCTGAAAAACTGTGAAAGTCCCGAAAGCCTTATGAAAGAAATCCGGAAGGTTCCCCAGGATGAGACAAAACCGGATCAGTGGGAATATCAGATTCAGAGCCGGATTTTAATCCATCACAGGGTTATTTATGTGATGTGCGAACAATACCGGGCCATGGCAGAGGAAATGGGCTTTGAGACAGCTTCCGATGTGAATGAGGCTCTGGCAAAAGCTCTGGAAGCAAAAGGAAAAGATGCCCACATTGCGGTGATTCCGGACGGAGTGTCCGTAATGGTAAAGATGTAACGTGTCAGAGGTGATAATTTGCCGAGAGGCGGATTGTCTGTACATAATACATACAACATATTCACTTTGGACCCGGCGGGTCGGCGGTAAGCTGACCTGCCGGGTTCATTGTTCTGCAGGAAAGACCGTTTTGCTGTAAAATTTTAAATCTTTATCTGACATTTCTTTTGCGTGCTTTTCAGTCGAAAAATTCCATCTGCAGGGTCTGACGGAACGCAGGCAGGAATATAAATTAGCAGAGGAGGAATGAATAGAGGAGGAAAACGGACATGACCATAAACAGAGATTATATTTCCGCACAAAACACCTATGAAAATGAAAATCATCCAAAATATATTGTAATTCATGAAACAGATAATTACGCCAGAGGGGCGGATGCCCGCCGCCATGCTTTCGCCCAGTCGGCCGGGCATTTAAGTACGTCCGTCCACTATTACGCAGGCTCAGACGGAGTCTGTCAGGCTGCAGAGCATAAGGACGGCACCTTTTCCATAGGAGTGGAATACAATACCGTCCATGGGGTGAAAGACGCGGACAACAGGAATACCATCAATATTGAAATCTGTGTAAACAGCGACGGAGATTATGAGAAAGCCCGTGCAAATGCCATTGAACTGGTGAAGGAGCTGATGAAGACTGCTGACATTCCGGCAGAGAGAGTGATTCGGCATTTTGATGCCAGAGGGAAATACTGTCCCAGGAAAATGATGGACAGTCCAGAGTTGTGGAGAGATTTTCAGAAACAGATTGGGCAGGAGGAGCCGGACACCGGGGCAGGACCGTTTCAGGGAGAATCCAGGCCCATGGAAGAATGGTACCGGGTGGGTTCCGGCTGGAAAGACGGTATCTGCCAGAATCAGACGGGGGCTTATCACAACAGGGAATTTGCCATGAAAGACTGCGGGCCCGGACAGTATGTCTATGACGGACAGGGGAACGTAATCTATACCGGCGGCCGGAAAGAACAGGACTATGTCTATACGCAGAAACAGTTTATTCTGGATGTACAGAAAATCACCGGTTCTGCTCCGGATGGTATCGCCGGGGATGAAACCATTGGCAATACTCCCACAGTTTCCAGAAATGACAATAAATATCATCCGGTGGTAACTCCTCTGGAACGGAGGATGAAGGCTCTGGATTATTATTACGGAGCTATCGAGGAGGATAACGGAAAACGTCCTCAGTTTGGGAAGGGAATGGAGGAAGCGGTAAATACCTACCAGAAGAAAGTTCTGGGGTATAAATATCCGGATGGGGAGATTACCGGGGAGAAAAAGACCTGGGAGTCTCTGCTGGGGATGCTGTAGCTGATTTGTCACAGTCCGCAGGGAGTCTGTGGACTGCAAGGCTGATTTCCGACAAATTGTACCATAAAAAGTGCAAATTATACCATAAATATCTTTTTTTGTAATATAATGTAATATAATCTTATTTATAAAAAATGTAAATAATAAAAATAATGTAAACAGTAAAAAATAGTGAAAACAGGAAAATAAAACATGGGAGGAGTACTGTCTGTGTATCTGATAGCCCTTTGTGATGACGAAACAGAAGAATTAAATAAGACGGAGCAAATGCTGTATGACTATAAGAAAAAGCATCCGGGAATGGATTTCAGGGCGGAACGCTTTAAAAGTGCATATGAACTGCTCTGTAAAGTCAGAGAAGGGAATTATATTCCGGATCTGCTGCTGATGGATATATATATGCCGGAGAAGCCGGGGATTGAAGCAGCCAGAGAACTGCGTGACATGGGAAATGGAAGCAGAATTGTGTTTCTTACCACTTCCAGAGAACATGCCCTTGAGGCATTCGGCGTGAACGCGGCTCAGTATCTGGTGAAACCTGTCACAGAGGAGATGCTGTTTCCGATTCTGGACGGGGTTTTCAGAGAGGTGGAAGAGGATCGGAAGAAATATCTGGTTCTGCGGATTGAGGGGAGAATGCAGCGTGTGGCTTTGCATGATATTGTGTACTGCGAGGCCCAGCGGAAAAATCAGTGTCTGCATCTTGCAGATGACAGTCAGCATCTGCTGCGTATGACGCTGACGGAAATTTATGATATGCTTGCCGGATATCAGGAATTTGTAAGGGTGGGGGTTGCCTATGTTATGAATCTGGAGTATATTGATAATCTGAATGCCCAGGAAATCTGTCTGAATAGCGGTAAGAAGATTCA
Organism: Lachnospiraceae bacterium JLR.KK002; assembly: GCA_036941025.1. Taxonomy (NCBI): domain Bacteria; kingdom Bacillati; phylum Bacillota; class Clostridia; order Lachnospirales; family Lachnospiraceae; species Lachnospiraceae bacterium JLR.KK002. Next base: position 532,839 of record JAYMNP010000001.1, read on the forward strand.
CCTGCCGCGCGGAGCATACAAAACCTTAAAAGAACAGTATTTCGGATATTATTGCGGAGGAGAGGAAATAAAATTTGATGAATTGCAGGCCAGTGACCATGAGAACGCCGTAGTTTTCTGACGGTGGAGAATATGGGGCCGGTGAAATACGGAATCAGAAAGAGCATATCAGCAACGGCACAGGATAATCGGAAAGGGTCCTGTGCTGTTTTGCCGTGCGGAAAAGTCATTTTCCAAAAATGATACGACACAATTCGACAAAATATATAGCGCTATAATCGGTATGATAATAATGTTATGGTAAAAAAGCACTAATTTGACAAGGTTCGTGTTAAAATGATAATACCAGGATTTCTTTGTCGAAAATCAGAGAAATCTTTTTATTGAAGGAATATTTATTTGAGGATATAATACAAATAGTTGCCTTTTATGAGGGATTATTATGAAAACCAACAGGAGGATTTAGCGTGGAAAAATTAAATGTGGCAATTGCAGATGACAATGAGAGAATGCTGAGGGAATTGGGAGACATCGTAAAAAGCGACGAAGAACTTCAGGTAGTAGGAACAGCGAAAGATGGAGAAGAAGCATACGAAATGATAAAAAAGAAGGAACCGGACGTGGTATTGCTTGACATTGTTATGCCTAAACTGGACGGACTGACTGTGATGGACAAAATCAGAAGCGATAAAAATATCAAAAAACATCCGGCGTTTATTATAATAACCGCAATCGGACAGGAAAAAATCACAGAGGACGCATTTTCTCTGGGAGCGGATTACTATATTATGAAGCCTTTTGACAACGAAGTAGTGCTGAACCGTATCAAGCATGTGCGGAATTCGGAACTGCGCAGGGGAACAGAGGTACGAAAGGTCAATGCCTATGAGAAGAAGCAGGATCTGGAGGAACGGAATCTGGAAAGCGATGTGACAAACATTATCCATGAAATCGGCGTACCTGCCCATATCAAAGGATATCAGTATCTGCGGGAGGCCATTATCATGTCGGTGCGGGATATGGAAATGCTGAATTCCATTACCAAAATCCTGTATCCTGGAATTGCAAAGAAGTATCAGACCACGCCAAGCCGGGTGGAACGGGCCATCCGCCATGCCATTGAGGTTGCATGGAGCAGAGGAAAAATGGATACCATTGACGAATTATTCGGCTATACCATTCACAATGGGAAAGGAAAACCTACAAATTCTGAATTTATAGCTTTAATTGCGGACAAAATTCGGTTAGAATATAAGTTAAGAGAATAAGTAGGAGGTTTTTACATGAAGAAGATACTCTTTGCAGCATCCGAGGGGAATCCTTTTGTCAAGACCGGAGGTCTGGCAGATGTGGTGGGGGCTTTGCCGAAATATCTGGATAAGGAAACCTTTGACGTAAGGATTATTCTGCCGAAATATCTGTGTATTTCAGAAGAACATCGGCAGAATATGAAATACGTGACCGAGTTCCATGCAGATATGCCGAGAGAACAGGAATACATAGGAATTTATGAAGCCAGCGTGGAAGGTGTTCACTATTATTTTATAGATAATGAGCATTATTTTGCAGGAAACGGTCCTTATAACCAGATTTTTGAAGATGTGAATAAATTCGCATTTTTCTGCCGGGCAGTGCTGGCCAGCCTGCCGGAACTGGGTTTCTGCCCGGATATCATACACTGCCATGACTGGCAGACAGCGCTGATTCCGGTATTTCTGGATGCATTTTACCGGGAAAACGCCTTCTATCAGAATATCCGCACAGTCCTTACCATTCATAATCAGAAATTTCAGGGCCGGTGGCGGATAGACGATATTGAAAACTGCCGGGATCTGCCTTCCCATTACCGTTACGGAGCCATGGAGGCCTATGGGGAAACGAATTTTCTGAAAGCGGGAATCCTTCACGCAAACCGGGTCAATGCGGTCAGTGAGACATATGCCAGAGAGATTCAGGGACAGCAGGGCGGTGAAGGGCTGGACGGTGTAATGAGGGAGATTTCCGGCAAGCTCTCCGGTATTGTAAACGGGATTGACAATGAGGAGTATGACCCCAGGACGGATTCCAGGCTGAAGGCAAACTTCGACGTGAAGACGATTGCCAGGAAGAAGCAGAATAAAGAAGCGTTGCAGGCCGCTCTGGGCCTTCGGAAAGACAGTTCCGCCATGGTAATCGGCATGGTGTCCCGGCTGACTCAGCAGAAAGGATTTGATCTGGTACGGGCAGTGCTGGAGGAAATGATGAATACCCTGAATGTACAGGTGGCGGTGCTGGGTACGGGGGAAGAACAGTTTCAGAATTTCTTCCGTCATTTCGACTGGAAGTATCCGGACCGGGTGTCTGCCACCATAGGCTACAGCGAAGAAAAGGCCCATCTGATTTACGGCGGCGCAGATGCGTTCCTCATGCCTTCTCAGTTTGAGCCATGCGGCCTGAGCCAGTTAATCAGTATGCGCTACGGTACCATTCCCATTGTCCGGGAGACAGGGGGATTAAAGGATACGGTAGAGCCTTACAATGAAATCTGGCATACGGGAAACGGGTTCAGCTTTGCCAATTATAATGCTTCGGAAATGCTGATGATTGTACGGTATGCCTGTGATGTGTTCTGCAACCATCCCAAAGACTGGAAAGCTATGATGAAGCGGTGCATGAATGAGGATAATTCCTGGAAAAAATCTGCCGGAAAATATGAGAAGCTGTATCTGGAACTGGTGTGACATTTTCTGCGGGAGCTGCCCACAGCCGAAACCGGCGGGCGCTCCCGTCGTTATATTATGCGGAAAATGCAGACAGAAATCAGCATATGGAGAGCTGGCAGGAATTTCTGTCATAGAAGTAAACGCAGTCGGAAAGAATTTCTTCCGGGGAGACTTCAGCCAGGTTGATTTCCCTCACAATCCGGGGCAGTTCTCCGGGATTGCCTGCGCGGGAAGCAGGAATGGCAATTACTTCATGGACACTGCTGGGAAGTATATAGAGGCTGTCGTTCAACTGGCCGGATACCTGTTTCAGCGTATCCTGATAGAGGATACAGCAGGCGCCGTTCAGCCGCAGACGGTTGGTGAGCACATACATGGGAACAATTTCGGAAGACAGAGTTTCTCTGGCAGACTGCTGTTCTTCTTCCGGGAGTACGTCAAGGGAGGGAAAGATAAGGTCTGCCAGGGAATCCCAGCGGAACGGGAGCAGAAGAGGCGTATTCTGCCGGGCCAGAGAGAACAGCGTATCTCCGGAAATATTCCAGTATGCCAGATGCTCGTTGAAAATGGGAATGGACGCATGTTTTCCAGGCCCTTCCTGTATCAGACAATAAAATACAACGGCGAGGTCCATCCAGGGAAAATGGGGAATTTCTTTCAGAAGTTCCCTGTTTTTTTCGTAATTTATCAGTTTACAGGCAATGCGGGAACGAATATTCTCAAAACAGGTGAAAAAGGAAGTGTCCACGGTTCTGACATTGCAGTGTTCATGGTAATAGTGCAGTATACGGGCCTTAAGGACGGAAAAGGAAGTTCCGTTCTGATAGCTTTCATAATAATGGTTCAGATAAATAGCAGGGGAAACATTACTGCCCGGCTCCAGAATGGTGAGTCCGTCCAGCAGAATATGATTGTTATGGGAAAAAGGGCGGATGGAAACAGAAGTGCCCGCGGGAAACAGCTCTTCCAGACTGGCGACGAGCTGCTGCTTAAACTGTTCGTATGTCATAATACCTCCTGTGCTGTGCTGGCAGCCTGGAAGATTATGGTCCACACAGATTCCGTGTGGGCTTAACTGTACCACGAAAACCGGAAAAATGCAAGAGTAAATTTGGGGAAATTCTAAATTTTTTGTTGACAAATGACAATTGACTGGCAAAGTATATTGGAAAACGACTCGTACTGGCAATTGTTACGATTTTCATTGTCAGCGCCATTACATTTTTTGTAATGAATGCGATTCCGGGCGGGCCCTTTAACAAGGAGAAGGCTACCAGCGCGGAGGCCCAGAAAGTTCTGGAGAAACGGTATAATCTGGATAAACCACTGGGAGAGCAGTATGTAATCTATCTGAATAACCTGCTGCATGGAGACTGGGGAATTTCTTTACATAACGGACGTGATATCTGGAAGGAAATTACAGGGCGTTTCCAGGTGTCGGCAAAGCTGGGGGGAATGGCAGCGGCAGTTGCCATTGTAATCGGACTGGTGCTGGGCAGCATTGCAGCCCTTACCCGGAACCGGTTTCCGGATCGTCTGATTATCTTTTTTACAACTCTGGGAACAGCAATGCCCTCTTTTGTGCTGGCTACGCTGCTTCTGCTGGTATTCTGTCTGAAGCTGGGATGGTTTCCGGTGTGGTCTTCCGGCAATCCCAATTATGTTCTGCCGATTATCGCCCTTAGCGTATATCCCATGGCATATATTACACGTCTGACCAAAACAAGTATGCTGGATGCTCTGAATCAGGATTATGTCCGTACAGCAAAGGCAAAGGGCGTTCCGGGCTGGAAGGTGATTTTCAAACATGCCCTCCGCAATGCTCTGGTTCCGGTAGTGACCTACGTGAGTCCCATGGTTGCCTATATTCTGATCGGTTCCATGGTGGTGGAGAATATTTTTACCATCGGAGGACTGGGTTCTACTTTTGTAACCAGTATCGTAAACCGTGATTATACCATGATTATGGCTGTAACGCTGTTTCTTGCCATATTGATGGTAATTGCAAATCTGCTGACGGATATCGCATATAAGATGATAGATCCGAGAATCACGTTTGAATAGAGAAGGACAGAAAGGATGGAAACCATGGTGGAGAATCAGGAACTGAAAAAGAGGCAGCTCTTTTCCGCACAGGTGGATTTGAGCAAATTTAAAGATAAAGATTTTGAACAGGCAACGGAGGAGGAGAAGAAACAGCAGGATGTTATGGGAGAGTCCACCACCTTTTTCAAAGACGGTATGAGACGTCTCAGGAAAAGTCCTCTGGCTATGGGCAGTATTGTGGTACTGGCGCTGATTCTTGCTCTTATCATTATCGCGCCCATGATTGTGCCTTACAAATATTCACAGATTATATCGGTAAACGGAGTGCGTGACAAAACGGCGGCGAATATGGGGCCTTTTGAATATTCCAAACTGGAGACAAAGTACATGGAGGAAACCGGAGAAAAGCTGTTTCCTCGTATTTTCGGTACGGACAGCCTGAGCAGGGATTACTTTATCCGTGTGATTTACGGAACAAGGGTAAGCCTGTCCGTGGGAGTTGTGGCTTCCATTATGGTATTGATTATCGGTCTTTTGTACGGCTCTATTGCCGGCTATTTCGGAGGAACGCTGGATTTGATTATGATGCGTATTGTGGACGTCATCTATTCTCTGCCGGATATGCTGATTATTATTCTGTTGTCCGTGGTGCTGAATGAGACCTTGAAATCTGTGCTGGAAGGCACTGTGCTGCAGGCGCTGGGAACCAATATGATTTCGATTTTTATTGTGTTCGGCCTGCTGTACTGGGTAAGCATGGCAAGGCTGATTCGCGGACAGATTCTTACGATTAAGAACAATGAGTATGTGCTGGCGGCCCGCTGTATCGGTACAAAAAACGGCAGGATTCTCAGAAAGCATATTCTGCCCAACTGTCTGTCGGTCATTATTATTACCACAACCCTGCAGGTGCCGAGCGCAATTTTTACAGAGAGTTATCTGAGTTTCCTTGGGCTGGGTGTTTCGGACCCTCTGACTTCTCTGGGAAGTCTGGCCAACGACGCCAGAGCAGGTATGCAGTCCTATCCTCTGCGCCTGGTGATTCCGGCCATTGCAATCTGCCTGATTGTGCTGGCGCTTAATTTGCTGGGGGACGGCCTGCGGGATACATTTGATTCGAAACTGAAGTAAGGAGATAAGCAGAATGAGTGAAGATAATAAATATATTTTGGAAGTAAAAGATCTCCATACCAGTTTTTTTACGGAAAATGGAGAGGTGCAGGCGGTAAATGGAATTTCCTTTACCCTGGAGCCCGGAAAAACCCTGGGAATTGTGGGAGAATCCGGTTCCGGTAAGTCGGTAACCGCCTATTCCGTTATGCAGATTCTTGCGGAAACCGGTAGAATCACCGGCGGGGAAGTGAGGTATCAGGGAGAGGATATTATCGGATGGAACAGCAGGCAGATGCAGAAGTTCCGGGGAGCGAAATGTTCTATTATTTTCCAGGACCCCATGACCAGCCTGAATCCGGTGTTTACGGTGGGAAGCCAGCTTACGGAGGCGATTCTTCTTCATACAGATAAAGATAAGAAGCAGGCCAGGGAGCGGGCCATTGAAATGCTGACGCTGGTGGGCGTAAATGAGCCGGAGAGCCGGCTGAAACAGTATCCCCATGAGCTTTCCGGCGGTATGCGCCAGCGTGTGATGATTGCCATGGCTCTTGTATGCGAGCCGGATATTCTGATTGCGGATGAACCTACCACTGCGCTGGATGTGACCATTCAGGCTCAGATTCTGGAGTTGATGCAGGAACTGCAGCAGAAGCTGGGCATGGCCATTATCATGGTGACTCATGATCTGGGCGTAATTGCCAGCATGTGTGATGAAATTCTGGTTATGTATGGCGGACGTGTCTGCGAAAGAGGCACAGCGGATGATATTTTCTATCGTCCGGCCCATGAATATACGAAAGGCCTGCTGCGCTCCATTCCGAAGACAGACAATATGAATGAAAAGCTGGTTCCCATTGGCGGAACCCCTATCAATCTGCTGCAGATGCCGGAGGGCTGTGCGTTCTGTCCCAGATGCGACGCAGCCATGAAAATCTGCCTGAAAGAGAAGCCGGAGGAGCTGCGCGTCAGTGAAACCCATCTGGCAAGCTGCTGGATGAATATAAAAGAATTGTATGAAGCACAGGAAGGAGAACAGTCATGAGTGAGAAGGAAAAATACCTGTTAAAGGTGGATCACTTAAAACAGTACTTTCCCGTGCGTCAGGGATTTAAGACCATTCCCCTGAAAGCGGTGGATGATATTTCCTTTGCAGTGAAGCCCGGAGAGACACTGGGACTGGTGGGAGAGTCAGGCTGCGGAAAAACCACGGTGGGAAGGACGCTGCTGCGTCTGTATCAGCCCACGGCAGGGAGAATTGAATTTGACGGAAACGTCCTTTTCGACAGCGGAGAACAGTATGACGAAAAGGGAAAGTTAAAACTGGGAACAGACGGGAAACCGGTGATGGGCAAAAAAGTGGATGTGGATATGCTGCCTTACCGGAAGCAGATGCAGATGGTATTTCAGGATCCTTATTCTTCCCTGAACCCCCGGATGACCGTGGAGGATATTATCGGAGAGCCGCTGGATGTACATAAACTGTACAGCGGCAGAGAGGAACGCCGGGAGAAAATCCTGCAGTTAATGGATTTGGTGGGACTGAACGCCGAACATGCCATGCGGTATGCTCATGAATTTTCCGGCGGACAGAGACAGCGTATCGGAATCGCCCGTGCACTGGCGGTAAATCCCAAATTTATTGTGTGCGACGAGCCGGTTTCCGCGCTGGATGTGTCCATTCAGGCACAGGTTGTCAACATGTTTGAAGAATTACAGGAAAAACTGGGCGTAGCCTATCTGTTTATCGCCCATGACCTTTTGATTGTACATCATATTTCCGACCGTATTGCGGTGATGTATCTTGGAAAAATGATGGAGCTGGCGGATGCGGATGAACTGAACGGGAATCCCATCCATCCCTATACGTTAAGCCTGCTGTCGGCGGTTCCCATTCCGGATCCGGAAACAGCGAGAAACAGCAGGCGCATTATTCTGGAGGGAGATGTGCCGAGTCCGCTGAAAATGCCCACGGGCTGTCCATTCCGAACCAGATGCCGGTATGCCACGGAACAGTGTGCAGAAGAGATGCCGCAGCTTACGGACCGGGGGAACGGCCATATGGTTGCATGTTGGAATAAATAAGGTGTTTTCCAGAGATTTTCTTTGGTGAAAGCATACTTTATTGAACATTTGCAGTTCAATAAGGGATAGATTTAATTTTTTAACAGGAGGAATTAATATGAAAAAGAAACTGGTATCTGTATTACTGGTTGCGTGTATGGCATTGAGTCTTACCGCCTGCGGCGGAGATAAAAATGGTGCGGCCAATGATACAAAGACAGAAGGAACAGATGAGAATGCAGATGCTGCAGATGATTCATCTGAAACTTCTCAGACAAACACAGACCCAAACGTGCTGAACATCAATCTGGCATCTGAACCGGATTATCTGGATCCGGCGCTGAACAGTTCTGTGGATGGCGGATGTCTTGCTGTAAATACGTTTGCAGGATTGTATACGTATGACAAAGATGGCAATCTGATTCCGGATCTGGCAACCGATATGCCTGAAGTGAAACAGGTGACAGAAGACGGAGAAGAAGTAACAGAAGGAGAAACAGCGGACGCAGCAGCAACGGACGGAAATGAAGCGGCAGAAGGAGAGGCTGCAGAATCAACAGAAGGAGAAGCAGCAGACGAAGAAGAGAAAAAGGTTTATACTGTTTATACCGTTAAGCTGAAAGAATCCAAATGGAGCAACGGAGATGACCTGACTGCAAAGGATTTTGTGTATAGCTGGAACCGTGCGTGTGCGGAAGAAACAGCGGCAGATTATGGATATCTGTTTGACATTATCGCGCGGAAAGATGACGGCACTCTGAATGTTGAGGCTCCGGATGATTATACCCTGGTGATTACGCTGACTAATCCATGCCCTTATTTCAACGACTTAATGGCGTTCCCCACATTCTTCCCGGTACATCAGGCTTCCGTGGAAGCAGCAAATCCGGACGGAGACATTCCTGGAAAATGGGCGGAGGAAGCAGGATTTGTATGCAACGGCGCTTATACACTGGAATCATGGAATCATGACGAAAGCATGGTCTACAAAAAGAATCCCAATTATCATAATGTTGACAGCGTAACCATGGAAGAACTTCATTTTATGTTAAACGCGGATGATACCGCTATTTACGCGGCATACAACAGCGGCGATGTGGATTATATTGATACCGTGCCAAATGATGAAATTTCTTCTCTGAACGGCGTAAATCCGGAATTCGGTATCCTGGATAACCTGGGAACCTACTATATTGGTTTCAATGTAAACGATCCGGTTTTTGACGGAAAAACCGTAGAAGAAGCAGCAAAAATGCGTCAGGCAATGAATATTCTGATTGACCGTCAGTTCATTGTTGAGAATATCGGGCAGTCCGGACAGATTCTGGCGGATTCCTTTGTTCCGGTGGGTATGGCAGACGGTAACGGCGGCGTATTCAAGCAGGAAGATACCAGCTATTATGACGCAGAGACCACAGGCGCAGCCATGGTAGAAGATGCAAAGAAGCTGATGGAAGAAGCAGGATACAGTTTCACAGACAACGGTGACGGTTCATACAAAATTGATCCGGCAATCAACATGACATATCTGACCAATGAGGGTACCGGCCATGAAGCGATTGCAGCAGCAGTGCAGCAGGATTTTGCACTTCTGGGAATCGGTCTTGAAATCAAGACAGAAGACTGGAACGTATTCCTGGAAGACCGGAAGAACGGAAACTTCACCATCGCCCGTGAGGGATGGCTGGCTGACTACAATGACCCGGTCAATATGCTGGAGATTTTCACTTCCGATTCCGGTAACAATGATATGCAGTTAGGAAAGGGTAAAAAGAGTGATTCCGCGCCTGAATGGGCAGAGTACGACGCACTGATTACAGAAATCCGCAATACTGCAGATTTTGCAAAACGTGTGGAACTGATGCATACGGCAGAAGATATGCTGATGAATACATGGGCAGTTGTTCCGCTGTATTACTACAATGATATCTACATGCAGAAATCAAATGTGGACGGTATCTATGCAACCATCTATGGTATGAAATACTTTATGAATGCAACAAAGCAGTAAGATACTGAAATTCTGAACACAGAATTATTCAAATAAAAAGGGGCTGTGAAACACAGCCTCTTTTTTAATCTGCTGCCTTTACTTCCTTCCAGAGCAGATTCAGTTTCATGGTGGATTCATCGTCCAGAGGTTTTAATACTTCGCAGTTATCCAGAGTTTCTTTTGGCGGGAAGATGGTAGTGTTTTCCTGCAGTTCCTCATCCAGAGCTTCTCTGGTTCTGACATTGGGAGTGGCATAATATACATAGTCAAAATTCATCATGGAGATATCTTCCCGGCACAGAAAATTCAGGAATTTTTCCGCATTTTCTTTCTGTTTTGCAGATTTTGGGATAAACCAGGAATCAATCCACATATTGGAGCCTTCCTCCGGTACGGAAAAAGCGAGTTTGTCGTTAAATTCCAGCGCATATCCGGCCTCTCCGGAATAGACCACAGCCATGGCGGCGTTATTTCCAATCATTTCGTCCTGGGCTTCATCCACCAGATAGGAATAGACCAGGGGTTTCTGCCGAATCAGCATATCCTGGGCCTGCTTCAGGGCCTGTTCGTTCGTGGTATTCAGAGATTCCCCCAGCAGCTTTAAGGGCACCATAAAAGAGTCCCTGACAGAGTCTGCCATGATAATCTGGCCGCTGTATTTTTCGTCCCACAGAATATTCCAGGAATTTACTTCGGATTCATCCACCATATCTTTGTTGTAGAGAATTCCCACTGTTCCGAAAAAATAGGGGATGGTATATTTGTTTTCCGGGTCAAAGGATTTTGAAAAATCAAAATAGGTGGAATCCAGATTTTCTTTCAGGGGAATATTGTCAAAATTCAGTTCCTGGACTTCGCCCTCCTGAATCAGTTTTTCTATCATGTAATCTGAGGTGCAGATTAAATCGTAATCAATAGCACCGGCCCGGTATTTTGTGTACATATTTTCCGGGGTAATGTATTCTTCGTATTCTACTTTGATGCCTGTCTCTTCCTCAAACATCTCTATGGCTTCCGGTTCCAGATATTTTCCGTAATTCAGCACCGTCAGAGTGTTTTCCGAGTCTTTGCCGCAGCCGGCCAGAAGGACCCAGAGGGCGAATACCGCCAGCAGAGGAAGTTTTCTCAGAACGCGTTTCATTTGCAGGCAGGGGGAATGTGATGCATGTTTCATGGGGACAGTTCTCCTTTGTTCATTTTGCGGGCGGAAGGGCCGAAGTTCATAAACAGCAGCAATACCAGCGCCAGTAAAAATAAAATGGTAGACAGGGCGTACATTTCCGGCCGGATGCCTTTGCGCATTTCCGTGTAAATCATGGTGGACAATGTGTTGATGCCCGCGCCTTTGGTGAAATAGGTGACAGAAAAATCATCCAGCGACATGGTCATTGCCATGAGAAAGCCGGAAAGCACGCCGGGGCGTATCTGGGGCCAGATGATTTTAACAAAGGCATAAAAGGGGGTGGCTCCCAGATCCAGTGCGGCTTCGTAGGTGGTGCGGCTGCTCTGTTTCAGCCGGGGCAGCACATTCAGGATAACATAGGGAATGTTAAAGGTAATATGTGCAATCAGCACCGTGTTCATGCCCAGTCTGGTAAATCGGACAAACAGAAGCATCATGGAAATGCCTGTAACAATATCCGCATTGAGCAGAGGGATATTGGTGGCGCCAATCATAATGGTCTGATTCCGCTTTTTCATGGCGTCGATGCCCAGGGCTGCCAGGGTACCCAGAAGAGTGGCAAACAGGGCGGAAGCCAGAGAAATAAAAATGGTGGTTCCGAACGCCGCCATAATGGTGCTGTCGGAAAAGAGGTTTTTGTACCATTTCAGGGTAAATCCGCCCCACTGAACTTTTGTTTTGGAATCATTGAAGGACAGAATAATCAGCACCGCAATGGGAAGGTACAAAAACAGAAAAATAATGGTCAGATAAATTCGTTCCGCAGATTTTTTTACCATACGCCGGCACCTCCTTCGTCCCCTTTTGAGCTCATCAGAGCCATACTTGCAATGACAAATACCATCAGTACCAGAGAAAGGCCGGAGCCCAGATTCCAGTTGTATTCCTGCATAAAGGCCTGCTCAATCACATTTCCGATGAGCAGTACCTTGCCTCCGCCCAGCAGGTCGGAAATGGCGAAAGAAGTCAGGGCCGGGACAAATACCATGGTAATGCCGCTGATGACTCCGGATATGGTAAGGGGTACAATGATTTTAAAAAATATGGTAATGCTTCCCGCTCCCAGATCTCTGGCAGCTTCAATAATGTCCGGCTGAATCCGCGCCATGGCGTTATAGATGGGAAGTATCATAAAAGGAAGAAAATCATATACCATGCAGAAAACCACGGCAAAAGGCGTATTTAAAACATCCAGAGCCGGAAGATGCAGGGTGTTCAGCAAAGTGTTGATGACACCGTTGTTGGACAGAAGCATCCGCCAGGCCAGAATCCGCAGCATGAAATTCATCCACATGGGCAGGATAAAAATAAACACGATAAATCCCTGACGTCTGACTTTCATTTTAGTTAAAATCATGGCCAGCGGGTAAGCCAGAATCAGGCAGATTCCGGTGCAAAGCAGCGCCAGCTTCAGGGAAAGCAGCAATGCCTTCATATGGATGGAGGCAGTTATGGATGTGATATTCAGCAGGGTAAAATGGCCGCTGGTGGTGGTAAAGGCATAATAAAGAATCATTACCACCGGCAGCAGAATAAATCCTGCCATCCATAAGAGATATGGCCCCGTCAGGAGCTGTCTTTTCAGGTCACGCATCTGATTCCACCGCCTTTTCGTCACTGGATTCCGGTTTGTTCATAATCTGAATGTTAAAGGGGTCTACCCGGATGCCCACATGGGAGCCCACCGGATGCATCTGAGTGGTCTGCACCAGCCATTCGCAGCCGTTGGCCAGTACTTCAATTTCCCAGTGAACGCCTTTGAAAATCAGGGAGATAACGTCTCCCTCCAGCATACCCTGTTCCGGGGCAACCAGTTCCACATCCTCCGGCCGGATGACCACGTCCACCGGGGTATTGCAGCCGAATCCTTCGTCCACACAGGGGAAATTCACATCCAGAATCTTTACCAGACGGTCTTCCAGCATCAGACCGTCAATAATATTGCTTTCTCCGATAAAATCGGCTACAAAAGCGTTGGTGGGTTCATTGTAAATGTCTTCCGGTGTTCCAATCTGCTGAATATAGCCCTGGTTCATAACCACAATGGTGTCCGACATGGTAAGGGCTTCCTCCTGGTCGTGGGTAACGTAGACAAAGGTAATGCCCAGCTCATTTTTCAGACGTATCAGCTCGTACTGCATATCCTGCCTGAGCTTCAAATCCAGCGCCCCCAGGGGTTCGTCCAGAAGCAGTACTTTCGGCTCGTTTACAATGGCACGTGCAATGGCAATCCGCTGCTGCTGGCCGCCGCTTAAGGAATCCACGCTCCTTCGTTCGAATCCGTCCAGGTTCACCAGCTTTAAGGCATATTTGATTTTGTCATCAATGTAGGATTTGCTCTTTTTCCGGATTTTCAGGCCGAAGGCAATATTTTCCGCAATGGACATATGGGGAAACAAAGCATATTTCTGGAATACCGTATTTAACTGACGTTCGTTGGGGGCCAGTCCGGTGATGTCTGTTCCGTCGAAAATCACCGTGCCTGCATCCGGCGCCTCGAAACCGCCGATAATCCGGAGAGTGGTGGTTTTTCCGCAGCCGGAGGGTCCTAATAAGGTAAGAAATTCATTTTCACGGATGTACAGGTTCAAATCGTCCAGAACGGTCTGTCCGTCAAAGGATTTGGTGATATGCTGTAAATCAATCAGTCGTTTGCTCATCGTTTGTTGTCCTCCTAAAAGCTGGGGGGAGTGGAAACCCAGAGGATGGTTGCTTCCCTGCCGCTGTAATTTTCGATATAGTGCTTTTTTCCTGCTTTGAAATAAAAGGATTCTCCCTGTCTGACCGTATAGGTCCGGCCTCCGTAACAGAGCCGGATGGAGCCTTTTAATACATACCCGAATTCTTCCGCTTCATGAGGAAGCTGGATTTCGGAGGAGCCCTGGGGAGCCAGCTTCATAAGTACCGGTTCCATGGCATTTTTCTGGGCGTTGGGAATGAGCCATTTGATGGTGTGGTGCAGGTCCTCATTTTCCTTTATAAAATAATCCTCCTGTTTAAATACAATCTGTTCCGGTTCCGGGTCAGAAAAAAATTCTGCCGGGGTGGTGCCAAGGCACTGGATGATGTCAAGCAGGGTCCCCACGGAAGGAGAAGTGAGGTTGCGCTCCAGCTGGGAAATAAACCCTTTGGAAAGTTCGCTCCGGTCTGCCAGCTCCTGCTGGGTCAGTCCGTACTGAATGCGCAGTTCTTTCATACGGTGTCCAATGTCCATGGAAATCATCCTTTCTGAATATAAACATGAAGTATAGTAATTGTAAAGTCAAACTGATAATGTATTTTGTGTTTAATATTATTAAACACAAAATACATTATAAATGGAAACCAGAAAATGTCAATAGAAAAAATTTTAATTTTGTAGAAAAAAGGGATTGCAAAACGGTGTCAAAGCGGGTATAATAATTGAGAATTACCAATCGCAGACGGAACAGAACGGTTCCGTGTCATATGCCAAAGTGGCGCAGTTGGTAGCGCGTCGCATTCGTAATGCGCAGGTCGAGGGTTCGAGTCCCTTCTTTGGCTGAATGGGAGCTGTAATTATTACAGCTCCTTTTTGTCTCTTACAGGAAAGCGAGGGAATGATATGGAAGCATTGAGAAAAAAAGAATTCTTTACAACAGAAGATATTTACAGCCTGCCGGAAGGGCAGAGGGCAGAACTGATTGACGGACAGATTTATGATATGGCGCCTCCGGGAAGAACCCATCAGAGTCTGGTAACAAAATTCACCTATGAAATAAAAAGTTACATCAGGAATAAACATGGAGACTGCGAGGTATATCCGGCGCCTTTTGCGGTGTTTCTGAATAAGGATGAGTTTACTTATGTGGAGCCTGATTTGTCTGTGATCTGTGACAGCTCCAAACTGGATGAAAAAGGGTGCCACGGCGCGCCGGACTGGGTAATTGAAATTGTTTCTCCCGGCAGCAGGCGTATGGATTATTATATCAAGCTGTTTAAGTACCAGAGTGCGGGAGTCAGGGAATACTGGATTGTGGATTCGGAGAAACAGCGTGCGGTGGTTTATAATTTTGAAAAAGAGACCACAGAAGAATATTCTTTTGAAGATGAAATACCCGTGGGCATTTATGAAGAATTTTCCATAAAGATTCGCGAAAATCTCAAAGAAGGGGGAAATTAAGCGGATGCCAGTGACCGGCGTGAATGGTAATGAGGTTACAGTTTATTATGCCTTCTGTCCCCGGCATGGAGAAAAACCGGGAGAATATCTGAAGCATCAGAGAATACTGGCGGATGAAATATTAAATTATGGTTTTAAAAACTGTTTTGGTATGGAATTTGACAGAAGAAAGGTGGAAAAAGGAATACATGGGAAGCCTTTCTGGAAGCCGGAGAAGGGGATTTGTTTTAATGTAAGCAACACGGAAGGCCTTGTAGTATGCGCAGTTGCCCGGTGTGAAGTGGGCGTGGACGGGGAAAAAGTGAAAAAGGTACGGATACCTGTTGTCCGCCGCTGCTGCAGCCTGAAAGAGCAGCGCTATATTCTGGGAAAAGACCAGGAAGAGATGGATGAAGCAGCATATAGCCGCTTTTTTCAAATCTGGACTTTAAAAGAAAGCTACATTAAAATGACCGGAGCGGGAATGTCTTTTCCTGTGGAACAGATAGAATTTGATGTGGTGAAAAAAGACTGTTTTGGTAATCAGAATGGATATTTTGTGCAGAGACAGACAGGCGATTACTGGATTTCCCTCTGCACGGAAGAAGAAGCGGAGATTGTCTGGCAGGAATTTCGGGCAGAATCCGAAACAGCCCTGAAGTGAAGGCTGCCCCGGATACTTATCCGATTGTTCGGAAGGATTATGGCCATTCTGCTTACAGAGGCGAAAGGCTTTTATAAGAAATGTTTCAGATAACGCTTTTCCAGAAGGGTAATCAGGCTGTAAAGACCCCAGGCCAGAATACACAGAATCACAATGGACATAATTACCCAGTCCAGCTTAAATACCTGGCTGCCGTAAATAATCAGATAGCCCAGCCCCTGCCGGGAAGCAATGAATTCGCCGATAATGACTCCCACCAGACAAAGGCCGATATTGACCTTCATAAGCGAGAACAGGGTGGGGATACCGGCAGGCAGAATTACTTTGGTGAGCGTATGGTATTTTCTGCCGCCCATGGTGTAAATCAGCTTTATTTTTTCCGGATCCACAGACTGGAAGCTGGTGTAGAGGCTTAAAATGGAGCCGAAGATGGCTACGGACACGCCGGTAATGATAATGGTGTTGTAGGTTGCACCCAGCCATACAATGAGCAGAGGCGCCAGGGCAGATTTCGGCAGACTGTTTAAAATGACCAGATAAGGCTCCAGTGTTTCGGAAAGTCCTTTATTTAACCATAATATAATGGTTACTGCCAGGGATATCAGAATTACAAGCAGAAAACTGACCATGGTTTCAAACAACGTAATACCGATATGGGCGAACAGGGTCTGGTCCAGTATCATTCCGTAAGCGCAGAGCAGAATTTTGGAAGGACTGCTGAAAATGAAGGAATCAATCAAATCCAGTCTGGCAGCCCCTTCCCAGACAGCCAGAAATAAAATAAAAATACACAGTCTGCTGACTGTGACGGTACGTTTATGCTTTTTCTGAGCGAGCAGAAAATTCTGCTGGGCAAGGGATATTTCACTCATTTTCATTCAGCTCCTTCCATATTTTATTAAAATAATCTTTAAATTCCGGAGAGTTTCTCCGCTCCAGTGCGCTGATGTTGCCCGGAAAATCAATATCTACCACAGTCTGAATGGTGGCAGGACGTTTGCTCAATACCAGCACCTGGCTGCCCAGGCTGACGGCTTCTGACAAATCATGAGTCACTAAAATTGCAGTTTTCCCTTCTTTTTTGATAATCGCTCCGATATCATCTCCTACCGTAAGACGTGTCTGATAATCCAGTGCGGAAAAAGGTTCATCCAGCAGCAGGATTTCCGGCTTCAGTACCAGGGTGCGAATCAGTGCCGCCCGCTGGCGCATTCCGCCGGAGAGCTGAGAAGGCCTGGCATCTTTGAATTTGTACAGACCGTAGGTTTTCAGCATATCCAGTGCCGTTTCTTTTGTTTCCGGCGTCAGTTTATTCTGGATTTCCAGTCCCAGCAGAACGTTTTTTTCAATGGTGCGCCATTCAAACAGGTGATCGTGCTGCAGCATGTAACCGATGGCATTGCAGCTTTTCTGGTTCAGCTTCTGCCCATAAAATAAGATGGAACCGTGTTCCGGTTCCAGAAGTCCTGACAGAAGGGAGAGGAGGGTGGATTTGCCGCACCCGCTGGGCCCCACAATGGCCAGAAAATCACCTTTATGAACCGTAAAATTTATATTGGATAAAGCAGGCGTTTCCCCCTGCATGGTATGATAGGAATAACCCACATGGCTGATTTCCATTAATTTTTCCATAAAGTTCTCCTTATTGTTACTTATTGATATAGTATGACCGGGGAGGGGAAAGGGTGCTTTCTGAGGGAGGAAAGTGCGGCATAAAACATTACTGTTCACACCCGTAGGGTGTGAACAGTAATGGTCAGATTTTTATTGTCACAGGCAGCAATTGCCGATATAATAAAAGCAGGAAACCACATGTCAGTACGAACAGGTTCCGTACCCATTCGGAATCATGAGCACAGGAAAGGAATCCCCATGACATACCAGTGTTTAATCATAGACGATGAAAAATTACTTGCAGACAGTACAGCAGAATACTTTAATTTATTTGGAGTAAAAACAGCGGCCGTATACAGTGAGGAAGAAAGCCGCTGTTTTTTTTGAGGAAAATACCGCAGAGCTTCTGCTTTTGGATATCAATCTGGGAGACGGAAGTGGATTTGCACTGTGCAGGGAACTGCGGGAACAGACAGATATACCAATTCTTTTTATTTCTGCCAGGACCAGCGATGACGATAAAATTGCCACGTTAAATATCGGCGGCGACGACTATATCCAGAAGCCCTGTTCCCTGAGGGTTCTGCTGGCCAGAGTTCAGGCGGTCCTGAGACGTTATGGAAAAGGGAAAGAAGAAAATTATCAGGACGACAGGCTGAACATTGATGTTCCGGGTCAGACCCTGACGGTGGATGGCAGGAAAGTGAAATTAACCATGATGGAATTCCGGCTGTTGGCCTATCTGGTTCAGAACCGTGATAAAGTAGTGTCCAAACAGGAACTGTTTGAACATGTATGGGCGGATAAATTTACCGGGGACGGGACACTGAATGTCCATATCCGCAGAATACGCGAGGCCATCGAGGTAAATCCCAATCAGCCGGAGTATATTGTCACCTACTGGGGCAAAGGGTACAGATTTGAGGGAGGCGGAACTGAAAAAAGCAAAACTTGCTGAAGCACAGGCAAATGCGGAGAAAAAGGAGTTGGTGGCCAGTCTGTCCCATGATATCAAAACCCCGGTGGCCAGTATAAAAGCTGCGTCCGAGGTAGGATTAGCCCTTGCGGAAAGTGAGAAGATACAGGAAAATTACAGGCAGATCATTCAAAAAGCCGACCAGATTAACAGTCTGGTCACCAATCTGTTTACTGCAACACTGGAAGAACTGCAGGAGTTTACCGTAGCGCCGGGGGATATGGAAAGCAGGGAGCTTATAAGTCTTCTGGAAAATGTGGATTATCTTCACCGGGCCAAAATCCCGGCCATACCGCCCTGTCTGATATGGGCGGACCGGCTCAGACTGCAGCAGGTCTTTGATAATATTTTTGCCAATTCCTATAAATATGCGGACACAGCCATTCAGGTACGGGCAGAGAAACGGGGCAGCCGGCTGGTAATTGAGATAGAAGACAGCGGCGGAGGGCTGCCGGAGGAAGAAATTCTTTTTATCAAAGAGAAATTTCGCCGGGGAACCAATGCAAAAGCGGTGGAAGGAGCGGGACTGGGCCTGTTTATTTCCAGTTATTTTATGGAAGCCATGAAAGGGGAGCTGGCAGTGGAAAACGGAAAAAAGGGATGAAAGTAAGAGTTGATGTTTCCCTGAGCGGTATGATTTAAGAAACCGTTAAGGATTTTCTAAAGACATTTAAGAACCGGGAAAATAAAATAAAACGTGTAAAACATTTTATGGAAGGAGTTTCCCGATGAAAAAAAAATTATTTACAAAACAGAAAATTATCTGTGGTTTTTGTTGTGTCGTCGGGGCTGGGGCTGGCCGGGTTTGCCTTTGGGATTGCCCGCCTGATGTCTCTGCGCATTAAAAAGATTGTGCCCAGGTCACTGCTGGTAAATGAATAACTGATATAATTATAAACAAATTATAAAATCGAAAAAATACTATTGACAATAAAAAACGATAGTGCTATTTTAAGTACATGGATGTTAGCACTCCCACAAGCCGAGTGCTAACAAGAAGAGGCAGGAGGAGAGAAATGCAGGAACTGGATGAAAGGAAAAGAAAAATTTTAAATGCAATCATCCGGAATTATCTGGATACCGGGGAACCGGTGGGTTCCAGAACCATTTCCAAATATTCGGATTTGAATCTGAGCTCCGCCACCATCCGCAATGAAATGTCGGATCTGGAAGAACTGGGGTACATTTTACAGCCCCATACTTCCGCAGGAAGGATTCCTTCTGACCAGGGTTATCGCTTCTATGTAGATAATCTGATGAAGGAAAAAGACCAGGAAGTTACTGAGATGAAGGAGTTCATGATTGAGCATACGGAGCGGATGGAGCAGGTGCTGCAGCAGATGGCCAAAATGCTTGCGGCAAATACCAATTACACCGCCATGATTACTTCTCCTTCTTATCATAAGAATAAAGTAAAGTTCCTGCAGCTGTCTCAGGTAGATGAAGAACAGCTTCTGGCTGTGATAGTAATGGAAGGCAATCTGGTGAAGAATAAGATGATTTCCACAGGGGAAGCCTTAGATAATGAGACATTACTGAAGCTGAACATCCTGTTGAACACCAGTTTAAACGGATTGTCGGCAGAGGAAATCAACCTTGGCACCATTGCAAAATTAAAAGAGCAGGCAGGTATTCACAGCAATATTGTCAGTGATGTGCTGGATGCGCTGGCAGGTGCCATCCAGGAAGACGAAGAACTGGAAATCTATACCAGCGGAACCACGAATATTTTAAAATATCCCGAATTAAGTGATTCCGGGAAGGCCAGAGAGCTGCTGGATGCTTTTGAAGAGAAGAGACAGTTAATCAGCCTGGTAAACGAGAGCCTGTCCTCTCAGGAGGAAACGGGAATTCAGGTATATATCGGCGCCGAATCCCCCATTCAGAACATGAAGGACTGCAGTGTGGTAACCGCCACCTACCAGTTAGGAGAGGGAATGACAGGTTCCATCGGAATTATCGGCCCAAAGCGTATGGACTATGAAAACGTTATGGACAATTTGAAAACATTAAAAAATCAGCTTGACACCGTGTTCCGAAAAAACAGGAAAACATAGATACACATACCATATTGAAAAATTCTAAAACATGGAAAGGTGAACAGATATGGCAGAACAGAAAGAGATGGAAGCAATGGAAAGCCAGGAGACAGAACATATGGAAACGGAAGAAGAAAAAGATGCTTCCGCAAATCCGGAAGAATGTGAAACAGACGTTCCGGCTGAAGCAGAGGAAACGGAAGAATCTTCCGAAGTATCCTCCGAAGAAGAGGAGGAAGAAGGGGAAGAACAGCTTTCCGAAGAGGGGCAGGAAGAAGAGAAAAAAGGATTTTTCCGAAAAAAAGAAAAGAAAAGCAAACAGGAAGAAAAAATTGCCGAACTGACTGACCGGGTACAGCGGCAGATGGCAGAATTTGACAATTTCCGTAAACGGACCGAGAAGGAAAAGACCCAGATGTTTGAAGTAGGGGCAAAAAGTGTGATTGAGAAAATCCTTCCGGTGGTGGACAATTTTGAACGAGGATTATCCGCTGTTCCCGAAGAATCAAAGGATGACCCCTTTGTACAGGGAATGGATAAAATATATAAGCAGTTAATGACAGAACTGGAAAGCCTGGAAGTAAAGCCCATTGAAGCGGTGGGCGCTGAGTTTAATCCGGAATTCCACAATGCGGTTATGCAGGTGGAAAGCGAGGAATATGAATCCGGATTTGTGGCTCAGGAGCTGCAGAAAGGGTATATGTACCGGGAAAGCGTGGTAAGGCACAGCATGGTAGCTGTGGTGCAGTAATGCAGTAAGACAATGTAATGCAGATAGTCATATCATATTGAACATTAACAGTTCAATAAGCATATTTTATGAGGAGGTCTCTGTTATGAGCAAAATTATTGGTATTGATTTAGGAACAACAAACAGCTGTGTGGCAGTTATGGAAGGTGGTAAACCGGTGGTTATCGCCAATACAGAAGGGGCAAGGACAACACCGTCCGTTGTGGCGTTTACCAAGACAGGCGAAAGGCTGGTTGGAGAGCCGGCAAAACGTCAGGCAGTTACCAACGCGGAGAAAACCATTTCTTCTATCAAGAGAGAAATGGGTACCGACCATAAGCGGGCCATTGATGACAAGAATTATTCACCTCAGGAAATTTCTGCCATGATTCTTCAGAAATTAAAGGCAGACGCTGAGAACTATCTGGGTGAAAAAGTAACGGACGCAGTAATTACCGTTCCGGCATATTTCAATGATGCACAGCGCCAGGCCACCAAGGATGCAGGAAAAATCGCAGGTATGGATGTAAAACGTATTATCAACGAGCCTACCGCCGCAGCCCTTGCCTATGGTCTTGACAATGAAAAAGAGCAGAAAATTATGGTTTATGATCTGGGCGGCGGTACCTTTGACGTTTCCATTATTGAAATCGGAGAAGGCGTGATTGAAGTATTGTCTACTTCCGGAGATAACCGTCTGGGCGGCGATGATTTTGACCAGAAAATCACAGACTATATGCTGGCAGAATTTAAGAAAACAGACGGTGTTGACCTTTCCGGAGATAAGATGGCGCTGCAGAGACTGAAGGAAGCAGCAGAAAAAGCAAAGAAAGAGCTTTCTTCCGCAACTACCACCAATATCAACCTGCCGTTTATTACTGCAACTGCAGAAGGCCCGAAACACTTCGATATGAATCTGACCAGAGCAAAATTTGATGAACTGACCCACGACCTGGTAGAACGGACAGCGGTTCCGGTACAGAATGCATTGAAAGATGCGGGACTTACAGCTTCTGAGCTGGGTCAGGTATTACTGGTAGGCGGTTCCACACGTATCCCGGCAGTTCAGGATAAAGTAAAACAGCTCACAGGCAAAGAGCCCAGCAAATCCCTGAATCCTGACGAATGCGTGGCACTGGGCGCTTCCATCCAGGGCGGTAAACTGGCCGGCGATGCAGGCGCAGGCGAAATCCTTCTTCTGGACGTAACTCCCCTGTCTCTGTCAATTGAGACCATGGGCGGCGTTGCAACCAGACTGATTGAGCGCAATACTACCATTCCTACCAAAAAGAGCCAGATTTTCTCCACTGCGGCAGATAATCAGACTGCAGTTGATATTAACGTGGTACAGGGCGAACGTCAGTTTGTAAGAGATAACAAATCTCTGGGACAGTTCCGTCTGGACGGAATTCCGCCTGCAAGACGCGGTGTGCCTCAGATTGAAGTTACTTTTGATATTGACGCCAACGGTATCGTAAACGTATCCGCCAAAGATCTGGGAACCGGAAAAGAGCAGCATATCACCATTACTGCAGGTTCCAATATGTCTGACGCAGATATTGAAAAAGCAGTAAAAGAAGCAGCAGAATTTGAGGCTCAGGATAAGAAGCGGAAAGAAGCCATTGACACCAGAAATGATGCAGATTCTTTCGTATTCCAGACAGAAAATGCATTGAAAGAAGTTGGAGATAACATTGACGGAGCCGATAAGGCGGCAGTGGAAGCAGATCTGAACGCACTGAAAGCAATGGTGGAAGCACATCCGAACGCTGAGGATATGACAGACGACCAGGTGGGCGAGATGAAAGCAGCCAAAGAAAAACTTATGGAAAGTGCACAGAAAGTATTTGCAAAAATGTATGAAAATGCACAGGCAGCGCAGGGAGCAGCAGGTGCAGGCCCGGCTCCTGATATGGGAAATGCATCTTACAGCAGTGCAGATGATGATGTGGTAGACGCAGATTATAAGGAAGTATAATCATGGCAGAGCAGAAAAGAGATTACTATGAAGTCCTTGGAGTAGACAAAAGTGCAGACGATGCCTCTATTAAGAAAGCGTACCGTCAGCTTGCCAAAAAGTATCACCCGGATATGAATCCGGGTGATGCTGAGGCAGAGAAAAAGTTTAAAGAGGCTTCCGAGGCTTATGCAGTCTTAAGTGATCCGGATAAAAAACGTCAGTATGATCAGTTCGGACACGCAGCTTTTGAGGGCGGCATGGGCGGCGGAGGCGGTTTTGATTTCTCCGGCATGGATATGGGAGATATTTTCGGCGATATTTTCGGCGATTTGTTCGGCGGAGGTTCCAGACGGCGTTCCGCCAGCAACGGCCCCATGAAAGGCGCCAATTTACGGGCGGCAGTACGGATTACTTTTGAGGAGGCGGCCTTTGGCTGCGAAAAGGAAATTGAGATTACCTTAAAAGACGAATGTACCACCTGCCATACCACGGGGGCAAAGCCGGGTACAAAACCGGAGACCTGCAGCAAGTGCGGCGGAAAAGGAAAAGTAGTCTATACCCAGCAGTCTTTCCTTGGCATGGTTCAGAATGTGCAGACCTGTCCGGATTGCCACGGAACCGGCAAAATTATCAAAGAAAAATGTCCGGACTGCCGGGGAACCGGATATATTGCAAAGCGCAGGAAAATCAAAGTTTCCATTCCGGCAGGAATTGATAACGGCCAGAGTGTCCGGATTCGGGAAAAAGGAGAACCAGGCACCAACGGAGGGCCGAGAGGCGATTTGCTGGTAGAGGTAAATGTAAGCCGCCATCCTATTTTCCAGCGTCAGGATATGAATATTTATTCCACAGCACCCATTTCCTTTGCACAGGCGGCGCTGGGCGGCGAAGTGCGCATCAGCACCATAGACGGAGATATTCTTTATGATGTGAAACCGGGAACCCAGACGGATACCAGAATCCGCCTGAAGGGAAAGGGTATTCCTTCCCTGCGGAACGCTTCTGTCCGGGGCGACCACTATGTAACTCTGGTGGTACAGGTGCCCACAGGCTTAAATGAAGAGGCAAAAGAGGCTTTGCGCAAATTTGACGAGGCCAGCGGCCAGTCTCTGAAAAAACAGGATGGCGCCGCTTCAACGGAAAAGCACGGAAAGAAGAAGGGGTTTATGGGTAAAATAAAAGAATCCCTGGAAGATATGTAAAATTGCATATATTTCTGCAGCAGTAAACCGGAGAGCAGCCATAACAGGTCTGCTCTCTGATTCGTTTATCTCATGGAAAATATGGTGTTACGCTAACAAAGTGTATGCTACTCCTGGCTGTAGGGACCGCAGATTCTGGAATCAGCGCAGTCGCACCGGCAGTCCCCGGCTTTCCTGTGAAAATCAGGAGAGCCTCCGGTCTGCCGGTAAATAAAATCATCCAGTTCTCCATGGTCAAAAAACAGGATTTCTTCCATTTTTTCCTGGTCACGTACCGGGAGAAACGTGGTGAGCTTTGTCCGGCGGTGCCCGCAGACAGGGCAGCGGTAGACGTGAAGGCCGCAGGCATAAACTCCGGCGGGTATCTGAGCCTTTTTCTCCACCGGAATCAGATGATTCCGGTAGTAGTCAGGATTATCATGAGAGGTGTAATGGTCTACGGTCATATCCGGCAGAGCATAAAGCTGCCTGTGCAGCACGTCCATTTCGCTCTGGCAGAGATTGCACCAGTCATCGTGAAAGACAGAACGCATTTTCCGGAAAATACCCATATCAGACAGACCTCTCTTTCGCTTCTTTCAGCACATTTGCCATCATATCGGCTTTTGAAATTCCGGTAAGAATGTACTCGCTGTCCATGCGCCAGCGTTTGTTGGAGGTAAAGGTGTTGACCCGGATTCGGATATTGTCTACCGTGAACAGGAAGCTGACCCGGCTGCTGCCCGTCATAAAACCGGCGCCGGATTTTCCGTCATCTGTCCGGATTTTATCAATCCGTCTGGCGGGAAGGACATAGTTCCGAAATGGATTCCAGAAAAAAATCAGGGCCAGCTTTCCGTGTTCAATATCCACGATTACCGTGCAGATATCGCTGTCAAAGGTATGATTGGGGCAGAAACCATTCTGCTCAAGTTCCTTTAACAGTTTCTTTCTTTTTCCTTTGAAAATCAGCTTTCCGCCGAAAATCCACCATAACAGGGACAGAACAGGCGGTACCATGAACAGGATGACCGCTCCGGTGCCTCCGTCGTGGAAAAAGGTATAGCCCAGCCAGAAACAGAGGGCTGTTATCAGGACAGGTACCAGTATGTAGGACAGAAGATAAGGTACGTTGATTTTCTTTACAGGTTCGTTGTTCATAACTCATGTCTCCTTTTTGATAATATTCAGATAATTGCGAAACTGTTCAATTACCAAAATTTCATGTACAACTGCCATAGTTTCTCTTAAATATTTTCCTCATACAAAAGGCCGAAATGCCGGACGCACCGGACATTCCGGTAAGCCTCCGACTGCAGATAACCATGTTCAGCAAAGGATTCCATGGTTATCTGAGTCTTACCTCCATGGTGCTGAAATGCATTTCTTACCTTTTGTATGAAAAAATATTTATATTAAAATCTTCTGGATTGTACATGAAATTAATACAATTATTGAATTCCGCAATGTATTACTCCCATTCAGAAGTCTGTTTTTTCCCTCTGGTGAAAAATGCCGGGAATATTCCAAATTTGGAGCCCAGGGCATGGAACAGGGGGAAAAAGATAAGAACGGTCAGGATTCGTGCCAGCATTACGACAGGCCCTGTGTAATCATCCTGGCTGACAGTTCCGCCGCTGCCCATCATGTCGATGTAAAAATCCCTGCGGCTCAAAGGTTCGCTGTGCTCAATCTGGCTGATGAAATTTTCACTGGAAGCCAGGTCTTCCCGTATGATTCTTCCCACGGGAAGGGTGGCTTCGCCGGAATAATAGTCTCCTTCTGTCCGAACATTTTCCATATTGATGGCAGCGGCCACCCGTTCGCCGGAGGGAAGGGTCAGGGCATAGAGATAATAATTGCCGTAATACCCGGCGCCCCGGTTGCGGTATTCGATGCCCGGAGACACCACCGTAAAGGTATCGTGGGTTTCCAGATCCTCAATGGACTGTGCACGGAAAATATCACTTCCCGCCATGCCGCCGATTTCTCCTTCCGGCACAGTATGTTCTTCCACATAATTTTCATAGTTCCGGGAGAGAAAACGTTCCGTAAGATTAGCAGGCAGAATACTGACAAACAGAGCCAGAAGCAGGCACAGCCAGATGTCAAAGCGCAGATGATGATAGCGCATGTAAAATCACCTCCGCAACTATGATAGCATATTGCCCTGATTCAGTCTACCATGGATATGGTTCTGCCGGAAATGTTTGTTGACAGAAGGAAAAAGTATGATTAGAATAGGGAGTAAAGTAAATAGTATGATTTATTTTGAATACGGACAGGCGAGGAATAATATTATGAGCAAAATTATTTTAACAGGCGACAGACCCACCGGAAAACTCCACGTAGGCCATTATGTGGGCTCTCTGCGGCGCAGAGTGGAATTGCAGAATTCCGGGGAATACGATAAGGTGTTTATTATGATTGCAGACGCCCAGGCACTGACGGACAATGCGGAACATCCGGAGAAGGTACGCCAGAATGTGGTGGAAGTGGCCCTGGATTACATGGCCTGCGGACTGGAGCCGGAGAAATCCACACTGTTTATCCAGTCTCAGATACCCCAGTTATGCGAGTTATCCTTTTACTATATGAATCTGGTTACCGTATCAAGATTACAGCGGAATCCCACGGTAAAGGCTGAGATTCAGATGCGCAATTTTGAAGCCAGCATTCCCGTTGGGTTTTTCACTTATCCCATCAGCCAGGCGGCAGATATTACCGCATTTCAGGCGACTACGGTTCCTGTAGGAGAAGACCAGCTTCCCATGATTGAGCAGACCAGGGAAATCGTACACAAATTCAATACTGTATACGGGGAAACTCTGGTGGAGCCAAAAGTGCTGCTGCCGGAGAACCAGGCGTGTATGCGGCTTCCCGGTACCGATGGAAAAGCCAAAATGAGCAAATCTCTGGGCAATTGCATTTACCTCTCAGAGGAACCGGAGGAGATTAAGAAAAAGGTCATGAGCATGTTCACAGACCCCAACCATCTGCGGGTGGAAGATCCGGGTTCTCTGGAAGGCAATACCGTATTCACATATCTGGATGCTTTCTGCCAGGACGGACATTTTGAGCGGTATCTGCCGGATTATGCAAATCTGGATGAACTGAAAGCCCATTACCGGCGGGGCGGCCTTGGGGATGTGAAAGTGAAGAAATTCCTGAACAATGTATTGCAGGAAGTGCTGGAGCCCATCCGCAGCCGCAGAAAAGAACTGCAGAAAGACATTCCCTATATCTATGAGGTGCTGAAAAAGGGAAGTGAAGAAGCGGAGAAAGCAGCAGCCGGGACACTGGATAAGGTGCGCTCCGCCATGAAAATCAATTATTTTGCGGATGCGGAATTAATCCGGGAGCAGGCGGAGAAATTCAGATAAAAAACATGAGCGGACAGAAGTTCCGGGAAAACAGCCGAACAGGACTCTGAAATAAAAGAGTCTATGTCCGGCTGTTTTTTCATATAATGAAGGGAAAATACACCCACAGGAATGAACAGCTATGAAAAAAAGGAAAAAAATACGGAAATATCTGGGAATGGCACTGATTTATTTCTGCTTCCTGACGCAAATCATGGAAAGGGGCAAAACGGGTCCGGTACCCCTTGTGTTTGCAGAAGAACAGAACGTGCAGGAACAGCCCCAGGAAGCAGCCGTATCCCAGCAGCCCGAATTCAGCCTTTATGCAAAATCGGCAGTGCTGATGGATGGGGAAAGCGGACGGATACTTTATGAAAAAAATGGATACGAGCATATGCCCAATGCCAGCACCACCAAAATTATGACCTGTATTCTGGCGCTGGAGGAGGGCGATTTGGAGAGTGAGGTAAAAGTCAGCAGCTATGCGGCTTCCATGCCCCAGGTGCGTCTTGGTATGAGCAAAGATGACAGTTTTCGGCTGAAAGATTTGCTGTATTCCCTGATGCTGGAATCTCATAACGATTCGGCAGTTGCCATTGCGGAGCATATTGGAGGCTCCGTAGAAGGATTTGCCGCAAAAATGAATCAGAAAGCAGATGAACTGGGCTGCAAAGATACTTATTTCATTACGCCCAACGGCCTGGACGCCAGCGACGGGACGGGAGTGCACGGAACCACAGCGGAAGATCTGGCCAGAATTATGAGCTACTGTATTCAGAACAGAGAATTTCTGGAAATTACCCGTACGCCTTCTTATCAGT
This sequence comes from Lachnospiraceae bacterium JLR.KK002, assembly GCA_036941025.1. Lineage (NCBI taxonomy): Bacteria > Bacillati > Bacillota > Clostridia > Lachnospirales > Lachnospiraceae > Lachnospiraceae bacterium JLR.KK002. The sequence goes on from JAYMNP010000001.1 coordinate 561,404, forward strand.
TTTCGAATCTGGCGGGTACCAGGCATTATAACTGCAATAACCACAACGCGTTTCTGCAGATGATGGAAGGAGCATTGTCCGGGAAAACCGGATTTACCGGAAATGCAGGCTACTGCTATGTGGGCGCGCTGCAGAGAGAAGACCGTACTTTTATTGTGGCCCTCCTGGCCTGCGGCTGGCCCAATCATAAGACCTGGAAATGGGCCGATACGAAAGAGCTGATGAATTACGGGCTGGAACATTACCATTGTGAAGATGTATATGAATATGACAGGGAATTTCCGAACGTGACAGTGGAGGAGGCGGAGCCGGAGAACGGAAGGCTTTATCAGGAAGTAACCATTCCCCTTCTTGTAAAAGAAGAAAAGATACGGGTGCTGAAGCGGACAGACGAAGAAGTGCGGACCATCTATGAGATTCCTGAGCAGGTGAAAGCTCCGGTCAGAGAAGGGCAGCAGCTTGGCAGGGTTACATATTACCTGGGAGAGCGTCAGATTGGGGAGGTTCCCATTTATGCTGCAAAAGCTGCAAAAAAGCTGCAGCCTTCCTGGTACAAAGAGTATCTTCTGAAATTATTTTTTATGGAAAAAGAACTGTATTTTGAGACAGAACAGGCAGGATGACAAAAACGATAACCTGGATTGCCAGATTAGTGAAATATTTAACAAATTTCCTGAAATATCTATTGAAAAATTCCGTCAAAAGAGATACAATTACAATCGGAAGAAAATTTTGTAAAATTATAAAATACATTATGGAGGTTTAAGTAATGAGTAATTCTACCAACTCAGCAAGACAGAGAATTTCCGGTCTTCTTGACGAGCAAAGTTTTATGGAAATCGGAGCTCTGGTAACTGCAAGAAACACAGACTTTGACTTAAATCAGTCTGAAACTCCATCCGATGGAGTCATCACCGGATATGGTCTGATTGATGGCAATCTGGTGTACGTGTACAGCCAGGATGCTTCCGTGCTGAACGGAACCATCGGTGAAATGCACAGTAAGAAGATTACTGCTGTTTATAAAATGGCAGTAAAAATGGGGGCGCCTGTGATTGGCCTGATTGACTGCGGCGGTATGCGTCTGCAGGAATCCGTGGATGCGCTGAACGGATTTGGTGAAATTTACGGGGCTCAGGCAGCGGCAAGCGGGGTGGTACCTCAGATTTGTGCGGTATTTGGCAACTGCGGCGGCGGACTTTCCGTTGTACCTGCACTGAGCGACTTCGCTTTTGTGGAAAAAGAAAAAGGAAGAATGTTTGTGAATTCTCCCAATGCAATTAAGGGAAACCATGTTTCCAGATGCGATACGGCAGACGCGGCATATCAGGAGAGCAATAACGGATGTATCGACGGTGTGGGAACCACAGAAGAGATTCTGGCCGCAATCCGTGAGCTGGTATGCATTCTGCCAGGCAACAATGGGGAAGGCGGAAGAGAAGAGGAATGCGCAGATGATCTGAACCGGGTATGCGAGAATCTTTCCGGCTGCCGGGAAGATACCAGACTGGCCCTGACCCATATTGCAGACGACAATCTCTTTGTGGAGACCAGGAAGAATTATGCACGCAATATGGTGACCGGCTTTATCCGGTTAAACGGCAGAACCATAGGTGCGGTGGCCAATGCCTCTGCAGTTTATGACGAAAATGGCGAGAAAACAGAAAGTTTTGACAAAGTGCTGACAGCAAGAGGCTGCAACAAAGCGGCAGAGTTTATCAGTTTCTGCGATGCTTTTGATATTCCGGTGCTTTCCCTGACCAATGTGGAAGGTTTTGCGGCAACGGAATGCTCCGAGCGGAATCTGGCCAAAGCAATGGCAGGGATGACAGCGGCATTTGCAGGAGCAACCGTTCCGAAGGTAAATATTATTGTGGGAACTGCTTACGGCAGCGCTTATGTGATGATGAACAGCAAATCCATCGGCGCAGATCTTGTGTACGCATGGGAAGGAAGCAAAGTCGGCATGATGGACGCAGGACAGGCTGCGAAGATTATGTATGACGGAGCGTCCGCAGACGTCATTGCAGAGAAAGCAAAAGCCTATGAGAAGCTTCAGTCTTCCGTGGAGACAGCGGCAGGCCGGGGACAGGTTGACCTGATTATCGCACCGGATGACACCAGAAAATATGCGGTGGCAGCATTTGAAATGCTTTATACAAAGGGAACAGGTGAACCGGTTAGAAAACATGCAGCAAAGTAGAAAGGTGAAGTTTATGAAAAAGAAAATATTGCTGATTCTGAGTATGTGCCTGATCATGCTCGGCTTAACAGCATGTGGAGAAGACCCCACCAAGGTTGATTACAATGGTTTCACCTATGATCAGTTGAAAGGTTCATGCGAGAATACCGTGGATATTCTACAGTCCATGTCAGAATCCGAGAAAGCGGCCTGTCTTGCATCCAATGATGAGACAATGGTGAACCTGATTACCCGTTGGGAGGAAGCGCAGGAGGATGTGGGAGCATATGTGGAACTGGGCGAGTTTAAGATTACAAAGTCCGGTAAGACCCTGACCTGCGAACAGGAAATTATTTATGAGAACCGTCCGGTTATTCTGACTTATGTTTATAAGGCCCACAATATGGAGCTGGAAGATATTACCGTGGACCAGGTACAGACCCTCGGAGAGAAAATGACTAATGCGGCCCTGAATACCCTGATGGGTATGGGCGTGGTGTTTGCGGTACTGATTCTGATTTCTCTGATTATCAGCTGTTTTAAATTCCTCTCTTATTTTGAGAAAGGGAAAGAGACGAAAGCAGCGCCTGCAAAAGAACCTGTGGCTCCGGTTCCTCCTTCAGTGGAAGAAGCCATGGGCGCACAGGACGATTTGGAACTGGCAGCAGTAATCGCGGCGGCGATTGCAGCATCTACCGGAACTTCTACAGACGATTTTGTAGTACGTTCCATCAAAAGAAGATTTTAATTGTAAATTCAGGAGGAAACGAAAATGAAAAGTTATACAATTACTGTTAATGGAAACGTTTATGATGTTACTGTAGAAGAAAACGGCGCAGGCGCAGCAGCACCGGCGGCACCCGGAAGAGCAGCGACTCCCGCAGCAGCACCGGCAGCTCCCGCAGCAGCACCGGCCCCGGCAGCAGGCGGAGCAGGAAATGTAAAGATTGAAGCAGGCGCAGCAGGAAAAGTATTCAGTATCGACAGCAAGCCGGGCGCAGCAGTAAAACGCGGCGATACCATTCTGGTACTGGAAGTTATGAAGATGGAAACGCCTGTCGTTGCACCGGAAGACGGAACGGTGGCAAGCATTGACGTAACCGTTGGACAGGCAGTAGAAGCAGGTGCGCTGCTGGCAACTTTGAATAATTAATTATTGGAGGTAAAATATGAGTTACGTAGGAGAAACTTTATCAAACCTCCTGCACCAGACAGCATTCTTCAACCTGACCTGGGGAAACTATGTCATGATTCTGGTGGCGTTTGTGTTTCTTTTCCTTGCGATTAAGAAAGGATTTGAGCCTTTGCTGCTGGTTCCGATTGCGTTTGGTATGTTGCTGGTAAATATTTATCCGGACATTATTGCTTCGCCGGAAGAGACCAGCAATGGCGTAGGTGGTTTACTTTATTATTTCTATTCACTGGATGAGTGGTCGATTCTTCCTTCCCTGATTTTCATGGGTGTGGGAGCCATGACAGACTTTGGCCCGCTGATTGCCAATCCCATCAGTTTTCTGCTGGGAGCAGCCGCACAGTTCGGTATTTTCGGTGCGTACTTTATGGCAATTCTGTTAGGATTTAACGATAAGGCAGCGGCAGCCGTATCCATTATCGGCGGTGCGGACGGTCCTACTTCCATTTTCCTTGCAGGAAAACTGGGGCAGACGGGACTGATGGGGCCCATTGCCGTAGCGGCTTATTCCTATATGGCGTTAGTGCCTATTATTCAGCCGCCTATTATGAAACTCTTTACCACGAAGCAGGAGCGCGCCATCAAAATGCAGAATCTGCGCCCTGTTTCCAAGCTGGAGAAAATCCTGTTCCCCATCATTGTTACGGCAGTGGTATGTATTATCCTGCCCACCACAGCGCCCCTGGTTGGTATGCTGATGTTAGGAAACCTGTTCCGTGAATCCGGTGTGGTACGCCAGTTATCTGAGACTGCATCCAATGCAATGATGTATATCGTGGTTATTCTGCTGGGAACTTCTGTAGGAGCAACCACCAGTGCGGAGGCATTCCTGAATATCACAACTTTAAAGATTGTGGCTCTGGGACTGATTGCCTTTATGTTCGGTACTGCAGCAGGAGTGCTGTTTGGCAAAATACTGTGTAAAGTTACCGGAGGAAAGATTAATCCGCTGATTGGTTCTGCCGGTGTATCCGCAGTGCCTATGGCAGCCCGTGTATCCCAGAAGGTAGGTGCGGAAGAAGATCCCACCAACTTCCTGCTGATGCATGCAATGGGACCGAATGTTGCCGGAGTTATCGGTACTGCAGTGGCAGCCGGCGTATTTATGGCAATTTTTGGAATTTAGGAATAACCTTTAATAACCGTGGCTGTCCGGAATACAGGCCGGGCCTGCAGTGATGTACAGAATATCCTGTGAGGCGTACCGCATATGGAGTTTATGCGGCTGTGTTTCGAACAGTCCGTCATAAAGTTTAGAAGCCGCCAGGCGGCAGAATGAGAGGAATAAGTCATGGCTGAAAATAAAAAACCGGTTAAGATTACAGAAACCGTATTACGTGATGCACATCAGTCTCTGATTGCCACCCGTATGACAACAGAACAGATGCTGCCGATTATTGACAAAATGGACCAGGTAGGCTATCACGCAGTAGAGTGCTGGGGCGGAGCTACCTTCGATGCGTCCCTGCGTTTCCTGAAGGAAGATCCCTGGGACCGTCTGCGCAAATTAAAAGCAGGATTTAAGAAAACCAAACTGCAGATGCTGTTCCGCGGACAGAATATTCTGGGTTACCGTCCCTATGCAGACGATGTGGTGGAGTATTTTGTACAGAAATCTATCGCCAACGGAATTGATATTATCCGTATTTTTGACTGTCTGAACGATTTGAGAAACCTGCAGACAGCAGTAACCGCCACCAACAAAGAGAAAGGACATGCACAGGTTGCCCTTTCCTATACGCTGGGAGACGCCTACACGCTGGAATACTGGACAGACATGGCCAGAAAGATTGAGGAGATGGGAGCAAATTCCATCTGTATCAAGGATATGGCAGGGCTTCTGACTCCTTATAAGGCAGAAGAACTGGTGAAATCCCTGAAATCAGCTACCAGCCTTCCGGTTGAACTGCATACCCATTATACCTCCGGCGTTGCTTCCATGACCTACATGAAGGCAGTGGAAGCAGGCTGCGACATTATTGATACCGCAATGTCTCCCTTTGCACTGGGCACCAGCCAGCCGGCAACAGAGGTTATGGCGGAAGCATTTAAGGGAACCCCGATGGATCCGGGCTTTGACCAGATGCTGTTAAAGGAAATTGCAGATTATTTCCGTCCCATGAGAGAAGAAGCGTTAAAGAGCGGCCTGATGAACCCCAAGGTACTGGGTGTGGATATTCAGACGCTGCTGTATCAGGTACCGGGCGGAATGCTCAGCAACATGGTATCCCAGCTGAAAGAGCAGAATGCAGAAGACAAGTACATGGAAGTGCTGGAAGAAATTCCGCGGGTGCGCAAAGATTTGGGCGAGCCTCCTCTGGTTACACCTTCTTCCCAGATTGTGGGAACACAGGCTGTATTCAACGTACTGATGGGCGAACGCTACAAAGTGGCTACCAAAGAGACCAAAGACGTATTGCTTGGAAAATATGGTCAGACCGTAAAACCATTCAATCCGGAAGTAATCGACAAGGTACTGGGCGAGGACAAGAAGAATGCCATTACCTGCCGGTATGCGGATTTGCTGGAACCTGAACTGCACAAGATTGAAGAAGAAATGAAGCAGTGGAAGCAGCAGGATGAAGATGTGCTGTCCTATGCACTGTTCCCGCAGGTTGCCACAGAATTTTTCAAATACAGGGAAGCGCAGCAGACCGGAGTGGACGCCGCAGTGGCAGACACCAAAAACGGCGCTTACCCGGTGTAGGAAAACAGGCCGGAAACGCATAATTGTTTTTATCTTATAAGAAAATATAAATTCCTCCTGTGGTGTAAATACCGCAGGAGGGATTTTTAAAAACAGAAATCGAGGAAAACAGAATGAGCGGCGGTAACGAATTATTGAACCGGATCAATGAACGGTACGGAAGTTTGAGCAAAGGGCAGAAACTTCTGGCTGCTTACATTACAGATAATTATGACAAAGCGGCATTCCTGACTGCAGCCAGACTGGGACAGGTGGTGGGCGTCAGTGAATCTACAGTTGTCCGTTTTGCTTCTCATTTAGGTTACAGAGGATATCCGGAATTTCAGCGGGCCATGGGAGAACTGGTGCAGGATAAATTACATGCGGTTCACCGGATGGAGGACGTGTACGGGCGGATCAGCCAGTCTGAAATTCTGGAAACGGTACTGAAATCCGATATGGAAAGGGTTAAAAATACTCTGGAGCACATTGACGAACATGCTTTTGACCTGGCTGTGGATATCCTGTTAAGCGCCCGGCATATTTATGTGCTGGGGATTCGGAGCTGTGCGCCTCTGGCGGAATTTCTGGCTTTTTATCTGAATATGATGTTTGACGATGTACGTCTGCTCCACACCAGCAGCTCCAGTGAACTGCTGGAACAGATGGTGCATATTGGCAGGGAAGACGTGATGATTGGAATCAGTTTTCCAAGATATTCCATACGGACTCTGAAAGCCATGGAACTGGCCAATAACCGCAGCGCAAGGGTCATTACCCTGACAGACAGCGTACATTCTCCCATGAACCTGTATTCCTCCTGCAATCTGATTGCCAAAAGCGATATGTCCTCCATTCTGGACTCCCTGACAGCGCCCATGAGCGTCATCAACGCCCTTCTTCTGGCTGTCTGCATGAAAAAGCAGGACGAAGTGGTAAAGAGGCTGGAATTACTGGAGCAGGTATGGGAAGAATATCAGATTAATGGCAATGACGAGATTAATTATATGTCCGATATGTAAGGATAGAAAGATAAATGTATGAGTAAAATAATTGTAATCGGCGGCGGGGCGGCGGGAATGATGGCGGCCATTCAGTCCGCAGACCGGGGACACCATGTTCTGCTGCTGGAGCAGAATGAGAAACTGGGTAAAAAAATCTATATTACCGGCAAGGGCCGCTGCAATCTGACCAATGCCTGCGATACGGAGGATTTGTTCAAATCGGTCCTGCATAACGGGAAATTCCTGTACAGTGCATTTTACAGTTTCAGCAATACGCAGGTAACTGATTTTTTTGAATCTCACGGCCTTGCCACCAAAACAGAGCGGGGAGAACGGGTATTTCCGGCGTCAGACCATGCTTCAGATGTGATACGGACCCTGCAGAAGGTGATGGAAGAAAGGGGCGTGAAACTGCGTCTCCATACCAGAGTGCAGGAGCTGCTGATGGAGTCGGAAAACCGTATTACGGGCGTTCGCCTGTCAGACGGAACAATTCTGAAAGCCGATGCTGTGATTGTGGCCACCGGAGGCTGTTCCTATCCTTCCACCGGTTCCACCGGAGACGGTTACCGTTTTGCCAGGGAATGCGGCCATCAGGTAACGGAACTGAGACCGGCGCTGGTACCTTTTGAGACCGGAGAGCCCTGGGTAAAAGAGCTGCAGGGCCTGTCCCTTCGGAATGTCCGGGTGCGCATCCGGACAGGAAAGAAGGTACTTTACGAAGAATTCGGGGAAATGCTGTTTACCCATTATGGGGTCAGCGGCCCCCTCATCCTCAGTGCCAGCAGTCTGGTCAGCGGCCGTATGGAACAGTTTCCCATGTCCATGGAAATTGATTTGAAGCCGGCCATGACGCCGGAACAGCTTGACAGGCGGATTCTGCGGGATTTTGAAGAAAACAGGAACCGTCAGTTCAAAAACGGAGTGCAGAAGCTGTTCCCCGGAAAGCTGCTTCCTGTGATGGTATCCTTAAGCGGAATTCATCCGGACAAAAAAATCAATGAAATCACCAGAGAGGAACGCCGGAATTTTGCAGCATTAATCAAGTCACTGCCCATGACCCTCACAGGGCTGCGGGACTTCAACGAAGCAATTATCACCAGAGGCGGCGTTTCCGTAAAGGAAATCAATCCCTCCACCATGGAGTCCAGACTGGTGCAGGGGCTGTATTTTGCAGGTGAAGTGCTGGATGTGGACGCCCTGACCGGAGGATTTAATCTGCAGATTGCCTGGTCCACCGGGTATCTGGCGGGGGACAGTGTGAGATAAAATAATCCGGCAAAGCATACTGCCGGAAGAAAAGAATGGAGAAAATATGGCATTTAACATAGCAGTTGACGGGCCTGCCGGGGCAGGCAAAAGTACCATTGCCAGAAAAGTGGCAGAAGCCTTATCTTATATATATGTGGACACAGGAGCCATGTACCGTGCAATGGCGTTGTTCTTCCTGCGGGAGGGAATATCACCGGAAGACGAGGGGGCCATCAGCGAAGCCTGTGACCGGATTACCGTTACCCTTTCCAGTCGGCAGGGAGAGCAGCAGGTGTTTCTCAACGGAGAGAATGTAAACGGGCTGATTCGCACGGAGGAAGTGGGAAATATGGCGTCCCGGACCAGTGTTTACAGCAAAGTCCGGGAAAAGCTCACCCAGCTTCAGCGGGACATGGCCCGTACCACAGATTTGATTATGGACGGGCGGGATATCGGCACCTGCGTGTTGCCGGAGGCTCAGGTGAAGGTTTATCTGACCGCCAGTGTGGAAACAAGAGGGAAACGGAGATTTCTGGAGTTGCAGGAGAAAGGCATGGACTGTGAATTGGATGAAATCTGCGAGGATATCCGAAAGCGGGATGAACAGGATATGAACCGGGAGATTTCTCCTTTAAGGCAGGCAGAGGATGCGGTGCTGATTGACAGTTCTGATATGACCATTGAAGAAGTGGCGGCAGAAATCCTGGCCCTGGTCAGAACATCCATGCAGCAGTAATGTATCGGTAAAGATATGGCTCAGGATTATTTTGAAGAAAGGAATCCGGAATATGAAGGTGATACTGGCAGAAACTGCCGGGTTCTGTTTTGGCGTGAAACGGGCGGTGGATACGGTTTATGAGCAGACAGAGCAGAACGGAGGCAGAATTTATACCTACGGTCCCATTATACACAATGAAGAAGTGGTACATGACCTGGAGCAGAAAGGGGTCCGGGTGGTGGAAGGACTGGAAAATCTGAGAAACTGCAAAGACGGAACGGTGATTATCCGTTCTCACGGAGTAGGCAGAAAGGTCTATGAGCTGCTGGAATCAGAACATATTCCCTGTGTGGACGCCACCTGTCCCTTTGTGCTGAAAATACACCGGATTGTGGAGCAGTACAGCCGGGAAGGCTGCCATGTGGTAATTATCGGCAACAGCAGCCATCCGGAAGTGGAAGGAATCCAGGGCTGGAGTCACAACATGGAAGAGACAACGGTGATTTCCACAGAGGAAGAAGCGGAAAATTTTACCCTGAAAGGAAAAAAAAGGGTGTGTATCGTCTCTCAGACGACATTTAACAACAAGAAATTTAAAGAACTAGTTGAAATTATCGGGAAAAAAGGTTATGATATAATTGTTTTAAATACGATTTGCAATGCGACACAGGAGCGGCAGGCAGAAGCCAGGAAGATTGCCGGGCAGGTGGACGCCATGATTGTAATTGGAGGAAAGACCAGTTCCAATACGCAAAAGCTATTTGAAATATGTAAAAAAGAATGTGAAAATACTTGCTATATACAGACACTGAAAGATTTGGATTTCTCTGAATTACGGTCCATTAATAGCGTAGGTATTACCGCAGGGGCTTCTACCCCAAACAAAATTATTGAGGAGGTTCAAAAAAATGTCAGAAATGAGTTTTGAACAAATGCTGGAAGAATCATTTAAAACAATAAGGAATGGAGAGGTAGTCGAAGGTACCGTTATTGATGTGAAACCAGACGAGATCATCTTAAATATTGGTTACAAATCCGATGGAATTATTACCCGTAATGAGTATACAAACGAACCCAATGTTGACCTGACTACTGTTGTATCCGTGGGAGATACCATGGAAGCGAAAGTCCTGAAAGTGAACGATGGCGAAGGACAGGTAATGCTGACCTACAAACGCCTTGCGGCTGAGAAAGGCAGCAAACGTCTGGAAGAAGCATTCAATACCCAGGAAGTGCTTACCGCAAAAGTGGCGCAGGTACTGGAAGGCGGTCTTGGCGTGGTTATCGACGAGGCAAGAATTTTTATTCCTGCCAGCCTGGTATCCGATACATACGAGAAGGATCTGGGCAAATACAAAGACCAGGAGATTGAATTTGTGATTACGGAATTCAATCCGCGCAGAAGAAGAATTATCGGAGACAGGAAGCAGCTTCTTCTGGCGAAAAAGGCAGAACTGCAGAAAGCGCTCTTTGAGCGGATTAGCGTGGGAGACGTTCTGGAAGGAACCGTTAAAAATGTAACAGATTTCGGTGCGTTTATTGATCTGGGCGGCGCCGACGGGCTTCTTCATATTTCCGAGATGTCCTGGGGAAGAGTGGAGAATCCCAGAAAGGTATTTAAAGTCGGCGATGTGGTAAAAGTATTTATCAAAGATATCAACGAGAACAAGATTGCTCTGAGTATGAAATTTGAAGACGAGAATCCCTGGAAAGACGCATCTTCCAGATATGCGGCAGGCAATATCGTAACAGGTGTTGTTGCCAGAATGACAGACTTTGGAGCGTTTGTGGAACTTGCTCCCGGCGTGGACGCTTTGCTGCATGTTTCCCAGATTTCCAGAGAACATGTGGAGAAACCTTCAGACGTACTGAATATCGGCCAGGAAATTGAGGCTAAGATTGTGGACTTCAATGAAGAAGACAGGAAAATCAGCCTGAGTATCAAAGCACTGCTTGCTCCGTCAGAAGATGTGCAGGAGGACGCAGAAGAATCTGTAGAAGAATAGGGGAACCGGCATGAATGGATATGAGGATTTCAAAAAAGATATATTTGCACTGACCAAAATAGATCTGAATTCTTACAAAGAAAAGCAGATGAAGCGAAGGATTGATACACTGATATCCAAGAACAGCATTACCAGCTACAAAGATTATGTGGCACTGATTAAGAAGGATAAAGAAAAGTTTGAGCAGTTTGTAAATTTCCTGACCATCAATGTGTCGGAATTCTACCGGAATCCGGAGCAGTGGGGTATTCTGGACAAGGAGGTTTTCCCCACATTAATCCAGAGATTTGGAAAGAGTCTGAAAATCTGGAGCGCGGCCTGCTCCACAGGGGATGAACCCTATTCCCTGGTGATGGCTCTGTCAAAACATATGCCGTTGAATCAGATTAAGATACTGGCTACCGATATTGACAAGCAGGTACTGGATAAGGCCAGAATGGGCCTTTACAATGAGAAAAGCATTGCGGCCGTACCGCCGGAATTTAAGAAGAAGTATTTTACTCAGGTGGGAAGTTCCTGGAAGATTGCCGATGAAATCAAGCGGCAGGTGGAATTTAAGGAGCATAATCTGCTGAAAGACGCCTATCCCACCGGATGCCATCTGATTGTGTGTAGAAACGTGCTGATTTACTTCACGGAAGATGCGAAGGAAGAAATCTACCGGAAGTTCAATTCCGCACTGACGAAGGACGGAATTCTCTTTATTGGAAGTACGGAACAGATTATGAATTACAAAGAACTGAATTATCAGCGGAAACAGTCTTTCTTTTTCCAGAAAGTGTAGAGGCTGAAAAGAAATGATGAAATATTTGCAATGACTTTGCTTTATAACAGGAATCAGGGTGTCAAAAGGGCCGAAGGTGCTTCTGACGCCCTGATTCGATTCCTGAGAAAACATTCTGGTACGCCGAAACTCTGTTACATCTGCTTTAGCAGGTGCAGGGCATACTGTTTCAGATTTTCCATAGAATCTGTGAAATCTTCCGTAAGTTCGAACCAGGAGACCTTATCCTGATGTTCCTGTTTCAGGGAAGGTGAAAACAGCTCCTGATACTGGGGCAGGAACCGGCCGGATTTTTTACTGTAGCAGGTGGCGGCAGTGGCCTGTCTGCGGTAAGCCCTGTCCACAAAGGAAGCAACGCTTTTATGAACAGCCATATCCTCTGCAGGGAGATAATAATAATCTTTGAAATTGGGATAAAAATACTTCAGTTCTCCCATGTAAAAAGGCGCTCGCAGTTTTACCTGACGATGGGCGCCGCTGACATAAATCTCTCCCGCCCTGCAGGAAAATGGCCGGGGTATGGGAAGTTCCGGCTCCAGAGCCAGAATCAGTTCTTTTCCTGCGGCGCCTTCCCAGGTGTTCCAGTCCTGCTGCTGCCAGGAAGAAACATGGAAGCCGCCTTCAAAGAAATGGGGGTAGGACAGCAGAGGAAGCAATTGTACCATTCCCGCCATATCTTCATAATTATGAAGTTTCAATAATTTACAGCCTTCTTCGGAAGGCTGTTTTGCATATTCCAGCCAGACGGGAATTAAATCCCCGCCGGAACAGGTGTCATCCCGCGGAATGCCCAGGAAATCTTCCAGAGTTTTCTGCTTCAGAGCAGATAGCTTCAGAATGTCCTTATAGCCGGAAATCTGTTTGTAAATATCAATATGATAAAAGGTATCGAGAGCTTCCGTAAAATGATAACGGGCACATCTGCCTTTCAGAAAGGGCAGGTCAAATCCTGTTCCGTTAAAGGAAATCAGCGTGTCATACCCGGACAGAAATTCCAGAAAAGCTGAAATCACCAGCGGTTCTTCCGAAGGGTTTTCCGCAAACAGCTGGGTGACGCATATCTTCCGGGCTTTTTTATAAGCATATCCAATCATGTAAATCTGGTTGCGGGCGGAAGAAAAGCCCGTAGTTTCCAAATCGAAAAAAGCAGAAGAGGGAGTGATATATTTCTCCGCACAGGGATTGTCTCCGGTCAGCGGAAGTTCTGTGCTCCAGGTTTTCATAGGTATCTCCATTCATAATCCGGGGCTGTCGGAAAATGAAATTTGCCATTTCCCGACAGCCCCTTTGAGTTCGTGTACTATTTTACAATTACTTTCATTTTGGCTTTTTTCCCGTTGAAAGTCTTTACCGTGATAATGGCAGTGCCTTTCTTCCGGGCGGTTATTTTACCGGTGGAGGAAACCGTCGCCACCGATTTCTTACTGGAAGAGTAGGTGAGTTTGTGGCTGGCAGTACCTTTGGGGAATTTTGCCTTTATCTGGAATTTCCATCCGGTTTTGATGGTTTTTGTGGTTGCATTCAGTTTCAGTTTATTCGGCTTCTTCTTAACGGAAATCTTTACCGTGGTCTGCGTTCCGTTGGAAGCGGTTATGGTGATTTTGGAGGAACCTGTCTTTCTGGCGCTGATTTTGCCTCCTGCGCTGACGGTGACATTTTTATTGGAGGCAGTATAGCGGAGGGTTTTGTCAGAAGCATTTTCCGGAAGGACAGAGGCTTTCAGGCTGAAGGTCTCCCCTGCGCCCAGAGTCAGGTTCTTCACATTCACTTTGATATCGGTTACTGTCCGATTTCGCCGGATGGGAGCCGGAATCTGTCCGTCTTCCGGGTCGTCCGTATCCGTATCGGTTATAATGGGCTTCCGGTGTTCAGAACCGGAGGAACCGCCGGAGGTTCCGGGATTGGAGGTTCCTGGTTTTGAAGTTCCGGGGTCTGAAGTTCCTGGTTTGTCACTTCCCGAATCCGGAGGGTTCTGCTGCCCGGTCAGGGAAACAGTGATTCCGCTTTCTGTCAGGACAAAGGAATTGTCCATCTCGTCCGTGACGGTAAATCTGCAGGATAAGGCGACGATTCCGGAGGTGCTCCGGAAAGCAGTTTCCAGTTCTTCCAGTGTCAGGGAGACCACATTGCGTCCCGGATTCAGGGTTTTCTGCCAGGAGATGTCTGCGGCTGCCTGGGTATCGTTTTCATCCTCAAAAAATTCTGCTGTAATTGTCACTGCTCTGTTGCCGGAAGTATTGGAAATTACTTCTGCGTCCAGCGTTCCGTTCAGTCTGTTGTTCTTATCACAGGTAATCTCTGTGTTCAGCTCTGAGGTTTTCAGCGGATTTTCATCGGAGGCGGCAATGAAAGAACTGTTTAATTCGCCGTTCTGCAGGGTGATTTCCTGACCGTCCAGAACGATGGAATCCTGTCCCTGCGCCTGTATGGAAAGTCCGTTATTTTCTTCCAGGGTGATGATGGCGTTGCTGCTGTCCAGTTCCAACGTCCGCTCCATACCCAGAGCATTAACCAGTGTGAAAGCAGCAGTTTCCCCGGTCTGGGAATCTGATTTGAGCTCCATGACAAGATTCTCGCCGGGTGTTCCGGTTTCGGTTATCTCAAGGGCTGCATTTTCATCGGTAGAACTGATTTCTGCAAAAAAGTCTGACGTACCTGTATAGAAGGTAACGGAATCGGGACTGGCAGTTTCTGTCTGTCCTTCCGGTACGTCTGCGGCAAGCCGGTAATTCCCCTCCGGCAGAACAAAGCTGCGAATGCCGGAGAAAGTGTCGTCTTCCCCGTCAGACAGAGGCTTCTGCTCATAGGCTCCTTCGATTTCACTGATATCTCTGCCTGCGGTATCCGTTACCATTCCATGCTCTTTGTCGATGGACAGATACAGGGATTTGTCTTCTTCGCTGTAGGCTGTCACACCGTCCAGAGAGGCGTCAAGGGCGCTGTAGGGCACGTAGGAGGCAGATTTGTAGCCGCAGTAGGAAATACTCCTGAGGTCTTTGCCGATGGTCAGGGTGCTGAACCCGGAGGTGTTATTGGGGTCGTATACCTGTACCTGAAAATCTCCGGTATCGGTCTGCTCCACGGAAACAGGAATTACCGCGTGGCCGCCGTACATGGAATAGAGCAGCATGACGATGGGTTCCGCTTCCGAATCAACCCGAAGTCCGCCAGCCCGCTCAAATTCTTCAATTTTCTGCACCAGTTCCCGGTAATTGTTCATGTTTTTCCCAATGCTGCCTCTGTATCCCGCAATCACAGGATGGAACTGAGAAATCTGGCAGGTCTCAATTAATTTTGTCAGAGGGGTGTTTTTATCTCCGGGAGCTCTGACCCCATAGAGGGTACCGGTGGAAGAACCGAAGTCGGACACCGGGAATTCTTCCGGATTTTCGTAAAATTCCAGTGTGCTTCCGGCCATACCGTAGCAGGAACCGCCCCATCCGCTGTCTGTGATATAGTAGTAGGTGCCCAGAGAAATACTGCTCAGTGTCTCCACAAACCGCTGTTTCGGAAACCGGTAATCGGCCGGATATCCGAAGGAGGAGGCGGTATTGAGGAAAGAGTAGTGATCCTGCCTTTCCGTGTAGAATCTGTCCTGACCCAGCAGGGGAATGCTGTTCCAGCTTCCGTTCAGACTGTTCCAGCCGGTCTGAACGTTTCGATAGCAGAGCCTGAGAGCGCTGTGGCAGCCGGTAAAACTGTCTGCAGCCCAGTCAGCAGGAACTTCCCCGTAGAAATAGGCTTTTTCCAGTGCGGTATTTCCGGCAAAGGCCTGAGTTCCGATGGCGGTGACGCCGGCCGGGATATTGACAGAACGCAGGCTGGTACAGCCTTTCAGGGCCCGGTTTCGGATTGCGGATACCTGTTCCGGAATCAGAATGGTGGTCAGGCCGCTGCAGTCTGCAAATACATCTTCTTCCAGCCGGGTCAGGCAGGCGCCCAGAGTCACAAAGGGAATGGAGCTGCATCCCTGGAAGGCCCCTGTCCCCAGGGAAGAAACTTTTTCCAGTGTCAGACTTCCTGCAATAGAAGAATTATTCCGGAAAGCCCCTGTGCCGATGGTGTCGGCGGCAGATATATCCGGGAATTTCATGGCGGTACAGTCTGCAAAGGCATAGTCTCCAATTCGGTTCAGGCTGGTGCCCGCTTCCAGACGAAGCAGGCTGCCGGCTCCGATAAAGCTGTAATTTCCAATGGCAGTAATGTTATCTGCCTCAATGGTCTGGATGGAATCCATATAAGTATCCCACAGAGGCGGGGCTGCTTCCGTAAAGTCCGGAACAGGGCCTGTACCGGTAAAAACAAGGCTTCCGTCACTGGCGCTGTAAGTCCAGGTTACGCTGCCGTAGCTGCCTCCTTCCAGAGTATCGTTCTCCGGGTCCCATATGGCGAAGGTAAATCCTTTCCAGAATCCGGGATTCCAGTCCCATTTAGTGGAATCCGCTGTTTTATAGAGAATCAGGTTTTCAGAATTTTTGGTTATACTGACCGCACTTAACCGGTCTGAGGGAGCATTTCCTGCAAAATATATGGATTTCAGATTCTTATTAAAAGAAAAGCAGCATTCTGTCAGGGTTTCCAGTGTTCCGGGCAAATACAGCTTTTCCAGTGAATCCGCATAGTTTACAGCATATGGTTTCGGTGTGGTTACCTGGTCCGGGAGATGGTACTCTGTATCTGGTTTCATAGGGGCATAGTAATAGAAAACAGTATGGTCTTTGCTGTAAATTACGTTATCCAGCGCTTCCAGATGGGGATTTTCGGAAGATACCGTGACGGTTTCTACCTTCTTACTGGATTTGAAAGGGGCGTCCAGTTCCCGGACTCCTTTGCCAATGTGAACAGTGGTCAGGGCAAGGCAGCTGGAGAATACTTCTTCACCCAATGTTTCCACGCTGTCGGGAATGACCACTTCCTGAATTTTTTCACAGCCCAGAAAACCACCTTTGTTGATGCTTTTAAGGCTATCCGGGAACAGCAGGCTTTCCAGATTATAACAATGGGCAAATGCCATCTGTCCGATTTCCGTAAGGGTATCCGGCAGTGTCAGGGAAGTAATTTTATTTGCTGTAAAAAATGTATAGGCGTCAATCAGTTCGGTTCCCTCTGCAAGGGTGACGGAAGAAACCGGATTTAATGTGGCATAGGCAAGCGCCCGCCAGAGGGTACCGTCTTCTCTTTTTTCATAAAGGATCTTATCCTGTACCTGGAAATGAGTATTGCCGGCATCCACCTGAATATTGTTCAGGTATGTGGCGGAAAAAGCCCCGGCTCCAATGGAGGATACATTCTGAGGGATGGTAATACTGTTCAGCTTTGTCATGCTGAAAGCGTCTGTGTTTATGGCAGTCAGGCTGTCCGGCAGGGTAACGGATGCCAGGTTCTGGCAACCGGCAAAAGCGCCCTCTCCGATCGTAGTCAGCCCTTCCGGCAGGGAGACAGCTGTAAGGGATTTCAGACCGTAAAAAGCATTTTGCCCAATGGTTTCCAGTCCTGCGCCGCAGGTGACAGTCTGCAGGGAAATATCCTCATCGAAAGCCAGAGTACCAATGGAGGTAATGCTGTCCGGCAGTTCAATGGATGTCAGGCTGCAGAGGTTTGCCAGTCCATAGCGGCAGATACCGGTGATACCCTCGCTGATGGAAACGGAGGTAATCACTTCCCGGTAGCCGTACCAGGGGCTTGTGGTACGGTCGAACAGGCTCTCGTTCATCTCTCCGGTTCCTTCCAGAATCAGTGTGTAGCAGGTTGGGGAAGCGGATGTGTCCCCATCCGGGTATAAAGTTCCATTTTCGTCTACTTCCAGTTTCCATCTGATGTCGGTTCCGCATTCACCGGAAGTCTCTCCTGTTGGCGGTTCCAGCGCTGCCTGTACGTCTGTGAGCCCGTCAGGGCTGAAAGATGCGGGAAAGAATAAATCCAGCACAAGTACAAACGTCAGCAGAAGGCTGATGATTTTTACTGTTCTTTTCATAAAAACACTCCTTCTTTCCTGTTATATCAGATTTGTCATATTCCGTAGCTGTTACTTCAGATTATACCGGGATTTCCGGGATTTGGCAAGGAAATGACGGAGAATAAAAAGAGATTTTGCACTGGTGACAGGAAACATTCCGCTAAAATGAAATAACGCCGGGAACAGAAATAAAAGGAGTTCGGAACTTACATAATCCGGCAGTTTTCCAGGTTATATCAGGACTGCCATTTTATGTATCCGGTTTTGTGCTGAAAAAAGTACAAATTTATCGAAAAAAGATGTGTTATGAAATATAAAATGTGCTATAATCAAAGTTACTGACTTATGCCGCATTTCCAGGCATAAAATATATCATTTAAGATGGACAGCGTAACAGGGAAGGCAACGGAACTGTTACGGACAGCGGCCCGTATTTCAGAAATCCGGGCGGCTGTACTTAAAATATTTTAAAGAAAGTGGGGCACGAAAAATGGGTTTCATGACATTTAAGGGCGGCGTTCATCCGCACGATGGAAAAGAATTTTCCAAGGATAAGCCAATACGTGAGTTACTGCCCAAGGGTGAACTGGTATTTCCGGTATCTCAGCATATCGGAGCGCCGGCCAGTCCGGTGGTAGCTGTGGGCGATACGGTGCTGCGGGGACAGAAGATTGCGGAAGCCGGCGGTTTTGTATCCGCACCGGTGTATTCTTCCGTATCCGGCACGGTGAAGGCAATCCAGCCGCGCAGAGGAGCAACAGGAGATATGGTGAATTCCATCATTATTGAAAATGACGGAGAAATGAAGGAAGTGGAATATTCTCCGGTGGAGGATATCACCGCTCTTTCCAAAGAGGAAATCATTGGAAAGGTGAAAGAAGCAGGCGTTGTGGGAATGGGCGGAGCCGGATTCCCCACCCATGTAAAATTATCTCCCAAAGAGCCGGATAAAATCGAATATATTATTGCCAACTGCGCAGAGTGCGAGCCTTATCTGACTGCGGACTACCGGCGTATGCTGGAGAATCCTGAAGAACTGATTGCGGGAATGCGCATTGTGCTGCAGCTGTTCGACCATGCGAAGGGCCTGTTCGGCATTGAGGACAACAAACCGGACTGCATTGCGAAAATGCAGGAGCTTACGAAGGATGAACCGCGGATGGAAGTCTGTCCGCTGAAGACAAAATACCCTCAGGGCGGCGAGCGCCAGCTTATTTACGCTACCACCCATCGGGAAATCAATTCCACCATGCTTCCCGCAGACGCCGGATGTATTGTGGACAATGTGGAGACGCTGATTTCCATTTATAAGGCGGTAAAACTGGGCAAACCTGTGATGAACCGTATTTTTACGGTAACGGGAGATGCTGTGGCAGAACCGGGCAACTTTGATATCTGCCTGGGCATGAGCTACGGGGAAGTGCTGGAAGCGGCAGGAGGATTTAAGGTGCAGCCTGAGAAGATTATTTCCGGCGGCCCCATGATGGGATTCTCCATGTTCGGACTGGACATTCCCACTACCAAGACGTCTTCCTCCCTGCTCTGTCTTGCAAAAGACGATGTGGCAGCCAGCGAAACTACCGCATGTATCAACTGCGGCCGCTGCGTATCTGCCTGCCCGGAACAGATTATTCCCACCAGGCTGGCGAAAATGGCAGGCCACGGGGATATGGCAGGTTTTGAGAAATGGAACGGGATGGAATGTATTGAATGCGGAAGCTGCAGTTACATCTGCCCGGCCAAAATACCTCTGGCCCAGTCCATTCGTACCATGAAAAAACAGATTCTTGCAGAGAGAAGAAAAAAATAGAAAGAGGTGTCTTATTGTGAGTGATTTGTATAACGTATCATCCTCATCCCACATCCGTGCCAAAGATACATCCGCAAAAATTATGCTTTATGTGGCGATTGCACTGCTGCCGGCCAGCCTGTTTGGCATCTGGAATTTTGGGCTCAGAGCTCTGATACTGATTTTAGTATGTGTTGCAACCTGCGTGGCTTCAGAATGGATTTTTGAGAAGCTGATACATAAAAAGAG
Source organism: Lachnospiraceae bacterium JLR.KK002 (assembly GCA_036941025.1). Lineage (NCBI taxonomy): Bacteria > Bacillati > Bacillota > Clostridia > Lachnospirales > Lachnospiraceae > Lachnospiraceae bacterium JLR.KK002. The sequence goes on from JAYMNP010000001.1 coordinate 581,221, forward strand.
TACCATCAACGATTTCAGCGCTGTGGTAACAGGCCTTCTGCTGGCATTGAACCTGCCTCACACCTTACCTGTCTGGCAGGCGGTTCTGGGCAGCGTATTTGCCATTGTTATAGTAAAAATGCTGTTCGGCGGTCTGGGTCAGAACTTTATGAATCCGGCTCTGGGAGCCAGATGTTTCCTGCTGGTATCCTTTGCGGGAACCATGACCAGCTTTACTTATGACGGCGTAACCGGAGCTACCCCGCTGGCTCTGTTAAAGAACGGGGAAACCGTGGATACCATGAAAATGCTGCTGGGAACCACAGCGGGGACTATCGGTGAGACAAGTGTAATTGCTGTTTTGCTGGGAGCAATTTTCCTGATTCTGATGGGTGTAATTGATCTGACAATCCCGGCAAGTTATATTCTTTCGTTCGGCGTTTTTGTATTGCTGTTCGGCGGCCATGGATTTGATATGACTTATCTGACAGCCCATCTCTGCGGCGGCGGTCTGATGCTGGGTGCATTTTTCATGGCTACGGATTATGTAACTTCCCCCATTACCCCCATGGGAAGGGTGGTATACGGAATTGTCCTTGGAATTCTGACAGGATTGTTCCGTCTGTTCGGAGCCAATGCGGAGGGCGTTTCCTTTGCCATTATTCTGGGCAACCTTCTGGTGCCGATTATTGAGAAATTTACCATTCCAAGGGCATTTGGTCAGAAAAAGGAGGTAAAACAGCATGAATAAGAAGATTGTACATGACGCGTTGATTTTAACCGCCTTTACCCTGGTACTGGGATTTTTGCTGGGCGTGGTCTATGATATAACGAAAGAGCCCATTGCGGCAGCCGAGAAAGCAGCGCTGGATGAAGCCTATAAAGTAGTGTTCGCAGACGCGGAGACCTTTGAAGAAGATGAAACCTTTGATATGGCCGAAGCTGCAAAACTGCTGGGAGAAAGTGAATTTTCCAAAGATGAGATTACAGCAGTGAACAAAGCTCTGGACGGTTCCGGAAATGTGCTGGGATATGTAATCAATGTAACTTCCCATGAAGGAAGCCAGGCGGATATTTCTTTTTCCGTGGGTATTCAGAGCGACGGAACTCTGAACGGATATTCTATTACATCCATCAGTGAGACGCCGGGCCTTGGAGTACTTGTACAGGAAGAACCTTTTTATTCCCAGTTTGAGGGAAAGACAGAAGAGACTTATACGGTGGTAAAGACAGCTCCGGCCTCTGACAGTGAGATTCAGGCGGTAACCGGCGCAACCATTTCTTCCAGAGCAGTCACCAACGGCGTGAACGCATGTCTGTTGTATTTCAGAAGTGCTTTGCAGGGAGGTAACTAAGTATGAATAAATATGTAGAACGTTTGTATAACGGTATTATTAAGGAAAATCCTACCTTTGTGCTGATGCTGGGCATGTGTCCCACATTGGCGGTAACATCTTCCGCAGTCAACGGAATCGGTATGGGCCTTTCCACCACAGTGGTGCTTGTTATGTCCAACCTGCTGATTTCCATGTTCCGTAAAGTAATTCCCAACGGAGTGCGTATGCCGGCCTATATTGTGGTGGTAGCTTCTCTGGTTACCATCGTACAGTTTATCATGCAGGCCTATACGCCGGCCCTTTCCGCATCTCTGGGCGTGTATATTCCTCTGATTGTGGTAAACTGTATCATCCTGGGAAGAGCGGAAAGCTACGCTTCCAAAAATCCCATTGCGCCTTCCATTTTTGACGGACTTGGCATGGGCCTTGGATTTACCATCGGCCTGACCTGTATCGGATTAATCCGCCAGATTCTGGGTGCAAGCCTTGGAATTACCGTATTTATTATGGCTCCCGGCGCATTTCTGGTGCTGGCGTTCCTGGTTGCCGGCATGAATGTGGTCCGTGACAAAATGGAAAAGAAAGGCAAACCGCTGGCAGCTCCGTCCGGCTGTATGACCGGAGACTGCGCAAGCTGTTCCCAGTCAGCCATGTGTACCGGAAAATTGCCGGATGCGGCAAAGAAATCAGCAGAACAGGAGGCGAAATAACAGATGAAAGAATTATTGATTATAGCAATCGGCTCAGCCATTGTAAATAATGTAGTGTTAAGCCAGTTCCTTGGAATCTGTCCGTTCCTGGGTGTTTCCAGGAAGACGGAGACGGCAGCCGGAATGGGCGGCGCGGTTATCTTTGTTATTACGCTGGCCTCTTTTGTAACGGGACTGATTTATAAATTTATTTTGACGCCCTGTCATGTGGAATATCTGCAGACCATTGTATTTATTCTGGTCATTGCGTCACTGGTGCAGTTTGTGGAAATGTTCCTGAAGAAAAATATGCCTCCTCTGTATGAATCTCTGGGCGTGTTCCTTCCTCTGATTACTACCAACTGTGCGGTACTGGGTGTTGCCCTGAACAATGTAAGCAAAGGTTATGATTTACTGCAGGGCGTGGTAAACGGTCTTGCAACCTCCGTTGGATTCTTTATTGCCATTGTGATTATGGCAGGTATCCGTGAGAAGATTGAATATAATGATATTCCCAGACGGTTTCAGGGAACGGCCATTGTGCTGATTACAGCCAGCTTAATGTCAATCGCCTTTATGGGATTCTCAGGAATGATTTAGGAGGGAAAGAAATGAATATAACAGCAATTATCATTGCCGCCCTGGTAGTGGGCGGAACTGGTATTTTCCTTGGCTTTTTCCTTGGAATCTTCGGGGAAAAATTCAAAGTGGAAGTAGATGAGAGAGAAGAAGCAATTTTGGGCGTTCTGCCGGGAAATAACTGCGGCGGCTGCGGTTATGCAGGATGTTCCGGTCTTGCGGCGGCCATTGTAAAGGGCGAGGCTCCGGTGAATCAGTGTCCCGTGGGGGGCGACCCGGTGGCAGCTCAGATTGGTGATATTATGGGTGTTTCCGCAGAAGGCGGCGTGAAAATGGTGGCTTTTGTGAAATGTGCCGGAGACTGCGAGAAGGCAGAACAGGATTACGAATATACCGGCGTGGAAGACTGCGCAGCCATGGCGTTTATTCCCGGAGGCGGACCGAAATCCTGCAGTTACGGATGCCTGGGGTATGGAAGCTGTGTGAAAGCATGTCCCTTTGACGCGGTACATATTATCAACGGAATTGCAGTGGTGGATAAAGACGCCTGCAAAGCCTGCGGCAAATGCGTGGCGGCCTGTCCGAAGAACCTGATTGAGCTGGTACCCTGTGATGCAAAGAATAAGGTACAGTGCAGTTCCAGAGACAAGGGCAAGGATGTGATGGCAGCCTGCTCCGTAGGATGTATCGGATGTAAACTCTGTGAGAAGAACTGTCCGGAAGGGGCAGTTACCGTAACGGATAACATTGCTCATATTGATTATGAGAAATGTACCGGCTGCGGAACCTGCGCGGAGAAATGTCCGAAGAAGATTATCAGCAGGGCAGGATAGACGATGGAAACTCCCATGGTATTCAGGGTACGAGGCAACCTGAATCCATGGGAGTTTTTGTCTTACAGGAAAGACCTTGTCACACTAACGTGTGAAAGTGCCTTTCCTGTAAGACAAAAACAATAATGCGCACTCGCACAAGAGGAAAATATTGCTTCGCAATTGTGCTTAAACGCGATACGTTCAGCATACTGCGTATGCTCTGACGCACCGCAAATTGCGCAGCAAAGCAGCCAGGTCCCTCATGATTGAGGGATTCAGGGAGTTGAAGCGGACCTGTCCGCTTTGTTCTATGAAATTTCTGAATGAACATATTTCAGTTACCGGGTATCTGAAAAAAGGAATGATATGCCTATGGTAATCAAAGAAAGAAACGTGCAGTTGAAAAACGGGCGGAGCGTGCTGTTAAAAAGCGCGTTGCCGGAACATGCAAAAGCTCTTTGCCGGCACAGGTACATTACCTCCGGGGAAACGCACTTTATGGCGCGATATCCGGAAGAATGCGGTGAAAGTACGGAGCGTATGAGGGAACGTCTGGAATCTCTGGAAAAGGACGAAAGGGATTTCCTGGTGACAGCATTTCTGGATGGAGAAATCATAGGAGATGCGGGGGTTACCAAAATAAGAAATCATGTCAAATCCCGGCACAGATGTTATTTCGGCATTTCTGTTTTGCAGGAATACACAGGACTTGGCCTGGGCAGCCGGATGCTGGAACTGGCGCTGGAGCAGGCCTGGGAAAATGGATTTGAACAGCTGGAGCTGGGCGTATTTTCAGATAACGAAAGAGCCATACGTCTCTATGAAAAATATGGTTTTCAGAAGACGGGCGTCAGTCCCAGGGCATTTAAATTAAAAGACGGGACATACCGAGATGAGATTCTGATGGTACGGATGAAGAAAGAAGATTTTTTCTTTTACGATACGGAAGACCTGGAAAATGAAGAAATAAAACTGGTGCTGGAGAAGACTGCCGGAGAGGACTGAGAAAAAGGCTACCTTCCCGCTTACTATTTTGCTATCTGCAATCGGGATGGAGTGAAAATGGGAATCTCAATCTGCACAATATAATCTTCCATACGGTCAATGACCGTTTCATTGATACCTGTTTCATAGGAGTGGCCCAGGAGGGTTACTCCTTCTTTACGGGCAAAATCCAGAATTTCCCTGTATTTTTCCGGCAGATAATCCCAGTTTCCCCGAAAAAAAGCCCGGAGATATGTTCCGCCGGGCCGCAGGTGGAGACCTTCTTCCGGAACAGGGAAAGGAAGTTCCACAAACAGGCTGGAATATTCGTCAAATCTTCCCTGATACAGATGTTCCACGGGAATCATGGTTCCGTAGGAAGCGTCATGGAGGCGGCGGAGCCGGTATTTCCGGGTCTCCCTGGTAATCAGTTCCACTTCTTCTTCAAAAGAGACCTGTCTGCTGATGTCTGCGGTAACCAGGGGACATGCTTCTTTTTCCACAAATGTGATTTCAGATAAATTCATCTGCAGCAGCGTTGTCATGTTCTGATGATGGCTGGCCAGTGTGTTCCGAAGTCCCTGCAAATGGGCGATATGCCGGTCCAGTTCCGTGATTTTCTCATCCAGCAGGTGTTTCAGGCTGCGGGCGGAACGGTTTTTCATAAAATCCTGAATTTCACTTACAGATACATCCAGTTCCCGCAGCAGCAGAATGGTCTCCAGAATGGAACTCTGGCGGTAGCTGTAATAGCGGTATCCATTCTGCGGGCTGACCATGGCAGGGGGAAACAGGCCGATTTCGTCATACCACATCAGGGTTTTCTTATTAATTCCATGCATGGCGGCAAACTGCCCGATGGTAAGCATTTTATGATTTTGATTTTTCATACAACTTCTCCTTGACCGTACAGTCACTGTATGGTTTATGATACAACATATAAGAAATAAATACAAGAGAACAGGAGAAGAATCTATGGAAAATCAAAATGCGTATCAGAAACCGGTAACACTGAAAAATATTCTGAAATTTGCTGTTCCTACCATTGTTATGACCATGTTTATGTCTTTTTACACTATGGTAGACGGTCTGTTTGTATCCAACCTGCTTGGTACCGGAGCCTTGTCAGCCATCAATCTCACCGCTCCGGTTATTCAGTTTGTGACTGCCATTTCCACCATGCTGGCCACGGGAGGCAGTGCGGTAATTATGAGGAAGATGGGGGAACAGAAAGAGAAAGAAGCGAGAGAGGATTTCACGGCCCTGATTCTGGTGAATGTGGCTGCGGGCCTTTTTATGTGGGCAGCGGGTTCTCTGGCTATGAGCCATATATTTGCCGGTATGAACCTGTCGGCAGAAGTTGCCGGGTACTGTACGGATTATCTGAAACATTATCTGATGTTTACCGTACCCATTCTGCTGATGAATAACTTTACCCTTTACATGATTGCATGTGGGAAAGCCACTTTGTCGCTGGTGTGTTCCGTAAGCGGGGGCCTGCTGAACATGGCGCTGGATTTCTGCTTTCTTGCAGTGTTCCCCATGGGAATCCGCGGAGCGGCCATTGCTACGGGGCTGGGATATTCTGTTACTGCAGTGGCAGGACTTGCGGTATTCAGCCGGAAAAAGAATCTGCTGCACTTTGAGAAGCCTGTGTTCCGGTTTCAGGTGCTGAAATCTGCTGCCGCCAATGGCTGTTCGGAGATGGCTACCGCCATGGTAACCGGAATCATTACTTTAATATTCAACTGGACTATGCTAAAATATGTGGGTGAAGATGGTGTTGCAGCCATTACGATTATTATGTATGTACTGATGTTTGCAAGTTCCCTTTATACCGGCTATTCCTATGGGGTGGCTCCCATGCTCAGTTTTTATTACGGAGAGAAAAACAGGGAAAAGCTCCGTAAACTGATGAAAGTCAGCCTGAAGGTAATCGGCGTCTTGTCCCTGGCCACGGTGGCGCTGTCTCTGGCAGTGACCAGGCCTCTGGTATCGGTATTTGCCCGGCCGGATAATCCGGTGTATGAACTGGCGGTGACAGGAAACCGAATCTGCACGCTGGCATTGCTCTTTATCGGATTTAATATTTTTGCCAGCGGAATGTTTACCGCCTTGTCCAACGGAATGGTTTCGGCAGTACTGGCATTTTCCCGTTCCTTTGTATTCATGCTGATTACCATGCTGGTGCTTCCGGCCCTGCTGGGTGTAAACGGAATCTGGCTGGCCACGCCGGCGGCGGAGCTGATGGCTTTTGCATTGTCCCTTTTCATGTTCCGGAAGTACAGAGAGCGGTATGGATATTATGGGAGGATTACTAATGAAAAAACTCAGAAAAGTTATGAATTTGCTGAAAGTGAACTGGAAAACCCTGGCGGGATTTGAAATTTTGTATAAAATCCTGTCGTTTACCGTGTTTACACCCCTGTTTTTGGGGTGTTTTCATGGGATTATGAAGGCAACCGGTTACAATTACCTGACTCTGGAGAATATCGGCTCTTTTCTGCTGAACCCTGTCACAGTTGCCGGCCTGTTGCTGCTGCTCTTTCTGATTGTACTGGCGGGGCTGGAGCTGTTACTGCTGAAATGGCTGTATGCCTTTCATTATTTTACTCTGGAGGGATGTAACTTTAAAGAGGCCAGAAAGAGAAGCCGGCATCTGAGTAAAAATCACAGGGGAAGAGATTTGCTGACGCTGCTGGGGTGCCAGACCGTGCTGGCTCTTCTGTATTTTCTGTTTCTGCTGTCGGTGGCTGGCTTCAGTTTTTATCTTTACGGTATTTCCAATCATAAAATTGAGCTGCGGACAGAACATGAGGGAATTATGGAGGTGACAGCCCATCGGGGAGCTTCTTCTTTTTATCCGGAAAATACCATGGCGGCTTTCGAGGGGGCGGCCAGACTGGGAACAGACTGGATTGAACTGGACGTGCAGCAGAGCGGAGACGGACAGATTATTGTCCTTCATGACACCAGTTTCAAGCGGACCACAGGCGTTGCCGGGAATACCTGGGAACTGGCGTATGAGGAAATAGAGAAGCTGGATAACGGAAGTTTTTTTGACAGCAGGTTTGCCGGCGAGAAAATTCCGTTGCTGGCAGAAGTGATTTCTTTTGCAAAAGAGCATGATATAAAATTAAATATTGAATTGAAGCCCACAGGCCATGAAACAGACTTTGAAAAGAACGTGGTGGATTTGATAGAAGCAGCGGATTTTGCAGATTCATGCGTGATTACTTCTCAGGTGTATGAAGTTCTGGAGCGTGTGAAAGCATATCGTGAAAACATCCGGACCGTGTACGTGATGAGTTTTGCATACGGAGATATCAATCAGCTTGGGGCGGCGGATCATTTCAGCATAGAGGCCACAAGCGTTACGGAAAAGATGGTTTTCGATGTGCATAATGCGGGAAAGGAACTGTATGCCTGGACCGTAAACACAGAAGAAAACATAGACCGTATGATTGAACTTCATGTGGACAATATCATTACCGATAATGTGACGCTGGCCAAAGAGCGTATCTTTCTGAGCAGGACAGGAAACCTGTGGGAGAAATACGTGAAGTTCCTGCAGGAGCTGTGATTCCGGATAAATCATGTTGTAACCGGACGTCTGATGTGCTAGAATAGAAAAATCATGAAAAAACGAATGCTGCAACACAGAGAACGTGACGGAAGGGAACGGAGATGAAAGGGAATTTTTGGAAAAGGTACATAGGCGATAAGGCATTTTACCGGATGGTCCTGCTGATTGTGGTGCCTGTTATTATCCAGAACGGGATTACCAACTTTGTAAGCCTTCTGGACAATATTATGGTGGGACAGGTAGGCACGGAGCAGATGAGCGGCGTCGCCATTGTGAACCAGTTTATGACGGTATTCAATATCTGTATTTTTGGCGGCGTTTCCAGCGCCGGGATTTTTACTGCCCAGTATTACGGGCAGGGAAGCCAGGAGGGGGTGCGCAATACCTTCCGGTTTAAATTTATCATCTGCATTCTGATGACGATTCTGGCTGTCGGGCTGTTTCTCACAGCCGGAGAAGAACTGATTATGCTGTATCTCCACGAGGGCGCTCAGACCGGAGATATTGCCAGAACACTGGAATATGGAAAAGAATATCTGACGGTGATTATTTTTGGTATTGTGCCTTATGCCGTTTCCCAGACTTATGCCAGTACGTTGCGTGAGACAGGGGAAACCGTACTGCCCATGAAGGCCGGAATTGCCGCGGTTCTGGTAAATCTTATGGGAAATTATCTGCTGATTTTCGGAAAACTCGGATTGCCTGCTCTGGGAGCCGTGGGCGCGGCTCTTGCAACGAATATGGCCAGAGTGGTGGAATGCGCCATACTGATGTGCTGGACATACCGTCATCGGAAGGAACATCCCTTTATCGAAGGGGCTTACCGCAGCCTGCGGATACCCAGGGAGCTGACCGTAAATATTATCCGGAAGGGAATTCCTATTATGCTCAATGAGATTGCCTGGTCCACCGGGCAGGCTTTTTTGCTGCAGTGCTATTCTGTCCGGGGATTGTCTGTGGTGGCGGGACTGAATATTTCCAGCACTGTTTCCAACCTGTTTAATGTGGTGTTCCTGTCCATCGGAGGAGCCATTGCAATTATTGTGGGGCAGCTTCTGGGAGCCGGAAAAATGGAAGAAGCCAGGGATACGGACCGGAAACTGCTGTTTTTTACCGTTTCCACCTGCCTGGTGTGCGGAAGCCTGCTGGCATTGATTTCACCCTTCTTCCCGCTGATTTACAATACTTCCGGAGAGGTGCAGAGCCTTGCCACGGGATTTATCCTGATTGCTGCGGGATGTATGCCCCTGTATGCTTTTATGCACGGCTGCTATTTTACCCTGCGTTCCGGCGGAAAAACCTGGATTACCGTGCTGTTTGACAGCGTGTATGTGTGGGCAGTGGATATTCCCCTTGCTTTCGTGCTGGCGAATTTTACCGGGTTGCCCATTGTGTATGTGTATCTGAGCTGCCAGATGATTGAGACGCTGAAATGTATTCTGGGTTACGTACTGGTGAAAAAGGGAATCTGGCTGCAGAATATTGTGGATGGGTAAAATAACCGGATTTTGCAATTACTGATATGGATACATAAATGTGAACTTATAGTACGGAAAGAGGAAATGTATGATATATACAGGATTTGAACTGGTGTGCCTGTTCTTTCTCTACAGCTTTCTGGGCTGGTGCCTGGAAGTGGTGTATGCTGCTGCGGGCCGCAAAAAATTCATTAACCGTGGATTTCTGAATGGAATGATTTGTCCGGTGTACGGATTTTCCATGGTGTTTATGCTGGTATTTATGGATTCCCTGAGAGAAGAGTGGTTCTATCTGTTTCTGGGCTGCATGATTGTGGGAACGGTCACGGAGCTGCTGACAGGGTTACTGCTGGAAAAAGCGTTCCATCTCAGGCTCTGGGATTATTCCGGGCGCAGGTTCCAGGCCGGCGGTTATATTTGTCTGGCGGCGGCTGCAATCTGGGGAGGTCTGGGGATTTTTGTGATAAAATTTCTCAATCCCATTCTGGTGGGAGTGCTGGAGAACATACCTTATCTGCCGGGAATTGTTGTATTATCGGGTCTCTGCCTGATACTGGCGGTGGATGTGATTATGACCGTCGGCGCACTGCTTAAAATAAAAAACCAGAATCAGGCCATGTCTGAGATTGCGGAAGGGCTGAATCAGGCCGCCAAATCCCTGCAGGCTGTAATTGTAAGGCTGGTGGACAGGCGTATGAACCGGGCCTTTCCCGGACTGGAACAGAAAAAGGCGGAAACCGAGGAAGAAAAACAGGAATTAATACGGCAGAAAACGGTATTTGCTTATGGCTGCAGTTTTTATAAGGTTATGTGGATTTTCTTCCTGGGGGCTTTCCTGGGGGCTCTGGTGGAAATGGTGTTCTGCCGGTTTACCATGGGCTGGTGGATGAGCAGGAGCAGCCTGGTGTACGGTACATTCAGCCTGGTCTGGGGAATTGGCGTTGCCGGGGCTACCATTGTGCTTTACCGTTACCGGAATCAGGAGGACAGCCATATTTTTCTGGCGGGAACTCTGCTGGGCGGGGCTTATGAATATATCTGCAGCGTGTTTACCGAACTGGCCTTCGGAACAGTGTTCTGGGATTACAGCGACATACCATTTAATCTGGGAGGCAGGATTAATCTTCTGTACTGCTTTTTCTGGGGAATTGCCGCATGGGTGTGGATGAAACGACTGTATCCTCTGATATCGCGGTGGATTGAAAAAATCCCGAAAAAAGCGGGAAAAATACTGACCTGGATATTCCTGGTATTTATGGTATGGGATATAGGGATATCCGCACTGGCGCTGGCCCGCTATGGAGAACGGGCACAGGGGATTCCGCCTGCCCATGAGCTGGCTGTCTGGCTGGACAGGGAATTTCCGGATGAACGGATGGATGAGATTTATCCCAGTGCGAAAACCATGGAGAAAGTGGGACAGGAATAAAAACACAGGCTGAAGGGATACGGAAACAGATACGGAAATGGATATGGAAACAGAGATGGAAATGGAGATAAAAACAGAAATGGAAACAGAGATGGAAGCAAAAGAGTATTTCGGTAAGAAAAAAAGAGTGGTTGTAAAAATCGGTTCGGCAGCTCTGCACCACGAGGCTACGGGAAGGCTGAATCTGGGAAAGATAGAGCGTCTGGTGCGGGAACTCTGCGATATCCGCAACTGCGGAATGGATGTGTGTCTGGTAAGTTCCGGCGCCATTGCGGTAGGGCGCACGGTTATGGGACTTACGGAGCGGCCGGATAATATTTCCACCAAACAGGCCTGTGCAGCCGTAGGCCAGGCCAGGCTGATGATGACTTATCAGAAATTATTTTCTGAATATCATCAGACCGCCGGGCAGATACTTATGACGAAGGGCACCATGCAGGACAACGTTTCCCGGAAAAATGCTCAGAACACCTTTGAAGAGCTGTTCCGTCTTGGCATAATTCCCGTTGTCAATGAAAATGATACCATTTCCACCTATGAAATGCAGTTTGGCGATAACGACACCCTGTCTGCCCTGGTGGCCTCTCTGGTGGGAGCGGATTTACTGGTACTGCTGTCTGATATTGACGGTCTGTTTACCGACGATCCTCATAAAAATCCTGCTGCAGAGCTGATTCCTGTGGTAGATTGTCTGGATGAGGAAATTATCTCCATGGCAAAAGGAACCACAGGGAGCGATGTGGGCACGGGAGGCATGGAAACCAAGCTGACTGCGGCGAAGATTGCCACCTGTTCCGGAGCGGACATGATTATTGCCAACGGAGCGGATGTGGGTGTTCTTCATCGGATTTTTGAAGGGAAATTTGTGGGAACATTGTTCCGGGAACATCGGGACGAGGATTTTTATATTGCGGATTTTATTGAAAAAAGTCTGGAATAGGGAAGGAGAATACCATGGAGCAGAGTAAGATAGACAGAATTAATGTACTGGCCAGAAAGTCCAAAGCAGAAGGTCTGACAGAGGCGGAGAAAAAAGAGCAGGATTTACTGCGGAAAGAATATATTGCAAATATCAGGCGTAACCTGCGTTCCCAGCTGGACAGTATTGACGTGGTAAATCCGGATGGAACCACGGAAAATCTGGGTGAGAAATATGGAAACAAAGAAGCAAATTAGACAGAGGCTCCGGCAGCAGCGGGAAAACCTGTCTTCTGAGCAGGCCAGTAAGCTGTCGGCAGAAATCTGCCGGAAACTGAGAGCCCGGCCATGGTTCTCCGGGGCCCGGACCGTCTGTTTCTATTATCCCCTTGGCAATGAAGTGAACCTGCTGCCGCTGGCAGAAGAAGCTCTGACACTGGGGAAAAGAATTGCATTTCCCAGAGTGGAAGGAAAAGAGATGGAATTTTATGAAGCTGCCTCACTGGAAGATTTCCAGGAGGGCAGCTTTCATGTGATGGAGCCTGTGAGCCAAATTCCTGCGGCGGAGCCGGGAATGACAGTGCTTGTGCCGGGCCTCGGATTTGACCGGAGAGGAAACCGTATGGGATATGGAGGCGGGTATTACGACCGGTATTTTGCCAGGAGCCGGGAATGTATGAAAATCGGTATTGCATACCAGTTTCAGTTTGTGGAAGAACTGGCAGCAGAAGCGCATGATATTCCCATGGATGAAGTGATTACGGAGTGTGCTGTATGGACTTTCCTGTCGTAAGTCTCCGGAATGTGCTGCATGGACGTTTCTGTCGTGAGTCTCTGACGCTGCATGTTACATGAAATATCCTTCTTTTGCAATATCTTTCACCACATCTGTGGGGATTTCAAAAGTAACCACGCCCATGTAACCGGGGGCCACCTGATATTCGTCGAAGACAATTACCAGTTTTCCGGATTCATTGATATAAAAACTGGGGTTGTCGGATATTTCCGTAAAATTCCATTCCGGAATGTCGCTGTCTACCCAGTAGGATTTCATTTCATCCTGAGCCATCTGTTCTCTCATCTGCTGTCTGATATTTTCAGAGATGGGAGTTTTGTAATCGGCTCCCTCCTGGAACAAATCTTTCAGTGTAATCATGTCTCCGGTCTGTTTGTCAATGTGATAGATTTTCTCCATCTGAGCGGCGCCCGCCATGGTAATGGTCTGATGGAACCGCAGAGAGAACAGTTTGTCATTGTCCGTTGCCACTTCGTAGTCCAGATTTACCGCTTCTGTGCCTTCTCCTCCGGCAGCTTTCAGGTCTGCTTCATAAGCGGCGATGATTTCATCCGTATAAGCCTTTATGTTGTCATTCAGTTTCCGGGTGGCATCTTCCAGGATTTCTCCGTCGTTGGTTTCTACCTGGACTTCCGGGACTTTGATATTGGCTTCCATCCGGTTTTCCTGATGTTCATATTCCCGGAATGTGACAATCCTGACGATGGAGCCCAGAATAGGAATCTGTTCCATGGCGTGGGCGATGGAAGGGCCGGAGTTGGCCAGTATTACAAGTATCAGGGCTGCCGCCGCCACACCTGCGGCACATTTTGCAAGGGGGAAACGGAATATGGAAGATTTCTTCCGGCGGGTATCCGCCTGCTCCGGCAGATGTTCTGCGGTATCTTTTTTTGCCTGTGCAATGGCAGCTTCCATCTGTTTTTTTAATGTTTCCGGGACTTTAATATTCTGATAATCCTGTTTTATCTGGTCTAAATTATGATTCATGGCAGAGTTCTCCTTCCGTGAGTTTGATTTTCATTTTTTTCAGGCTGCGGTATAAGATGCTTTTGACAGTGTTCAGATTCTCATCCAGTACATCGGCAATTTCCTGGAGCTTCCGTTCCTCAAAATAGCGCAGAACGATGACTGCACGTTCCTTTTCATTCAGCACATCCAGAGCGTCGATGGTATCAAAGTCGGGATAGATGTCCTCTTTTCCCTGTTCCTGCGGAACTTCCAGGAATGTTTCCCGCTGTTTCCCCCGGAGGACTTCCAGGGAGGTGTTGATGACAATACGCCAGAGCCAGGTACGGATGTAAGATTCGTTCCGGATGGAAGCGGCGTTCCGTATGGCTTTGTAAGCGCTTTCCTGCACGACGTCCATGGCGTCGGATTCATTTTTCACATAGGTGAAGGCCAGACGGTACAGGGATTCATAAGAAGCCAGCAGTTCCTGTTCTATCTGCTGCTGCATCTTTGGTGTGTTCATGTTGTGTTCTCCTTTCCGGTTGTTACAGATTACAGGCAATTGCGAAACGCTTCAATTGTCAAAAATTCATGTACAATTTCCACAATTTTTTTAAATATTTTCATCATACAAAAGGCCGAAATGCCGGACGCACCGAACATTCCGGTGAGCCTCTGAATACAAAGAATCATGTTCAGCAGAGGCTTCCATATTTCTTTGAGTCTCGCCTCCATGGTGCTGAAATGCATTTCTCACCTTTTGTATGAGAAAATATTTGTACTCAAACTTTTTGAATTGTACATGAAATCAGTATAATTACTGAGTTTCGCAATTGCCTGTGTTACAGATTAGACGGGCTGGAACCATGGAAAGTTTCATAACCGGAGAAATTTTTTCTCAGGGAATGACAAAAGAACCGGAAATTGTTATACTGTATAGAAAGGAACCGGGAAATTCCCATGGCGTATTCTTTTTCCAAGAATAGCAGAAAAGAAACGGAGGAACAAGATGAATCTTACACTGGAACAGATTGGACAAAATGCAAAAAAGGCGGAGACCGTCCTGCGGAATCTGCCGGCCGGCCGGAAAAATAAAGTTCTGACCACAGCGGCAGATTACCTTATGGCAAATATGAAAATGCTCCTGGAAGCCAACCATGCGGATGTGGAGCGGGCGAAGGAAAACGGTATGGCTCCGGGGCTGGTGGACCGTCTGCTGCTGACGGAGGCGAGAATTGCCCAGATGGCGGAAGGGTTGCGGCAGATTGCAGGACTGGAAGACCCAATCGGGGAAGTTCTGTCCATGAAGCAGCGTCCCAACGGTTTGCTGATTGGCCAGAAGCGTGTGCCTCTGGGGGTAATCGGTATTATTTATGAATCCCGGCCAAATGTGACAGCAGATGCTTTCGGGCTGTGTTTTAAAGCGGGGAATGTGGTAATTCTCCGGGGCGGGAAGGACGCGCTGCATTCCAACAATGCCATTACCATGACATTGCAGGAGGCACTGGTAAAATGTGACCTTCCCTCAGAGTCCATCCAGCTTATTACAGATACCAGCCATGAAACAGCGGCTGAATTTATGAAGCTGAACCGGTATGTGGATGTACTGATTCCGCGGGGAGGGGCAGGACTGATTCGGACTGTGGTGGAGCAGGCAACGGTGCCTGTGATTGAGACCGGAACCGGCAACTGTCATATTTATGTGGATGAATCTGCGGATATTGCCATGGCTGTGGATATTATTTTTAATGCAAAAACCCAGAGAATCGGCGTGTGCAATGCCTGTGAATCCCTGGTGGTACATGAGAAAGTAAAGGACGCCCTGCTTCCCAGGCTGGCACAGCGGCTGGAAGAAAAGCAGGTGGAACTGCGAGGAGATGAGGAGAGCCGGAAATCCTGCAGCAGTATTCTGCCCGCAAAAGAGGAAGACTGGGGCATGGAATATCTGGATTACATTTTGTCCATAAAAACCGTATCTTCCATAGATGAGGCCATTTCCCATATCAATCAGTACAATACGGGGCATTCCGAAGCAATTATAACCAGAGATTATGATAATTCCAGAAAATTTCTGGAGGAAATCGACGCGGCGGCTGTGTATGTCAACGCTTCCACGCGGTTCACGGACGGATTTGAATTCGGTTTCGGGGGCGAAATCGGTATCAGTACCCAGAAGCTCCATGCCAGAGGCCCCATGGGATTAAAAGAGCTGACCAGTACAAAATATATTATATATGGAAACGGGCAGACCAGGCCCTGAACGCAGACGTTGAAACGGGAAGCGCTGGTCTGTATCTGCCTTGCATGATAAAGGAAGAAAGAGAATGAAAGTGACATTTGAACTGATATCAGAACCTCAGATTGACCGGGAACTGTTTCGGCATTTCGACCGTTACCAGGAAGTGAAACGCTGCTGGCGCAAAGAAACGGACGGCTGGAAACTGAAAGAAGTTCCCTTTGTGGAACAGTGGGGAGAATCAGAATATGAATTTCTGGTAAAATGCCTGAAAAATACCGCCGACACAGGAGGATTTGTCATCGGATGTCTGGAAGACGGAAAGCTGAAGGGATTTGCTTCCGTGGAGCACGAGCGCTTTGGCTCCGGGAAGCAGTATGTACAGCTTTCCTGTATCCATGTTTCCTGCGAATCCAGAGGAAAGGGGTATGGGAAAAAACTGTTTCAGTATGCTGCTCTGGCAGGAAAAAGGCTGGGTGCGGCGAAACTGTACATATCGGCCCATTCATCGGAGGAAACCCAGGCATTTTATCATGCCATGGGCTGTGTGGAAGCGGAGGAGTACAATCAGAAGCTGTATCAGGCGGAGCCCTGTGACTGTCAGCTGGAGTATGGGCTGTGATATGGGGCCTGTTGATTGCCTGCCTTTCTTTCCTGCTGCATTTGTCTGTCACAATGGCTTTCCAGCCAGCACTTCTTTATAATCCCGGTAATTCTCTGCCAGCAGTGCGGGAGTATCCAGACCGTAGGGACAGTGGGCGCTGCACTGGTTACAGTTGATGCAGTCTTCGATTTTCTTCATTTTTTCCTGAACTTCCGGAGTAAGCTGCAGTTCGGCGGGAGAACGTCGCAGAAGCAGGGACATTCTGGCACAGTTGTTGATTTCAATTCCGGCAGGGCAGGTGGGAACACAGTAGCCGCAGCCCCGGCAGAAGTTTCCGGCGAGCTGTTCCCTGTCGCGGGCTATCAGTTCGGAGAGTTCCGGCGTCAGAACAGGGGGCTGTTCCATATAGCGGATAAATTCATCCAGTTCAGATTCCCGTTGAATCCCCCAGATGGGCAGCACGTTGTCATATTCAGCCTGAAAAGCGTAAGCGGCGGCAGAGTTGGTAATCAGTCCTCCGGACAGAGCTTTCATGGAAATAAATCCCATATTTTCTTTCCGGCAGCGGCTTACGATTTCTTTTTCCTTCTCAGTGGAAAGATAGGAGAAGGGAAACTGCAGAGTTTCGTACAGGCCGCTGTCAATGGCCTCATGGGCAACCTTCAGGCGATGGTTGCTGATACCGATGTGCCGGATTTTCCCCTGATTTCTGGCTTCTTCCATGGCTTCATACAGGCCGGAACCGTCCCCTGGTTTCGGGCAGAAGGCAGGATTGTGGAACTGATAAATATCAATATAATCTGTTTTCAGCAGTTCCAGGCTGGTGTGCAGGTCCTTCCGGAATTCCTCTGCGTTCTGCGCCCCGGTTTTGGTGGCAATATAAATCTGGTTTCGGACGGATGAAAGGGCTTCGCCGATTTTGGCTTCACTGTCCGTATAGAACCGTGCGGTGTCAAAAAAACGAATGCCCGCATCGTATGCTTTTCTCAGCAGCCTTCCGGATTCTTCCATGGAAATGCGCTGAATGGGAAGAGCGCCGAAGCCGTTTTTGTTTACGGTAATGCCGGTTTTTCCAAGAGTAACGGTAGTATTCATGGTCATCTCACCTTTCTGTATATTCCGGTATTTTCTGTTCGAATGTTTTTATTTTATCATGGAGATTTTGGAAATACAAGTATCATTCCGGAAGACAGGACTGAAAGGTAAATCGGCGGAAGACGCATATCAGATGTTTTACAGAATTATCTGTGGAAAATGTGTGAGAAATTGAAAGGGAGCTGCTCCTGACCATAGTTTGAAGAAGCCAGAAATAAGAAGCTCCTGGCTGATGTATTGGCTGGTTCAGGAGTATTGTCAGAAAAAGTGGTACAAAGAAAGTTTACCGCTGACCGATATGTGGTATATAAATGGTCGGGTTGAAAGTTTACCGCTGACCGATATGCGGTATATAAATGGTTGGGTTGAAAGTATAGTCCTTCGCCGTAAGGCGAGGGACTTTTTCGTCCTATAAGACAAAAACAAAGATGCACACGCAAATGCAAAGGAAATATGCCGCCAGGGCGACGCAGAATTTCGTAAAACGAAATTTTTTTATAATAAGGACAGGCAAATGAAGAAAACAGGTTTTTACATTATCCAGGATAAATTTTTTGAAGATATGCCGGATCCGTATCTCAAAGGAAATAGCTGGGAAACCCTGTGATATTCTCCATATCGTCAAACTGGATGATAGCCGTGAGAGTGCATTTCTGATACAGGATATGTTCCCGATAACGGAAGAATACATAGAACGTGAATACACAATCGCCGGAAATCATCTGATGTTGACAAGTGAGCATACTGTCAGAGAAATTGAGCAGAAAGCGAGAAAAGTCATGGGCATGTTGAAGCGTGGTATCAAATTCACACCAACGCAGCCGGATGTTATGGAGATATTGGAGAAGTTAGGGGAATGCAGATAGCTTTCTTTATTGGTGTAATAATTATATAGAGTCAGTGCCATGTAGATAGGACATAAGGAAGAGGGATAAATAATAAACGAGAGTCTTTTTAGAGATTATATTTGGAATAATAATAGGGAATTTTACGAACAATTAACAAAATATATTTTTGAGGATGACTTGTGGAATGATTTTGAAAATGCCTTAGCTTCATTTGAAGATGGAGAAATAAAAGAAATGAGTGAAGCGGCATATCTGAATTATGATGATAATTATTACAATTATGGTCGAGCTATTTCAGATGAATTGGAATTTTTTACTAAGATATTGTGCGATGAAAATACTGCCATATCAGAATGAAGAATTTTATGTCGTTTATGTGAAAAATATTGAAACCAACATAAAATCGGGTACAGTAATGAGTGTATTAAAGCAATTAATTCAGCGGCAGGGATATCATCTATAATGAAGGCTGTCTGCTTTCAGGGGCAGCGGATTCCGGGAATAAAAAGCCATATGAAATCTGCATAAAAGGTCCGCCAAAGGCAAAATATCCAAAGACGCATATATTAATAGAAAAAGAGAAGCATATGGACAGAGTAAGAAAGATTATCAATGCCGGGCAGGCCTGGGAAAAAGGCTATTACGGGGAAGAAATCGGCGTGGCAGTGCTGGACACCGGAATTTACCCCCACCCGGATTTTGAACATAGAATCGTCTGTTTTCGGGACTACGTCAGAGGAAGAAATTCTCTTTACGATGATAATGGCCATGGTACCCACATAGCCGGAATTATCGGCGGCGACGGCAGCCTTTCCAATGGAAAATATACAGGCCTTGCGCCCCGATGCCATTTTATTATTCTGAAAATACTGGACTACAGAGGAAATGGAAATACGGAGCATGTGGTACGGGCTATTGACTGGCTGGTGGAGAACAGAAGGAATTACCGCATCCGGATTGTAAATATTTCCATCGGCATGGTGCTTCATGCGGAGAGCAGGGAACGGATTCGTCTTCTGCAGGCGGTGGAATATGCCTGGGATAACGACCTTGTGGTAGTCGCTGCGGCGGGAAATAACGGACCGGGGGAAAACAGCATTACCGTACCCGGTATCTGTCGGAAAATTATTACGGCGGGCTGCTTTGACGATACCAGGGAGCAGATTGGAAAATCACCTTTGAAGCCGGACTATTCGGGGCAGGGCCCCACAGACCATTGTGTGGTGAAGCCGGAACTGGTGCTTCCAGGCACAAATGTTACAAGCTGCGGAGTCTATCCCCGGACATATACCAGGAAAAGCGGCACCTCCATGGCGGCTCCCATGGTAAGCGGAAGTATTGCGCTGCTGCTCAGCAAATATGCTCATTTTTCTCCGGCAGATGTAAAGCTGCGCCTGTACCAGCGGACGGTGGATTTGGGGCTGCCCCTGTCGAAGCAGGGGTGGGGAATGGTAGACATTGGGAAATTATTGTGTTAAAATATCACCAGTGTATCATGGCAGAAAGGGCATTTTTGCAGACTTTTCGTAACAGGCCATGGCGAGAGGTGGTTGGATGAAGAAAGTTAAGAAATTTTTACTGGGGAGGGCAACCATAGTAGCGATTGCAATTCTGCTTCAGCTGTGCTGGCTGCTGTCATTTCTGTATGGGTTCCAGATGCGTTATACTTTTTTGAATACAATTCTGGATATCAGCGCCGTATTTGTGGTGCTGGTCATTGTAAATAAAAGAAGCAATCTGTCCTATAAAATTGCCTGGACAGTGGTAATTCTGGCAGTTCCCGTTGTGGGGCTTCTGGTTTATTTTATTTTTGGGCGGTCAGAGCTGACCAGACCCACCAGAAAGCGCATGGAAGCTGTCAACTTTGAAATAGAGCAGAGCCTGCCGGAACACCAGGATTTGCTGGAAGAACTGAAGGAACAGGATATGTCTGTTTACTGTCAGTCGAAATATGTCAGTGAATGGGCGGGATATCCCGTTTATAAAAATACGGAAACGAAGTATTATTCCTCCGGAGAGGAAATGTTTCCGGATATGCTGAAGGCTCTGGAGGAAGCCCGGCATTTTATTTTTATGGAATATTTTATAGTGGAAGAAGGTTATATGTTCGGAAAAATTCTGGACATTTTAAAGGGGAAAGCGGCTCAGGGCGTGGATGTACGTTTCATTTATGATGATTTCGGGTGCGTGACCACCCTTCCGGAAAAGTACTATCAGCAAATGCAGGAATGGGGGATAAAGTGTGTCCGATTCAATCCGCTGTATCCCATCATGTCTGTGGTTATGAATAACCGGGACCATCGGAAAATTCTGGTGGCGGACGGTAAAGTGGGATTTACGGGGGGTATTAATCTGGCGGATGAATACGTGAATAAAGTAAAAAGGTTCGGGTACTGGAAGGATACGGGCCTTCGCCTGGAGGGCGAGGGCGTCTGGAGTTTTACGGTGATGTTTCTGGAAATGTGGGATTATATTACAAAGAGCCGGGAGCAGGATCCGGAGCTGTTTCGCCCTTCCCGCTATCAGACCAGGCCCTGGAATACAGACGGATATGTGCAGCCCTACACGGACAGTCCTCTGGACCATGAGAATGTAGGGGAAAATATTTATATGAACATCATTAATCGCGCCAGAAAATATGTTTATATCTTTACCCCCTATCTGATTCCCGATGACGAAATATTAAAGGCTTTGCAGAATGCGGCAAAGAGCGGAGTGGATGTGCGGATTCTGATGCCGGGAATTCCCGATAAGCAGATTGTATACTGGATCAGCCAGTCTTATTATGAGCCCCTTCTGGAATGCGGAGTGAGAATTTATCAGTATAATCCGGGCTTCCTCCACGCAAAATGCTTTGTGTGCGACGACGAAGTGGCAGTTGTGGGAAGCGTAAATCTGGATTACCGCAGCCTGTATCTGCATTTTGAGTGCGGAGTCTGGATGTATCGGTCAGATGCTGTCATGCAGGTAAAAGAAGATGTATGGAATACCATGAAAGAATCGGAAGAAATCAATCTGGAGTTCTGCAGGAAGCGTCCGGCGGCCATTCGGACTCTGCAGGGCGTCATGCGTCTGTTTGCCCCACTGCTGTAAAGCAGTGGGGGACTTACTCTGCTGCCGGGAAATGGCTGTCAGGACTTACTCTGCTGCCGGGAAATGGCTGTCAGGACTTACTTTGCTGCCGGGAAATGGCCGTCAGGGGTGATACTGCTGCCGGAAAAATGCTAACAGAACAGGAGCTGTTCCAGTGTTTTCAGAAAATAGTCCCGGAACAGTGCCTTTTTTACCCCTTTTTGAAAGAGTATATTGACAGAGCCGATTTCTTTCTGATTCAGTTTGTAGACAACTTTTCCTGCAGTCTGGCCTTTTTTGACAGGCGCCTCCGCGGCGTCCGGGAGAACCAGTTCTTTGGTTATGGCGGATAAATCCGAACCTGTCACGTCCAGCCAGGAAAATCCGGATTCATAGGCCAGAGGGACCTGGTCGGTGACGCCGCCGTGGACATCCAGATTGGGCAGTTTATCCTTATTTTCATCTTTATACACCTGACATTTTCCAAACCCGTAATTTAACAGGGTGGTGGCGTCCTGAAAACGGACTTTGTGGTCCGGAGCTGCCATAATTACCGCAATCAGCTTCATACCGTCTTTTTCAGCGGTAGCGGAAACGCAGTATTTTGCCTGGGAGGTGGAACCTGTTTTCAATCCGGTGGCATAGGGATACTGGCGAATCAGTTTGTTGGTATTGGTAAGGCCGAACTCCGACGAGCCTCTCCGGGTAACGTGGGTGATATTTTCCATCCATATGGTACAGTAATTATGTATCTGCGGGTAACGGGTAATCAGTTCCCGCGACATCAGGGCCACATCCCAGGCGGTGGTCATGTGCCCGTCTACGTCCAGGCCGCAGCAGTTTACAAACGTGGTATTTTTCATGCCCAGATCTCTGGCGCGCTGGTTCATTCTGGAGACAAATTCCTGTTCGCTGCCCCAGATGTGCTCCGCCATGGCCACACAGGCGTCATTGGCGCTGGCCACCGAGATACATTTCAGCATGGTTTCCACAGTCTGGGTCTCTCCAGGTTCCAGAAAAACCTGTGAGCCACCCATGCTGGCAGCGTATTCCGATACAGTTACGGTATCTTCCAGTGAGATTTTTCCTTCCTCCAGAGCGTCGAAAATCAGAATCATGGTCATGATTTTCGTAATACTGGCCGGATGGAGGGAGGTGTGAGCCTCTTTTTCGTAAATAACCTGGCCGGTAGAGGCTTCCATCAGCACCACGGAAGGAGCGGAAACGGTGATTTCCTCTGCAGGCGGCTGTTCCGGAGTTACTTCTGAAGTGGGAAGCAGGGAGGACATCAGCAAACACGCAGACAGGAAAAAAGACAATATACAATGCATATCAGAACCTCCAAATGTTATATAATAGTTTAAGCGGAAGGCATGTATGATATTCCAGGGAAGGTGAAAATAAATGAAGATTTTATTTTTAATGGTTACAGTTGTTTTGTGCTGTATTCTGTGGCAGAAATGGGAACTGACCAGGTTCCGGGTGACGGAATATGAGATTTCTTCATCCAAAATAAAAGAGCAGGCGCTGGGAATTGTAATCGCAGACCTGCATGGATTTATTTATGGAAAAGAGAATAAGAGACTTCTGGGAAAAATAAGAAAATTAAATCCGGATATAATTTTTATCCCCGGAGATATGCTGGTGTCGAAATACAGCGGGACATATGGGACTGCACTGGAGACGCTGAAACAGCTTGCAGCCATTGCCCCGGTATATTACAGTTATGGAAATCATGAAAGCCGCCTGCGTGACCCGGAAAGAATCAATCATCCGCTGTTTCAGGATTATATGTCAAAGGTGAAGGAAGCAGGGATTACGGTGATGGAGACGGAGAGCCGGGAAATTTCCATGGGCGGGAACAGGGTACAGTTGTCTGCCCTGGAACTGGAGCTGGATTATTACGAAAAAGGGCGGATTGTCCCGCTGGAAGAAAACTACATGCAGGAACGCCTGCCGGACCGGCGGGAGGATTTGTTCCGGATTCTTCTTGCCCATAATCCGGCGTATGCAGAGGATTATATCCGCTGGGGGGCAGACGTGACCTTTTGCGGCCATAATCATGGGGGACTGGTACGGATTCCGGGGATTGGAAGTATTATTTCTCCTCAGCTTACCTGGTTTCCAGGATATGACGCGGGACGGTTTCAGGTGGGAGACAGGAGCGTGATTGTCAGCCGGGGGCTGGGCACCCATACCTTTCATATACGGATTTTTAACCGGGCGGAACTGCTGGCGGTAAGATTTTTGCCGGAAAACGGGAGCAGATGACAAAATTTCCCTTGAAAAAAGCGGCAGATACAGGTAGAATATGTGATAGTGCTGTTTTGAGGAAGGGATAGTATGGATTTGACGGTAAAGCTGCAGGTGTTTGAAGGTCCTCTGGATTTGCTTTTACATCTGCTGGAAAAAAACAAAGTAAATATTTATGATATTCCCATCGTGGAAATTACCAGCCAGTATATGGAATATATCAGTGAAATGCAGCGGCAGGATTTAAATATTGTCAGTGAATTTCTGGTGATGGCCGCCACCCTTCTTGATATCAAATCCAGAATGCTGCTGCCCAGGGAGGAAACTGAGGAAGAAGAGGAAGACCCAAGAGCGGAGCTGGTCCAGAAGCTGCTGGAATATAAAATGTACAAGTGTATGTCCTATGAGTTAAAGGACAGGCAGATTGACGCGGAAAAAGTGCTGTTTAAAATGCCCACAATCCCGGAGGAAGTGAGAAAGTACGAGGAGCCGGTGAATTTGCAGGAACTGCTGTCAGATGTGACTTTGAAAAAGCTCAACGGGATTTTTAAATCTGTTATGCGCAGGCAGGAAGATAAAGTTGATCCAATCCGTTCCCGGTTTGGAAAAATCGAGCGGGAAGAGGTATCCCTGGACGAACGTATGGTGTATCTGGAGCAGTATGCATTACATCACAGGCGGTTCAGCTTTCGGGGACTGCTGGAAGCCCAGAGCAGCAAAATGGAAATTATTGTCACTTTCCTGTCGGTTCTGGAACTGATGAAAACAGGAAAAATACATATTTCTCAGGAACATATTTTTGATGATATTATTATTTATGCAAACAGCGGGGAAAGCCAGGTGCCGGCATAAGGAGTCAGGTCAGTATGAATTTGGAGAAACAGGAAGCAATTATTGAAGGGATTTTATTCGCCATGGGGGAATCTGTGGAGCTGTCCAGACTGGCGGAAGTTCTGGAGGTCAGTCCGGAGGAAATCCGGGATATTTTACATGGTATGATGAAACGGTATGAAGCGGAAAACCGCGGAATTGAGATTATGGAAATTGAAAATGCCGTTCAGATGTGTACCAAAAAAGAAATGTACGAATATCTGATAAAAATTGCCCGGCAGCCCAAACGCCATGTGCTGACCGATGTGCTTTTGGAGACACTGTCTATTATTGCCTACAAACAGCCCATTACCAGGCTGGAAATTGAAAAGATACGGGGAGTGAGCTGTGCTCATGCGGTCAATAAACTGATGGAATATAATCTGGTCTGTGAACTGGGCAGGCTGGACGCGCCGGGAAGGCCTCTGCTGTTCGGGACTACGGAGGAATTCTTAAGAAGTTTCGGAGTTCAGTCCATTGAAGAACTTCCGGTGCCGGATCAGGATCAGCTGGAAGAATTTAAGCAGCAGGCAGAAGAAGAGATGAATCTGAAGCTGAATGTTTAAATAATTTCTTTCTGCGTTTCATTCAGTTGTGCCATGAATTTTTCAGACGCTTTAGAAAACACCTGGTATTTTTTCCATATAATGCACATTCCAACTTCCCTTCGTGGGTTGAGAGGGCGGAAACAGAGATTGCTGTTTCCGGAAGTATTAATGATTTTATCGAATCCAATCGCGTAGCCCAGGCCCTCATCTACCATCAGGGAAGCATTAAAAAGCAGGTTATAAGTCGCGACAACCTCCAATTCTGATATTTCACGCTGCATCCAGGACGCCAATGCACCGGATGAATCTTCCTGCCTTGACAGGATCAGCGGTTTGTCCCATAAATCTTCCGGAGAAATATCCGATTTTGCAGCAAGAGGAGAATCTTTCCTCATCAGCACGCCCCAGACTTCTGTAAGCGGTATCTTAATATGATTATATTTTGCCTGATCTACGGCACCAAACACAAGGCCGAAATCAATCAGCCCTTTTTCAAGCTGCTCCATTACAAAAACTGCATTGCCGCTTGCGATGTGGTAGTGGATTCCCGGATATGTCTGGTATAGTTCCCTCGCGGCTTTTGCTATCAGACGGACAGCGTCCGTTTCGCCGGTTCCAATATAGACATCCCCAACGACAACTTCGTCCGAAAGCGAAATTTCACGTTCTGTTTTATGGACGAGGTTTAAAATTTCTTCCGCACGCTTTCTAAGGATCATGCCTTCTTCTGTCAATGTGACTTTTCTGGAACCTTTGGTGCCGCGGATTAAAAGCTGCCTGCCCAGTTCTTCCTCCATTGCCTTGATCTGAGTGGAAAGGGTTGGCTGGGAAAGATGGAGGGATTCTGCTGCGCGGACAATGCTTTGTTCCCTTGCCACTGCAAGAAAATATTGAAGTACACGTAATTCCATGTGCTGTTCTCCTTTTTGGTTTTCTGTATTATAACACGAATTTCAATAGTTTTCAACTATTGAAAATGATAAGATATAAGTATTTATTATGGAATAAATTGACTGCTATAATTTAAATAAAAGAAAAACAAGGAGGAAATTGGTAATGAGAATCATTGAAAATCAGACTTTTGACATGGAAAGGGCTCTCTATGGGAGCGAAGGCGTATTGGTGAAAAGCTGTTCTTTTGATGGCCCGGCAGACGGGGAAAGCGCCTTTAAGGAATGTTCCGATATTGCGGCCGAAAACTGTTTTTTTAATCTCCGCTATCCGTTCTGGCATGACCATGGGCTTAAAATTTCCGGTTCTGAAATGACGGAACTTTGTCGTGCATCCCTTTGGTATTCCGACTATATTGAGATTACGGATACGAAGATGCATGGGATTAAGGCTCTCCGGGAATGCAGTGATGTGGTTATCCGGGACTGTGATATTATTTCGCCGGAGTTTGGCTGGTCGGTGCGGGGCATCCGTATGGAAGACAGCACTGCGGTCAGCGAATACTTTATGATGCGTTCTGAAAATCTCACATTCCGGGGAGTCACTTTCAGGGGCAAGTATTCCTTCCAGTATATCAAAAATGCGGTTTTTGAGGACTGCACCTTTGATACCAAAGATGCCGGATGGGCTGACACGAAATGTGTCGGTCTGCTGTTCATTTTCGGGATGGTCATATGGATTAGATTACTGCCTGGGGAGGTGCAGATACCGTTGACATGCATGACTACGGCAGTTTTGAGAAGGTTGGTGAAACAGGGAATACGCTGCCGAGGAACGATGAGCGGATTACAACGGAACCAGGAGATGTGATTCTTTACCCCGGTACGAGTATTACGATTTATTAAGACACAAATTCCTGGAATTTTACCCGTCTGGGAAAAATCCAGGATGCCACGAAAGAGGATTTACTGGCAGCTTTGGGTGATGGAAATGTTACAGTAACATTTTCGCCTGAAAAATCAGAATAAAAAAGGAGATTAGATTATGAGCCATTATATTTGTGAATTGAATGAAAAGGTTGAGAGAGTACATGTTCGTTACCGGAACCGCTATGGGCTTATGATTGCCGGGGATTTATATACAGCGGGTGGGCTGATACGGAAAGCCGGGCAATCAAAGGCGGAAAACCAGAGGATATCCCCTGGTTTATGATATCTTTCTTTATCTTTGTTTTTACCAGACGGAACGTATTTTTCTTTTGACCCAATTGGGGAGCATTAGAACGATACTGATAACCGATGAAAATCCTGTTGCAGGAACAGCTCCGAAAATTCCCAATCCTTTTGACACAAAAATGTATCAGTCGAAATAGAAGAACTTGTGATTTGCGATACGGAGAAAAATATCTTTTATCCTGTAAAAGATGAAGATGAGATACAGATTGGGAACTGTGTGCTGCAAGAAGAATACAGGGATGGCGTTTGTGAAATCAGGATAACATTCATTCCTGTTTTCCCGATAAACAAAAAGCCAATAAGAACGAATTGGCCCGATAAGACGTACTTCAATCCGTTCAGCAAAAGGATAACTATCATATGAAAAGAGCTTTGCGCCAACGCTCCTCAACCGCCTGGGGAATACCGTACGTTTCATACTCAGGCATAAATCCCTCGTGCCGTATATGAAATTTAGAACCGTCAAACATCCTGAATATCTGCTGAGCCCTTTTTTCAGGAGGAGAATAATACTTAAAGTATATGTTAGCAGGCGTCCGACGTATCCGGTCAAAGACAGTTGATTCTCCGGTGACAAAACGGCTATACAGTTTATCTTCTTTTGTTTTCCATGATATTAAATCATTTTCACCATAAAATAGTGTCCAAACCATTACCAGAAACATTGGGAAAATACCCTTTTTTTCTTAAACCCTGAAAAATATCGCTGAATCTTGTAGATGAGTCAATGGTGTACGTAAGTGTGTAATCGTCTGCGTCGTCACCCATGCAAACACTTTTTGAATATAAATATTTTTTCGTGCAAAAGGTGAGAAATGCATTTCAGCACCATGGAGGTAAGACTCAGATAACCATGGAAGCCTTTGCTGAACATGGTTATCTGTAGTCGGAGGCTTACCGGAATGTCCGATGCGTCTGGCATTTCGGCCTTTTGTATGCGGAAAATATTTAAGAGAAACTGTAGCAATTGTACATGAAATTTTGATAACTGGATAGTTTCGCAATTGCCTGCCGGGCAATTACCTGCCGAATGATAGATGGAAATTGTTACTGTATCATCAATGATAGTGTCACCTTCATATATTCCAAAAGGCCGGCATTGCTCCCTGTAGACATAAGCCTGTGCGAGACGGCGAATCGGATGTTTTAATATCCGAGAGGTTCCCCGATTAAAATGATTTTAATCCGCTTTTCCGGCGCACTTTTTCTGGTGATGACCGTATGAGAACAGATACAGTCCGGACTCAAACAGTCGGCGCATAATCCGGTAGCGGCACAGGGGGTATTCCGGTTCAGGCGGTTGGCATTGAGGGGAGAAGCCACATTTTTTATACGGGAAACTGCTTCTTCCAGTGTGGGACTTACTTTGTTCATACCTGCCAGGATAATCACATGTTCCGGCCCGTAAATCAGGGCGCCCACCCGGTTTCCGGTGCCGTCGATGTTCACCAGTTCCCCCTCGGCCGTGATGGCGTTGCTGCTCATAAAATAATAGTCGGCATTCAGGGATTTGTGGTAAATTTCCTTTACTTCTTCCGGGGTGCCGGCTTTGCTGCGGTCAAGCAGCGTAATATCATCGCGCTGTCTTAACGCGTCAGCCATACCGGATTCTGCCAGAGTCATGGAGCCTCCGAAAGAAACGGTACTGTCGGAGGGCACCAGTTCAGAAGCAAGTGTTACAGCTTCTTCGGCAGTTTTGCAGTAATGGCATTCAAAATGGCGCTTTTCCAGATTTTTCATGGTGGTTTTGGCAAGGTTTTCGTAATAAGTTTCTGCTGGGGTCATAAGTCTGCTCCTTTCAGGAATAAAGCCATCAGACCCTGTTCAAATTTATTTGAACAGTCTGGCGTCAGGTTTTCATTGGGTTTTGAATAGTTACATATTTTCTATATTATAAAATATCAGCTTCCGTGCGTCAATTTTATTATGGAAATTACCTTGAGATTCTGCCGGTAAAAGAATATAATAAAAAAATATGGAGCGGTGTATCACAGCCGGAGGACAGACAATTATTTTTCTTTTGACAGGAACCAGGAGGTAAAACATATGTTTTGGGACAAGGTATCAGGTATGTATGACCTGTTTGAGACGTTATATAACGGAAAAGTTTATGCACAGCTGGGAAAAGATGTGGCTGAATGGATAGAGCCGGAGGACACCGCGCTGGAATGCGCCTGCGGAACCGGAGAAATTACAGGGCAGATAGCGCCGTTGTGCCGTAAAGTGATTGCCACCGATTATTCCCTGGGAATGCTCAGACAGGCAAAACGGAAATGCAGAAAATATTCCAATGTAAAAATCAGGCGGGCAGATATGACAAATTTAAAATGCAGAGACAATGCTGCTGACAAAGTTGTGGCCGGAAATGTGATTCATCTGCTGGAAGACCCCCGTCTGGCCATACGGGAACTGGAACGGGTATGCAAACCAGGCGGAAATGTGATCATACCTACCTATATAAATATAGAAAGAAAAGGAAGGGTGAAGCTGTTTGTAAAAGCATTTCAATGGCTGGGGGCAGAGTTCCGGCGGCAGTTTGATTATGAAAGCTATCAGGAATTGAAAGAGGGCAGTAAAATTTCAATTGCAGGAGAAAAAAAGTGACGGAAAAAAGCGACAGAAAAAAAGCGACAGAAAAAAGTGACAGAAAAAACGAGAGCTCAATTTTAAAATGCAACAATATCGTGTAATGAATGCTCCTGAACTGGATAAAAATAATGCAGAGAAAGACTTCCCTCAAAAGATTTGAAAAAAATACCAGTTGTGTTATAATATGCCCTGTGGGCGCAAAATTGCATATGGCATAATGCCGGTGGGGAATAAGCCCAATAAAAATTTTATAAGAAAGGGGATTTTAATGGAACGAAAACTGAAAAAGCTGGCATCCTATTACAGGCCCTACCTGCCCTTATTTCTTGCAGATATGTTTTTTGCAATTCTGGGTGCAGGGGTGACATTAGTAATTCCTTTGATTGTACGTTATATTACAAATCATGTGATTACCATGGAAGCGGGGGCGGCGCTGCATAAGATTGCGGGACTGGCAGTTCTGATGCTGGTGCTTGTTGCGGTGGAATGTTTCTGCAATTATTTTATTGCCAATTACGGCCATGTGATGGGAGCAAAGATTGAGTATGACATGCGGGCGGAGATTTTCGGTCACTACCAGAAGCTGTCATTCTCTTTTTTCAACAATCAGAAAGTGGGACAGCTTATGTCCAGAATCACCAGTGATTTGTTTGACATCAGCGAGCTGTTGCATCACGGGCCGGAGGATCTGGTGATTTCTGTCATCAAGATTGTGGGTTCCTTTGTAATTTTACTGAATATTGATGTGAAACTCACCATGATAGCTTTTGCCTTTATACCGGTCATGCTGGTGTACGCCATGTATTTTAATACCAGGATGAAACGGGCTTTTAAGCGGAACCGGGTAAAAATTGCAGAAATCAACAGCCAGATTGAGGATAACCTGTCCGGCATCCGGGTGGTGAAATCCTTTGCCAATGAGGAAGTGGAACTGGACAAGTTTGAAGAAGGAAATCAGGGATTTCTGGCGGCCAAAAAGAACAGTTACCGCTACATGGCCGGATATCATTCCGGTCTCGGCGCCCTGACCACACTGATAACCATTGTGGTGCTGGTATCCGGCGCAGTGCTGATTACCAACGGTCAGGTCAGTGTGACAGATTTGATTACCTTTCTTCTGTATATTAATACCTTTACGGAGCCGGTGAAAAAGCTGATTAACTTCACGGAGCAGTTCCAGAACGGCTATACCGGATACGAGCGTTTTATGGAAATGATGGCTATTGCGCCGGATATTGCGGACCGGCCGGGGGCTGTGGAGCTGAAACATGTCAAAGGAGATATTTCCTTTGACAACGTATCTTTTCATTATGAAGAAAATACGGAAACGGTGCTGAACCACATTAACCTGGAGGTAGAAGCAGGGGCTTACATGGCTCTGGTGGGTTCCTCCGGTGCAGGAAAAAGTACCCTGTGCAGCCTGATTCCCCGGTTCTATGATGTGACGGGCGGCGCCGTGAAAATTGACGGACAGGACATCCGGGATGTGACTTTAAAGAGCCTGCGCAGTCAGATTGGCATTGTGCAGCAGGATGTGTACCTGTTTGTGGGTACGGTCATGGACAATATTCGTTACGGAAGGCCGGGAGCTACCAGAGAGGAAGTAATGGAAGCGGCCAAAAGCGCCAATGCCCATGAATTTATTATGGCCCTGCCGGACGGGTATGATACGGATATCGGCCAGCGGGGCGTGAAACTTTCCGGCGGCCAGAAGCAGAGATTGTCTATTGCAAGGGTATTTTTGAAAAATCCGCCCATACTGATATTTGACGAGGCAACCTCAGCGCTGGATAACGAAAGTGAAAAAGTGGTGCAGGAATCTCTGGAAAAACTGGCGAAAAACCGTACCACCTTTGTGATTGCCCACCGCCTGTCTACCATACGGAATGCAGAGAAAATACTGGTGCTGACAGACAGCGGAATCGAAGAAGAAGGAAGCCACAGAGAATTACTGGAAAAAGACGGCATTTATGCAAAGCTCTACAGTATGCAGTTTGCCGGATAGAAGATAAGAGAAGAAGGCGGCCGGAAGCCGCCGGACAGGAGATTTATGGAAATCGAATTTAAGAAAATCGGACTGGAAGACCGGGAATTAATTGAGAACTATCTGAACCGGAAAACATATCGGAGCTGCGAACTGATTTTCCCGAATATTTACCTCTGGAGCCGGAAATATCCCACGGATTTTGCGGTGGTGGAAGATACGCTGGTATTTCGGGGAACTCTGGATAACGGGGAACCCAGCATTACCTTTCCGGCAGGGGAGCCGGAACAGATTCGGAAAGCAATGGATGTGATGATGGAATGGTTCCGGCAGCAGCAGAAGGAATTTCACATGCACCTGGTACAGGAGCAGGAATTTGAACTGCTGGAACAGTGGTATCCGGGAAAATTTCAGATTGCATACGACAGGGATTCCGCCGATTATGTGTACGAAACGGAGAAACTTACCACCCTTGCAGGCAAAAAGCTCCATGGAAAACGGAACCATATCAATAAATTTAAGGAAAATTATCCTGACTGGGTGTACGAACCTGTGACCGGGGAAAATGTGGAAGAATGTTTCCAGATGGCTTTGAAATGGCGTGAAGAAGCGGAATGCGACCAGGATGAAGAAAAGCGGGCGGAGATGTGTGTAACTCTGAATGCCCTGCGCCTTCTGGAGGAGCTGCAGTTAAAGGGCGGCCTGCTGCGGACAGAGCCGGAAGGGGAAATTGTTGCATTTACCATCGGGGAACCCTTGAATCCCGATACCTTTGTGGTGCATATTGAAAAAGCCTTTGCGGAGATTCAGGGGGCGTATCCCATGATAAATCAGCAGTTTGTGGCTCATGAGGCCCAGGATTACCGATATGTGAACCGGGAGGAGGACACAGGAGCAGAGGGGCTTCGGAAAGCGAAGCTGTCTTACCGGCCGGTATTTCTGGTGGAAAAAGGAATGGTAACCTGTTGTGATTCGCTATTGTAATTAAGATGGAGGGAAAAGAATGACGAAGATTGATATTATTTCAGGATTTTTAGGCGCAGGAAAGACAACCTTTATCAAAAAAATGCTGGAGGATGTATTTCAGGGTGAAAAAATCGTATTGATTGAAAATGAATTTGGAGAAATCGGCATTGACGGAGGATTTCTGAAAGATTCCGGTATTGAAATCAGCGAGCTGAATTCCGGCTGTATCTGCTGTTCCCTGGTGGGGGATTTCGGGAAAAACCTGCGGGAAGTGATGGAGCGGTTTCATCCGGACCGGATTCTCATTGAGCCCTCCGGCGTGGGAAAACTTTCTGATGTAATGAAATCTGTACGGGAAGTGGAAGCGGAGAACGAAGTGAAGCTGAACGGACGGATTACCGTGGTTAATACAGCCAAAGCCATCAGGCAGATGAAAGCCTTCGGTGAATTTTTCAATAACCAGATTGAATACGCCACGGTAATTGTGTTAAGCCGTACACAGAATGTGAAACCGGAGCAGACGGAACTGGTGGTAAAAACCATCCGGGAGAAAAATCCGGATGCCGCTGTGATTACCACGCCCTGGGATGAGATTGACGGAAAACAGATTTATAAAGTAATCGAACAGCAGAAATCACTGGAAGAAGAACTGGTGGAAGAACAGAAACACCATCATGAGCACGACCGTCATCATGAGCATGAGCACCATCATGAGCATGAGCATCACGAGCATGAGCACCATCATGAGCACGATCATCACGACCATGATCATCATCACGAGCATGAGCATGAGCATGACCATCATCATGAGCATGAACACGACCATCATGAGCACGACCATGGGCCGGACTGTACCTGCGGCTGTCACGACCATGATCATCACCATCATGCAGATGAAATTTTCACAAGCTGGGGCAGAGAGACGCCTCACGTATTTACCAGAGATACCATTGAACATGCCATGAAAGCATTTTGTGATACGGAAGATTATGGTACCATTTTAAGGGCAAAGGGCATGGTTCCGGCAGAAGACGGTACCTGGATTTATTTTGATATGGTAGACGGAGAGTATGAGCTGCGCACCGGGGAACCGGATTACACCGGAAGGCTCTGTGTAATTGGAACGGACATGAAAGAAGAAAAACTGGCAGAGCTGTTTGGAATATAGGAAGGGTGTGAAAAGATGGAAATTCCGGTATATTTGTTTTCCGGCTTTATGGACAGCGGGAAAAGCTCTCTGATACGGGAGACGCTGATTGACGGAAATTTCAGCGAAAATGGAAAAACGCTGCTGATTCTCTGTGAAGAGGGAGAAGTGGAATTTGAAGAAGAGGAATTACGGAACGTAAACACCGAACTGGCAATAATAGAAGAAGAGGAAGGATTTACCGGAGAAAAACTGGAGGAGCTTGGCAAAGCATACCGCCCGGATCAGGTATTTATCGAATACAACGGAACCTGGCAGATGTCCACATTTCTGGAGATGAAGCTGCCCAAAAACTGGGTGCTGGTACAGTCTCTGGCTACGGTGGACGCTTCCACCTTTGAAATGTATCTGGCCAATATGCGGGCCATGATTATGGAACAGCTTTTTGCGGCAGATGTGGTTATTATCAACCGTTGTACCGATGACACTCCCAAAGGGAAATTTCGCCGGGCCATCAAGGTGCTGAACCGGAAAGCTCAGATTGCCTATGAGCGGGAGGACGGAACCATAGACGAGAATGATATGGAAGAATTGCCCTATGACCTGAATCAGGATGTGATTGAGATTACAGACATGGATTATGGCATCTGGTATATGGATGCTCTGGATGATCCAAAAAAATATGAGGGAAAAAAGGTGCGGTTCCTGGCTCTGGTGTACCGTCCGGAGAAGCTGAAAAAAGGCGTGTTTATTCCGGGAAGGTTTGCCATGACCTGCTGTGCGGATGATATTACCTTTGTGGGCTTCAAATGCAAATATGACAAAGCCGCAGAGATTTCTCATAAATCCTGGATTACCATTACCGCGGAAATGAAGAATGAATTTGCACTGGAATACCGGGGAAAAGGCCCTGTCCTGTACGCATTGGAGATACAGCCGGCGGAGAAGCCGGAAGATGAGCTGATTTATTTCAGCTGATAAAGTGATTATGAATCAGGAGAAGAAAAATGTATTTTGAAGAGAGCCGATACGGACAGATAGCAGAAGACAATTTCAAAAAAGGATATAATTGCAGCCAGGCGGTTTTTCTGGCCTTTTCAGATTTGCATGGTATGGATGAGAAAACAGCGGCCAGGCTCAGTTCCTCTTTCGGCGGGGGAATGGGCAGGCTGCGGGAGGTCTGCGGCTCCGTCAGCGGTATGTTTCTGACAGCGGGAATCCTGTATGGATATGATACGCCGGGAGACATGCAGGGTAAAAAAGAGCACTATGAGAGAATCCAGCAGCTTGCGGCGGCCTTTGAGCAGGAAAATGGCTCCATTGTCTGCCGGGAACTGCTGGGGCTGAACCGGAAAAAGGATGAGCCGACACCGGCGGAACGAACAGAAGAATACTATAAAAAACGTCCCTGCGGGAAATTAGTCCGGATGGCCGCTGCTATTATGGAGCAGTATATAGAAGAACATCCCCTGGACTGAGATGAAAACGCAGCCTTTATCAAATAAATTTGAGCAGCCTGGCAGCATTTACAGTTCACAACACACCATTCGCAAAGGCGCCTTCGGCGCTTTCTCGCTGCCATGCAGCTAACTTTGCTCATAATATGGTGTTCCCTTCCTTAGCCCGTATGGGGAAAATCGCATGTAAACATGCATTTTCCCATGCGGGCTAAGGTGTGAACTGTAACTTTAAATCTAAACTTTTTATAAAATCTGAAAATGGATATTGACAAAGAAAATAGGGAGTGCTAAATTATGTACAGAAACAGTTAGCACTCGACATAAATGAGTGCTAATAAATGTAATAAGTACAGAACAGGAACTCAATAAGGAGGAATTGTAATGAAATTAGTACCATTAGGCGACAGAGTTGTATTAAAACAGTGCGAAGCAGAGGAAACCACCAAGTCCGGTATTATTCTGGCAGGAAGTGCACAGGAGAAACCTCAGGAAGCAGAAGTTGTGGCAGTAGGACCTGGCGGAATGGTAGACGGTAAAGAAGTAACCATGCAGGTAAAAGAAGGCGATAAGGTTATTTACTCCAAATATGCAGGAAATGAAGTAAAAATTGACGGGGAAGAATTCATTATTGTGAAACAGAATGATATTCTTGCAATTGTAGAGAACTAAAGCAACCGGTGCTTTTGGGAACCGGAAGTATAAAAATGGAACTTCCTTAATTAAAATATGTAAAGAACACAAATAAAGGAGACGATTTATCATGGCAAAAGAATTAAAATATGGCACAGAAGCCAGAGCAGCATTAGAGGCCGGTGTGGATAAACTGGCAGATACCGTAAGAGTAACCCTTGGACCCAAAGGAAGGAACGTGGTTCTGGATAAATCTTTCGGCGCTCCCCTGATTACCAACGACGGTGTGACCATTGCAAAAGAAATTGAGCTGGAAGACGCATTTGAGAATATGGGTGCACAGCTTGTAAAAGAAGTGGCAACAAAAACCAATGATGTTGCCGGAGACGGAACTACCACAGCTACCGTTCTGGCACAGGCAATGATTAAAGAAGGTATGAAGAACCTGGAAGCAGGCGCTAATCCAATCGTTCTGCGCCGGGGTATGAAAAAGGCTACTGAGAAAGCCATTGAATCTATTGCAGCCATGAGCCAGAAAGTAAACGGCAAGGATCAGATTGCAAAGGTAGCAGCTATCTCTGCAGGTGATGAAGAAGTCGGAAATCTGGTAGCAGACGCTATGGAGAAAGTTTCCAACGACGGTGTAATTACCATTGAGGAATCCAAAACCATGCAGACAGAGCTGGATCTGGTAGAAGGTATGCAGTTTGACCGCGGTTATATTTCCGCATATATGGCAACCGACATGGATAAGATGGAAGCGGTACTGGATGATCCCTATATCCTGATTACCGATAAGAAAATCAGCAATATTCAGGAAATCCTGCCTCTGCTGGAGCAGGTGGTACAGTCCGGAGCAAGACTGCTGATTATCGCTGAAGATATCGAGGGCGAAGCACTTACCACATTGATTGTAAACAAACTCCGTGGTACGTTCAACGTAGTAGCTGTAAAAGCACCGGGATATGGCGACAGAAGAAAAGCAATGCTGGAGGATATCGCAATCCTTACAGGCGGACAGGTGATTTCCGAGGAAGTAGGCCTTGAGTTAAAAGAGACCACCATGGATCAGCTGGGACGTGCAAAATCTGTAAAAGTACAGAAAGAGAATACCATTATCGTAGACGGAGAGGGCAACAAAGACGCTATTTCCGCAAGAGTTGCACAGATTCGTACGCAGATTGATGAGACCACCTCTGAATTTGATAAAGAAAAATTACAGGAAAGACTTGCAAAACTGGCAGGCGGCGTAGCTGTTATCCGGGTAGGAGCAGCAACTGAGACAGAGATGAAAGAAAGCAAACTCCGTATGGAAGACGCACTGAACTCCACCAGAGCAGCAGTAGAAGAAGGAATTATTGCAGGCGGCGGTTCCGCATATATCCATGCGGCAAAAGAAGTGGCAAAACTGGCAGAGGGCATGGACGGAGATGAGAAGACAGGTGCAAAGGTAATCTTAAAAGCACTGGAATCCCCATTGTTCTATATTGCAGCAAACGCAGGTCTGGAAGGAGCAGTTATTATCAATAAAGTAAAAGAATCTGAGCCGGGCGTTGGATTCGACGCAACAAAAGAAGAATATGTCAATATGGTAGAAGCAGGAATTCTGGATCCGGTTAAGGTAACCAGAAGCGCACTGCAGAACGCTACCT
Organism: Lachnospiraceae bacterium JLR.KK002; assembly: GCA_036941025.1. Lineage (NCBI taxonomy): Bacteria > Bacillati > Bacillota > Clostridia > Lachnospirales > Lachnospiraceae > Lachnospiraceae bacterium JLR.KK002. The sequence goes on from JAYMNP010000001.1 coordinate 618,839, forward strand.
CCGTAGCGTCCACACTGCTGACCACAGAGTCCGTAGTGGCAAATATCAAAGAAGACGTACCTGCAATGCCGGCAGGCGGTGCAGGCGGAATGGGAATGATGTAATTCCTGAAGATGTTATAAAAAATAAAAAGGAACTGTGGAAGTATTTATTTCCGCAGTTCCTTTTTATTATCTTACAGGAAGCATCTTGTTACTGTGAATTATCAAACAATATACTTTGCCGATTCGTTATGGGCCAGTATATGTATGGCGTCAGAACATATGTCTCATTGCCGCAGGTGCTTTGTTCTTGACAGTCCGGTAATTTTACCATAAAATTAAGAAACAGGAAAATAAGTAGAGGAGAAAGGGAAGAAGTGAACAGTAGGCTTGTCAGAAAATATGAAGCGATGGGGTTTGATAAGGGGCAGGTGGAGGAAATCCGCCAGGGACTGGAAAAAGGGCTGGATGTGTCCTGGTATACTTCTGTAAATTATGACTGGTTTCAGATGGAAGAAATTAAAAAGGGACTGGAACGGGGGCTGGATGTGTCTGTCTATGCCAGACCTGAAATTTCCTATGACCGTATGCGCCAGATACGCAAGGGCCTGAAAGAAGGAGTGGATTTGTCCGGACATCAGGAACTGGAAGCCGGATATCTGCGCCAGATACGCAAGGCAAAAATGGGCCACGTGGATATTTTTTCTTACATTGAGGCGGGATACGAGCCGGATCAGTTAGAAGAAATCCGTCTGGGTCTGGAGCATAAGGCAGATATCAGCCGGTATCTGATCAAAGAATTTCTTGGAGAATCCTTGCGGGAAATCCGTCTGGGAGTAGAAGAAGGTCTGGATGTGTCCGTTTATGCCAGAATCTATTTTGGCTGGCAGCAGATGCGGGAAATCCGCCTGGGCCTGGAACGGCGTGTGGATGTGTCCCTGTATGCAAAAGAACTGTACCGCTGGCAGCAGATGAGAGAAATCCGTCTGGGTCTTGAGAAGGGTCTGGACGTATCTGCCTATAAGAGCCTGATGTATTCAGCCAGAGAAATGCGGCAGATACGCATGAAAATGCAGGAACAGGCTCGTCAGGTGGAACAGACAGATTTTCAGATAGAGCTGCTGGAAGAACAGGCCCGGCAGGCATCGGAATGTGTGGTGACTGTAAGCCGGGATAGAATGGAAGTGTATGTTACCCTGGAGAAAGGCACTTCCAAAAGTAAGAATGAAATCATGCGGCTTCTGGCCAGAGAAAACGTTGTATTCGGAATAAAACAGGATGAAATAGAAAAGAATCTGAAAGAAGCAGAGCAAAGTACCAGAAGATTTCTGGCGGCAGAAGGAGTGCGGCCGGAGCGGGGCCGGGACGGATATTATGAATATTTCTTTCGGACAGGAATTCCGCAGATTCCGGCAGTCCGACAGGATGGCTCCATTGACTACCAGAACACGGTATATTTTGAACAGGTAAAAGCCGGTCAGGTAATCGCAGTGTACCATGAAGCCCAGCCGGGGATTGGGGGAAGAACCGTAGACGGAACGGAACTCCCTGCTCAGAACGGGCAGGAAAAGCAAATTCTGAAAGGAAGAGGATTCCTTCTTTCCCAGGACAAAAAGACCTATATTGCACGGGAATCCGGAAAAATCGAGCTGAAAAACAATGAAATCACCATTCAGCCCCTGCTGGTGGTAACAGAAGTGACGATATCCACCGGAAATCTGCGGTTTAACGGCAGTATCTGGGTAAAAGGAAATGTGGGAAGCGGCGTGGTGATTCAGTCAAAAGATGAACTGATTATTGAAGGAAATGTGGAAGCTGCCCGTTTACAGAGCGGGAAGCGGATTGTGATAAAAAACGGTGTATCCGGAGGCGGAATGGCGGTAATAGAATCTGCCGAGGATATTCATGGGAAATTTTTTGAAGGAGCGACGCTGACTGCCAATGGAGGGATTTACGCCAATTATGTAATGAACAGTAACCTGATAGCAGGAAAAGAAATTGAAATTTCCGGCAGCAAAGGGGCAATTATCGGCGGAAATGCGGCGGCAGTTAATGGGATTAAAGCCCATCACATCGGAAACCGTGCCGGACTTCTTACCAATATCTCCCTGGGCGTCAGCAAGGCCATGATTGAAAAAGAAGAAGAAGCAGAGATAAAACTGAAAAAGCTCCAGTCTGAGCTGGAAATCTTTGAGGAAGCATACAGGAAGCTCCAGAAGCAGTATCCGCTGGAAGTGCGGAATGAAATGGAACTGTACCTGAAAGTGGAACAGGCGACTTATATCAAGCGCAAGCAGATGGAGCAGCAGGTAGAACGTACAAAAGAACTGGAAGAAAAGCGGAAGAAAGCAAATGAAGCAAAAATGATGGTATACGGTATCCTGAACGCCGGGACTGCAGTGCAGATGAACGGACTGCAGTGGACAGCAGCCAGCTCCGTGAGAAATGTCACGGTGCGCCTGTCCGGCAAAGAAATAGGTGTATTTCGGAATTAAGGAGGAAACAGTATGAATCGTCATAAAATATTGGTTGTGGATGATGTGGAAAGCAACCGCATGATTCTGGCAGAAATTTTTCGCAGAGATTACCAGATTCTGGAAGCCTCAGATGTAAAAACCACTTTGCAGATTCTGGAGAAAAGTTCCGGAGAGACAGCGGCAGTGCTGCTGGACTGGCACCTGTCCGAAGAAGATGGAAGCAGGGTACTGGAGGAAATGAAACAAAAAGGCTGGATGAATCATATTCCGGTACTGGTGGTTACCGCAGAACAGTCCATAGATACAGAAAAACAGTGTATCGGGCTGGGAGCCGCCGACATGATACGCAAGCCTTTTGATTCGGATGTAATCCGGAAACGGGTAGACAATAATATATCTCTGTATCAGCATAAAAACCATATGGAAGAAAAAGTGCAGGAACAGAACCAGATTCTGCGGAAACAGTATGCGGTAATGAAGCTGCAGGCAGATAAGCTGAAAAAATCCAGCCAGCAGATGATCGACATTGTATGTAATATTCTGGAACATCATTATCCGGAATTTGATGAAAATACACAGACCGTAAGGGAAATCAGCAGGATTATCGGAAGAAAAGTGCAGGCCCATTATCCGGAATATAAGCTGACAGACGCAGATGTGGAAGCCATTGCAGAGCTGGCAGCTCTCAGGGATATCGGCAAACTTCTGATTTCAGATCATGTGCTGTTCAAACCGGCGAAACTTACCAGAGAAGAAAAAGAATATATGAAATCCCATACGGCCAAAGGCTGTGAAATTATGAAAATGATGAAAGGTATTCAGACTCCTGACGACCACAGGAAAAGTATGGAAATCTGTCGTTATCATCATGAGCGTTACGATGGAAAAGGGTATCCGGAAGGGCTGAAAGGAGATGAGATACCAATTTCCGCCCAGATTGTATCTGTGGTGGACGCCTACCATGCGCTGATCAGCGAACGTATTTACAAGCGGGCATATCCCAAAGAAGAAGCATATTATATGGTTCTGGGCGGTGAATGCGGGATTTTTTCACCGAAAATTATGGAATGTTTCCGCATGTCCAGAAGAGAAATTGAAGCAATAAATTCAGAGGAAAGGGAGGAAAAATTATGAATCAGGAGATAAAAGAAGGATTAAGTGCAGCAGGCGTAAATATGAAAGAGGCACTGGAGCGGCTGATGAACAACGAAATGCTGCTGGAGAGGCTGCTGATTAAATTTAAGGCGGATAAGAATTTCCCAGGGCTGGAAAAAGCGCTGGGAGAGCAGAATTATGAGGAAGCCTTTCACTGTGCCCACACGCTGAAAGGAGTAGCGGGAAATCTGGGCATGAAAAAACTGATGGAAGCGGATATTGTGGTGGTGGAGAAGCTGCGCAGCCAGAATTACGATGGGCTTGAAGCAGACATGGAAGAAGTGCGGGCTGCTTATAACAGCGTCATGGACGTGATTCAGAAAATGGGCTGAAAGAAATATGTACCATTGTACCGAAAGAAAGATTGTGATACAATGATGGGTAGAAAAATCAAAGGAGGACAACTCAGGTGGGAAAAATTGCAGTTGTAACAGACAGTAACAGCGGAATTACCCAGGAACAGGCGAAAGAATACGGAGTAAATGTGCTGCCCATGCCATTTTTTATCAATGGAGAGACATATTTTGAAGATATTGATTTAACCCAGGAACAATTTTATGAAAAACTGGAAAGCGATGCGGAAATTTCCACTTCCATGCCGGCGGTGGGTTCTGTGACGGATTTGTGGGACAGTTTGCTGAAAGAGTATGAGGAAATCGTTCATATTCCCATGTCCAGCGGGCTGAGTGGCTCCTGTGAGACAGCCATTATGTTGTCTCAGGACTATGACGGACGTGTTCAGGTGGTAAATAATCAGCGTATTTCCGTTACCCAGAAACAGTCTGTACTGGATGCGGCGGAACTGGTAAAGCGGGGATTAAAAGCAGAAGAAATCAAAAATTATCTGGAAAAGACGAAATACGATTCCAGTATTTATATTATGGTAGACACTCTGTATTATCTGAAAAAGGGCGGAAGAATTACGCCGGCAGCGGCAGCCCTGGGCACACTGCTGAAATTAAAGCCGGTGCTCCAGATTCAGGGGGAAAAGCTGGACGCCTTTGCCAGGGCCAGAACTCTGAAGCAGGCAAAGAATATTATGATTGAAGCTGTGAAAAATGATTTTGTCAAACGTTTCGGAGACGAAACAGGAGAAAACATGAATCTTTTTATTGCCTATACCAAAGACCGGGAGACAGCTCTGGAATTTAAAGCTCAGGTGCAGGAAGCATTTCCCGACGGGGATATTCAGATGGCAGACCCTCTGTCTTTGAGCGTGGCATGTCATATTGGGCCGGGAGCTCTGGCGCTTGCATGTGCCAGAAAACTTTCTTCCGACTGACAGCCGGATTTTACAAAGGAGGAGGAACACATGAAAAAGCGTATAGGAACTGTGGCTGTATAAGGAGCCGGAGGATATTCAGGCGGCAGGTCCGGAGTTTCTGGAAGACAAAATGAAGTCCATACAGGAACAGATGGAGGAATTTCTGAATCTGGGAATGCAGATTGCCAATGCGGTACTGGCGGGTGATATGGAAAGTCTGGCGCCTGTGGTGGAAGAGCGGGCAAAGTTGATTGCGTCCCTTGAAGAGAGCAAAATTGCCTATACGGAAGATCTGGAGAACAGAATCCAGTATGTTTCCGATAAAATAGATATAAAAATATCCGGTACGTTTGTCTTTGATGTGATAGCCATTGTGATTTTTCTGGTGTTTTCGGCTGTCACTATGCTGATTGTAATACGCACCGTGGCAAATCCGGCGAAGAATGCCAGCGGCCATCTGAGCCAGATTGTGGAGAAGATTCAGAAGAACGAAGGAGATTTGACGGAGCGTATTGATATCCAGACGGAAGACGAAGTGGGACAGCTTGTTCAGGGAGTTAATGGCTTTATAGAGCAGCTTCAGATGGTTATGTAGAAGTTAAAAGACCGTTTGGAACAGATGTTTGACTCGGTTAATAATATCAACAATCGGGTGTACTCCTCCAATGAAGATGTAACGAATGTATCGGCTTCCATGGAAGAACTGGCAGCCAGCATGGAAGAAGTTTCCGCCACTCTGGAGCAGATTGCCGAAGGAAGCGGCGGAGTTTATGCGAAAGTAAAATCCATGGCCGAGGGGGCTGAAAACGGTTCTGAGCTGGTGGAGCAGATTAAGAACAGGGATCAGGATGTGAGAAAACGTACGGTAGAAAATAAAATGGCTGTCAATAAAATGCTGGTGGATATCCGAAATACGCTGGAAGAAGCAGTTACCGAGAGCCGCAGCGTGGAGCGCATTAACGAACTGACGGGAGAGATACTGGATATTACCAGCCAGACGAACCTGCTGGCATTAAATGCTTCCATAGAAGCAGCCCGCGCCGGAGACGCGGGAAAGGGATTTGCAGTTGTGGCGGACGAAATACGTGTCCTTGCAGATAACAGCAGAGATACGGCCAATAATATTCAGGATATCAGCCGAATGGTTACCGGTGCGGTGGAAAAACTGGCGGGAAATGCGGAGAGTATGCTGAAATTTATTGATGAGAGCGTACTGAAGGATTACGATAAATTTGTAGAGCTTGCCAACTATTACCAGAAGGATGCGGAAAGCGTGAATGATCTGGTAACAGAATTTGCAGACAGAACTGCAGAGACGGAAGAGATTATGGAGCGGATTAATACGGGAATCAATAATATTTCCGTTACTGTAGATGAAAGTGCCAGAGGCGTTACCAATGCGGCGGAAAGCGCCGGCAGTCTGGTGGAATCAATGGCACATATCAAGCAGGAGGCAGAGAACAATCAGACAATTTCTGAAGAACTGCGCGATGAGGTAGAGCGGTTTAAGAAAGTGTAGAAACGAAATACGGATAATAAATGCAAAGCTGCTGTACCGGTGATAAAACGCCATGGGTACAGCAGCTTTTTGTTAAGATACGCAGCTCGCGGAGAGAAAATCTATTGCTGCGCAATCTGCTCGCGCGCGAAGAATGCGCAAGCGCATTCTTTTTTATCTTACAGGAAATACTTACAGCAGCCTGCGGGCTTTCTGTTTCCAGAACAGATAGGTGAACAGCAGAAGTATACCTGTTGCGGCCCATGCAGCAGGATTGGTATAGCATACCGCCTGGTAACCGAAAGGCTCCAGAAACAGCGCAATCACAAATACCCGGCATACCAGCTCCAGTACGCCGCTCATTACAGGAATAAAAGTCTGGTCCAGTCCCTGCAAAGAACTGCGGTACAGAAAAATCATGGCCAGCGGTATGAAGAAGAAGGACACCGTGTTCAGGTAAGCGACAGCATATTCCAGTACCGTATCAGAAGGATTTTTCAGGAAAAGACATACAATATACTTTCCGAATCCTGCGGTAATGACAGTACCCAACAGGGATATCACCAGTACCAGCAGGAATCCTTTTCGCATTCCGTCGAAAATACGCTCGTATTTTCTGG